>JBFWYI010000002.1:0-288444 GCA_050186575.1 Sandaracinaceae bacterium | reverse complement strand
GGAGCTCAGGGCGTCGAAATCGACGGAAACAGTCCGCCGGTGGACCTTCGAGCGTCGAAATCGACGGAAAAAGTCTACGGACAGACTTTCGGCGTCGAAATCGACGAAAAAACACTACCGCTAGTGTTTCCGGCGTCGATTTCGGCGGCGGCGGCTCGGACGGTGGCGG
This sequence comes from Sandaracinaceae bacterium, assembly GCA_050186575.1. Lineage (GTDB taxonomy): Bacteria > Myxococcota_A > Polyangia > Polyangiales > Sandaracinaceae > JAUHXR01. The sequence goes on along the minus strand of JBFWYI010000002.1, from coordinate 288,275 downwards.
CTCAGGGGACCATCTGGACGTCGAGCTGGACCTCGGCGTCGGCCGCCGCGCGAGTGTCCACGACCAGCGTGTAGCGGGTGTTCGGCTGGAGGCGCGCGGTCAGCGAGGCGTTGGGAACCGACCCGTCGCACGCCACCACGGTGTGGCCGCGCGAGCAGCCGGAGCGGAGCTCGAGGACGGGGCCGACGGGGGACTGGGCGGTCACCGTGATCGTCGTCGGCTGCTGGACCTGGATGGTGTAGAGCTCCTCGCGCCCGCCGCCGCCGCCGCCGCAGGTCGTCCTCGCGTCCGAGGTGCCGGCGGGGATCACGAGGGCCATCGAACCGGTCACCGCCGGTCCGGCCGCCGCGCACCGCGTCTCCATCGCGTTGATGTTCTCGATGCTCGCCGGCGCCGGCGGGTAGGTCGGCACGGGGGGACCCATCGGCGTGACCTGCAGGCGGTACGTCCCGCTCCCCGATCCGAACCCGTCGACCAACACCTCGACGCGCTGCCCGGCCGAGAGGCTCGTCTCGATCCGCGAGGCGCGCGTGCTGCCGAAGTCGTCGTTGCAGGCGAACGGCGCGGCGGGGTTGTTGCTCGTGTAGAGCGCGAGCACCGAGTCGTACTCGGCGTCGACGTGGAAGCGGTACATCCCGTCGCTCGGCGCGGTGAACACCCACATCTCGTCGGCGGTGCCCTGGCCGCTCCCGCACCCCGGGTCGCGCGTGTTGGCGCGCGCGGCGGTGTTGCCGTTGACCGTCTGGCCGAGCGTGATCGGTCCGCCGCCCGTCGAGGTGAGCTCCGTCGCGCTGAGCATGAACGGCCCGCTCGAGCCGCTGTAACCGTCGACGACGACCTCGTAGGTCTGCCCGGCGACGAGCGGCGCCACGAGGCGCGACTGGCGCGTGCCCTCGAAGTCGTCGTTGCACGCGAGGGGCGTCATCGATCCTTGCTCGTAGATCGCGAGCACCGAGTCGAACTCGGCGTCGACGTGGAGCTGCACCGGGCCGCTCCGCGGGACGGTGAGCGTGTAGGTCTGCTCGGGGCTGCCCGGCGTGGAGCCGCAGTCGGGCGTGCGGCGGTCCTGTCCGGTCGTCGTGTCGCCGCGCACCGAGCCGCCGAGGGTGAGCGCGTTCCCGCCGACGACCCCGCCGCCGAGCGAGCTCACGCGGATGCGATAGTGCCCGCTCGCGCCCTGGTAGCCATCGACGACGACCGCGTAGCGGGTGCCCGCGCTCAGATCGACCTCGACGCGCGACGCGCGGGTGGTCCCCTCGTCGTCGTTGCACGCGATCGGCTCGCTCGCGCCGGGCGGGTACACCGCGAGGGTGCCGTCGAAGTCGGAGGCGACGTCGATGCGGTAGCGTCCGGTGGCGGGCGGATCGAAGCTCCACACCTCGTCCGGGCTGCCCGGGCTCGACCCGCAAGGCGGCGTGCGCGTGTCGGCTCCTGCGGTGGTGTCGCCCGTGTGCTCCTGGCCGACGACGAGCGCGTGGCCGTCGCCGACGACGAGGAGCGGGTCGAGGCTCATCGCGCTGAGCGAGAGCGTGTAGGAGCCCGCGCCGCCCGAGTATCCATCGACGACGATCGTGTAGCGCCGGCCCGCCTCGAGCCGCGGCTCGACCTCGGAGTGGCTCGTGCTCCCGGCGTCGTCGTTGCACGCGACCGACTGACCGGCGTCGTCGACGACCGCGAGCATGCAGTCGTAGCCGGCGTCGACCGCGATGCGGTAGGTGCCGCCGCGCTCGGGGACGAACGTGTACGCGTGATCCGGCGCGCCCGCGGCTCCGCACGCGGGGGTATGCGAGTCCGAGCCGCCGGTCGTGTTGCCGCGACGCGTATCGCCCACGCGGATGTCGCCGCCGGTGCTCTGCGTCGCGCGGACGACGAGCCCGATCAGCGGCGAGCAGCCCGCGAGGAGCGCGGCCGCGATCGCACAGCCGAACGCGCGCACGGCGATGATCCGCACGCCCGTCACAGCCCGAATCGGATGCCCGCCGTGAGCTCGCCCCAGAGCAACGGGAGCCGCTCCTCGTCGGTGAGCCGGAGGTGCGCGGCGAGCCCGACGGCGAGCGCGAAGTTGTCGACGAGGTACCAGTCGAACCCGGCGCCGAACGAGATCTGCGCGCCGAAGTCCTCGATCGCCGGGTAGCGCACGATCGCGCTCGCCGGCGTGAGGTCGGGGAGGACGAGGACGTCGCGCGGCTCGGTCTCCTGCTGAGGGAGCGACGCGTAGGTCATCCCGCCGCCGACGAAGAGGTAGGGGCGGATCTCGCTGTCCCCCTCGATGAGCGCGACCTTCAGCCGGAGGAAGTCGATCGTGAGCAGCCAGTCCTGTCGGCGGCCGAGCTCGACGCCGTCCTCGTCGAGGATCGCAAAGCTCGCTGCGGGACCGAGGCTGATCAGGCGATCGCCGGTGAGGTAGATGTCGAGGTCGTACGCGAACAGCAGCGCGACGCCGGGCTCGAGGCGCATGCCGATGAAGAGGCCGTCGCTCGCGATGGTGGGCCGGTTGTCGGCGCGCGCCGACGTGGCGGGGAGCGCGGCGGCGAGCGCGAGCGCGCCGGCGACGAGCGGGATGATCCACGCCGTGCGCTCGCGCGTGGCCCGCGGCGGGACGGACGGATGGGTGGGCGAGGGCGGCATGAGTGAGCGCAGGGATAACCCACCCACCGCGGGAGGCCAAGACGCCGCGGCTCCGTCATGGGCGCGCTTGGGCTACCCTCCCATCGTGCGGCCCCTCCGAGCCATCTCCGCCTGGGCGCTCGCGACCATGTTGGCCGGTTGCGCGAGCGAGCCCACACCGAGCGAGTCCGCGCTGAGCGAGTCCGCGCTGAGCGAGTCCGCGCCGAGCGAGCCCGCGCCGGCGCTGCGCGCGATGGGTCCCGCCGCCGAGGGCCCGCCGGGCTCGGACGGGATGCCGCGGGTTCGCGTCGCGTGGGGCGACGGCGCGCCGCTCGATCGCGAGGCGATCGCGTTCGTCCCCCGATGGGGCGCGGGCGCCGCGCTCGTCGACCCGGAGCGCCGCCTCTACGAGGTGCGGCCCGACGGCGCGCGTCGGATGATCGCGCGCGACGCGACCGGCGCGCTCGCGGTGGACGACGCCGAGCTCGCGTACGTCGTCGAGCGCGGCGGCTTCGCGGCGCTCCACGTCACGGAGGCGGATCGCGACGACGCGATCGCGGAGGGCTTCGCGTCGATCGGCGCGCTCCGGTTCCTCGGCCCCGGCGAGCTCGCGTTCGTCGGCGCGCGACCGGGCGGCGTGGCGGGGATCTGGCACGTGATCGCGGGGAGCACGCCGCGTTGCGTCTCGAACTGCGCGCTCCGCACGGGCGCGCCCCTCGACGGGCTCGTGCCGCTGCCGCTCGACGCGTCGTCGATCGTGCGCACGGGGGACGCGCTCGAGTGGACGGCGAGCGACGGCGCGATCGTGCGCGGGAGCCTCCGATGAGGACCGCGTCGGTCGTCGCGATCCAGACCGCGATCTCGATCTCGATCTCGATGTCGATCGCGAGCGCGAGCGTCGCGCGCGCCCAGACGATGCGTCGGCCCGTCGCATGCTCGGGCTGCATCGCGAACTGGTACTACTTCGACGAGACGCCGGGCGCGGGCCAGTCCGACTGGAGCTGCGCGTCGAGCACCTACGACGGCCATCGCGGCTCCGACTTCAGCCTGGCGGGCGGCAACGGCGCGATCGCGACCGGGTACGACATCGTCGCGGCGGCGGACGGGACGGTGGTGAGCACCGCGGACGGCTTCTACGACCACTGCACCACGTGCGACGCGTCGGTCGACTCGCGCTGCGGCTCGGGGTTCGGCTCGGGCTACGGGAACCACGTCGTGATCAACCACGGCGCCTACCGCGTGATCTACGGACACATGCGTCAAGGAAGCGTGCGGGTCGCGCCCGACCAGACCGTCCACTGCGGCGACGTGATCGGTCAGATCGGCTCGAGCGGCTGCACGACCGGCGCGCACGTGCACTTCGAGACCCGACCGCTCGGCGCCTCGTCGTCGAGCGCGTTCGATCCGTTCCAGGGCGCGTGCTCGCCGACGTCTCCGTCGCTCTGGGTCTCGCAGGGCGCGCACCGATCGATGCCGAGCGACATGTGCGAGGTGACGTCGAGCTGCACGCCCGGGCTCGGCGCCGCGTGGACGTGCACCGCCGACCGGATGGGCCGCGCACGTTGCATGGACGGCGCCGATCAGATGGAGCCGTGCCCGTTCGGGTGCGCCGACGGAGGCGGAGGCGACGCGACGTGCACGCCGGCGCCCGACGCGGACGGCGACGGCCGCTCGGCCGACATCGACTGCGACGACATGGACGCCACGCGCTACCCGGGCGCCGAAGAGATCTGCGGCGACGGCGTCGATCAGGACTGCGACGGCGAAGACCTCGGGTGCGTCGGCGTCGACGCGGGCGTGCGGCGCGACGGCGGGAGCCTCCCGCCGGGGACCGACGCCGGCGTGTCCGAGGACGCGGCGCGCGGCTATCGCGACGGCGGGGCGCGCGGCGCGGTCGAAGGGTGCGGGTGTCGGGTCGGCGCTCCGCCGCAGACGACGCCGGGCGGGTTGGTGATGCTCGTCGGGCTCGCGCTCCTCGTGCGGCGCCGGTCGCGATGACGCGGGCCCGCGTGATGATCGCGCTCGTGATGGTTCTCCTCGCGACGGCGGTCCTCGTCCCCGAGGGTGCGCGCGGCGATGCGTTCGAGCTGGTGGGTCGCCCCGCGCCGGCGCTGCGGGCGCGCGCGCTCGACGCGGACGACGAGATCGATCTCTCGCGCTATCGCGGGCGCGTCGTGCTGCTCGCGTTCGTCGCCACGTGGTGCGGCTCGTGCCGTCGTTTCGCGCCGACGCTCGATGCGATCGCGCGCGAGCACGCCGACGACGAGCTGAGCGTGGTGGCGCTCTCGCACGAGGCGCGCGAGCGGTTGCGAGCGCACGTGAGCGCCACGCCGCGCGCGTACCCGACGCTCCAGTGCACGCCGCGCACCGCGCTGGCGTACGGCGCGGACGCGCTCCCCACGCTCGTGCTGGTCGACCGCGAGGGCCGGGTGCATCGCGCGCTCCAGGGCGCGTCGATCGACGCGGCGTCGCTCCGCCGAGACATCGCCGCGTTGCTCGCGCGCGGCGCGCCTTGAGCGCTCGCCGAAAGAACGCGGGAACCTCCGCGCCGCCCCCGGGTCCGACGCGCGTGCCTGACGCGCCGGACGCCCGCGCCGGGAGCACGATCGCGACGAGCCTCGCGATCGGCGGAGCCCCGCTGCATGCCGGCCGAGCGAGCACCGTGAGCCCCGTCGCCGCAGCCACGATCCTCCTGCGAACGATGCTCGCCGGGATGGCGCGGAGGACGGGCCGAAGGCACGTCCCTCGTGCACGTCCACGTGCACGTCCTCGTCCACGTGCACGTACCCGTCCTCGTCTCTCGTGCGCGGTCGACCAGCCGACGATGCTCGCGCGGACGATGCTCGCGCGGACGATGCTCGCGCGGACGATGCTCGCCGGGATGAAGCTCGCGCTCGCCGGTATGGCGCGGAGGACGGGCCGAAGGCACGTCCCTCGTGCACGTCCTCGTCCTCGTGCACGTGCACGTACGCGTCCTCGTCTCTCGTGCGCGGTCGACCAGCCGACGATGCTCGCCGGGACGATGCTCGCCGGGACGATGCTCGCCGGGACGATGCCCGCCCGGACGATGCTCGCGCGATCGATGCTGCTCATGGCGGCCCTGAGCGTGGCGGGCCTCCTCGGCTGCGCGACGACGACCCCGCCTCCGCCGCGACCGGCGTCGCGCACCGTGAGCGCGCCGGACGTCCCGAGCGTCCTCGACCCCGCGATGTCGGAGCTCCACGTCCAGTGTCGCGATCGCTTCGGACCGTGCCCGAGCTCGGTCGGCCTCTTCGTGCGGCGCGATGGCGACGACCTCGAGCGGTGCACCGCCGCGCTCATCGGGCACGACACCGTGCTCACCGCGAGCCACTGCCTGCCGATCGCCGCGCGCCGCGCAGGCGCGAGCTGTCGCGGCGCCTGGATCGGGTTCGTGCCGAACGAGGCCCCCGCCGACACGCCGGCCGAGTGGGTGGAGTGCCGCACCGTCGAGCGCGCCGACGCGGTGGACGACCGCGAGGTGATGCGACGCGACGTCGCGGTGCTGCGCCTCCACCACGCGCTCGCACGGACGCCCGTCCCGATCGACGGGAGCGCGCCGCGCGAGGGGAGCATCGTCACCGTGGTGTCGGTGCGCCCGCACCCGATCTACCGGAGCCAGTCCGAGCTCGAGGCGCGCCTCTGTCGCGTCGCGTCGACCCCGAGCGCCGAGCTCCTCTTCGGTCCCGCGGCGTCCGAGGTCGGCTGGTTGATGGAGTGCCCGTCGTATCCGGGCAACAGCGGCTCGCCGGTCCTCGACGGCGACGGACGCCTCCGCGCGATGCTCCACGCCGGATCGAACGCCTCGCTCGGCGTCGCGGTGCTCAGCGCGCTCGAGTAGCGCGCGAGCCGCGCGCCTCGATGCGCGGTGACGACGAGCCAGCGCCGCGACGGTGCGGCTCGCGATCTTCCCCGACCCTCACGCGACACGGCCGGCGCGGAGGCCGAGGCGACCGCGCGCCCCGATCCGGCGCATCCCGGTTTCGAAGCGACGGAGCCTCGAGTAGATCACGGACGCCGATGCGCCCGCTGCCGATCGACGACCATCTCTCCGCGATCGTGCGCGCGATCCGCGAGCGCCGCGGCGCGGTGATCGTCGCGGAGCCGGGCGCCGGCAAGACCACGCGGGTGCCGCGCGCGTTGCTCGACGCGGGGCTCGCCGACGCGGGGGTGATCCTCGTCGTCGAGCCGCGCCGGCTCGCCGCGTCGATGGCGGCGGCGCGCGTCGCGGAGGAGCTCGGCGAGCCGCTCGGCGGGCGCATCGGCTATCGCGTGCGGTTCGAGAGCGCGGTGAGCCGCGACACGCGCGTCCTCTTCGTGACCGAAGGCATCCTCGCGCGGCGCCTCGCGGAGGACCCGGGCCTCGACGGAGTGGCGGCAGTGATCTTCGACGAGATCCACGAGCGCAGCCTCGAGATGGATCTCGGGCTCGCGCGGGTGCGGCTCCTCCGCGAACGAGCGCGCGAGATCGCGCTGGTCGCGATGAGCGCCACGCTCGAGAGCGAGCCGCTCGCGCGCTTCCTCGACGCGCCCACGTTCGACGTGCCGGGCCGCGCGTTCGACGTCGAGGTGCGCTACGACGACAAGCCCGACGATCGCCCGCTCGAGCGCCGGGTCCGCGCGGCGCTGGTGCGGCTGTTCGAGGGCGGGCTCGAGGGCGACGTGCTGGTGTTCCTCCCCGGCGCGGCGGAGATCCGACGCGCGCTTTCGGAGTGCGCGGGACCGGTCGCCGCGAAAGGCGCGTTGCTCCTCCCGCTCCACGGTGATCTGCCGAAGGACGAGCAGGCGCGCGCGATCCGACCGAACGACCGGCGCAAGGTGATCCTCAGCACCAACGTGGCGGAGACGTCGCTCACCATCGACGGCGTCACTGCGGTGATCGACTCCGGCCTCGCGCGGGTGGCCAAGCACGATCCGTGGTCGGGCATCGCGAGCCTCGTCGTCCAGAGCATCAGCCGCGCGTCGGCCACGCAGAGGAGCGGGCGCGCCGGCCGCACGAGACCGGGCGTCGCGGTCCGCCTCTACACCCGCGCCGATCACGACGCGCGTCCGGAGCGCGACGCGCCGGAGATCGCGCGCGGCGATCTGAGCCAGGCGGTCCTCGCGCTCCGCGCCGCGGGTCACGATCCGTTCGCGTTCCCGTACTTCGAGGCGCCGCCCCGCGCGTCCCTCGAGCACGCGGAGGGTCTGCTCGCGCGGCTCGGCGCGATCGAAGGCGGAGGTCTCAGCGAGCTCGGCCGCGCGATGATGGCGTTGCCGGCGCATCCGCGCGTCGCCCGCGTCGCGCTCGAGGCGCACCGGCTCGGCCACTCGGACACCGGCGCCGCGCTGGCCGCGCTGATCGCGGAGCGCGACGTCCGCCGCGCGTCGCGGACGCGGTTCGGCGGTTCGGCCGCGGCCAGCGACGAGGTCGCGTCGAGCGATCTCCTCGTGAGGCTCGACGCGCTCGAGCGCGTGGGCGATCCGCCGAACCGCTCCGCGCTCGCCGCCGAGGAGCTCGATCCGATCGCGACGCGACAGGTGCTCCGCGCGAAGCAGCAGCTCGCGCGCGCGCTCCGCGGGGTCTCGCTCGACGTCGAGCCGATGTACGACGAGGAAGCGGCGTTGCTCCAGGCGACGTTCGCTGGGTTTCCGGATCGGGTGGCGCGACGCAAGGCGCCGCGCTCGAGCGAGCTCATCGTCGCGGGCGGAACGCGCGCGACGTTGGCCGAGACGAGCGCGGTCAAGGAGTCCGACCTCATGGTGCTCGTCGACGTCGTCGAGGCGCGCGGGACGCCGTACGTGCATCGCGCGAGCGCGATCGACATCGACACGTTGATGCGCGTCGACCTCGAGCGGATCGAGGATCGCGTGGTGGAGCGCTTCGACGCCGAGCGCGAGCGCGTGGTGGCGGACGCCGAGCTCCGCTACGACGGCGTGCTGCTCGAGCGCACGCCGCGCGCGCCGGATCCCGAGCGGGCGGCCGCGGTGCTCGCGGCGGCGGCCAAGCAGGTGGGCGCGCATCGCTTCGTCGATCCGCCGGACGCGCTCGATGCGCTCGAGCGTCGGCTGAGGTTCGCGCAGCGCTTCGCACCCGACCTTCCGTCGCTCGACGAGGCGCGCATCGATCGCGTGCTCCTCCTGCTGTCGGCCGGCCGCGCGTCGTTCGCCGAGCTGCGCGACGCCAGCCTCTACGACGCGCTGCGCGCGGATCTCGGCGGGAGCGCGCTGGCCCGGCTCGATCGCATCGCGCCGACCCACGTGTCGATCCCCGGCCGCGCGCGGGTCGAGGTGCGCTACGAGCACGACCGACCGCCGTGGATCGAGTCGAGGTTGCAAGACTTCTTCGGCGCCGCGGAGGGCCCGCGCATCGCCGAGGGGCGCGAGCCGCTGCTCTTGCACCTCTTGGCGCCGAACCGGCGCGCCGTGCAGATCACCACCGACCTCGCGGGCTTCTGGGATCGCCACTACGAGGGGATCAAGAAGGAGCTCAAGCGTCGCTACCCGCGCCACGCGTGGCCCGACGATCCGCGCGTGGCCACGCCGCGCGGTCCGACCCCGCGCCGATGAGCTCGCGATCGGCGGGGACGCGGGTCGAGCGCGAGAGCCCGAGAGGTCGGATATCCTGTCGGCATGGCCATCCCCCTTCGTGCGTCGGACCGCGGAACGTCTCTTGCGTGGTCCGCTCCCGCTCGATCCGCGCTCGCTCGATCTGCGCTCGCTCGATCTGCGCTCGCTCGATCTGCGAGGCTCGCGATCCCGGTCCTCGTGCTCGCCGCGCTGAGCGGCTGCGACGGAGACGTGATGCGGACGCTCTCCCTCGAGGTGACGGGCGGCGGGAGCGCCCCCGTCGGGAGCGAGATCACGGTCGGCGCGTCGATGCACCTCGTCCACGCGGACTCGACGGAGCGCGCCGCGATGTCGCGCCTCGCGGTGTACGTCCCGGAGGGCCCGACGGTGGGCGACGTGGTCAGCGGTCCGACCGTCGATCCGGCCACCGGCCTCGTCGAGTACACGACGATCCTCGGGGCCGAGCGCGACGTCGGGCAGCCCGAGACGCTGCTCGAGTTCAGCGAGGGCACGATCGCGCCGGGCGAGCACGACGTGAGCATCACGTACCACTACGCGTGCGCTCGATCCGGCGTCGCCGAGATCTACGTCGACGTGACGTTCGGCTCGCGCGAGCCGACCGACCGCGAGCACCGCCGCGAGATGGTGAGCGTCACGTGCGGCTCGGGGATCGCGGATGGAGGAGCGAGCGACGCAGGTGGGGGCGGCGACGCGGGGGGGATCGACGCCGGCACCAGCGACGCGGGTAGCGCGGATGCGGGCGCGTCCGACGCCGGCGCATCGGACGCGAGCGTCGACGGCGGCTGAGCGCGACGGGGTCGGATCGACGGGTCGGATCGACGGGGTCGGATCGACGGATCGCTACCGCGGTCGACGTCCGAAGAGCGCGCTCAGCCCTTGAGGGCCTCGGCGCCGCCGATGATCTCCATGAGCTCCTTGGTGATCGCGGCCTGGCGGGCTCGGTTGTAGTCGAGGGTGAGGCGATCGATCATGTCGCTCGCGTTGCTCGTCGCGGCGTCCATCGCGGTCATCCGCGCGCCGTGCTCCGACGCGACCGACTCGAGGAGCGCGCGGAAGACCTCGACCTCGACGTACATCGGGAGCAATCGATCGAGGAGCGCGCGCTTGCTCGGCTCGTAGATGAAGTCGACCGCGTTGGCGTCCTCGTCGGCCTCCATCGGCGTGATGGGGAGGAGCGGCTCGACCACGACCTGCTGCGTCATCGCGCTCTTGAACTCGGCATAGATGAGGTACGCCGCGTCGAGGTTCGGCTCCATCGTGTCGATGGCGGTCGGCTCGTTCTCCGCGTCGCCGCCCTCCTCGATGTCCTCGGCGAGCTCGGGCGGAAGGCCCAGGCGCTCGCGCTCCTCCGCCTGGATCCGGCGCAGTCCGCCCGCCGTGTATTCGCCGACGATGAAGCGGCCGATCTCGCCCGCGCGCTCGACGCTGAGGTTCTCGAACACGCCCGTGAAGTCGCGGCGGATGTCCGCCCCGCGGCGCCGGAGGAAGTCGCGGCCCTTGCGCCCGATCACGCTGAAGCAGACCTCGGCGCCCTCCGCCTCGAGCTCCTTCCACCGCGCGAACGCCATCTTGCACACGTTCGCGTTGAACGCGCCGGCGAGGCCGCGGTCGCTCGTGAGCACGATGAGCATCACGCGCTTCTGCTCGCGACGCGCGAGCAGCGGATGCACGTCCTCCTCGCCCGCGCGGGTCGCGACCGACGAGAGGATCTCCAGCGTCTTGAGCGCGTAGGGGCGCAGCTCGGTGATCGCGATCTGCGCCTTGGCGAGCCGCGCGGCCGCCACCATCTTCATCGCGCGCGTGATCTTCTGCGTGTTCTTCACGCTGACGATGCGCTTGCGGATCGCTTTGAGGTTCGCCATCGGCCGTTCCTAGAGAGGGGTTCGAGGAGGAGCCGGAGGCTCAGTCTGCGCTGTCTTCGTCCGAGGCGCGCTTGACCTTCTTCTTCTTCTTCTTGGCCGGCTTCACCGCTTCCGCGGCGAGCGCCGACTTGGCCGACTTCTTCGTCGCCTTCTGGCCGGCCTTGCCGGTGCCGAAGATCTTCGAGAAGTCCTTGAGCTCCTCGTCGAGGCGCTTGACCACCTCGTCGCTCAGCTCCTTCTTGTCGCGGATCAGGTCGAGCACGTCGCGCGCGTTCGCCTCGAGGTGCTGATGCAGCTCCTCCTCGTACTGGCGGACCTTGTCGACCGGGATGTCGTCGACCCAGCCCTTGGTCGCCGCGTAGATGACCGCAACCTGGTTTTCGACCTGCATCGGCACGTACTGACCCTGCTTGAGGATCTCGACGAGCCGCTGACCGCGCGACAGCTGCTGCTGCGTCGCCTTGTCGAGGTCGGACGCGAACTGCGCGAACGCCGCCATCTCGCGGTACTGCGCGAGGTCGAGGCGGAGCGTGCCGGACACCTTCTTCATCGCCTTGATCTGCGCGTTGCCGCCGACGCGCGACACGCTGATGCCGACGTTGATGGCGGGGCGGACGCCCGAGTAGAAGAGGTCCGCCTCGAGGAAGATCTGACCGTCGGTGATCGAGATGACGTTCGTCGGGATGTACGCCGAGACGTCGCCGGCCTGGGTCTCGATGACGGGGAGCGCGGTGAGCGAGCCGCCCGAGTCGGGGAGCTTCTTCGCGCTGTAGCCCTCGCCCTTCTCCTTGGCCGCTTCCTTCGACTCCTTCTGCGCGTGCTCGCCCGCCCAGATCTTCTCGGCGCCCTTGCGGGTCGGAGCGTCGTCGCCCTTCACGACCACCCACTCCTCGGCCATCTTCGCGGCGCGCTCGAGCAGGCGGCTGTGGAGGTAGAAGACGTCGCCGGGATATGCCTCGCGACCCGGCGGGCGGCGAAGGAGCAGCGAGAGCTGGCGGTACGCGGTCGCCTGCTTGCTGAGGTCGTCGTAGATGCAAAGGGCGTGGCGGCCGCTGTCGCGGAAGTACTCGCCCATCGTGCAGCCCGAGTAGGGCGAGATGAACTGGAGCGGCGCCGACTCCGACGCGCCGGCCACGACGACGGTCGTGTACTCCATCGCGCCGTGCTCTTCGAGCTTGCTCACCACCTGGGCGACGGTGGACTGCTTCTGGCCGACCGCGACGTAGAAGCAGTAAACGCCCTTGCCCTTCTGATTGATGATCGTGTCGACCGCGACCGCCGTCTTGCCGGTCTGGCGGTCGCCGATGATCAGCTCGCGCTGACCGCGGCCGATCGGGATCATCGAGTCGATCGCCTTGATGCCGGTCTGGAGCGGCTCCTTGACCGGCTGGCGGAGGATGATGCCGGGCGCCTTGAGCTCGACGCGGCGGCGCTCCTGCGCCTCGATCGGGCCCTTGCCGTCGACCGGCTCGCCGAGCGCGTTCACCACGCGGCCGATCAGCGCCTCGCCGACCGGGACGTCGAAGATGCGCCCGGTGCGCTTGACCGTGTCGCCCTCGCGGATCGTGCGGTCCGAGCCGAGGACGGCGACACCGACGTTGTCCTCTTCGAGGTTGAGCACCATGCCCATCAGCCCGCCCGTGAACTCGACGAGCTCACCCGCCATCGCCGAGCTGAGCCCGTAGATGCGCGCGATGCCGTCACCGACGGTGAGGACCGAGCCCGTCTCCATGACGTCGACGGACTTGTCGTAGCTGTCGATCTGCTTCTTGATGATCTCGCTGATCTCTTCGGCGCGGAGCTGCATGGCTTCTTCGTCTCGCTGAGGCGACGGCCGAGGCCGTCGGGTGAACGTTCGGGATCGTGAGGAGCAGAGGGATCAGTCGCGCGACGTGGGCGCGCTGGCGGACAGGAGCTCGCTCTCGAGCCCGCGGAGCCGGTTCTTCAGGCTGCCGTCGTAGACGCGGCCGCCGACGGTGGTGACGACGCCGCCGATCAGCGACGGGTCCTCGCGGCGCACCAGCACCACGTCTTTGCCGGTCGCCTCTTTGAGCGTCTGGGTGAGGCGCTGGTAGTAGGCCTCGGGGAGCTTCTGCGCCGACACGATCTCGGCGCGGATGCGGCCGGAGCGCTGCTCGGCGAGCAGCTCGAACGCGTCCGCGATCTCCGGGAGGTAGCGGAGGCGCCGACGGTCGGTGAGCATCTGCGCGACGTTCTTCACCATCACGTGCGCGGCGACGCGCTCGGTGAGCGTCTTCATCACCGCGCGCTTCTGCTCGAGGCCGAAGCGCGGGTTCTCGAACACGTTCCGGAGGTCGGCGCTCGTGGTCCACGCGTCCGCGAGGGCCCGCAGGCTCTTTTGCACCGACTCCACCGGGCTCTCGGCGGCCGTGCTCTTCTCGACCGCGAGGTCGTAGAGCGCCCTGGCGTACCGCTTGGCGACCGTGCTGCCGATCACGCGCGCACCTCCGAATCGTCCCTGGGCGAATCGTCCTTCGCGGAGCGCGCGAGCTCGTCGAGGTACCCGTCGGCCAGCCGCTGCTGATCCGCCGCGCTCACCTCCTTGGTGAGCACCGCTTCGGCCGCCTCGACCGCCGCCTCGATCGCCTCGCGTCGCAGATCGGAGCGGAGCTGCTTGAGCTGCTGCTCGATCATGAAGGTCGCGTCCTTGCGCATCCGGGCCGCGCGTTGCTCGGCCTCCATGATGATGCGGTCGCTCTCCGCCTCGCCCGCCTGGATCATCTCGCCGCGGAGCTTCTCGAGCTCCTCGTCGAGCCGGTCGAGCTTCTCCGAGTACTCGGCGTGCTTGGCGCGCGCCTCCTCGGAGAGCCGGCGCGCCTCCTCGAGGCCTTCCTCGACGGCGAGGCGACGGTTCTTCAGGTACTCGCTGATCGGCTTACGCCCGAGCCACACCACGATCGCGAGCCAGACGAAGAAGTTGAAGAAGGCGGCGACGATGTGGATGACCTCGGGCGCGCCCTCATGCTCCTCGTGCTCTTCGCCTTCCTCGTGATCCGAGCCCGGCCCGTGCGCCTCGTGCTCCTCGCCGCCCGCCGCCATGCCGGGCTCGCCGAACTCGTCGTCGAGCAGCTCCGCCGTGTCCTCGTCGAGCGGGATCGGCTCGCCGATCTCGTCTTCGTACGCCTCGTCCTCGGCGTAGTCGTCCTCGCCCTCGAGCGGCTGACCGAAGTCGCCGTCGGTGTCGTCTTCGGGCCACGGCTCGTCGAGCACGTCGTCGAGCGCCTCGTCGAGCGCCTCCTCGGGCGCGGTCTCGGTCGGCGGACGCAGCCGGAGCGACGGGTCGCCGCCGCGCGGCTGGATGCCGAGCGGCTCGCGCAGCTGAAGGCGCGGCTGGCCCGGGTCCTCGCCGGTGTCGTCGCCGGTCGCTTCGTCGTCCTGCGCGAACGCGGGCGCGGCGAACGCGAGCGTCGCGGCGAGGGCGAGGCGGTGGAGCCACGCGGTGCGGATCGTCATGGCGCCCCTACCTCTCGGCCGAGCAGCTTCTTCGCGATCTCGCGCGCGAGCTTCGGCGTCTCGCCGGCGATCGTGGCGCGGGCCGCCTTGGCCTCCGTCGCCATCTTCGCCTCGGCCTCCGCGATCATCGCGTCGGTCTCGGACTTCACCCGCTCGAGGAGCGCGCGCTCGCGCTTGGCCGCGTCGGCGCGGAGGCGATCGCGCTCCTGCCCGGCCTCCTTGCGCATCTTCGCGAGCTCACCCTCGAACGCGAGGAGCTTCCCCTCGGCGTCCTTCTCGAGCTTGCGCGCGTCGCGCTTCGCCCCGTCGATCGCCCGCTCGCGCTCGTCGAACAGCGCCATCACGGGCTTGAACACGAGCGCCCGCAGGATGATCAGGACCAGGAAGAAGACGCCGACGTAGATCAGCAGCGTCGCGTCGACGTCGAGGATCGGGCTGTGGGAGAGGAAGACCGTGGGCAACATCGGTGACCGGTGCCTTCGGGGTGAGCGGCCGTCGGAGTGAAGCGTCGGACAGGGCCAGAATTCAAGGCCTGAGGCCGCCTCGGGCGGCGCTCAAATAGCATGGCGACCTAGGGAGTCAAGGGTGGGAAACGGCCCGTTTTTCCCCAAGAAGACCGGGGGTTTCGGCTGTCGCTCAGCCGCGGCGTAGGGTCCCTCGCGGAGGTCGACAAGGCGCCCGCGCGATCACGTCCGCCCGGCCTGCTCCGCGTCCGCGTCGAGCCCCTCGAGCGCCTCCTCCGGCTCGAGCTCCTCGTCGTCCAGCGGGAGCTCGGCGGAGGCCGGGATCATCGAGACCTTGCCCTCGAAGACGCAGCCCTTGTCGATGTCGATCTGGGGCGCGGTGAGGTCGCCATGCACCGAGCCCTCGGCGTGGATCTCGATGAGCTGGCGCGCGGTCACGTTTCCGCGGAGCGTCCCGCCGCGGACGATGAGCGTCCCGATCTGCACGTCGGCCTCGACGTCGGCGCCGTCCCCGAGCACGAGGATCCCGTCCGAGCGGACCTGTCCCTTGAAGCGTCCGTCGATCCGAACGCGCCCTTCGAACGCGAGCACCCCTTCGAATTCGGAGCCGCGCCCGAGGAGCGCCTGGATCTCGCCGAGGCCGGTGAGGTCTTTCTGCGCCACGATCGCCGGGAGGATCCGGGCCCGGCGCGGCTCGGTCAAGCGCCCGCTGTCGAGCGCGGCGAGAAGTGATATGGAAGAGCCGGATGCGCCGGCCTTCCTTCGCCTCGGCTCTGTTGCTCGCGGCGCTGACGCTCGCCGCGTGCGAGCCGCCCGAAGGGTTCCGCCGGGATCCGATCGTCGATGGGACGTTCGAGCCGAACGAGGACGCGGTCGTGCTCGTCACGGTGTTCGGCGCGGCCGCGCTGTGTACAGGAACGCTCATTGCGCCCGACGTCGTGCTCACCGCGAAGCACTGCGTCCAGGGGCCCGACGCGGATGCGCCGTATCCCGCGAGCGTCTTCACGATCGGGGTCGGCAGTCAGCTCGGCAACACGCGCAACTACCGCGTCCGCTACGTCGACACCACGCCGGGCGTCTACTCGCAGAGCCCCAGCACCGGCCTCAGCGGCGCGATCTTCGGCGTCGACGTCGGCGTCCTCATCACGCGCACGCCGGTCGAGGGCGTCACGCCGATCCCGGTGCGCCGCGATCGACCCGACGACATGCTCGGGCAGACGTTCACCGCGATCGGTTTCGGCCAGCGCCCCGGGGCGAACGCGGGGCTCAAGTACAGGGGCTCGGGGACGCTCGACTCGTTGACGCCGCAAGGGATCTTGCTGACGTCGATGGTGATCTGCTCGGGAGACTCCGGCGGTCCGATGATCCAGGAGACGCCGACCCGCCAGGTGATCGGCGTCGCGTCGTTCGGCCAGGCCGGCGCGTGTCCGAGCGCGCAGGACGGCTACAACGCGCTCTACCACCAGCTCGACGTGATCGATCGCGCGCTCGTCACGGCCGGGCACTGCCCGGTGATGAGCGACGAGGTGTGCGACGGGATCGACGACGACTGCGACGACCTCGTCGACGAGGGCTGCGCCGGGTTGGGCGAGGCGTGCACCGAGGACACGGACTGCGCGTACGCCCAGCGACCGAGCTTCTTGACCCCGAGCGAGCGACCGGTGGTGTGCCGCAACGACGTGTGCACGCTCCTCTGCGATCCGGCGCGTCCGGTCAGCAGCTGCGCGAGCCTCGACGCGGTGACGGGCCCGATCCCGCTCGACGGGTTCGTGTGCGAGCGGGTCGGGGGCTGCGACGGCGAGTGTCGGCCCGCGACGGCGGGAACGTCGAACGACGGAGCTCCCTGCACGACGGCGGCGGAGTGCGCGTCCGGCGCGTGCGAGGATCCCGGCGACGGGTCGCGGCGCTGCCTCACCGGTTGTCGGCCGGGGGCCGGCAGCTGCCCGATCGGCGACGCCTGCGTGCCGTTCGGCGAGACGTGCGGCGCGTGCGTCGACGCGCACCTCGTGTCGGGCGTGCGAGGCCTCGGTGAGCCATGCGAGACCGACGCCGAGTGCATCGCCGGCCACGTCTGCCACGAGGGCGGGTGCACCGTCGCGTGCGACGGGGTGACCGCGTGCCCCGAGGGGTACCGCTGCGACTACGCGGCGAGCGTGTGCGCTCGCGGAGCGCTCGGTCAGTTCGGCGATCCGTGCTCGCGCGCGGAGGACTGCACGACCGGCCTCGTCTGCGTGTCGGACGGCTACTGCTCCGGCATGTGCGCGACGACGAGCGACTGCCCAGAGGGCGGCGAGTGCGCGACCATCGACGGCGCGAGCCGCTGCCGCGCGCTCGATCCCGGCCCCGGTGAGGCGTGCACGGATCGTTGTCGGGCGAGCACGTGCGTGGGCGGGCGGTGTGTCGCGAGCTGCGACGTCGAGCACAGCTGCTCGGCGGGCCGTACGTGCCAACGTGATGGAGATGGAAATCCGCGTTGCGTGTCGACCGGAGGGTGCGCGGTGCGGCCGGGCCGCTCGTCCGGTTGGCCGCTTGCGCCGCTGCTCGTCGCGCTCGCGCTCCTCCGGACGCGGAACCGTTCGCGTCGCTGAAACGAGTCGCGACGGCTCCGGGCGGCCGAGCCGCGTTCGGTGTCCGCCGATCGGCGCCGCGCGTGTACGATGCGGTCATCACGACGTTTCGCACGCGCGCGTTTCCGCCGTCTCCCGACCTCGCCGGCATCGTGCGTCGCTACGTCGTCGTGGCGCGCGCGGGGGGTGCTGCCGAGCTCACCCCGATGATCGCGTGGAGCAAGCTCCGGCTCGTCGTCCACCTCGCGGTGCCCGCGACCGTCGAGATGCCGGCGCACCGCCGCTTGCTCGAGCGGCCGATGGTGGGTGGCGTCGTGACCCGACCGTTCGTGATGCACACGCCGGGCGCGCGGATGGAGGCCTTCTTCGTCGAGCTCACCGAGCCTGGTTTCTTCGGCCTCTTCGGCGACGTGGCTCGGGAGCTACGCGACCAGACGTGCGATCTGTGGACGCTGCTCCCCGACGCGGCCCGACGGTCGCTTCGCGACGAGCTCCGCGAGCGGAGCACCGACCGCGAGCGGCGCGAGGCCGTCGAGGCGTTCCTTCGCGCTCGCATGCGCAACGGTTCTTGGCAGCGCGAGAGCCGCCACGTGAGCCAAGCGCTCCGCGTCGTGCACGGTTCGCTCGCGCTCCCTCAGGTACGCGGGCTGGTGCGAGAGCTCGGCGTCAGCGAGGCCCACCTCCGGCGCCGCTTCCAGGCCGTGATGGGCACGAGCCCGAAGTCGTTCCTCGCGCTGGAGCGTGCGCGACGGGCATTCCTCGCGCTGCGCGCGCGTCCTCACGCGACGGGAGCGACGATCGCCACCGAGCTCGGCTTCTTCGACCAGGCGCACATGATCCGCGAGCTCCACAAGCACACGGGACACACGCCGAGAGAGCTGCGCGACGCGCGCTTCGCCTTCGCGGAGGCGGCGTCGCGTTAGCCGCCCACCGAAGCGCGGAGGGGTTGCGGTGAGCAGCGGCACGACGCGACGGCGGTCGCGTGCTCCGTTCGGACGTACCGACGGAGGCCTTCCACCGCGGCGCCGAAGAACGACTCGAAGAGCGGCCGCACCAGCGGCTCGGCCGGCGCGACGGCGGCCAGCGGGGTGTACGCGATCCGCCATCGGAAGCGCGTACGTCCTCGCGGGAGAGGCTCGAGGTCGACCTGCTCCACCATCTCGCTCGCGAGCGGGAGGCTCGTCCCGAGGACCGTCGCCACCCAGCGCCGTCCGCGCTCGTGCTCCAGCGTCCGGATGCGCAGGGTCAGGAACGAGAACACCTCGTCGAAGACGGCGCCGTGACCCGCGCCATCGCCGTTCAGCCACGCCACCCTCCGGAACATCGGCAGCCAGCGCCGCGCGCGCTCGAGGCCGACGAGCGCATCGAAGACGACGTCGGGCGGCGCGTCCATCTCCGCGCGGAGGTCGATGCACGATCGCGCGCGTCGGACGAGCTCCGCGTCCGCGGGTGCAAGGCGGAAGGGGAGTTGCGTTGGGCGCGCGCGGGGGCGCGGCGGCGCGATCACCGCGTCCACCTCGCGGTGGAGATGACGCCGCCAGTAGGACGTGAGGAACCGGCCCTCGGGATCGAGCTCCGAGCGCACGGCCTCGAACGCCACGAGGTTCGGATGCGATGCGCTCGCCGGCACGTGCTTGCCCCAGTGCGGGCGCGCGTCGAGGTCCTCGAGCGCGCGTGCGACGGGCTCGAAGAGCGCGTCCGGCGTCGCGCGGCTCCCGACGCGCTGGAACACGTTGAACCGAACCGAGGTGCGGCCGTGCCCCGGCGCGAGGAGGAAGGGGCTCTCGGGGCCGGGATAGATCTCCCAGGCGAGCGTTCCGGTCGCGTCCCATCCGCGCTCCGCATGACGGCGCAGTCGACGCACCGCCTCCGCCGCGTCGTCGCGCCCGACCCAGAGCTCGAGGAAGCGCACCGGGAGCACGCGGTCGTCGACGGTGTCGTCCATGCACAGCGCTCGATGCCACACGTCGCGGTGGCGCCGCGCCGGTGTGTCGAGCGGGGGGGAGAACACCTCGTAGATGCCCCGCTTGATCGCCTCGCCGTGCGCGGCCGGCCAGCGCTCGAGCAGACGCAGCGCGACCGCGGCCCCCACCTGCGCAGGGAGCGGCGAGCCCGCCACGCGCGGGAACGGATCGTACCGCCCCGCCGCGCGTTCGTTCGCTCCGTCTCCGGGCTCGCGCGGAGGCATCGGATCTCCGGTCCAGAGCGCGACGCGATCCACGCCGGGCTGTGGGAACCAGAGCGCGCGCGCGTAGGTGTGCGCTCCGAGGAGCGACACCGGATCCGAGAGCGCGGCACCCGGGAGGTGACGCTCTTCGCCGGCGACGTCGAACGCGTCGATGCACGCGAGCTCGACGGACGTCACCACCCCCGTGAGCCCCATCGCGCAGCCGACCGCAGAGAAGAGATCGGGGTGCTGGTCGCGTTCGACGACACGGAGCTCACCCCGACCATCGATCAGACGAAACGCGCGCACGCAGGACGCGACCGAGCGGCTGAACGAGCCGCCGGCCGAGCCGGTCGCGAGGTAGCCGACGACCGTCTGATGCGAGATGCCCCCGAGGCTCGGCAACGCGAGGCCATGGCGTGCGAGCGTCGCGTTCAAGCCCACGCGCTCGTGCGCGGCGCCGAGCGGATCGCGCGGGTCGGCGCCGAAGCGGACGCCCGCGCCCGCCTCGACGACGCGACCGCGCACGCGGATGCCATCGAGTCGGTCGAGCGAGAGCAGCATCGCGCTTGGCTCGGCGATCGCGCCTGGCTCCGAGTGCGCGCTGCCGACCACGCGGACGATTCGCCGCTCCTTCCGCGCGCGCCGCACCAGCGCCGCGACCTCCGGCTCGTCTCGAGGATGCAGCAGCTCCGCGCGGCCGTCGTCGCCGCTCTCGATGCGTTGGCGTCGCAGCGTCTCGATCGGCAGGCTCGGGGTCTCGGGTCCTCCGACCGCTTCGCCGACCGACGCGTCGGGGGTGGCCCCGAGCGCGGCGTCTCGGAACGCCGCAAGCGTCCTTGCGCCGTAGAGCGTGCACGCGCCTTCGTACGCCTGGTGCGCGTACTCCTCCGGCGTCGTGCAGTAGTAGCCGTACGCGTTGGAGAGGCCCGCGACGACGACCGTGCCGCCGAGCGCCGCGCGCAGCCGTTGCCCGGAGACGGTCGTCGGCTCGCACGGGAGCCCGAGCACCTGAACGGGACCGATGCGCACTCGCTGAACCGGCAGCACCGTGGGGGCGAGCGGCACGTCGTCGAGGTCGCCCGCCGCGGCGAGGCGCGCCGCGTAGTCGACGCCCCGCACGCCGCGAAACACGGAGAGGAAGAGATCCCTCGGCACCAACCCGGCGAAGCTCCCGCCCGCGCCTCCTCTCAGGTCGAGCCCGGGCTTCGGGTCGGCTCCGCCCCACGCGCGTGCCTGCGCGTAGGTCGCGAAGAGGCCCGCGAGCGCCGCGAACGGGCCCGGTCCTTCGTCGGTGCCCGCGGTCACGCTGAGGCCGACGGCGGGGGCTTCGGCCGCAACATCCATGGCGACGTGCACCACGCG
This sequence comes from Sandaracinaceae bacterium, assembly GCA_050186575.1. GTDB lineage: Bacteria > Myxococcota_A > Polyangia > Polyangiales > Sandaracinaceae > JAUHXR01. Next base: position 267,181 of record JBFWYI010000002.1, on the reverse strand, counting down.
CGCGCCGAGCGAGACGTCCGCGAGGGGGCTCGCCTCGTCGATCGCCCGACGCGCGGCGTCGACGTGGTATCCCGCGGCGAGCTCCGCGCTCTCCTCGTCCGTCTCGCCCATGCCCACGCGGCATTTGCGCTCGGCGTCCCAGCGCGGGCTGGGCGTCACGTCACCGCACGCTTCTTGAGCGAAGATCGCGACGCAGTCGGGGAGCTCGGCCTCGAGTCGCCGCGACGCGCGGCCCTTGAGGTCGCCGTCGAGCATGCGGTGGTCCGCGTGGAGGCTGGTCGCGTGCACGCCGAACCACTGCACCAGCCCGCGTATCCGGCCCTCGACGTCGCGCGCGATCAACGTGGGAGCGCGTCGCCGCGTCGCGTCCTCTTCGCGCACCGCGGGCGCGACGTCCGGATTGCGCCGGTACGCTGCGAGCGAGCGATTGAACGCGATGGGGACCGATCGCGGGATCACCACCTCCGCGTAGGCGAGCTCGCTGGGCTCGAGCGCGGCGTGGGCGCGCTCGAGCGCGTCGAGCGTCCGATCGACGACCACCCGGACGAGCTCCTCGACGTAGCCGCCGTGCACCGTGTGGAAGAGCAGATAGGGGCTGAGCCCCGCCGGGCCGCAGTGCGTGTGCGTCGCAGAGAGCATCAGATGGTGCGGGCCGAGCCCGAGGTGGGGGCGGCGCGCCAGGCCGGCGAGCACGCCGATGCGGACCGGCCACGTCACGAGGCCGAGCTCGAGGCACACCAGCGCGATGCGGGTCGTGCCGTCGTCGAGGAGCATCGCGCGCGCATGGAGCGGCGTGCTCACGCCCTCGACGCGCTGTGCGGGGGCTCCCCAGCCGAACATCCCGAGCTCGCGCGGCGCGAACGCGCTCAGATCGAGCTCCACCCGAGCGAAGCCTGCACGGACGTCGCCACTCGATCTCGTCCCACCGCGCTGCTTCCCGGCCATGGATCTCCAACGTCTCCGAAAGGTCGGTCCGCAGCGTGGGGCGCAGGGCGAGACGGCGATTGTACGAATCGCTCCTCTCGGCGCGCGCATCTCGAAGCGATCGCCCGCGCCTATCGCGGCTCGGCGCGCGTGCGTATGCGCTACGGCTCCGTCCGGGCCCTGGTATTCTCGGCCGGTGGTACGAAAGTGCCCTCACTGCGGTGCGCGCCATCCCAAGGAGGCCGTGCGCTGCACCGCGACCGGTCGACCGATCGCCGGCGATCCCGGGATGGTCGACAAGGTCATCCAGGGTCGGTACCACCTCGTTCGCCTGCTCGGCGACGGCGGCATGGGGGCCGTCTACAAGGCCGCCGATCGGGTGCTGCGGCGCTTCGTCGCGATCAAGCTGCTCCACCCCGCGGTGGCGGAGAACCCGAGCTCGGTCGAGCGCTTCCAGCGCGAGGCGCGCGCGGCGGCCGCGATCGGTCACCCGAACATCATCGACATCCTCGACTTCGGTCAGGAGGCGAACCGCCCGTTCATGGTGATGGAGTACCTGCGCGGGCGATCGCTCAGCCACGTGATCGCGATGGACGGGCAGCTCGCGATCAAGCGCGCCACGTCGATCGCGGTGCACACGCTCGCCGGCCTCCACGCCGCGCATAGCCGCGGGATCCTCCACCGCGATCTGAAGCCCGCAAACCTCATGTTGGTGGTGCGCTTCGGCGACCGGAGCTTCGTGAAGGTCTGCGACTTCGGCTTCGCCGCGCTCGTCAGCGCGGGGCGGACCGACTCCAAGTCGCTCACCCCCGAGCGCACGCTCGTCGGCACTCCCGCGTACGCGGCGCCGGAGCGGCTGCGCGGAGACGACCGGCGCGATCCGCGCCTCGACGTCTACTCGGTCGGCGTGGTGCTCTACGAGATGCTCGCGGGCAAGCGACCGTTCGACGCGCCGAGCTTCCGCGAGCTCGCGCGCAAGGTGCGCAACGATCCGCCGCCGCCGCTCTCCGAGGTGCGGCCCGACATCCCGGCCACCCTCGAGCGGGTGGTGATGCGCGCGCTCGCCAAGGATCGCGAGGATCGGTGGAAGGACGCGGAGTCGTTCGCGGAGGCGCTGTTCCCGTTCGGCGACGTCAAGATGCCTTTCCACGACGAACAGCCGAGCGAGTCGTTCACCATGGAGATGATGCGGCTCAAGGCGCGCGAGACGCGTCACCGTGAGACGCACAGCGGGCCGGCGCCGCAGCCGCCCGCCGGTCGCCTGCCTCCGCGCGCACGCTCGCCCGTGCGCGCGCGCGTGCCCGTGATGCCGGCGGCGAAGGCGGAGGCGCCGCGAGAGGAACCTCGCGAGGCGAAGGCGCCGGCGGGGGACACGGTGCGGCCCCCGGCGCGTGAGTCGCAGCCGCCCGCCGAGCTCGCGCCGGTCGGCACCGCCGTCGCGCGTCCACGCAAGAGCGGCGCGACGAGCCGGGAGGCGGACGCGACGGCGCGGATGAGCACCGAGCGCGCGGGCGCGTTGCTCGCGCAGCTCGACGATGGCGACGAAGGAGCCGACGAGTCGGAGACGCGCGCGGGCACGCCGTCGGGGCTGCGTCACCAGCGCGGTCAGAGCGACGCCGATCGGACGTACGTCGATCGTGCGCCGCCGCCGGCGCGCGGCGACACGGATCTCGAGCACCGCTCGCCGCCCGCCGAGAGGCCGGCGGCGACGACGGCCCCCGCGCCCGAGGCGAGCGCGCCGCCCGCGTCCGTCGATCCGCTCGACGGCTCGTACAGCGGGCGCCTCGTGCTCGCGACGCTGCGCTTCATCGCGCGCAAGTTCGGCGAGCGCGCGCTCAAGGAGCTCCTCGAGTCGATGCCGGCCGAGCACCGTGCGCCGTTCGTGCAAGGGATCGCCGAGGACAGCTGGGTGAGCCTCACGTCGGTGCGCGTCCTCGTCGAGCACGCGGACCGCCGGCTCGGGGAAGACGACTTGCACCTCGTGCTCGAGGCGGGGCGCGCCGCCGCGGAGGGTGCGTTCGACGTCATGCGGGAGCTGCGTCCCCCGACGCCGCCGCCCGAGCTGATCGTCGAGCAGATGCCGACGATCCTGAAGAGCGTGATCCGCGGCGTCGACGTCGAGGTCCGCCGGGTCGGTCGCGGCTACGGTCGGCTCGAGATGCTCGAGCGCGCCGAGCCCTCGCTCACCCTCGCGGTGGGGACGCTCGGGTTCATCGCGCGCAGCCTCGAGCGCTTCGGCGCCGACGACGTGGAGGTGAACCTCCTCAGCGCACGCGCGCTCGACGATCCGCAGACGCTGATCGACGTGAGCTGGTTCGCCTGATCGAGGCGCTCAGCGGCACTCTTGACGCCGCGACGAGGGCGCGGCGGAGCACACCGGCTGGAGCCCCTTGGTCGGCATCACCGGGATGACCACCGTGCCGCGACCGCACGTGATCCAGGTGCCCATGTCGCCGCACGCGGGGACCGCGGTCTGCCAGCCGCTCCGGAACACGTCGCAGGAGCAGTCCGCGATGGTGGTGTATCGACGGCTGTCCATGCCGTCGCAGTTCCAGTCCCAGCCCGGCCCGCATGTGCCGCCCACCGGCACGCAATACGCCGTGCTCGAGTACGTGGTGACCGAGGGGTTCACCTGCACGCCGTTGAACGACGGCTCGTCCTGGCAGTCGCCTCCCACCGTCACGCGGTGCACCGGGCTCAGCGAGCAGTCGCAGAGCGACGCCACGTCGCTGTTTCGCCCGTAGCCGTCCCCGTCGAGATCCGCGTAGCAGGAGATCGGGACGATCGCCTCGTCGACGATCATGTCGCAGTCGTTGTCGATCGAGTCGCATTGCTCGGGCGCGCCCGGGTGCGTCTGCCGCTGATCGTCGTTGCAGTCGCGGCCGTTCAGGCACCCGGTCAAAGAGGAGTACTGGTCGCCGTCCATGTCCCCCATCAGCGTGGACCGGCAGCTCTCCCCGATCGGGGCCGTGTCGTCGCACACGTCGGCGGTGCAGGGGTCGCGGTCGTCGCAGTCGATGTCCGGCGGATCCACGCACCGGTGCATCGCCACGTCGCACGTCTCCTTGCCGTTGCACGGGAGCTCGTCGTCGCACTGGCCATCGCTCTCGCAGCTGAACGTGCAATTGTTCTCGCAGCCGTCGCCCGAGTCGGTGTTCCCGTCGTCGCAGTCCTCGTCGGACTCGGTGATGCCGTTGCCGCAGTTGACCGACGCGCACATCCCCATGCGGCAGTAGCCGGTCTCGGAGGCGGAGATCTCGCACGTCTCGCCCATCCCGTCGCGAGGCATCGGGGCGACGCAGCGGTGGTTGACGTCGCACAGCTCCCCGACCGTGCAGTCGTTGCCGTCGTCGCAGTCGTCGAGGCTCGTGCACTGGTAGCGGCACGCGATGCATCCCCCCGCGGTGTCGTCGAGGGGATCGCACTCTTCGTCGCCGCTCACGAATCCGTCGCCGCACGTCCCAGGGACGCACTCGAGCTCGCCGCTCGCGGGGTCGGGCCGGCAGATCATCTCGCGGCGGATCCCGCACGCTTCGCCCGGCGAGGCGCCGATGCACGAGAACACGTCGCTGCAGCTGCCCTCCTCGCACGCGCCGGTGCCGCGGCACATGTCGACCGCGTCGATCGGCTCGAGCATCAGCACGAGGTCGTTGTCGATCGGCGCGGTGACCTCCATGCAGCCCTCGGCGATGATCTCGCACGACGCGTTGACGGCGTACGCATAGAGGCCGAAGCGCCGACCGTCCTCGAGCGCGATGGTGCTCATCGGCTCGGGCATCGACGGCGTGAGCACGAACTCGGGCGAGAACGTCGTCTGGCTCTCGCAGCCTCCTTCGAAGATCTGCGCGCTCACCCGGATGACGTCGCTCGGCGCGATCGAGGGATCCAACGCGATCTCCCACGACGCAGGCTCGGGCGTGCAACCCAGCGCGCTCGACAGGGTGAGCATCGCGAGCGCGACGAGGACGGGGGAGGGAGCGCGGCGGACCAGACGGCGGGACGGCATGCGCACGACGGAGAATCTACCAGAGCGACGGCCGGCTGCGCAGCGGCTCGGTGACGTTCGCGCGCGTCTATTCGTCGAGCTCGGCCTGCGCCTTCTCGAGCTCCTCTTGGGTGGTCTCCCACCGCGCGGTCAGCTCCTCGATCTTCTCCGCGTCGACCTGGAGCGCGCTGAGGACGGCGAAGCGCTCCGCGTCGGTCGCGAAGCCCGCCGGATCGCAGAGCTTGTCGTTCCGCTCCGACTGGACGCGCTCGAGCTCCGCGATCCGCGCGAGCAGCTCCTCCACCTTCTCCTCGAGCTTGCCGAGGCGCTTGGCCCGCTCCTGCCGCCGCCGCGCCTCCTCGCGCTTGCGTGCCTTCTCGTCCTCGCGGTTGCCGCGTGGTGGGCGCTTCGGCTCTGCGCTCGCCGCGGGCTTGGCCGGCTCGGGCTCGTCGGCCGGCTCGTCGGCCTCGACCTTCTTCTCTGGCTCCTCGGCGTCGCCCGAGTAGCGCGCGCGCCAGAGGCGGAGGTAGTCATCGAGGTTTCCTGGGTACTCGGTGACGATCCCCTCCTCGACCGACCAGATCTTCGTGCAGAGGCGTCGGACCAACGAGCGGTTGTGGCTGACCAACACCATCGTGCCGTCGTAGGTGTCGAGCGTCTCGATGAGGCTCTCGCAGCTCTCGAGGTCGAGGTGGTTCGTCGGCTCGTCGAGGAGGAGGAGGTTTCCCGGATCGAGGAGCAGCTTCGCGAGCGACACCCGGGCTCGCTCGCCGCCGCTCAAGACGGCGATCGGCTTCTCCACGTCGTCGCCGCTGAACAGGAACGAGCCGAGCACCGTGCGCACGCGCGTCTGACCGAGCTCGCGGTTCACCTGCGCCGCCTCGTCGTAGACGGTGTTCTTCGGGTGCAGGAGCTCGGTGTGGTGCTGTGCGTAGTAACCCGGCTTGACGTGGTGGCCGAGCTCGATCGTCCCCGCCTCGGGCGTCAGCTCGCTCGCGATCAGCTTCAGCAGCGTGGTCTTGCCCGCGCCGTTCGGTCCGATGATGCCGATGCGATCGCCGCGATACACGGTGGCGTTCACGTTCGGGAGCACGACGCGATCGCCGTAGCGCTTCTGCACGCCGACGAGCCGCACGATCTCGTGGCCCGCGCGCTCGGTCGGCGCGAACGCGAAGCTCATCACGCGCCGCTTGCGGTAGGTCTCGACCGACTCCATCCGCTCGAGCGCCTTGACCTTGCTCTGCACCGCCTTGGCCTTGCTCGACTTGGCGCGGAAGCGGTTGATGAACTGCATCGCCTTGTCGCGCTCGCGCTCGAGGTTCGTCGCCTTGTTCTCGAGGATGATCTCTTCCTCGGCGCGCTGCGTGACGTACTTCTCGTAGTCGCCGGCGAACTGACGCACGCCCTCGACCTCGAGGCTGACCACGCGATCGATCTGCTCGTTGAGGAACTCGCGGTCGTGGCTGATGAGGAGGAACGCGCGCCCGTACTGCTTGAGGAAGCCGCTGAACCACGCGACCGACGGCATGTCGAGGTGGTTCGTCGGCTCGTCGAGGAGCAACAGGTCGGGCCGCTGGAAGAGGAGCGACGCGAGGACCGCGCGCATGCGCCAGCCGCCAGAGAACTCTCCGACGTCGCGGCCGTGATCGGCGTCGACGAACCCGAGGCCGGCGAGGATCCGCTTGGCCTCGTGCGGCGAGAACATCGTCTCGAAGTGCGCGATGCGCTCGTGGAGCTCGGCGAGCTGGGCCGCCTCGTCGAGCAAGGACTCTTCGTTGTCGGCACCCTCCTCGAGCGCGCGCGCGTAGTGCGCCTCCGCGTCCTTGAGCTGTCCCTCGAGCGCCTGACGTCCCGGCACGCTGCCGATCACGAGGTCGAGGAGAGGGCGACCGCCCGCCACCGCGATGTCCTGCGGGAGGTACCCGATGCGCACCCCGCGCGCGGTCCGGATGGTCCCGCCGTCGGGCGCCTGCTCGCCGGCGAGCAGCTTGAGGAGCGTGGTCTTGCCGGAGCCGTTCGGCCCGATCAGACCGATCCGGTCCTCCTCGGCGATGCGCATCCCGAGGTCGTCCACGATGCGCTTGCCCCCGAAGTAGAGGGACACGTGCTCCATCACGACGAGGCTCACGGCGCGCGCTCTACCACGGTCGAGGCGCGCGATCAGGCGAGATCCGCGCGATCGGTGAGCGTTCGACCAGAAAGCAGCGAGGCGCGAGCGAAACCTCTATCCTGGTGGGCGCGGCATGGAAGCCCCCTCCGACACGGCCGCGTCTGCGGTGTTCCTCGTCGGCGACGGCGAGCGCTTGGCGCCCGCCCTCGAGTCGTCGCTCGCCCGCCACGGGGTGGCGGTCACCGCGGTGCCGGTGCACGAGCTGGCCAAGCGAGCTTACGTCTCGGTGCCCGATCTGGTGGTGGCGATCGGCGACGCGGCGGAGGACATGGGGCGCGCGGTCGTGCGGGCGCTCGCCAAACAGCGGGCCACCGCGTCGATCCCCGTGCTCGTGGTCGTCCAGGATCCGGGCGCGCTCTCCGATCGCCTCGACGCGTTCAAGCACGGCGTGGTGGCGATGATCCCGCGCTCGGCGAGCGCCGACGAGATGGCCACGCGGATCGCCGACGTGGTGCGCGAGGTCCCGGACCGGAGCGGAGAGGTGCACCGCGGGCTCGCCGAGGCGAGCGTCGACGAGCTCGTGGAGCTGTTCGCCAAGGAGCTGCGAACCGGCATCCTCTCGGTCGCGGCGGGGCCCGACGACGTGTCGGCGCAGGTCGTCTTGCACGCCGAGAAGCCCGTCCAGCAGGTGGTGAGCGAGCTCGTCGATCGGCTGCGCCCGCTGGTGAGCCGCGCGAAGGGGCCGCTGCGGTACGAGTTCTTCGAGTCGACGGCGGACCGCCTCGGCGCGCTGATGAGCGAGCTCGGACACGACGCGGACGTCGAGGTGTTCAAGGGGATGCGGATCGTCCTCGTCGAGCAGCGCGCGGCCCGCTCGGACGCGCTCGCGCAGGAGCTCCGCGGGGTGGGCGCGCGCGTCGTGGTGGCGGACGGCGCGGGGGTAGGGCTCGATCGTGCGGTGGGGCTCGATCCGCAAGTCATCTTGTTCGATGGAGCCGGCGAGGAGGGCTGGGCGCTCGGCGCGCTGCGGTTCCTGCGTCGCGATCCGCGGCTGCGCTGGGCGTCGGTGTTGGTCGCGCACGAGGCGCAGCTCTGGTGCCGGCCCGACGATCGACCGGACCTCGCCGCGCTCGCCGCGTCGGTGGCGCCGCTCACCGCGCGCGACGGCGAGCTGTCGACGCGCGCACAGCGCGAGCGGTCGTTCGAGGTGCGGCTCGAGACGGTCGGTCCGACGCGGCTGCTCCGCGCGCTCGCCGGGACGCAGCTCGGCTTGCAGGTTCGAGTGACCCATCCGTCGGCGGTCGTCGAGATCGATCTCGCGGACGGCCTCATCGCCGGCGCGATGGCGCGGCGCGCGGGAGGCCCTCTGAGCGCGGCGCGCGGGCCGGCCGCGCTGGCGACGCTGCTCGCGCTGAGCTCGGGGCGCGTGCGCATCGAGCGCAAGGACGCGCCGAGCCGCACCGACGTGATGGCGCCGATCGACGACGCGCTCGCCGCCGCGTCCAGCGAGAAGCCGCTGATCGCCCCGTCGATCCCGCCGCCGAGCCAGCCGCCGGAGGAGCCCGCCGCGCTCCACACGCCGGGCATCAGCGTGCCGAACGACAACGCGATGGTCGCGCGGCTCGAGGGGCTGATCGGCCAGCTCTCGCGGATCGTCGAGCAGACCGGCTCGCTGCGGCCGCCCGCGCCGCTCACCTACGCGTACGTGAGCGAGAGCGCGCCCTCCACCGATCCGGCGGTGACCGTTCCGTCGCACCGACCGTCGGGGAACACGGGGCAACTCCACTTGCCTCCTGGAGGTACGATGGCCGGCGTGCCGGCGTCCGCGATCCAGCGCCCGCCGCCCGCCGCGCTGCCGGGGAGCCGGCGCCGACCGCGCCCGCACGCGACGCTCGTCGGGATCGGCGTGCCGGACGCCACGAGCGACTCGCGCGGCGGTCAAACGACGCGCCGCGAGCGCTCGGCGCCGCCGCCGCCGCCGCCGCAAGCGCTCGCCACCGGTCGCCCGCCGGGGTCTCGCTCCGCGCCGCCGCCGCCGCGCACCGGTGGGACGATGCGCACCGCGCCGCCGCCGCCGCCGAAGGGCGAGTCGACGGGTCGCCAGGACGTCCGGGGCTTCCGCGGACCGAGCGGCTCGCCCGAGATGATCGCGCGGGCCAGCTCGCGCGGCGTACCGACTCGGCCGCCGCCGCCGCCGCCGGCGCCCCGCACCGCGCTCGGTCGCGCGACGCTCGCGCGCGGTCCCCGCTCCGCGCCGCCGCCTCCTCCCCCGAGCCGGCCTCCTCCGAGCCGGCCGCCTGCGAGCCGGCCGCCTGCGAGCCGGCCGCCTGCGAGCAAGGCGCCTTCCGTCGCTCCGCCCGCGCGCAGCGCGCCTCCGCCTCCGCCCGGCCGGCCTGCCTCCGTCTCGCCCGCGGCGAAGAGCGCGCCGCCTCCGCCGCCGCCCACGACGCGGATCGACAAGCCGCCGCGCATCGCGCCTCCGCCTCCGCCTTTGCCCTCGTTCGCGCTCGACGCCGCGTCGGCCAGCGCGTTCGCGTCGACGCCGCCCGAGCGCGACCCGGGCGACGACCACGCCACGTTCGCGAGCGAGTCGTTCGAGGCCGAGTCGACCGCGGTCACCGACTTCTCCGCGAGCGACGCCGGCGCCGAGCCGTTCGCGCCGTTCGACGACGCGAGCCCGGCCGCGGAGCCCTCGGTGGAGATCGCACATCCCATGGACGCGGCGGGCGGCGGCGACCCGTTCGACGCGCCGGCCGCGTACGGACCGTCGCCGCTCGCCGGCCCGGTGATCGACGAGCCCACCCTCCCGCGATCGCGCCTGCCCTTGCTCATCGGCGGCGCCGTCGCGGGCGTGGTGGTGATCGGCCTCGTCGCGACCGTCCTCGTCGTCGCGTCGTCGGGGGGCGAGTCGGAGGACGGCCTCGCCAAGCGCGAGGCGCCGAGCATGGTGGCCAGCGCGGCGGCTGCCGATCCCGCGATCGCGGCGACCGCCGTCCGAGAGGTCACCGCGCCGCCCGACGACGGCGATCCGACGCACGCCGCGGCCGGGCAGCCGGACGCGCCCCCGACCGCGGAGACCGCGACCGAGGAGACCGAGGCGACCGAGGCGACCGAGGCGACCGAAGAGGCGACCGAAGAGACAGAGACGCCGACGCCACCCGCGCCGCGCGCTCCCGCGGCCGGCGCGTGGGCTCCGCTCGCCGAGTCGGCTCCGCTCGAGGGCACCGACGCGGATCTGTCGCTCGCCGCGATGGGCATCGAGCCGGTCGAGGAGACGAGCCGCCGCCGTCGTCGTCAGCTGACCCGCAGCCTCATCCGCCGCGCGAACCTGCTCTGGCGCCGGCATCGGCTCGACGAGGCGGAGGCGCACTATCGGCGGATCCTCGCGCTCGACAGCGAGGACGCGCGCGCGACGGTGGGGCTGTGTCGCATCGCGATGGCGCGCGAGCAACCCGTGTTGGCGATCCGGCTCGCGCAACGTCTCGTGCGGCTGCGACCCGCCTACCCGGCGAACTGGGTGCTGCTGGGCGACACGTTCGAGGAGGCGGGAGACGATCGCGCGGCGCTCCGCGCCTGGACCCACGCCCACGACATCGATCCTCGGTGGCGCCCCGCCGCCGAACGTCTCGCCCGCGTCCGGACCGAAGGCGAGTAGATGTTCCTCGGCTCGAGGACCCGCGCGGTGTGGGACCGCGTCCGCGCCCTCAACCGCTTCGTCGCGATCGGCGGCGAGCCGCGCTGCGAGGTGGTCGTCGGCGATGGCGTCCGCTTCAGCCGGCTCAATCGCATCGAGCACGACCCGGGCGCGGGCGGACATCGCGTGGAGGTCGGCGACGGCGCGCACGTGCAGGGTCTACGCATCAAGTTCCATGGACGGGGCTCGCGGGTGATCCTCGGCGCGGGGTGCCGCTGGCGCGGCTACATCATCGTGCACGGCGACGGACGCACGGTCCGCATCGGCGCTCGGTCGACCGCGATCGGCGTCTACATCGTGAGCCGCGGCGCCGACGTCACGATCGGCGAGGACTGCATGTTCTCGCGCGACATCGAGGTCCGGAGCACCGACGTCCACCCGATCTACGACCGCGAGACCGGTCGCCGCATCAATCCCGCGGCCGCGGTGCGCATCGGGGATCGCGTGTGGGTCGCGGCCGACGCGACGATCAGCAAGGGCAGCGTGATCCCCGACGGCTGCGTGGTCGGCGCCAAGTCGTTCGTGAACCGCGCGTTCGACGAGCCCGACTGCGTGATCGCGGGCGTGCCCGCGAAGGTGATCCGCAAGAACGTTCGCTGGGAACGCTGAGTCGACATCGACGGGAATGCGCTCGGCCCGGGCGGGTTGGCTCGGCTCGATGCGCGCGATCGAGCCACCCATCCTCGGCGTGACGCTCGTGGTCGGCCTGGTCCCGGGCTGCTACGAGCACCACGTGCGACCCGTGGAGGTCGAGGGAACACGACTCCTCGTCGTGGAGGTGGTCACCGAGGACGGCGAGCGCCAGCCGGACGGCTTCTTCGATCAGCGCCTCGGCATCGACTGCGCGTTCGTCCGCACCGCGGAAGACGCGTGGCGCTGTCTGCCGCGCGACATGTTGAGCGTGGTGTATGAGGACGACGCGTGCGCGCGTCCGGTCGCGTTCATCGGCGCGGTGCCCTGCGGCGACCTCGCGTGGAGCGTGGGCTGCGACGGAGTCGCGACGATCTACGACGTCGGTGAGGTGCGCGACGTCGAGGCGACGTACGTCCGCGACGGAGCGGGCGGCTGCACGCGAGCCTCCGACGATCAGCGCGTGGCGGACGTCGAGCTGGCCGATCTTCGCGAGTATGCGAGCGCGACCGCGATCCCGATCACGCCGGGCGACGGTCCCACGGCGCGCTGGCTACGCACCGACGACGACGGAATGCTCACCGTCGGGGAGGTCGTCGATCGCCGACGCAATGTACGTTGTTTCATCGACGCGCTCGACGACCGCACCGCCGCGTGTGTGGCCTCGTCGGCCACGAGCCTGTCGGGCTGTGAAGGGGTCGATGTCGTCCTCCCGTATTGCCCGGTCTCCCCCGGCGCGCCGGTGCTCGACCGAGGCGAGTCGGTCTGCCGCGACGACGACGCCCACCTAGAGGTCACCGGGCCCGCCGAGGAGGGTGCCCTCGTGGCGGCCGGCTGCTCGGTCCCGAGCGGGTCGACACCCGTGTCGGTGCGTCCGTTGCCCTTCGAGTCGGAGCGTCGGCTCACCGAGCGCCGCCTCGGCAGCGGTCGCCTGCGTGCGCTGGCCTACGAGACGGTCGAGGGCGAGCTGCTTCGGACGAGCCCGGTGTTCTGGGACTCGGCTCGCAATGAACGTTGCTCTCCTCGAGAGATCGCGGGTGTGCTGCGGTGCGTTCCGAGCTTGTCGTTGTCCGCGGGCTTCGATTGGGTGGCCGACACGGGCTGGATCAATGTGTTCACCGACCCGCGCTGCGAGCAAACCGCTGCGCTCCGTGCCGACGACGTCGCGCCGTGCCCACCGCCGGATGGGCGGAGCTACGGCGTCGAGACCCGCGCGTGCGGCGTGGTCGACGAGGTCTTTGTACCCGGCGAGCGAGTGACGCAGGTGTTCCGGCTCGAAGGCAGCCGCTGCGTGGCCGCCCCCGACATCGCCGAAGCCTGGATCCGCGAGCCGGTCGACTTCGCGCCGCTCACGCGCGTGCGACATCCGTGAGCGCCTCGAGCGCGGCTCAGGATCGCCCGATCGGGACCGCGGGGCGCGACTCGCGCTCGAGCGCTTCGCGATCCGACAGCTCGCGGCCCGCCCGACGGACCGCCGCCCACGTCGAGCGGCCGCCGTCGTGGATCGCGCGCTCGCGCATCGCCTCGCCGTAGCTGTCGGCGATGATCGCGTCGGCGTCTCGCCCGCTGATGCCCACCGCGCAGTGGTCGCGGCGCGCGACGGCGACGTCCGGCGCGAGGTAGTCGTCGAGGTGCGCGGCGATCGACTCTTCGTAGAGGATTCGCTCGTCGTCGGTGCTCCGCGCGACGAGCTCGCGGAACAGCGCGGTGAACAGCGCGTAGTGCCGCGCCTCGTCCATCGCGTGATGCGCGACGAGCTCGCGCAGGTCCGGGCGGAGGAACGGATCCTTCGCGAGCGACGCGAGCTGGGCGGAGCTCGTCGTCTCGACCACGAAGACGAGCAAGAAGCGTTGCAATCGCGCGAGGTCGTCTTCCGCCTGCGGAGGGACGTGCACCTCGAAGCGGGTGAGGAACGCGGGCGCCTCCCCGTCGAGCGCGCCGCCCATCGACGCGAGCACCTCCGCGCTGCGGAGCGCGTGGTCGGTCTCGTCGCGGTAGAGGCGCAGCGCCTCCAGCCGGAGCTCGGTCGGGATCGCGAACGGACCTCGGCCCTCCGCGAGCGCGAGCGCGACGGGGTTCACGACGCGGAGCTCGAGCGCGCAGCTCGCGCGCAGGTACGCCATCGCGGCGCGTCTCAGCAGCGCGTCGCGCACGACGGTTCCGCGGGCCGAGACCTCGCGGTGCACCACGTGCGGGACGAGCGCGAGCGAGAAGTCGAGCGCGCCCATCGGACGCTCCGACGCGCGGCGCCTTCGTTGGGTCGGGAGCGCGGCGCGGACCGAGAGCGCGGACGGTTCGGACATGGGCGCACCCTGCGCAAGGCCCGTGCCCGCGATGCCTTCGCTCGTCGGGGGTCGGTCGGGGGGGCGCGCGTGCAGCGCCGCGCAGTCCCGCGTGCACTCGGCTGCACGTCGAGGTCCGCTCGCCCGACCGGGCTCCGCGTCACGGTTGGGACACCCCAGCGGGCTGACTATGCTCAGCCTCGCGTTGGCCCGGTTCCTGCGCGGCCGCGCTCAGCACGATGGAGCGGCACATGACGGCACGATCTCTCTTCCACGCGCAGCGATCGCTGCTGCAGCTCTCGTGCGCCCTCGCCATCTCGCTCCTACCTCGCGCGGCGATGGCCGCCCCGCTGATCACGGGCCTCGGCGGCCCCGCGGGCTTCGGCTCCTCCAACCTGCCCGGCAACGACGACGGCTCGACCGGTGAGATCGACATCCTCCCCGCGTTCCCGAGCGGCCTCCACTTCTTCAGCGCGACCTACGACTCGCTCTGGGTGAACAACAACGGCAACGTCTCGTTCGGCGGCTCGCTCGGCACGTTCACGCCGAGCCCGTTCCCCATCGCGAGTCAGCCCATGATCGCGCCGTGGTGGGGCGACGTCGACACGCGCGGCGGCGGCACCCCCACCCGCAACGGCGTGTATTGGTCGATCACGCCGGGCCGCATGATCGTCACGTGGCACAACGTCGGGTACTTCTCGACCCACGACAACCTGCAAAACGACTTCCAGATGATCCTCACCGCGGCGCCGCCGGGGATCGGGGACTTCGACGTCGAGTTTCGCTACAACCGCTGCGAGTGGACCACCGGCGACGCGAGCGGCGGTAGCGGAGGGTTCGGTGGCACGCCCGCCCAGGCCGGCTTCGACGCCGGCAACCTCACCGACTACGTCGCGCTGCCGGGCTCGCTCACCATGCGCGTGCTCGACCTCTGCACCACGTCGAACGTCGGCACGGCGGGCGTGTGGCGCTTCGAGATCCGCGGCGGCGAGATCATGTGTCCGGGGCGCGGCGATCCGTGCATGACCGGCGAGCTCGGCGTGTGCGCGCAGGGGACGATGGTCTGCATCAGCCCCGACGAGGCGGAGTGTCGGCAGAACACGCGGCCGAGCGAGGAGGTCTGCAACGGCCTCGACGACGACTGCAACGGCGCCACCGACGAGCTCCTCGGCACGACCACCTGCGGGGCGGGCGAGTGCGTGGTGAGCGTGGAGAACTGCGTCGGAGGTCGACCGCAAGCTTGCGTGCCTCGTCCACCCGCCGCGGAGCTCTGCAACTTCCTCGACGACGACTGCGACGGGGTGGTCGACGATCTCGATCCCCTCGTCTGCGGGGTGGGCGCGTGTCGCGTGACCACGCTCGCGTGCATCGACGGCGTACCGGGAGAGTGCGTCCCGCTCCCGGGCTCGCCCGAGGTGTGCAACGGGCTCGACGACGACTGCGACGGCGAGGTCGACGACGGACTGATCGGCTGCATCCCCCCCGACGCGGGTCCGCCCGACGGGGGCGTGACGGCCGACGGCGGGGGTCCGCGCGACGGCGCGGTCTGCGAGGGTCCGCGCTCGCGTTGCGATCCGTGGCAGCTCGAAGGGCGGGCCGGCCCGATCGGCAACTGTCGGTGCGGTGCGGTCGGCGGCACCGAGGGCGGGACGCGAGGCGGATCGGTCGCGCTGCTCGCGCTGTTCGCCGTCGTGGTCCAGCGCCGTCGCCGTCGAGGCTGACCGTCGCCTACCGAGGGCGCAGGCTTGGGAGTAATCCTCGCGCATGAATCCGCCGGCGCCTCCGACGCCCGAATCGAAGGGCAAGAAGAGCAATCGGGTCCTCGTGCTCGTCCTCGTGGTCGTCGGGCTCGGCGTGCTCGCCGTGCCGTGCCTCGGCGTGACGGCGGCCATCGCGATCCCGGCGTTCGTCCACTACCTGGCCCGCTCGAGGATCGCCGAGGCGGAGACCAACCTCCGCGCGATGCACACCGCGGCGGCCGCGTACTACGCGCAAGAGTCGTTCGTCGGAGGAGAGGTCCAGACCGGCTGCGTGGTCGGGAGCGCGATCAGCGAGGAGCCGAGCCTCGAGCCGCGCGTCCGATCGTGGCCGGCCGAGTTCGAAGCGCTCGGCTTCGCGCCTCCGGATCCGGTTCGCTACCAATACGAGATCGTGAGCGTGGGGGGATGCGGCCACGGACCGAACGAGTTGCTCTACTCGTTCCGCGCACATGGTGATCTCGACGGTGACACCCTCACGTCGCTGTTCGAGATCTCGTCCGGCAGCGACGAGAGCAACTCGCTGACGCGCTCAGCGGAGATCTATCGCGAGAACGAGCTCGAGTAAGCGGGTAGGCCGTCCGGTCGGCGCCTCGCACCCGCCCAACCCGAGGTCGACGCGGCGCGCGCCCGCCGCCCTGATGAGCCCGCTCGCTGCCAGCGCTCGCCCGTCCCGAACCTCCGTCGTCGTGCGTCGCCAGACAGACGAGCGAGGACGTGGAGGGGTGTTACGGCCGTCGTGCGCGCCGGTTCAGGTCCGCAGCTCGGTCGGGATCGTCGCGTCCGGTCGCGGCCTCCCTCACGCGATCGGTCGGCGCGCTCTCCGGCGAGCCTGCCCGCATCGGGTGCGTGTGCACCGGGAGCCTCTCGAGCGCGCACGCCTCGTAGCGCTCGCCACACCGCAGGCGGAGCGCGGAGAGCTCGTCGACCGAGCGATGCGCGAGGTACGCCTCGTGCGCGGCCTCCTCGGTGGGGAGCGAGAGGTGTGAGACCGCCAGGTACTGGCTGCGAAGGAGCGACTCGTCCCGCGGGACGCGCGCGAGCCCGCGTTGGGCGGCGTCGAGCGCCTCGCGGTCGCGGCCCGCGCTGCCGAGCGCGCGCGCGAGGTCGATCCAGCGCGAGTCGTCGAGCGGGGCCGCCTCCGCCGCGCGTAGATAGGCGGCGGCCGCGTCGTCCCAACGCCACACCTGCGCATACGCGTCGCCGCGCAGGCGGTGGAGCGCCGCGCGCTCGCCGAGGATCGCCTCCGCGTCGGCCACCGCGTCGAGCGCGGCGTCGAGGCGACCTTCGAGCCCTTCGACGCGGGCGCGGAGCGCGATCACCATCGCGCGCGCGCGCTCGTCGGGCGCGCTCCGGTACGCGTCGTCGAGCGATGGACGCGCTCCGTCGAGGTGCTCTTGCACGTCGGAGCTCAGCGCCAGCGCGTGGTCGAACATCCGTCGCCAGAGCGGCGTCGGGTCGAGCGTCACGTCGCGCGGCGGAGAGCCCTCGCCGACGTACACGAGGGCGCTCGCGAGCGTGGTGAGCGGTTGATCGAGGCACGGATCGATCGGCCGCCGCCCGAGCGCGCGGCTCATGCGTCCGAACCGACGACCGCGCTCCGTGCGCGACGCCTCGCACGCCGCTCTCGCCAGCTCGACGGGGTGTCGTCGATGGACGAGCCGCGCGTCGACCCGCAGCGGTAGCGCGAGCTCGTCGGGAGCGTGGAACGAATAGCGCACGACGATCGCGTCGCGCGGTGCGATCGTGCGATCGAACACGGCGGCGCGGAAGCGCTGGACGAGGTGGCGGTCCTGCGGCGTCCCCTCTTCGTCCACCACCGTCGCGCGCAGTCGGTGGGCGGTCGGATCGGGCTCGCGCGCCTCGCGGGTGCCCGCTTCGGCGATCGACACGCCGTCGGCGTCGTGCACCTCGACCTCGATCCACGTGTCTTGCGCGTCGCGCGTGCCGCCGGGGAAGCGGTGGCCGGTGCCGAGGTTGCGCACGACCACATCGAGCACGACGTCCTGTCCGCCGCGCACCGGCGCCCCGTCGGCCGGTCGATGGGCGCGCGAGCCGACCGCGATCTGCGGGACGTCGATCCGCACCGCGTCCATGAGCCGCGCGCGTACCGCTTCGAGCTGCGCGTCGTCGCGCGAGGCGGCGGCCATCGTGGTGTGGGCGCCCGCGAAGCGATGGGAGTGGACGAGCCCGTCGTCGTCGCGCGCGAAGTCGTGCTCGCCCGGCGCCATCGGCATGTGACAGCCCTGACAGCTCGCGGGCTCGACCGGCTGATCGATCCGCGTCGCGGTGCTCGTCGCGAAGCCGCTCCGGAAGTACGCGGTCACGTCGTCGACGCCCGGCAGGTGATGCGGGTTCCCCATTTCTGGACCGAGGAACCCTCGATGACACGTCGCGCACATCTCGACCGTGCGGAGCGGCGATGGCGTCAGCGCGCGCACGTGCTCGGCGACCTGCTCTGGGTCGGCCGGATCGGGCAGCGGCACGGGGCCGGTGCGCAGCGTGTAGCTCCCCGATCCATCCGGCCGCGCCTCGCGGATGCCGTGGCAGACGAGGCACGTCACTCCGGCGTGGGCGTTCGGATCGAACGGCTCGATCTCGCGCTCCATCGCGCCGGTGAGGAGGAGCACCGGGTCGTGGCAACCCGCGCAGAACCGGCTCGCTTCGTAGCCCGCTTCCGCGCGGAACGTGTCGACCGCCTGGCGGTACCACGGGTTGTCGAACGACGCGCGCGCGTGCGGGCTCGAGCGCCACGCCGAGACGACGTCGGGGTGGCACCCCTCGCACGCGCCCACGTCGCGGAGGTGCGCGGCGTCGCGCGGGTCGTCGGGGACGAGCCGCACCTGCGACTCGGGATAGAGATCCGGACGAGCCGGCAACCGCGTCGCCGCATCGAGCGGCGCGGGCTCGGCCGATGTCTCCGGCGGGCGCACCGGATCGTCGATCGGCGGCGCGAGCTCCTGAGCCGGGCGCTCGCTCGTGTCACACCCGCCGAGCGCGGCGGCGGTCAGAAACAACATCGAGCGGATGAGCGTGCCGTCGTTTCGGGTCATTGCCGTTCGATGGGAGCGACGAAGCGTCGCGCGTCTTGGTGCTGGAGCGGTCGAGGCGCAGCGCGAGGCCGAAGGTACCCGACCCATCCTCGCTCCGCAGGTCCGAAGGAGCGGGGGCCGGAGCCCTTCGCGACCCGAGGAGCAAGGACGCACGAGCGCGCGTCTCGGTCTCGCCCCGGTCTCGTCCCGATGCATCACCCTCCTTCGGCGCGATACCCGTCACGTACCGGCGAGGCGGCGGTTCGTGACCGGCGGCGTCCTGGTACGTTATGGGCGATGCGACGGACCTCTCCTTGGCTCCTCGTTGCGCTCGCTTCGCTCGGGTGCGGCGGTCCGACGGCGCCTCCCCCCGAGCCGGTCCCGCCCCCCGCCCCCGTGCGCGTGGTGCTGAGCGTGGTCGGGACGAGCGACCTCCACGGCCACGTGCGCGCGCTGCCGATCCTCGGTGGCTATCTGCACAACCTTCGCGCGCGTCCGACGCCCGACGACGCCGACCAGGCAGGTGTCGTGCTCCTCGATGGCGGCGACATGTTCCAGGGCACGCTCGAGTCGAACCTCCTCGAGGGCGCGCCGGTCGTCACCGCGTACGGCATGCTCGGCTACGACGCCGTCGCGATCGGCAACCACGAGTTCGACTATGGACCGGTCGGCGAGCGCTCGAGCGCGAGCGAGCCGGGTGACGATCCGCGCGGTGCGCTCCTCGCCCGCGCCGCCGAGGCGGGCTTCCCGTTCCTCAACGCAAACCTCCGCGTCGCGACGTCGCACGCACCGGTGGAGTGGGCGCACGTCGCGCCGAGCGCGCTCTTCGCGAAGGCCGGGGTGATGGTCGGGGTGATCGGCGTCACGACCGAGTCCACGTTGACCACGACGCTTGCCTCCAACGTCGCCGATCTCGAGATCGAGCCGCTCACCGAGGCGATCGCCGAACAGGCCGCGTCGCTCCGTCAGCGCGGCGCGGACGTGGTGCTCCTCGCCGCGCACGCGGGCGGCATCTGCGAGTCGTTCGACGATCCGGATGACCTCTCGGTGTGTCAGCCCGGACAAGAGATCTTCCAGGTCCTCGAGGCGCTGCCCCCGCGTACGCTCGACGCGGTCGTCGCCGGACACACGCATCACGCGGTCGCGCATCGAGTGAACGGCACGCCGGTGATCCAATCGAACGCGTATGGCGTCGCGTTCGGTCGCGTCGATCTCTCGCTCGTGGACGGGCGCGTGGTCGGGTCCACGCTCTTCGCCCCGCACTCGTTGTGCGAGTCGGGATCCTTCGAGGACGGGACGTGCGAGCCGGGCGAGTACGAGGGTGCGCCGGTCGAAGCGGACGCGTCCGTCGAGGCGGCGATCGCCCCCGCGGTGGTGAACGCGGCGGAGCTGCGAAATGAGCAGCTCGGCGTCACCCTCGCCGATCCGGTGGAGCGCTCGCGCACCGTGGAGTGCGCGCTCGGCAACCTGTTCGTGGACCTGATGCGCGCCTCGCACGAGGGCGTCGACGTGGCGCTCACGAACGGCGGCGGCCTGCGCGCGGATCTGCCGCCGGGTCCGTTGACCTACGGCAGCCTCTACGAGGCGATGCCGTTCGACAATCGATTTGCGATCGTCCACCTGTCGGCCGCGCAGCTCCGCGCGATCATCGCGGCGAACGTCGCGCACGACGGGAGCTTCTTCTCGCTGAGCGGCGTGCGCGCGCGCGCGACATGCGACGGGGACACGATCCGCGTGGAGCTCACGCGGGAGAACGGGCGGCGCATCCCCGACGACGCCATGCTGTCCGTCGTGACCACCGACTTCCTCGCGACGGGCGGCGACGGGCTGTTCGGCGGGCCGAGCCCGCCCGAGGTCGAGGTCGAGCCCGGCGAGCTGGTGCGCGACGGGATGGCCCGCGTGCTCCGCGCGCGCGGCGGGACGATGCGCGCGCGCGATCTCTTCGATCCTCGACATCCGCGCGTCGCCTTCGAGGGCGACCGACCGATGCGTTGTCCGCCATGACCGTCTCGTCCGACGCGCTCGAGCGATCGCTCGCCCGCGTCGAGGCGCGCGTCGGCTCCCGCCGCGCCGGGCTCTACGGACCCGGCAGTGTGAGCTGGGAGGTCAACCGCGAGTCGGTGACGATGCTCGGCGGAGGATGCGCGGCGTTGATGCAGCTCGCGCACCCGCACGTCGCGTACGCGGTCGATCAACACAGCCAGACCCGCGCCGATCCGGTCGGTCGCTTCGCGCGCACGTTCCAGCACGTGTTCGCGATGGCGTTCGGCGATCTCGACAGCGCGCTCGCGAGCGCTCGGCGCGTGCACGCGCTCCACCGGACGATCCGCGGGCGCGTCCACGAGGACGTGGGACGGAGCCGGCGCGGCGATCGCTACGAGGCCAACGATCCGAGCGCGCTCCTCTGGGTCCACGCGACGCTCGTCGACACCGCGCTCCGCGTCTACGAGCTCACCGTGACGCGCCTCGGGCGTCTCGAGCGCGAGGCGTACTACGAGGAGTCGAAGCTGTTCGCGTACCTCTTCGGGATCGAGGAGCCGATCCTCCCCGAGACGTGGGACGACTTCGAGCGCTACTACGCGGACACGATCGAGAGCGGGCTCCTCGCCGCGAGCGAGCCGGCGCGCCGCATGCGCGAGTTCCTATTCCGCCCGCCGACCGCGGCGCACGCGCCGTTGACGGCGTGGTTCGAGGTCTTCACCGCGGGCCTGCTCCCGGAGCGCCTGCGCGAGCCGTTCGGGTTCCCGTTCCGCGCCCGCGAGCGCGCCGTGTTCCGCGCGAGCCTCCCTGCGCTGCGGGCCGCGGTGCGCGCCGCTCCGCCGCAGCTCCGCTTCTTCCCCGCCTACCTCGACGCGATGCGCCGCATCCGAGGCCGCCCGGGCCGCGATCGGATCGCGAGCTGGCTCGAGTCGATGGCGCTCGCGTCACTCCAGCCTCGTTGACTCAGGAGAGCGTCGCGCGGATCGCGCGCTCCACCGAGCCGACGTAGCCGCGGCCAAACAGGTTCACGTGCACGAGCAGGGGGTAGAGCTGATAGAGCGGGGTGCGAGCGCGCCAGCCCGGCGCCAGGGCGGCGGCCTCCTCGTACGCGTCGAACACCCGCGCGGAGAAGCCGCCGAAGAGCTGCATCATCGCGAGGTCCACCTCGCGGTGTCCGCCGTACGCCGCGGGATCGATGAGCACCGGCTCTCCTCGATGATCGCACATCGCGTTGCCACCCCAGAGATCGCCGTGGAGGCGCGCGGGCGGCTCGGGCTCGCCGACGAGGTCCTCCATGCGCCGCTCGATCTCCTCGATCCCGCGGCGCATCGCGGCGCTCGCCACCCCGCCGTCGATCGCGCGCCGTAGCTGCGCCATCAGGCGCTCCTCCGCGTAGAAGCGCGCCCAGGTCGGAGCCGAGCGGTTGCTCTGTGGGAGCCAGCCAATGTAATTGTCGTGCGGTCCGCCGAAGCGATCCGCGCCGTACGCGTGCAGCGCGGCGAGCCCGCGGCCGAGCCGCTCGGCGTAGCCGTCGCGCGGCGCGCCGACCTCGACGTGCTCGAGCGCGAGCAGGTCGGTCCGCTCGCCAGCACCTCGGGGATCCGGAGCGCGCCCGCCTCGCGGAGCCAGGCGAGCCCCTCCGCTTCACGCTCGAACATGTCGCTCGCGGCGCGCGCGTTGCGCTTCACGAACGCGCGGCGACCGCTCGTGAGCTCGAGCACGTACGCCTCGTTGATGTCGCCTCCGGACGCCCCGCGCGCCGATGCGATCGTGTCGCCGAGCGCGCGCTCGATCTCCTCGCGCTCGATCTTCTCTGGCCGTGCGATCACGACCCGCGCGCCGCGCCTCCGCGCTCGCGTTGGACGTGTCCGAGGAACCCCTCCGCCGCGCGCAGACAGATGTCGAACACCTCGTCGAACGTGCCCGTGTAGTACGGGTCGGGCACGTCGCTCCCGCGCGCCGCGCTCGGATCGAAGTCGCGGAACAGGTGCACCTTGCCCGCGTCGTCGCCCTTCGCGATGCGCAAGAGGTTGGTGCGGTTGCTCGCGTCCATCGCGAGCACGTAGTCGAACTTCGCGAAGTCGGTCGCGATGAACTGACGCGCGATCGAGCGGACCTCCACGCCGCGCCGCTTCGCCGCCGCGCGCGTGTCGGGGTGAGCTCGCTCGCCGACGTGCCAGTCCCCGGTGCCCGCGCTGTCGACCACGAACTGCGCTGCGATCCCTCGGCGCTCGATCAGATCGAGGAACACCGCCTCGGCGGTCGGCGAGCGACAGATGTTGCCCAGGCACACGAAGCACACGCGGATCATGCTGGCTCCTCCACCGTCGAGCTCAGTCGGTCACGTAGACGACGCTGCCTTCGAACCCCGTCCCGCGCTCCGTCGACACGCCGTGCCAGCCCTGCGGGATCGCCGGTTCGGTGTGCTCGAACAGGTAGCGCGCATCGCGCGGTGCGAGGTTCACGCAGCCGTGGCTGCGCCGCAGCCCGAACTGGTTGTGCCAGAAGGCGCCGTGCAGCGCGATGCTGCGGCTGAAGTATTGGGTGAACGGCACGTCGTCGATCCGGTACGAGTCGTCGCCCGCGTCCGGCCCGAGGTTCGCCATCGTGTCCGAGACGAACTTGCGCCGGATCCGGAACTCGCCGCGCGGCGTGTCGTGTCCCTCGAGCCCGCTCGAGATCAGCGTCGCGTAGATGGGACGATCTCCGCGATAGAGCACCGCGGTCTGCTCCGAGACGTCGACGTGCACCCACGTCGCCTCGCCGCGCACGCTGCGCGGCCGCTCCACCGGCTCCGCCACGCTCACGAACCAATCGCGGAGGTATCGCTCCTCACCGTTCTCCAGCGTGAGCACGTGGTACGCGCGCGTGCCGAACCGCGCGCGGCGAGTCCACGGCACGACGGTGTGGCGCTCGTAGGTCGGCGCGTCGGGATCGGGGTAGAACCGATCCGTCCCGTCGGAGCGCACGATCCGCATCAGCGGGACCGCGGTGCGAGACGCCCACGCGAGAGGCAGCTCCACCCCGTCGCCCAGCTCGATGCCGGCGAACTCGCTCCCGTCGACTTCTTGCAACTGGGCTTCCTTGATGTAGCTCCCGCGTACCGTGCGCACGAAGCGGCGCTGCGATCGTTCCTCGGTGCCGTTGCTCGCCACGTAGAAGCCGCGATGCAGATAGCGCACGACGACCGACGGCATCTCGGGCTCGCCGCCGAGGCGCCCCTCGCGCAGGAGCTCGGCGCGCCGTTCCTGACCGTCGTTCAAGAGCTGCGCGTAGCGCGCGCCGTGGTCGAGCGCCGCGCGTTGATCCTCGCGGCTCGGCAGCTGGTGGTACTCCGGCGTCTGCGGGTCGCGCACGAACATGTAGCGATAGGGCAGGGCGCTGTGCCGGTCCGCGGAGAGCTCGCCGAGGCCCTCGGGCGCCTCGTCGCCATGCTCGCGCGGCTCGATGCCCTCGCCCGCGCACGTGTACCCGCGCGGGTAGAGCTCGTACCACCCGGTCGCGCAGCGCGGGGCGACCACCGGCTCGCGACGCATCCGCACGTGGCCGCCGAGGCGCAGCCACCCGATCGTCAGCGACTCGCGGTCCGGCGCGCTTCGGACCCGGATCTGCGCCGCGGTCACCGCGCCCACGAGCGGATACTCGCGATCGAGCATCGCGCGGTGCTCCGCCTCCTGGCGCGCGCGCGCGTCCTCGCCGAGATCGCCGTCCGCCGGCGCCCCCTCGATCGACGGCACCGCGATCAGGTCGTCACGGCCCTCGTCTCGCCCCTCGCGCAGGGTGCCGATCCCGTAGGCGAGCGCCAGCGAGAGCGCGAGGAGCCCCGGGAGGATGAGCGCCTTACGTCGCACGATGGACCGAGCGTTCTACTGTCATGGGCCGGCTCCCGCAAACGCGTCCTTGACCTCGGGCGCATGGTTCGGAGATAGAGTCCCCAAGACCTCTGGAGGTAGCCGTGAAAGTCCTGCTCGCCCCGGACGTGTACGTGAACGCATCGGTCGCCGGAGCCGGCCTCGCCCCCGAGCAGGTCGTGAACCGCGTCCTCGGGAACAAGACCGCCCGTCAGAAGACCAGCGCGTGGGTCCTCGACACCGCCGAGGCGATGCTGAAGGCCCATCCACACTTCAAGAAGGACGCGGTGGACCCGCAGATGAAGCTCATCCGCGGGCTCGTCGACATCGTCGACGCGAACGTCGACGGCGCCGATTGGCAGGCCGCGCTGGTGAAGACGGCCAACGCCGCCGGCGTGAAGCGCGTGATCACGGACCACCCGGACCTCGCCGACACGACCGAGGTGGACGGCATCGAATTCCTCTCGAGCGACGCGTGGATGGTCGAGCAGATCACGCCACCCCCACCGCCGCCTGGCGGTAAGAAGAAGGCGGAATAACCTCGGGGAGGCGCCGCGGCGAAACGTGGCCGCGCCGCCCCCGACGATGGAGACCTTCACGCTCACCCCGCCGAGCCACGGCGAGACCGCGGTCCTCGTAGAGGTCCCCCACGCGGGGCTCGGGGTCCCGGACAGCGTGCGCGAGCAGCTCGTCGTCCCGACGCGGATCGTGCTGCGCGACAGCGACGTCTACGTCGACAAGCTGTATGCCGATGCTCCACTCGTCGGAGCGAGCCTGCTCGCGTCGCACGTCTCGCGCTACGTCGTCGATCTCAACCGCGCGCCCGACGACGTCGATCGCGAGACGGTGTCCGATCATCCCGATCCGCGCGGCGTTTCACCGCGTGGGGTCGTGTGGCGGGTGACCACGGACGGGCTCCCCGCGCTGCGCGGGCCGCTCCGCTTCGAGGAGCTGTGCGATCGGCTGGAGCGCTACCACCGGCCGTACCACCGCACGCTCGAGCGCGCGCTCGACGGGAAGCGCGAGCGCTTCGGCCACGCGTTCCTGCTCGCTGCGCACTCGATGCCGTCGGCGGCGCGGGTGGGCGCAGCGCGTCGTCCGCGCGCCGACGTGGTGCCGGGGACCCGCGGGCGCACCACCGCAGACGCGCGCGTGATCGAGCTCGTCGATAGCCACTTCAAGAGCGCGGGCCTCACCGTGCGCCACGACGATCCCTACCGCGGCGGCTGGACCACCGCGCGCTACGGTCGCCCGAGCGAGGGCGTGCACGCGATCCAGATCGAGCTGAACCGCGCACTTTACATGGACGAAGCGACCGGGCGTCCGCGCGATGGAGAGTTCGAAGCGCTGCAGGCGACGGTGCGCGCGCTGGTCGAACGGCTCGGCGCGCTCGCGCTCTGATCGATGCGCGGATCGATCGCGCGTGGCCCGCGCGTCGTAGGGAACCTTCGAAGGATTCGGAGGTCCATCGCCGGCCATGGGGAACCGAAGCGGTCGCACGCGCGCCACGCTGATGCGCTGGCTCATCCGAAGCTCGTTGGGGTTGACCATCGGGTGCGCGTCGAGCGCGCCGCCGGTGCGCGCGCCCGTCATCGTGGAGGCGGACTCGGAGGCAGAGGCGCCGGTCGTCCGAGGCAGCGCCGACGTGCTGGACGCGCTCAACAACGAGTCGTTCGCGATGCCCGCGTGGACGCCTCCGTTGAGCGGCGGCACGTTGCTCGTCACGCGCGACGGGACGCGTGCGGTGGCCGCGGATCCCGATCGCGACCTCCTGTTCGTGGTCGACGTCGCGGAGCTCCCTCCGCGCGTGCTCGGCGCGGTGGAGCTCCGTCGTCAGGACGAGCCAGGCCGACTGATCGAAGGCGCGGATGGAGCGGTGTACGTCGCCTTGCGGCGGGCGGGCGCGGTCGCGAAGCTCGACCTGCGACGCCTCGAGGTCACCGATCGGTACGAGGCGTGCGCGGCTCCGCGCGGCCTGTGTGAGCACGACGGCGGTCTCCACGTCGCGTGCGCGACCGGCGAGGTCGTGACGCTCGCGCCCGACTCCGGCGAGATCCTCGAGCGCCGCTTCGTCGCGCCGGACCTCCGCGACATCGGCGTGGACGGCGAGGGCCTCTGGTTCTCCACCTTCCGCGAGGCGGGCTATCGGCGGTCCGGAGACGAGCCCTCGCACACGATCGATCCGATGACGATGCCCGCACCGACCGTAGGCCCCGTCGCCGACGCGGAGACCGGTGCGTACCGAGCGCACGTCGCATGGCGGACGTTCTCGGACGACGCGGGCATCACCATGGTTCACCAGCTGCACTACGCGGACGTGCTGAGCACCGAGCGGCTCGGCGGTCAGCCGTACTACGGCGGTGGTGCGGTGAAGTCGGCGGTGACGCGCTTCGAAGACGGACGCGTGATCGGGCCGTTCGTGATGGAGGGCGCGCTCCCGCTCGACGGGGTGGCGATCGGCGACGGCCGCGTCGCGATCCCGCTCGCTGGAGGCGATCGCATCGAGCTCGTCAGCGCGTACACC
This sequence comes from Sandaracinaceae bacterium, assembly GCA_050186575.1. Lineage (GTDB taxonomy): Bacteria > Myxococcota_A > Polyangia > Polyangiales > Sandaracinaceae > JAUHXR01. The sequence continues at coordinate 240,412 of JBFWYI010000002.1, read as the reverse complement.
GGTGCGAGGACGAGCCTCCAGTCGCTGGGCGGCCATCATCCGGTGGCGGTCGCCTACCATCCCCGCGTCGGACTGATCGCGCAGCTCCGCGATCAGCCAGGGCTCGCCGTGTTCTCGGTCGCGAACGACGCGAGCACCGTCACGCTCGCCGACCTCCACTTCGCGCCGAGCTCCGTCTCGCTGGGTGATCAGCTCTTCCTGCGGCGCCCGCTGGGCGATCGTCTGTTCCACCAGGCGCAGCACCTCGTCGCGTGCGCGAGCTGTCATCCCGAGGGCGGTGACGACGGACACGTGTGGCTCCTCGAGGCGCAGCCGCGCCGCACGCAGTCGCTCATGGGCGCGCTCGTCTCGTCGCGCAGCGCGCTGCATTGGAAGGGCGAGCAGCACGGCTTGGAGGCGCTGCTCAACGACACCTGGGTGCGTCGGATGGGGGGTGCAGCGCTCTCGTCCGAGGATGCGCAGCGGCTCGGCCAGTGGATCGACGGAATCCCGACCGTCGCGGGGACCTCGCGCCGAGACCCTGCCGCGGTCGCGCGCGGTCGCGCGATCTTCGAGAGCGCCGGCTGCGAGTCGTGTCACGCGGGCGAGCACGGCACCGATCGTCGGCTCCACGACGTCGGCACCGGAGGCTCGTTCATGACGCCGGCCCTCGATGGCATCGCCCGTCGCGCGCCGTACCTCCACGACGGCTGCGCGCAGACCCTCGAGGATCGATTCGGACGTTGTCACACCCCCGGCCACGGCGACCTGAGCCGCCTCCCGCCCGACGCGGTCCAGGACCTCATCGCCTACGTCGCCTCGCGCTGATCGCCTCGCGCCGCACCGCAATGATCCATGCGACATGCGATCGGACCTCGCACGCATGCGCATGGCCATGTGTGGGCGATGTGCTCAGCGCGTGTGCCCCCGCCTCGATGTGATCAGCGCGATGTGATCCGCGCGGTGTGATCCGCGCGGTGTCATCCGCGCGATGTGATCCGCGCGGTGTCATCCGCGCGATGTGATCAGCGCGGTGTGATCCGCGCGATGCGATCAGCGCGATGTGATCCGCGCGGTGTGCTCAGCGCGGTGTGATCAGCGCGGTGTGATCAGCGAGCGGCTTCGAGCGCGACGAGATCGCCGTTGCGGATCTCGAGGCGGTAGCGGCTGTTCGCCGTCTGGAGGTAGTAGACCTCGCGCCCGCACAGACGCAGGATGCGCTTCACCGGCGTGGTCACGTACTCGTGGAGCCCATCCGGGAACTCGATGACGAGGACGCTGCCTTTGCGCGGAGCTCGGAGGAGTCGCCCGACGACCGCTCGGCCCGGCTTCCGACCGACCTTGCGCAGCACTACCTCCACGTCGTGAAACTAGCACAGGGCCTCGGGGTGGCAAAAGCCGTTTTCGTCAAATCTCCGCGGCCGTGGTCGGATGACAAGCCCGTCGGGAGCGGGTATGTCCGCCTCCGACGCGCGGCAGGTCCGGCGTCACGGGGCTCGTCATGCATGTGATGCACGCGGAGGTCGGGTGGGTCGAGGTCATCTGCGGCCCGATGTTCTCCGGCAAGAGCGAAGAGCTGATCCGACGACTGCGGCGGGCACAGATCGCTCGGCAGAAGATCCAGGTCTTCAAGCCACAGATCGACGACCGCTACCACGCCACCAAGATCGTGAGCCACTCGCGCGCCGCGATCGAGGCGATCCCCGTGGCGAGCTCGGCGGACCTCGCGAAGCGTGTCCAGGGCGATACGCGGGTCGTGGGCATCGACGAAGCGCAGTTCTTCGACGAGGGTCTGCCGGATCTGGTGGAGCGCCTCGCGACCGGTGGAACGCGGGTCGTCCTCGCCGGGCTCGACCAGGACTACATGGGCGAGCCGTTCCATCCGATGCCCCGGCTCATGGCGCTCGCCGAGTACGTCACCAAGACCCTCGCGATCTGCATGCGTTGCGGCGCACCGGCCGGGCGCTCGCAGCGCCTGTCGCCTCAGGGCGAGCAGGTCTTGGTGGGGGCCACCGAAGCGTACGAGGCGCGCTGTCGCGCTTGTCATTCGCCGCGGGCCGAGGCCACCACGCGCCTCCTGTTCGAAGGCGATCCGGATTGAGCCTCGACGTCGACATCCCGACCCCCGAGCGCGACGCGCCGCGGCCGCTCACGCTGGTCGCGGTCGGCGCGGTGATGCTCGGGTGCGGACTGGCGATCGCCCGCTGGGGGATGGACGCCGATCGCAGCTCGACCGGCAGCTCGAGCTCCGCTACGCCGCCCGCGGCGATCGCACCCCGGGAGCCATTGGACGTCGAGCCCTCGCTCACCGTCGAGGCGACCGACGCCGATCCGGACACCGCGTCGGACCGCACGATCACGCACGGCCCGATCGCGTACCTGCGCTGCGACGGAGTCCCGCACGCCACGGGCGCGTGCCCCCGCGACGAGCCTCTCGAAGCGGCGGTCCGCGCGGCGCTCGAGCGGGTCGCAACGTGTGCGGAGGCGCCCGCCCAGCCGGGGTGGGTCGATGTGCGTGTCGATTACCGCCTCGACGCTGCGCCGGATGTCTCGACGCGAGACACGTTCGCTCCCGACATCGCGCGGACCGACGCGGCCGCGGTGCTCGCATGCGTGCGTGAGCCGCTCGCGTCCACGCGGCAGACGCTCGGCGCGGAGCGCATGATCGTCAGCTTTCGATTCGCGCTCCAATAGCCGCGGCAGACTGCCGCGGCACGCATGCGACGCACACCGGCCTGCCGCGCCGGTGAGCCCGCGCACAACCTCCAATTGAATGGCCCGCCACGCGGCATGAGCGCTGCACTGCGGCCCGCTCGGAGCACCAAGGAGACGCCATGCCGAACAGCCGTCCCGCGAGCCTCGACCACTACCGCCGCGACCTCGCCGACGTCACGCCGCTCGACGCCGAGACGGAGCGCGCGCTGGCGCGTCAATGGGCGGCGGGAGACCGCCGGGCGGGTGAGCGCCTGCTCGAGTCGAGCCTCCCGTTCGTGATCCGCGTCGCGAAGGAGTATCGCCGTTGGGGGATCCCGATGGAGGATCTCATCCAACAGGGCAACCTCGGTCTCCTCAAGGCGGCCGCGAAGTTCGATCCGGCGCAGGGCTGTCGGCTCATCACCTACGCCGTGTACTGGATCCGCGCGGAGATCCGCGACTACGTCGTCCGCTCGTACCGGATCGTGCGGCTCGGGACCACGCGCACGGAGCGCAAAGCGATGCGCGCCTATCGTCGCCAGGGGATCGAGACGGCCGAGGAGCTCGCGACGTTGAGCGGCATGCCGCTCGCGCGCGCGCGGAGGCTCTGGCCCATCCTCACGCAGCGCGACTTCGCGCTCGATGCGTCCGAGGGCGACCGCGGTCCGGCCGTCGATCGCGTCGCGGGTCGCGGCGCGACGCCCGAGGACGAGTGCGCGCGTCGCGAGGTGATCGACGGCGTGCGCGCGAAGCTCGGCGAGGCGCTCGCGCTGCTCAGCGATCGCGAGCGGCAGATCGTCGAGGACCGGCTGCTCTCCGACTCGCCGCGCACGCTCGAGGCGATCGGCGAGGAGCTCGGCGTGAGCAAGGAGCGCGTGCGTCAGCTCGAGGCGCGCGCGCGCACGAAGCTCCGCGGCGCGCTCTCCGAGTATCAGCCCGCGGCAGCCTGATCGCCGATCGCGGTCGTCCGAACCGCGGCGCCTCGATCGACGCGGCGAGCCGACGCGCGGCGTGACTCGCGACCAGCCCGCGTCGCGGCAGCATCGTGCACGCCCTCTTGCATGGGGAGCGATCGTGCCGGCGGGCAACCTCGATGAAGAAGAACGAATTCGATTCCGATTCTTCCGATTCCGATCGCTCCGCGGACCTTGCTCGCCCCGTCGGCGAGGCGTCTCAGCGCGACTTGAGCATCCCCGCGTCCGACTTCTGCGCCCCGCCCGCGCCGCGGCGCACGCCGAGCTCGCGGACGGGATCGCGCACCCAGGCGCCGAGCGGGATCGCGCGATCCGCCGGCCACGGCGTGTCCTGGGACGCCGCGTAGCTCCCGGTCCACGGCCGACCGCCCCACACGTTGCGGCGCGGCGAGCTGCACGACATCGGACCCGTCCAGCGGTGCTGCGCGATGAAGCGCACGCGGAACTCGTTGCGGTTCGATCGCCGCGCGCCGCGCCCGAGCCGCGCCATCGTCGCGTCCTCGATCCCGCCCGCCATCGGCGGCGCCGGGCGGAACACGAGATCGTTGGGGAGCCCGTTCGCGCCGTAGCGGTAGTGGAGGCGCGTGAGCGTGTAGCCCTCGAGCCGCGACGCCCCCGACGGATGCACGACCTCCTCGCCGAGCGCGTTCAAGTCTTGTTGCGCGAGGGTGGGACGGTCGCACCCGACGCACGGCGCCGGCGCGGTGACCGGTCCCGCGTACTCCGTCCACACCCGACGCGGCGCGCGGCCGCTGAGCGTGCCGAAGAACGCGTCGTAGAAGCGACCGAAGCTCTGCGCCGCCCGACCGTTCACGTGCACGTTCGTGGGCACCCACCGGTTGCCGTAGTTGGCGAGCTCGAACCGACCCTCGGGCGAGAGGATGTGCACCACGAGGTCCTGCTCTCCCATGCTGTTGAGCAGACCGAGCCGGACCGGCAGCGCGAAGCGCTCCGACTCGTACTGGATGCGGAGCGGCGACAGGAAGCGACCGAGGCTCGCGTCCCCCGCGCGGTCGACCGGCGGGCCTTCGATGAGCTGACCGAGCCCTCCGTCGTTCATCCACCCTGCGTTGCGCGAGAGCTGCGCCTGCCGCCGTTGGGCGACCGCGCGCAGTCGATCGACGTCGACGCGCGCGACGAAGAACTTCATCCCCTCCTGCACGTAGGGCCGCAGGTACCGCTCCGCGTCTCGCGGCAGATGATACCCGTGCGAGGTGAGCCACTGCTCGAGCGCGGAAGAGTCGTTGGCGCCGAGCACCGTGATGTCGTACTCGCCCTCGCTGAACTGCGCTTCGACGACGACGGGCGGTGGCGGCGCCGCTTCGGCCAGCGCTCCGCCCGTGTCGCCTGCGCCCCCGCCCGAGGTCATCCCGCCCCCCATGGCCCGCATCGACGGTCGCGCGATCGGACAGGGAGGCTGCTCGAAGAGCTCGACCATGTGGGGCGCGGCGACGGCCTGGACGCGGTCGAACACGCCGCGGTCGAGCGTGCGCACGTCGCCCTCGTGCAACACCACGGGCACCGGCACGACGAGCGCGAAGTCCTCGGCCGGGCCGAAGTAGTCGTTCTGGAACGAGAGCACGGTGCGCGTGCCGTCCCGCAGCATCACCACCACGGTCGCCTTGTTGAGCAGCGCGCCTTGCTCGGTCGGCGAGGCGGGCGGCGGTGTCCGGCCGACCATGCAGCCACACATCGCGGACGCTTGGTCCGTCGCGAACGTGAGGCTCAGGCCCGCGATCGCGCAGGCGCCAGCGAGCATCGTCAGAAATCGTCTCATCTCTTCTCCTGAGAGGGCGGCGTCGAGGTCACTCGCACGCCCAGCAACACATGTTGTCTGCTCCGCGGCAGATGCCCATGCCGCTCGAGGGATCGACGTCGCAGATCGGTCGCGCCGGATCGGTGCAATCCGCGGTCGTCAGGCAAGTCGTCGTGCAATAGCACAGCGGTGCCGGGCCGACGCCGCCACAGCACTCGCACGACAGGAGCGCGCCGCACTCGCCGATCCCGCCCATCGTGCATCGGACGGTGCCGCCGGGGCCGCCGTCCGAGATCGCCGCGTCCGGGCTGCCCCCGTCCGGGCTGCCGCCGTCCGGGCGCGCGGCGGCGTCCGTGCCGCCGCCGTCGCGAGGGGCCGGGCCGGCGTCGTCGCCGCCGTCCACGCGCACCACGGCCGCGTCCATCCCGGAGTCCTCCGACCCGGCATCCTCGCCGGTTCCGTCGCCGCACCCGACCACCAGACAGGACGTACCTGCGAGGAGGCCGATCGTGACCAGACTCCCGAGCCTGCTCCATCCCCATGCGCGCATGGGGCCATCCTACGCTCCTCCGCGCTCAACGAGCGATCTCGACGCGCGCCTCGCAGGCGCTCTCGCCGAGGTGACCGTCGCGCACGACGAGCCACACGGATGTCGGGCCGGTGGGCGCGTCGTCGGGGATCGTCCACTCCACGCTGGGGTCGGGCACGCGCGTCATGTCGAACGCGAGCTCACCGATGGGCGCGAACCACGCGTAGTACGCCGCCTCGACGCCCTCCACCGTCGCGCCGCTGAGATCGATCAGGGGATAGGTCTCGAGCCAGCCCTCGTCGGGATCCGGCGCGAGGACGACGGTGCTCCCGGGCGCTGCACGCAGCGGCTCGCCCTCCGGCTCGCAACGGAAGCGCGGCTGAGCGCGCGCGCTCGTCCATCGATCGTCGAGCGCGAAGCGAGGTGGCGGAGGGTTCTCCGACGCGCGGTTGGGCGGCGCGAGGCCGATGCGCTTCACGCCCTCCACGATGATGGCGCCGTCGGCGCCGATCACCGCGACGCGCGCGAACGCGATGAGGCCGACCTCCTGATAGACGCGCCACACGAGCTGCTCGGCGGTGCCCGGTCCCGCGTTCTCGGTGAGCGCGCGCAGCTCCTCGATCGCCGTCGCCGTCTGCGCGCCCGCCAGCGCTCCGTCGACGAGCTCGATGGGCTCGGCCGGCGCGAAGAGGTCTTGTCCGGCGCTCGAAGCGAGCGCGCGTGGGCTCAGATCGATCGTGATCCGGAGCGACGTCGCCTCCCCGTCCGGCGCCGCGACCATCGCGCTCACCTGGACGTCCGTGCCCGGCTCCGCCTCGGGCGGCTCCGCGATCACCGCGAGCAGCCGCGTCGACGTCACCTGGCTCGGCCGCAGGAAGTCCGGCCCGTCGCACGCGATGAGCGAGAGCGCGACGGCGATCGCGCATGCACGACGCGTCATTGGATGGTCCCGCGCACGCCGATCGACGGGATGATCGGCAGCCCGCGCAGCGTCCCGCTCCGTCCGTAGTCGAACTGGTACAGGCGCCCCTCGGGCTGCTCCGAGAAATACACGTTGATGACGTCCAGGTAGATCGAGCCGCGCACCGGTCCGAGATCGAAGTCGCGATCGATCCGGATGTCGAGCCGGTGCGCGGGCTCGATGCGATCGTCGCGGCCGCCGAAGCTCGGGATGAAGCCACCCGTGTCGGCGTCGAAGCGCGAGCCCAGCAGCGTCCGCACGGGGATGCCGCTCGCGAGCTGGAAGCGCCCGCCGAAGCGCCAGCCGTCGATGCCGTAGCTCGCGACGATGTTGAGCACGTGCGTCTGATCGAACGCGAACAGCTCGACCGGCTGACCCGGGCTCCAGCGCTCGGCGCGCGACAGCGTGTAGCTGATCCATCCGTAGAAGCCTTCCGCGTTGAGGCGGACGAGCGCCTCGAGCCCGAACGCGTGGCCCTCTCCATCGGGCTGGAACAGCACACGTCGCAAGCCGTCTTCCGTCGGCACGATGCGGTCCACCCCGCGCGCGATCTGCCAGCTGCGGTTGTAGAACCCGGTCAGCTGCGCCTCGAGACCGAACGGGAGCGTGAGCTCCGCGCCGACGGAGTTTTGGAAGCTCCGCTCCGGCGGCACCTCCGGGTTGCCGCCGACCCGGAAGATGGTGAACGGGCTCGGCTGCTGGACGAACAGACCGCTCGCCGCCTTGAGCACGAGCGCCGGATGCACGCGCACGCGGGCGACCGCGCGCGGGTCGGGGACGAGCTCGAGGACGTCGCCATAGCGCATCATGTCGAGCCGCACGCCGGCGCTCAGCTCGAGCGGGTCGTACGCGAACACCTGCTCGGCGTACATGCCGGCGAACGCTTCGACCACGCCGAGGCGCGCGTCGCTGCTCGCGATGGTCGGCAACGGGCGCGGGATCTCGCCGAGGCCCGGAGGGATCGGCGCGGTGCCGAGGATCCCCGCGTTGAGCGTGTTGATGTCGAGACCGAACCGCGTCCGCAGGTGCTCGTCCTCCGGCACGTCGATGTCGAGGCGCCAGCCCGCGAAGAACGCCTCGAGCGAGAAGCTCAACAGCCCCAGGCCGGGCTGGCTCGTGTCGAACGAGCTCCCGTCGCGGCCGAGCATCGCGCTGAGCTGGATGCGCGCGCCGCCCGCGGGCCGGATGCGGAGCGTCATGATGAGGCGCTGGAGATCGTATGAGACGTTGCTTCGACCGCCCTCGGACAGCAACCCGCCGTCGCCGAGCTGGCCGCTCTGATCGAGGTTGTCGTTCGCGCCGAAGAAGAAGAACGAGAGGCTCATCCGATCGTTGACGCGATAGCCGCCCGCGAGCTGGTAGTCGGTGAACGAGATGTCGAGGCCGGGCTGGATGGCGGGGACGATCAGCTCGAAGTAGCTGCGGCGGAAGCCGACCGCGACGGCGCCGCGGCCCTCGTCGAACGGGATCGTGGCGAGCGCGCCGGCCCGCGCGGCGTCGAGCTGCGCTTCGCCGGTGGGCGAGGGGACGTCGGGGACGGCGGTCTCGATCGAGACGAGGCCGGCGCCGTAGCGTCCGTAGCGGACAGGATAGTTTCCTGCGTAGAAGTCCATCCGTTCGATGAGCGACGAGGGCAGGATCGCGGGCCCCGCGCCGACGTGGTAGAGGAGCGGGACCGGGAAGCCGTCGACCAAGAAACCCGTGTTGGCGAAGTCGGAGCCGCGCACGAGGAAGAAGCCGAGCCCGAACGGCGAGCGCGCGACGCCGGGCATGCTCGCCACCGCGCGGAGCGGCTCGCCGAACGTGCCCGGCACGGTGGTGAGCTCCTCGCCCCGAAGGGTGAAGCGGCTCCCCGCGCCCTCCTCGGCGTCGCGCTCGATCGTCGCGGTGACACCGAGCGCGGGCTCCTCCTCGTCCTCGCTCGGCGGAGGCGCGTCACCGCCGTCACCGTCGTCACCGCCGTCACCGTCGTCGTCGCCCTCGGGCGGCTCGCGTCCCGCGTCGCTCGGCGGAGCGGGCGTCGGCGCGACGCCGTAGCGAAACCGGATCCGCGCGGCGATGGGCTCTCCGTCTCGGGTCGCCGGCTCGAAGCGCATCGCGCGCGCCGCCTCGATCGCGAGCGCGTCGATGTCTTCGCGCGTGCCCTCGATCAGCGTGACCTCGGCTACCGCGCCCTCGGCGTCGATCAGCAAGCCGAGCGTCACCCCGGTCTCCTCGTCGATCGGCTCGGCGTCCGCAGGCAGCGCGAGCTCGGACGCTTCGATGAGGCGCGGCGCGGTCAGGCGCGGGCGCTCCGTCTCCTCCGGCTGCGCCGAAGCGGGGACGGCGAGCCCGCATGCGAGCATCGACGCCAGCGCAGACGCGAGTCGCGCGCGCTCGTGGGCTCGAGGAAGGCGGCCCCCCATGGGCGCGGATCAGCCCCGCCGGTTCGACGCGATCTTCGCGCGCAGTCGATCCTCACGCGCACGGCCACGCGCGCGCGCGCGCTCCGCCTCCAGCTCGCGGCTCCGGCTCGGCGCCGACGTGTCGAGCTCCTCGAGGAGGAGACGCTCGGTGATCTCGGTGATCTCCTTCACCGCGCGATCGAACGCCGCCTTGTTCTGCTGCGCTGGCGTGCGCATCCCGCTGACCTTGCGGACGTACTGGAGCGCCGAGGCGCGGATCTCGTCGCCGGTGGCCGGCGGCTCGAAGTTGAAGAGGAGCTTGATGTTGCGGCACATGACGTCGGTTCCCCGGCTCGGGTGGGCGTGACGGACGACTCGCGACCGACGACTCGCGACGGAGGGCTCAGCCGCCGTCGGTCGGCTCGCGCGTCAGATAGCAGCGCCCCGGCGGGACGCGGCAGACCATGTCGGGCGGGCAGTCGGTGTCCACGATGCAAGCGAACTTTCCCTCGGGCACCGTCGGCTCGCACCCGAGCAGGCATCCGAAGAGGACGGCGGCGAGCACAGAACGGGCGATCCGCCCTCGAAGCTTCCCGAACACGACGGCGAAGGATACCCGAGCGCTCGGGCCGGCCAAGCCCTGGACGAACCGGCCGGGCTGGTGCATGCCTCCCCGCGATGGACGACCAGGAGCGCCCGCGCGCGCAGGCAGGGCGGCGACCCTCGCTGATCCGCGCGCTCGAAGAGCGTCCCGTGGTGTTCGACGGCGCGATGGGCACCGCGCTCTACGAACGCGGCGTGCTCTATACGAACAACTTCGATCAACAGTCCCTCCTCAAGCCCGACCTCATCCGCGAGATCCACCGCGCCCACCTCGAGGCGGGCGCCGAGGTGCTCGAGACGAACACGTTCGGCGGCAACCGCTATCGTCTCGCTTCGCATCGCCTCGAGGACGAGGTGGAGGCGATCAACCGCGCCGGCGTGAAGCTCGCGCGCGAGGTCGCGGGCGCGGACGCGTGGGTCGTCGGATCGATCGGGCCGAGCGGCACGATCGTGAAGACGGTCAACGAGAAGGAGAAGCCGAACCTCCGCGCCGCGTTCCGCGATCAGGCGGCGGTGCTCGCGGAGGAGGGCGTCGACGCGCTCGTGCTCGAGACGTTCCGTCAGCCCGAGGAGCTCACGCTCGCGATCGAAGGCGCGCGCGCTGGCTCGCGCGAGGCGGTGCCGCTGATCGCGATGCTGAGCTTCGACGCGTTCGGTACGACGGCGGACGGCAAGCAGCCCGATGAGGTCGCGAGGATGCTCGTGGATCTCGGCGTCGACGCGGTCGGCGTCAACTGCGCCGACGGACCCGCGGGCGTCTACGAGATGGCGACGCGGATGCTCGAGGGCGGGCTCCCGGTCGTCGCGGTGCCGAACGCGGGGCTGCCGCGGCGCGTCGACGGACGCTTCGCCTACATGGCGACGCCGGACTACTTCCTCGTCTACGCGCGCCGCATGTTCAAGTCGGGGATCCGCGGGGTCGGCGGGTGCTGCGGCACGACGGCCGAGCACGTCCGCCAGATCGCGATGGCCGCGCGGATGCTCCGCCAGGGCGAGCCGCGCCGCGAGTCGTCGCCGCCCGAGGTGTCGTCGATCGCGATGCGCGATCTGACCCGGATGCCGCCCGACGCGGTCGCGCCGGGGATCGAGGTCACGCCGCTCGCCGACAAGGGCCTCGTGGGCAGCGCGCTGACGCAAGGGAAGTTCCTCGTGTCGGTCGAGGTGAACCCGCCGCCGGGCCTCTCGCTCGACCAGGCGCTCGAGGGCGCGCGGCTCCTCAAGGACGGCGGGGTCGACGTGATCAACGTGGCCGACGGCGCGCGCGCCACCGCACGGATGGGCAACCTCGCGCTCTGCTACCGCATCCAGCGCGAGCTCGAGATGCCCGCGTTGATGCACGTGACCACGCGCGACCGCAACGTGCTCGGGCTCGTCGCGCACCTCCTCGCCTCGCACGAGCTCGGGGTGACGAACCTCGTCGTGATCACCGGCGACCCGCCGAAGATGGGCGACTTCCCGGACGCGACGGCGGTCTACGACCTCGACTCGGTGGGCCTGTTGCGCCTCGTCGACGGGCTCAACCGCGGCTTCGATCCGGGCGGCAAGCCGCTGGCGTCGGCGACGCGGTTCCTCGCGGCCACGGGCGCCGAGCCGGCCGCTCACGACTACGCGCGCGAGCTGTCGCGGCTCGCCCAGAAGCGCGACGCGGGCGCCGACATGGTGATGACGCAGCCGGTATACGACGCAAAGGTCCTGGACCGCTTCCTCGACGACGTGAAGCCGCTGGGGATCCCGGTGCTCGTCGGCCTGTTGCCGCTCGCGAGCTACCGCAACGCGGAGTTCCTCCACAACGAGGTGCCGGGCATGAGCATCCCCGAGCCGATCCGCGAGCGGATGCGCAAGGCGGGCAGCGGGCCCGAGGGCCGCGCGGAGGGCGTGCGCATCGCGCGCGAGATGCTGGAGTCGGTCAAGGATCGCGTGGCGGGCGCCTACCTGATGCCGCCGTTCTCGCGGTACGACCTCGCGCTCCGTGTCATCGAAGGGATCGTCCGATGAAGGCGCGCTGGATGCTGTTCGCTACATTGACGCTCGGCGCGGCGACGCTCGCCGGCTGCCCGGGGCGGCCCTGTCCGACGCAGCCGTTCACCGATCCGTCGAGCGCGCTCGACGCGTACCGCGACATGCGCAGCCCGGCGCGCGTCCTTCGCGCCGAGGCGCGCGTCGAGCGCCGCGACACCGAGGGTCGCATCCGCGGCACCGTGCTCATGTACATCGACCGCCCCGATCGCGTGCGCTTCGACGCGCAGACGCAGTTCGGTCCCGCCGCGATCCTCACGAGCGACGGCGACGCGTTCGCGCTCACCGACCTCGGCGCGAACCGGTTCCTCTTCGGGCCGACGTGTCCGTCGAACATCGAGCGGATGCTGGGCCTGCGCTTCAGCGCGCCCGAGGTGACGCGTCTCCTGCTGGGCGAGACGCCGCGGATCGAGGCGACGAGCTCGCGCATGCGATGCGACGACGGTCGTTACCTCGTCACGTTGGAGGACGCCCGAGGACGCCGGCAGGAGCTCGAGCTCGAGGTGCGCGAGCAGGACATCCGGCTCCCGCCCGACGAGCAGCGGATGCGCCTGCGCAAGAGCGAGGTGTTCGCCCCGGACGGATCGCTCGAGTGGCGCGTTACCTACGACGACTACCGGTTCGTCCGCGATCCGTCGGACGACGACGGCCGTGGTGTCGTGATGCCGTACACGGTGCGCTTCGAGGATCCGCGCCGCGGGGCCGACACGCGGGTGCGGTTCAACGACGTCGAGCTGAACGTAGCGGTACCCGACGGCGTCTTCAGCCAGGTTCCCCGCCCCGGGCTCGCCGAAGAGCTCGTCGAGTGCGAGTGACGCGGTCCTCGCTCACCCGCGTCCGTCGCGCCGGGCGGGCCTCGGCTCGGGGCTCGAATTTCGAGCCGGCGGCAAAGCGCAGCGGAGCCGACGGCGGGGTGGATTTCCGCGAGCCCGGGCTCGATCCGGGTCGCGGGCGGGTGTACACGTCTGGAGCGCGGTCGGTGCTAGGGACCGACCACGTTCCCACTCGATCCTTTTCTTGGTGCCGACCATGGGGAACACGCTCCTCGAGCGACTGGACGGCGCGGCCGATGCGGCCGACGCCATCGAACGCGTGGCGCGGATCGACCGCGGGGCTGCGCTCACCCTCGCGGCGGAGATCGCGCGCCGCTGCCTCGACGTCGCGCCGCCGCGTCCCGGCGAAGCGGAGCCGACCGCACGCTGGGACACCCTCGCTGCGAGCGCGCTCGCCTCGGCCGAAGAGGCGTTCGAGCTCGCCGCGCGACCGCTGACCGGGGATCGCAAGAAGCGGCTCCAGGAGCTGCTCGTGGCGGCCGAGCGGCACCACGACGCGATCGCGGAGGCGGCCGACGCCTACGACTACGATCCGGGCTGCCTGAGCATGAACGTCGTGTGCGCGGTGATCGCGATGGCGCTCGGTGCGTCGGACGCGCGCGGCGTCGTCGATCGTGCGGTGTGGCTCCTCGGCCCGAACGCGGGCGATCGGGCCTCGTTCGACTCGACGGTGCGCGACGGCTTGCTCGGACCGGTGCGCGCATGGGAGCGCGAGCGCGCGCAGCGAGCCCGCGCGATGCTCAGCTGGATGCGCGACGCGCTCGCGCGCTGATATGCTCCGCGCGCCGATGGGTGCGCCGCTCCTCTCGGTCCGCGACCTGCGGACCGCGTTCCATACCGACGAAGGTAGCTTCCTCGCGGTCGACCGCGTCTCGTTCGAGCTCCGAGCCGGCGCCACGCTCGGGCTCGTGGGCGAGAGCGGCTGCGGCAAGAGCGTCACCAGCCTGTCGATCATGGGCCTCTTGCCTCAGCCCGAAGGGGTCGTCGAGGGCGGGCAGATCCTCGTAGACGGGCACGATATCTTGTCGTTGCCGGAGTCGCGCTTGCGCCAGCTCCGCGGCGGGACGATGTCGATGATCTTCCAGGAGCCGATGACGAGCCTGAATCCGGTGCTGCGCGTCGGCGATCAGATCGTCGAGGCCGTCACCGCGCACCGCGACGTCTCCCGCAAGGAGGCGCAGGAGCGCGCGATCGACACGCTCGCGCTGGTCGGGATCCCCTCGCCCAAGGAGCGCGCGCTCGCGTACCCGCACGAGCTGAGCGGCGGGATGCGCCAGCGCGTGATGATCGCGATCGCGCTCGCGTGCGAGCCGAAGCTCCTCATCGCCGACGAGCCGACCACCGCGCTCGACGTGACGATCCAGGCGCAGATCCTGGAGCTGCTCCGTGATCTGCAAGAGAAGATGTCGATGAGCATCCTGTTCATCACGCACGACCTCGGCGTCGTCGCGGAGCTGACCGACGACGTCGTCGTGATGTACGCGGGCGTGGTGGTCGAGCGAGCGTCGACCGAGGAGCTCTTCGCCGAGCCCAAGCACCCGTATACGCGGGGCCTCCTCGCGAGCGTGCCCGGCTACCGCGGGACGAGCGCCGCGACGTACCGCGAGCACGGCGAGACACCGCGGCGGCGCTTGCCCACCATCCCGGGTCTCGTGCCCGATCCGCGCAAGCGGCCTACCGGGTGTCGGTTCCGCGAGCGCTGCCCGTCGGCGATGGACGTGTGCGCGACGCGCGAGCCAGCGCTGCGCGATCTCTCGGGAGGGCGCGCGGCGGCGTGCTTCCTCCTCGAGCCCGATCAGGCGGTGCCGTCGGCCGCGGAGGAGTCGGAGTGAGCGCGCCGATCCTCGAGGCGGTCGACGTCAAGAAATATTTCCCCGTGCGATCCGGCGCGCTCGGCCTCCGCACCGAGCAGGTGCGCGCGGTCGACGGGGTCAGCCTCACCGTCCAGCCCGGCGAGACGGTCGGCCTCGTCGGGGAGAGCGGCTGTGGCAAGAGCACGTTCGGCCGCGTCGTCTTGCGCTTGCTCGATCCTACCGCGGGCAAGGTGAGCTTCGAGGGTCGCGCGATCGACGGCCTGAGCCAGGACGAGCTCCGCCCGCTGCGCCGACGGATGCAGATCATCTTCCAGGATCCCTACGGATCTCTGAATCCGCGCATGACGGTGCGGGCCGCGATCGGCGAGGCGATCCAGATCCACGGTCTCGCCAAGCACGCGGCCGACGAGGAGGCGCGGGTCGCCGAGCTCCTCACCAAGGTCGGTCTCCGACCGGAGCACGCGACGCGCTACCCTCACGAGTTCTCGGGCGGGCAGCGCCAGCGCATCGGCATCGCGCGCGCGCTCGCGGTCGAGCCGCGCTTCATCGTCGCCGACGAGCCGATCAGCGCGCTCGACGTGAGCATCCAGGCGCAGATCGTCAACCTATTGAGCGATCTCCAGGACGAGCTCGGGCTGAGCTACCTGTTCATCGCGCACGACCTGAAGGTGGTCGAGCTGGTCAGCCGCCGCGTCGCCGTCATGTACCTCGGCAAGGTCGTGGAGTCGGCCGCGAGCGAGGAGCTGTACGAGGATCCGAAGCATCCGTACACGCGGGCGCTCCTCAGCGCGATCCCGGAGCCGGACCCGGGCCGGAGAAAAAAGCGCCTCGTGCTCAAGGGTGACGTCCCGAGCCCGCTCCGCCCCCCGAGCGGCTGCGCGTTCCACCCGCGGTGCCCGATCGCCAAGGAAGGCCTGTGTGATCAGGAGGTTCCGCCGCTCCGCGAGCTGTCGCCCGGCCACCTCGTGGCCTGCCACTTGGCCGAGTGAAGATCGTGGGGAAGCTCGACTGCGCAAACTCCGTACAACGACTCTGCCGGCGGGGCAGGGGGTGGTGTCCCCTCTCACGGCGTGGTTGGTGGCTCCTTCCCGTTTGACTCGTATCGCGCGGTGGTCTCTCCCCCCCGGAGGTCGCAATGGCTCGCCTCGAATGGCTTCGCTTCCTAGTCCTCCCCTTGCTGGCGCTCCCGCTAGCCGCCTGCGACTCCGATGGACTGCGGCTCTCCGTCGATCTCCGCACCGACCTCGTGCCGGGAGCGGAGTTCTACTACGTGGAGACCGCGATCGAGACACGCGACGGGGCGGAGGTGCAGAGCCCTTCGATGTTCAACGCGCATCGCGGCCTCGACCTGATCACCGGTGAGCGCATCGCGACGCTCCGCGCCTTGCCCGAGGGCAACTACGTCGTGTGGGTGCGCCTGCGTGATGCGCGCTACGAGCCGATGCTCGAACGACGCGTCGATATCACCCTCCGGGCGAACTACAGCGTGACCGTCGTGGCGGCGCGTACCTGCGCGTCAGTGGCGTGCGGCGCCTCGGAGACGTGCCTCGACGGTCAGTGCGTGGACCCGAGTTGCACGCCGGAGACCCCGGACAGCTGCCCACCGCCGGCGTGTGTGATGGACACGGACTGCCAGACGCCGGTCGCGTCCTGTGCGGTCGCGCGCTGCGTCGCAGGGTCGTGCTTCGCGGCTCCCGGCGGTGCCGACATGTGCGAAGCGGATCAGTTCTGTCGGCCGGAGACCGGATGCGCCGACTACCCGTCGTTGGCCGACGCAGGGGTGGTCGACGCAGGGGACGCCGGGATGCTCGTGCCGCCCGCCGCCCTCCTCGAGCCGCCGAGGGGCGCTTCGACCGGCGATCCGATGTTCGAGGTGACCGATCTCGGTCTGCCCGCGCCCGCGAGGCCGAAGATGAAGTGGACCGCCACGGGAGGCGACTACCTGAGCGTCGAGCTGTCGGACACGGACACGTTCGCGAACGTCCTCGTCACGCTCGACACGGTCGGCAACGTCGATCACCTCATCCCCTCGGCGCCGCTGGCGGCGATGCGTTGGCATTGGCGCGTGAGGGCGTGTCGCGGCACGCCGGCCGTGCGCGACTGCTCCGACCCGAGCCCGTCCTCGTACTTCGTGGTCGGGCGGACCGAGATCGACTTCAACCCCCCGGACGGGATCCGGGACGTCGTCGTAGGGGGGCCGGGCTCCGTGCCCGATGGAGCGATCGAGCTCGCGTCGGCCTCGCAGTCGGGAGTGTCGATGACGTCCGACACCTTCGTTCCGAGCGCGGGCTTGAGCACCGACTCGACGCTCGGCTGGGCGCTCGCGGCGGGGGACTTCCGTGCGCGTGGGGTCAATCAGCTCGTGGTCTCGGCGGTCACCGAGAGCACGGGGAGCAGCCATGGCGGTGCGGTGGTGATCGTCGATCCCGGCGCGTCGGGGACGAGCACGCAGCAATCGACATTGCGGTCACCTCGCAGCCTTCCGAACCAGCGCTTCGGGAGCTCGATCGCGGTGCCCGGCGATCTCGACGGCGATGGGTACGACGAGCTCGTCGTCGGTGAGCCGGGAGAACCCGTAGGGGGCGTCGAGGGGCGTGTCTATGTCTTTTTCGGCAGCGGGACCGGGCTGTCGACGACCCCGACCATCACCCTGAGCCCGGTCCCGCCCGTGCCCTCCGACAGTGGGTTCGGCGCAGTGGTCGCGCGGATCGGTGACTTCGACAACGACGGCTACAGCGACTTCGCGATCGGCGAGCCCGACCCGTCGGGTTCGACCGGTCGCGCGTTCATCGTATTCGGAAGACCGGATCGCACGACGATCGCGTCGACGATGGAGGCGTTCACGACGCCGACGACCGCGGCGTCCGGCGCGCGCTTCGGCGCGGCGATCGTGGGCGTCGGGGACATCGATCGAGACGGCACCGACGACGTCTTGATCGGCGCTCCGGGCAACAACGACGCGGGCTCGGTCTACGTCTACGCGAACGCGAACGACGCGATGCCGCGAGCGCAGATCGATGCCGCCGGTGCGATGATGGGCGCGGACTTCGGGGCGAGCCTCGCCTCGCTCGGCGACGTGGATCTGGACGGCACGGTCGACTTCGTCATCGGTGCTCCCGGTTGGGCCGGCACCGGTCAGGTGTTCGTGTACCTCTCCCCGAGCCTGGACAGCAGCATCACGTCGACGCAGACGCTCCCAGGGACGGGCAATCGGTTCGGGCACTGCATCGTAGGTCGCCCCTATGATCGCTCGGGCACCCCGCTCCTGGTGACCGCGCCCGGTGACGACGGCAGCGCGACCAACGGGGAAGTGCTCGGTTACTCCCTCAGCGGGACGCCGGCTCGGTTCGGGGCGACCTACTCACTCAGCATCACGAGCAGCGGACACCGCATCGGGTGGTCCTGCCTCTGAGCGCCCCGCCGCCTACTCGCAGAAATGGAGCGCGCCGTCGCACGCGCTCACCGGGTCGTCGCCCTCGGTACACCCGATGACCTCGCACTTGCCCACCTCGGTCGTCGTGCCGGCCATCGTCGGAAGCACGAGGCGATGCCGCGTGTACTCGCCCTGCCAGAACGCGCGCTCGTAGCGGACGATCGCCGGTCCGCTCGCGAGGTTGGGGTCGCCGAGCCCGCCGCAGCTCTCGTTGCTGCAATACCGCACCGCGACGAACAATGGCAGCGCGAGGTCGCGACTCGCGATCACGCTGACGCGCGCGACGGCTTCGCCGATCGGGGGGAGGGGAAGCGCCTCCTCGGGTCCCACGGGGAACGATGCAGGCAGCGTGGCCTCCTGATGAAACGTCAACACGGCGAACGCACCGGGCGCCACACCGACCGTCGCGGCGTCGGGTACGTCGGCGGTGAGCTCGAGGATCGCGTTTTGCGCGCACCCGACCGCGAGGATCGCGAGGCTGCTCACCGCGACGCGCATGCACCTCATAGGCGCACCTCGAGGGGGCCGAACTCGCCCCGCGGCTGGAGCTGTGCGCGATCTTGAATGAGGATGCCCGCGGTGATGGCGCCCCCGACGAGCACCACGCCGATGATCGTCCAGAAGATCGGAGACTCGAAGAGCTCCTCGGAGTCGATCGGCACGAGCTCCACCACGAACGACTCGCGCTGTCCATCCGTCAGCGACACCTCGCGCCGCCAGCGCTCGTAGCCCTCGCGCGCGACCTCGACCGCGTGCTCACCGGCGTCCGCTTCGATCTCGACGGGATGGCGCAGGACCGCTTGCGATGCTCCATCGAACAGCACGCGGGCGTCCGAGACGTCGTCGAGCCCCGCCAAGAGCACGAGCGCGACGCGGCCCGCCTCCTCGCGCATCCGCGCCTCCGCCTCGGCGCGGCGCTCCGGATCGAGATCGGGATGATCGCGGAGCAGCTGGGCGAACGCATCGCGCGCATCGCGGTGCCGGCCGAGCGATCGAAGGGCGGTCGCGTGGTTGAACAGCGCGGCCGGTACGCCCGAGAGGCGGTACGCCACCTCGAACAGCCGCGCGGCGTCGGCCCACCGGCCGGCTTGGAGCTCGCTCAGGCCCTGCGTGTACGCGTCCCTCGCGCGCGCCGCGTCGTCCTCTCCGACCTCGCCCGCCGGTGCGGCGACCTCGTAGCGCGCCGCGCTCGTGGGCGGCTGCGCCGCGGCCGCGGCGGGCACGAGCAAGAGGAGCACGAGGGTCGCCCGCATGGCGTGAGACGATACCCCAAGCCCGAGATCATCGGCGTCGGTTGCGCCCGAGGTCGCGGTCGAAGTCGTCGGCCCCCTGATAGAGCCCGAGCCCGGGATCCGGCGGGCGTTCGCGAGGCGGCTCGGTCGGAGCCACCGTGGGCGGGGTCTCGATCCGCGCGGTCGGCGTGCTCTCGGGGGGAGGCGTCTCGCGGACGGGGGCGACGCCCGCGACCTCGGTGGCGGGTGGATCGGATCGTCGCTCGGGCTCGTGGCGAGGCTCGGGACGCGGCGGCTCGGGCCGGACGGGAGGATCGGCGGGGGGCGGGCTCACCGGCGCCTCCGCGCGCGGCGATGGCTCGGGTGGGCGCGCGGTCGGTTCCGCCCGCACGTTCGGCTCGACGGGCGTCGGCACCGTCGGCTCGGGCTGGAGGTCGGCCGGGTGCGTCAACACCTCGTGCGGTAGCTCGGGGGTGATCCCCGCGTCCGTCGCGCCGTCGGACCACAGCGCATACGCGCCCGCCGCCGCGGCCACCAGCGCCCCGGCCGCGACGGCCAGCGTCCACGGACGTCGCGCCTCGGGCGTGCCGTGACCGGCGAGATCGTGGTCGCGCTCGTCGAGCGCGAGCGAGCCTGGGCGCTTGGCCTCCTCGCTCGGGAGGGGCGCCGCCACCGCCTGCGCGCCTTCCGTCGCCGCGAGCTCCTGCGTGCTCGCGCGCAGCCCGATTACGGGACCGGTCGCGCGCACCGGCGGCGCGTCGAGCGACTCGCCGTGGGCCAGCAGCACGCGCAGCGCGCTCTCGAGCTCGTCCGCCGGGGGACGCCCCTTCGGATCCTTCGAGAGACAGCGGTCGACGAGGTCTCCCCACTCGGGCTCGAGATCGGCGCGCAGCAGCGACAACGGGGTGTGCGGTCGTGTCACCGCGTCGACCACCACCGCGTGCGCGCTCGGTCCGTCGAACGGGACGCGGCCCGCCAGGATCTCGTAGAGCATCACGCCGACCGCCCACGTGTCGGCGGAGGGACCGATCTCGCGCGAGCCGGTGCCCTGCTCGGGCGCCATGTAGAGCGCGGTGCCGAGCGCCATCCCCGAGCTGGTCACGCTGGGTCCCGCGAGGTCGCGCGCGATCCCGAAGTCGAGGATCCGCACGCGCGGACCGCCGGGCCCGTCCTCGAGGAACAGGTTGTCGGGCTTGAGGTCGCGATGGATGACGCCCTCGCCGTGCGCGGCGGCCATGACGTCGAGGGTGTCCGCGAGGTAGCCGACGAGGCGGTGCACCTCGGCGTCGTCCGCGTCCATCGCGTCGCGCAGGCTCCGCCCCTCGAGCAGCTCCATCGCCAGATAGAACCGCTCCGCATCCGGCTCGGTGCCCGCGTCGTACACGCGGACGATCCCCGGGTGCTTCACCTTCGCGGCGACGCTGACCTCGATCTTGAATCGGTGGGCGATCGCCTCGTCGCCCGGCCCGACGCGGAGGAGCTTGAGCGCGACCAGCTGCTCGGTGAGGACGTGCCGCGCGCGGTAGACGGACCCCATCCCGCCCGATCCCAGGGGGGACAGGATCTCGTACTTCCGATCGATGATCGCTCCGATCTCGGCGCGCACGTGAGGCCCGACGAGGGTAGCAGTCGGCGGGCGGGGGATCGCGTTGCTTCGACGGCGGCTTCGCAGTACCACCGGGCCCGGTGGACGAGCTAGGCGACGTCGAGCGCTCACGTCTGTTCGAGCGGTTCGGGCACACGTTCGAGGCGGGATCGCAGATCTACGGCGAAGGCGACCCCGCGACGCATTGCTATCTGATCCAGGACGGTCGGGTCCGACTCGTGAAGCGGATCCGCTCGTCGGACCGGAGCCTCACCGTGTTGCGGCCGGGCGACCTGTTCGGCGAGGACGCGCTCAACGAAGGCAGCGCGCGCGGGGCGTCCGCGGTGGCGCTCACCGACTGCGCGGCGTTGGCGCTCGATCGCAAGACGTTCGGGGTCCTCTTGTCGAGCAGCCCGGACGTGGCGCTCCGCCTCGTGGAGCAGCTCGTGCGGCGGCTCCGTCACTCCGAGGAGCAGCTCGAGAACGCGATGCTCCGCGATCGTCCGTCGCGCGTGGTGAACACGCTCGTGCGTCTCGCCTCCCAGCAGGAGCGCACGTCGGAGGGCCACGTCCTCGCGATCTCGCCGCTCGAGCTCTCGAGCCGGGTGGGGCTCGACGTCGACGCCGTGAAGCGCGCGATCCAACAGCTGCGCGATGGCGGCTATCTGCGGATCCAGGAAGAGAAGATCATCCTGCCGGACCTCGGCGCGCTGACGCAGCTCTACGAGCTCCTCGGCATGAAGGAAGAGGTGCGCGGTGGCTTCGTCTAGCGCGTACATCATGGCGCACGGCGCACGGGCGCTCGTCTGCGCCGCGCTGGTCTGCACCGGCCTCGGGTGCGCGGTGCTCGGGTGCGCGGGCGGTCCGTCGCACGACGCGGTGATGCGATCCGAGCGCGAGTACGACCTCGGCCGCGGGCTGTACGGCGAGGGGGACGTTCCGGGCGCGTTCGAGCATCTGCTCGACGCGGTGGAGCTCGATCCCGACAACGCGGAAGCGCACCTCTTGTTGGCAAACCTGTTCTTCTTGAACCGGTCGGACTACGAGCGCGCCGAGCACCACTTCCGCGAGGCGCTCCGCGCGGCGGAGCACAGCGATCAGCGCGCGGGGCTTCCGTCGGATGCGCGCAACAGCCTCGGCGTCATGTACATCCACATGGAACGCTGTCAGGACGCGATCGAGGTGCTTCGCGCCTCCGCGAGCGATCTGATGAACCACGAGCCCGGCCTGGCGCGCGCCAACCTCGGCTGGGCGTACATCGAGTGCGGCGATCGTCAGGCCGCGATCGAGGTGCTCACGAGCGCGGTGCAACAGGCGCCGCAGCTCTGCGTGGCGTGGTACCGTCTCGCGCAAGTCAGGCTGTCGCAGGATCAGCTCGACCGCGCCGACGAGGCGGTGACGCGCGCCGTCGACGTCGAGGACCCGACCTGCCAGCGCATGCAGGCGGGGTGGCGCCTGCGCGGCGAGATCCGCGCGCGGCTCGATCATCGCACCGAGGCGATCCACGACCTCGAGCGCTGCGTCGAGCTCTCGCCCGACAACGAGGACGGACGCGCGTGTCAACGACTCTTGGACTCTACGGGCCCCGAGCCCGACGAGGACCCCGGCTCGGCCGAGGACCCCAGCGAAGAAAAGTGGGGCGGCGGATCAAAAACGATTCGCGGCTCAAGCGTGATCCGTTCGATCTAGTTCCGCGAAATTCTTGAGGTTTTCTGATCAGGGGGCGCGCCCCCGAGAAAACGTGCTAGGACCGTCGCCGCTCGAGCTGGGCGGAGGCGTGCCCGGTTTGGCCATGAGGACCCACGAATGAGCTCACTCGGGACCTATCTCCGACACGAGCGCGAGCTGCGGCAGATCTCCCTCGAGGAGGTGGCGCAGACGACCCGCATCCCGCTCCGGATGCTCCAGCACCTGGAGCACGACGAGCTGGCTCAGCTCCCGGGAGAGGTGTTCGCCAAGGGATTCCTGCGCTCCTACGCGCGGGCGGTCGGCCTCGACTCCGAAGATCTCCTCGAGCGCTACGCGAGCCGCGCCGCGTCGTCGACCGGCGAGCCGGCTGCCGACGGGGAGAATCAGCCCGCCCCGATCACCGCGCTGACCCCGCCCGAGAGCGGCCGTCGGTTCGGGATCGCGATCGCCCTGGTGATCCTGCTCATCCTGTTCACGCTCGCCCTGAGCATCGTGCTTCGCCCGCGACAGCGGGACACCCCGATCGAGCTCAGCCGCGCGACGATCGGGGACGTCCTCGAGACCTGAGGCGATCGCATTCCGGCGATCGCATTCCGGCGATCGCATTCCTGCGGCGGGGCTTTGTTCCGACTCACGTCCACCCCGCGTCGCCCGGATGCGCCTCGGTGCGCCGGGCCCTATCATCGCGTCCGATGGCTCGGACGGAGCGGACCCGCGCGATCCTCCTGCGCTCGGTCGCCTACGGCGAGTCGGACCGCATCGTCACGCTGTTGACCGAGGCGCACGGCAAGGTCGGCCTGATGGCGCGCGGCGCGCGGAAGAGCCAGCGCCGGTTCGCCGGGGCGCTCGAGCCGTACGCGCTCCTCGATGCGGAGCTGGCGCTCGGGCGCACCGGCCTCGGTCGGCTCGCCGAGGCGCGCGTGATCCGCGCGTTCCCGGGCATCCTCGCCTCGTTGCGCCGCACGTTCGTCGCGGCGGCGGGGCTCGAGCTCCTGCGCGAGTGCGTCGGCGAGCGCGAGCCGCTCGACCCGCGGTTGATGGAGTCGGCCGTGCGCTTCTTCGAGCTCGCCGAAGCACACGAGCACGACGCGTTGCGTATCGCGTTCACCATGCGGGCGCTCGGCTCGGTGGGTCTCGCGCCGAACCTCGAGAGCTGCGCGAGCTGCGGTCGCGGGGTGCCGTCGGGGCAGGCCGCGCTGTTCGATCCGGCGCGCGGGTCGGTGGTCTGCCGCGCGTGCGGAGGCGCGCCGATCAAGCTCCGCGGCGGCGTGCGCGAGGCGCTGCTCCGCGCCGGGACCCGCGCGTGGGACGAGGTGGTGACAGACGAGGATCGCGACGCGATCGCGGAGGAGGGAGCGCGCGCCCTCGAGCCGTTCCTCGCCCACCACCTGTCGCGGCCGCTCAGCGGGCCCGACGCGCTCGCGCAGGTGCGCGCCCATGCTACGGGAGCGGGCGGATGAGCGACGCACCCGAGCCGGTCGAGCTCCGCGCCCCCGTCGGCGCGCGCCGCCTCGAGATCGACTGGGCGGACGGCACCACCGATGGATATCGGCACGTCATCTTGCGCGGCTTCTGCCCGTGCGCGCACTGCCAGGGACACCACGGTCCGGTGCGCTGGGTGGAGGGAGCCCCGGCTGCGGATCTGACGCTCGATGCGATCGAGCCGGTCGGCAACTACGCGCTGACCCTGCGTTGGGGCGACGGGCACGCGACCGGGATCTACACGTTCCGATTCCTCAAGGCGCTCGCCGAGGTGGGCGAGCTCCACGAGGACGCGGTGACGGGCCGGGTGTTCACCCGCTGAACTCGACTTCTCGCCCCGTTTGCTGGGATGATGCGGTCGTGATCGCGCGCGTCTTGGTCGTCGAGGACTCGAGCGCCATGCGGGCCTTCGTCCGTGCGGCGCTGGAGGAAGGGGACATCGTCCAGCAGGTCGTCGAGGCGGCGAGCGGCTTCGAGGCGCTCCGCATCCTGCCGCGCGAGCGGTTCGATCTCGCGATCGTCGACATCAACATGCCGGACGTGAACGGGCTCGAGCTGATCCGCTTCATGCGCCAGAGCGACGCGCATCGCGAGACGCCGCTCCTCATCATCAGCTCGGAGGCGTCGGCGCGCGATCGCGAGCGGGGGCTCAGCCTCGGCGCGAACGGGTACCTCGCGAAGCCGTTTACCGCGGAGCAGCTCGTCTCGCAGGTCACCTCGCTCGCGGCGCCGTCGGTCGGAGAGCCCGGATGAGCGTGGACGAGGACGGCATCCGCGACGAGTTCGTCGCCGAGGCGCAAGAGATCATCGAGATGCTGTCGCGGGACCTCCTCGTCCTCGATCACGGCCAGAAGGAAGGCCGACCCGATCCCGATCTCGTCAACTCCGTGTTCCGCGGCGTGCACACGCTCAAGGGCATCGCGGGGATGTTCGGCTTCGCGGATCTCGGTGACGTCGCGCACGAGCTCGAGGACCTGCTCGATCAGCTCCGCCTCGGCCGCGTCTCGCTGAGCCAAGAGGTGCTCGACGTCCTGTTCGAGGGCATCGAGGTGCTGCAGCGTCTGCTCGCGTCCGGCTCGGATGCGCCGCGGCCCAACCTCGCCGCGTTCCGCTCCTCGATCGAGCGCCTGGTGGAGTCCAAGCCCGCGCCCGCGCCGGGGTTCGGCCCCTACGCGCTCGACGCCGGCGTGCTCTCGGTGCTCACCGAGTACGAGGAGCATCGGCTCCGCACGAACATCGAGCAGGGCGTTCCGCTCTATCGTCTCAGCGTGCGCTTCGGGCTCGCGAGCATCGACAGCGACCTCGAAGAGCTCAAGGCGCGCGCGAAGCCGCTCGCCGAGATCATCACGTACCTGCCGTCGATGGACGGCGGCGACGAAGACGCCATCGAGCTCGAGGTGCTGCTCGCGAGCCGCGTCGCGTTCGAGGAGCTGAACGACGTGCTGTGCGCGGGCGGCGACGGCGTGCTCGAGCCGGTCCCGCGCGGGGGGACGTCGAACACGATCCCTCCGCCGGTGGCGGGACCGGGCGACGCCGCCAAGCACCCGCAGACGGTCGCTCCGCCCGAGCCATCGCCGGACATGAACGCCGACGCGTTGTCGGTGCGCTCCGTCGCGAAGACGGTCCGGGTCGACATCGCAAAGCTCGATCACCTCATGAACGTGGTCGGCGAGCTCTCCATCGTCCGGAGCGCGGTAGGCCGTGTGCTCGAGCGTGTGCGCGGCAACCTCGAGCTGCGCGCGCTGACCGCCGAGCTCCACCGCATCCACCGCGCGTTCGAGCGTCACCTCGACGATCTCCAGGACGGGATCCTGGACGTGCGCATGGTGCCGCTCGGCCAGACGTTCGATCGGCTCGCCCGCGCGGTGCGTCAGGTCGCGCGCGAGCACGGGAAAGAAGTTCGTTTGCTCGTGTCGGGCGCGGACACCGAGGTCGACAAGCTGATCGTCGAGGAGCTCGCCGATCCGTTGCTCCACATCATCCGCAACGCGATCGATCACGGCATCGAGCGCGCGGAGCTGCGCGAGGCGAGCGGCAAGGCGAAGACCGGCTCGCTGGCGCTCAGCGCGTACCAGAAGGGCAACCACGTCGTCATCGAGATCGAGGACGACGGCGCGGGGATGGACGAGGAGGCGATCCTCGAGAGCGCGGTGGCGCGCGGGGCGGTGACGGCCGAGGCGGGCCTCGAGATGACCCGCGCGGAGAAGCTCTCGCTCATCTTCCTGCCGGGCGTGTCGACGGCCGAGACGGTCAGCGATCTGAGCGGCCGCGGCGTCGGGATGGACGTCGTCAAGACGCACATCTCTCGCCTCGGCGGGGTCGTCGACGTGCACAGCGAGCAGGGGGTCGGTTCGAAGTTCACGATCACGCTGCCGATCACGCTCGCGATCATCAGCGCGCTGGTGGTGCGTGTGCTCGGGCGGACGTTCTGCATCCCGCTCACCGTGGTGCAAGAGGCGTTGCTGCTCGAGCAGTACGTGGTGCGCCGGCTCGAGGGGCGAGAGGTGATCACGCTCCGCGGCGCGACGGTGCCGATCTGCCGGCTCGATCAGCTCTTCGAGCTGACCGCTCTCAAGGCCGACGACGCGCCGACGAAGGAGTACGTGGTCGTGACGGCGCTCGGTCAGAAGCGACTCGGGCTCGTGGTGCACGGGCTCGAGGGGCAGCAGGACATCATCATCAAGCCGCTGGGTCGCTCCCTGAGCGACGTGCGCGGGATCGCCGGCGCGACCGACCTCGGTGATCAGCGCGTGGTCTTGGTGATCGATGCGCCGTCGATCCTCGAGGAGCAGCTCAGCGCGGCGGAGAGCCGCCTCCAGCGACAGGGGGCGAGCTCGTGAGCGATCCGTTGGTGAGGCGGGAGGGGCTCACTCCCGCGACCGGCACGCGGCGCGCCCGCGGTCGGAGCGAGCGCCGCCGCGACGACGTCCGAGAGTTCCTCGCGTTCGCGCTCGGCGGCGAGCGCTTCGCCCTGCCGCTCGCGTCGATCCGCGAGATCCTCAAGGTCTCGCAGCTCACCGAGGTCCCGCGCAGCAAGCCCTGGGTGCTCGGCATCCTGTCGGTGCGCGGACGCATCACGACGATCATCGATCTGCGGCGGCGCCTCCGGATGAGCGCGACGCCCTGGCACAAGCAGAACCGCATCCTCCTCGTCGACGCCGGGGACGAGGTCCAGGGGTTGCTCGTCGACGAAGTGTTCCAGGTCTACCGCCTCCAAGAAGACGAAGTCGAGCTCGCGGCCGTGGTGGCGGGCGATCTCTCGGAGTATGTGCTCGGGATCGGCCGCCCCGGCACCGGCGCCGGCCAGCGGGCGGACCCGGAGGAGCTGCTCGTGCTGTTGGATCCCGAGCCGCTGTTGCGGAGGTGAGGATGAGCGTTCTCGCGCGACGCCGAGCCGACCGTAGCAAGAACCTCGTCGGCTTCACGGTAGACAATGTCAATTACGCGATCGACATCCTGTTGGTCCGCGAGATCATCCGTCCGCTCGAGATCGTCCCCATCCCGCACGCGCCGCCGGCCGTGCTCGGGGTCGCCGATCATCGCGGTGAGGTCGTCCCCGTGCTCGACATGCGCCGTCGCTTCGGGCTGCCGCCGCAGGCCGCGACGCGCCGCACCAAGTGGCTGATCGCGGCGCACGCGGGCCGGCTCGTGGGCTTGGTCATCGACTCCGTCACGGACGTGTTCGGCACCGCCGACGAGGAGAAGCGGACGGTGCCCCACATCGGCGTCGGAGACGCGGCGCGCGGGATCCGCGCGGTGTATTCGTACGATGGCAAGTTGGTGTTCGTGCTCGACCTCTCGCGCATCGCCGCGGTGACCGAGATGCTCGACCTCGGCGTGGCGGGTGCGTTGCTCGAGCAGCAGCAGGGACGGCGGCCTCGGTGAAGGACTTCCTAGAGCGGTTCGGGAGCGACGACGCGGAGGTGCGCCGGCGCGCGGTCACCGAGATCGCGGAGCGCAACCCAGAGAAGCGCGCGGAGCTCGTCACGCGCGCGCTCGGCGATGGCGACTGGCGCGTGCGCAAGGAAGCGGTCCGCGTGGCCGCCGAGGTGGCGGAGAGCTGGGGCCTCTTGCCCGATCTCGTCGATGCGCTCTGCCAGGGCGAGAACGTGGGCCTGCGCAACGCGGCGCTCGAGGTGCTCGAGCGACTCGGACCGCGCTCGGCCAACGCGCTCCTCGTCGCGCTGCCCCGCGTGCCGAGCGGCGCGCGGAAGTTCCTCGTCGCCGCGCTCGGGTTCGCCGGCGGCGCGGGGGTCGACCGGCTCGCCCAGCTCGCGACGGATGAGGACGCGAACACCGCGCAGGCCGCGATCGAGGCGCTCGCGCGGATCGGTGGTCCACGCGCGGAAGAGGCGTTGCGGGCTCGGCTCGGCTCGCCGGAGCCGGTGCAGCGGCTCGCCGCCCTGGAGGGGCTCGAGCGCCTCGGAGCGAGCGTCCCGGTGAGCGCGCTCCAGCCGCTCTTGGGCGATCGGCTGATGCGCCGGCTCGTGCTCGGCCTGCTCGGATACAGCCACGACGCGGCGGCCGCCGACGCGTTGGTGCAGGCGCTCGAGGATCCGTCGAGCTCGACCAACCAGGAGGCGATCCGCGCGATCGGCAAGCTCCTCGCGCGCGGCGGGGCTCCCGCCGAGCGCCTCGCCGGGTTGGCGGGGGCGCTCTCTGCGGATGCGCAACGAACGTTGCGCGCGATGGCGGGGGACGGAACGGCCGAAGAGCTCCGGCGCGACTCCACGTGGTTGCTCTTGCTCGCGCGCGATCCGGAGGTCGCGTCGGCCGCGGCGGAGCTCGCCGCCGACGACCGGTTGCCGCCCGAGGCGCTCGCGGCGATCGGCGCCTGGGGCACCGCGGCGATCTCCCCGTTCCTGCACGTCGCAAATGATCTTCTTCCGCGCGCGCGCGCCGCCGCGCTCGAGATCGCGACCGACCTCGTCGCGCAAGGTGCCGATCCCGCACAGGGGGAGCCGCTCCGGGCGGCGCTGCGAGGGGCGCTCGGATCGAGCGACGCGGCCCTCGCGCGGGCCGGCGCCCGCGGGATGGAGGTGTTCGCGGAGGCGGTCGACGCGCGGCCGCTCGTCGAGCTCGCCGAGCGCGTGGAGGTGGTCGGGCCCGTCGCGGGCCGCGCGCTGGAGGCGCTCGCGACGCGCGCGCCCGCGGCGGTGGCGGCGGCCCTCGAGGAAGTGCGGCTCGACGGTCCGCTCGGCGCCGCGTTGCTCGGGGCGGTCGCGGTGAGCGGTGGGGCGTCGGCGTACGACCGGCTGGCGGAGGCCCTCAACGCCGGCGACCCGAGGGCGCGTCGCGCCGCGCTCCTCGCCCTGCGCAAGTTGGGTGGACAGCGCGCGGTCGAGCTGGCCGGCTTCGCGTTGGCCGACGAGGACATCGGCGTCCAGAGCGCGGCGGTGATGGTCCTCGAGCAGCTCCACGGCGTGCCGCGCAGCGTCGAGCAGCTGCGCGTCGCGATGAACGCGGCCGCCGAGCCGGTCGCGGCGGCGGCGGCGCGCGCGCTCGGTCGGGTCGGGGATCGCGCGTCGCTGCCTGCGCTCCGCGCGGTGGTCGCGGAAGGGCGAGCCGGCGTCGGGCGCGCCGCTCTCGAGGCGCTGCGCGCGATGAGCGACGACGCGCTCGACGAGATCCTGGTCGAAGCGCTCGGGAGCCCCGACGTCGAGCTTGTGAAGGAGGCGCTCCGCGCGATCGCGCAGTCGAGCGCGCCCCGGCGCGGTGCGCGGATCGCGTTGGCGCTCGAGCACCCCGCGTGGGACGTGCGCAAGCTGGCCGCGTCGCTCCTCGGCGAGCTCGGCGGCGCGGACGTGCGGAGCGCGCTGCTCGAGCGCGCGGGCCGCGAGCAGGATGACGGCGTGCAAGCCGCGATCGAGCTCGCGCTCTCGGGCTCGAACGAGGACGAGGCGGGCTGAGGTGTCGATCCTCTTCGACTCCGGCCCGCAGCTCAGCATCGACGAGTTCAGGCTCCTCGGTCAGCTGATCAACGAGTTTTGCGGTATGTCGTTCGCGGGAGACACGCGCTATGTGTTCGAACGGCGCCTCCGCGATCGCTTGCGCGAGCTCGCGCTGAACGACTTCACCGAGTACTACCACTACCTCCTCTACCACCCGAACGCGCGCTCGGAGCTCGAGACCGCGGTCGACCTGCTCGTCACGAACGAGACGTACTTCTTCCGCGAGGACTACCAGCTCAACGCGTTCCGCCAGGAGCTGCTCCCCGAGCTCCGCGCGCGCCTCGAGTCCGAGGGGCGTCGCAACCTCACCGTCTGGAGCGCCGGCTGCTCGACCGGAGAAGAGGCGTACAGCGTCGCGATCCTGATCGCGGAGTCGAAGCTCTTCGAGGGCTGGGACGTGCGGGTGTTCGGCAATGACATCTCGCGCCGCGTGCTGGCGGTGGCGCGACGCGCGACCTACGGTGCGTCGTCGTTCCGCGCGATGCCGCCGCGCTTCGAGCGCTACTTCGTCGATGGTCCCGAGGGTCGGCAGGTCGCGCCGAGCATCCGAGCGATGTGTCACTTCGGTCACTTGAACCTGCTCGATCGCGACCGGGCTGCGCTCATCGGGCGCGCGGACGTGGTGCTCTGCCGCAACGTGCTGATCTACTTCGACGAGAGCGCACGCAAGCGCGTGATCCAGTCGTTCTACGAGCGACTGCACGCGGGGGGCTATCTCTTGCTCGGGCACAGCGAGTCGCTCCTGAACACGACGACCGCGTTCGAGCTCGTCCACCTCCGCACCGACATGGTGTACCGGCGGCCCCTCGGGACCGAGGCGCGAGGTGCGCGATGAAGGAGCTGCGCGTCCTCGTCGTCGACGACTCCGCGTTCAACCGCAAGCTCATCGCGGAGATCATCACCGGCATCCCCGGCTGCACCGTGGTCGGCAAGGCGGCGAACGGCGAAGAGGCGCTGAAGATGCTCGGCGCGCTCGAGCCCGACCTCGTGACGCTCGACCTCGAGATGCCCGGCATGGACGGGTTCGCGTTCCTCCGGTTCGTGATGGCGCGCCGCCCGACGCCGGTGATCGTGGTCTCGAGCCACTCTGCCAAGCAAAACGTGTTTCGAGCTCTGGAGCTCGGCGCGCTCGACTTCGTGGCCAAGCCGTCTCCCGCTCCCGGCGAGGCGCTCACGTCGATCAAGGGCGAGCTGATCGAGAAGATCGAGATGGTGCGGCAGCTCCATCCCTCCAGGTTCGATCACAGCCCGCGCGGGACGGTCTCGACGCTGCTGCGGACCGTCTCGCGCGACGACTCGCGGCCGCTCCCCCTCGAGGACATCCCGAAGCGGCTGCTCGTCATCGTCAGCTCGACCGGCGGGCCCTCGGCGCTCGTCGACATGATGAGCTGGTTCAGGTCGGATGCGCCGCTCGCCGCGCTCATCGTCCAGCACATGCCGGTCCGCTTCACCCGTACGTTCGCCGAGCGCCTCGATCGGCTCGGCGGGTTGCGCGTCACGGAGGCGGTCGACGGCGATCGGATCCGGGCCGGCCGCGCGCTCGTCTGCCCCGGTGGGCAGTCGCTCGAGGTGCGGCGGGTCCCCGACGGGCTCGCCGTCGCGGTCGTCCCCCCGAACCCGGTCGACCGCTACGTGCCATCGGGCAACCGCGCGCTCCGCACCGCGGCGGCGGCGGCGGGTCGTCGCGTGGTTGCGGCCATCCTCACCGGGATGGGCGACGATGGGGCGGAGGGCATCGTATCGGTGCGCGACGGCGGCGGCGTCGTGTACGCGCAGGCGCCCGAGGACGCGATCATCGACGGAATGCCGTTGAGCGCCATCCGGTCCGGCGCCGTCGATCACTCCCTCCCGCTGGCGCTCCTCTCGCAGCGCATCGCCGCGCTCGTCAGCTCGTCCTGACGGCTCGGCTCGGTTCTCGACGTGGACGATCGCAGTCTCACGATATCTCCCCAAACGTGTATCATCGCGGCCGGCTCATGAGCGACGACGACGCCGAGGCCCGGACCCGACGCGCGAGCGACGCGCCCGTCGACCTCACGCGTGAGCGCGAGAGCTTCGTCCGCCAGTTCCTCAAGAAGGGCGTGGAGCTCACCGAGAACCTGCTCGAAGAGAACAAGGATCTCCACACGAAGCTCGCCGACCTCGCGCAGCAGAACGCGCGCCTGCGCGCCCAGATCGCGAGCGACGATGCGATCCGGGATCTCATCCGCAAGATCGAGACCCTCGAGCGCGAGCGCAACGAGCTGCTCAACCGCTCGAGCGCGCTCGAGGCGACGCAGCGCGAGAGCGAGACGAAGAACACGCAGATCGAGCAGGAGCTCCACGATCTCGCGAACCTCTACGTCGCGAGTCACCACCTCTTCAGCACGCTCTCGGCGCGCGGCGTGATCCAGCGGCTCATCGAGCTCCTCCAGCAGCTCGTCGGCGCCGAGATCTGCGCGATCTACCTGATGGAGCCGAACCGCACGCGCGCGTTCGCGATCGGCGCGGACGGGGTCGAGCTCGGCGAGCTTCCGACGATCGTGGTGGGCGAAGGCCCGATCGGCGAGGTCATGATGACGGGCCTCGCGCGGATCGAGGAGGACCCGTCCGGCGGGGAGAGCCTCGACTCCCCGATCGCGGTGATCCCGCTGATGGTCCGCGACCAGGCGGTCGGCGCGATCGCGATCGCCCGCGTCTTCGAGCAGAAGCGCGGCTGGGCGGCGGTCGACGACGAGCTGTTCAAGCTGCTCGGCTCCCACGCGGCGACCGCGCTGTTGGCGGCGAACCTGTACTCCAAGACGCCGGGAGCGCTCGCTGCGCTCGAGGGCATCGAGGACCTTCTCCGACCTTCGACGGCATGAGTCCCCCTGGTCCCCCCAACCGAACGATCTTCTCCTAACGATCCCGGAACTGGAGCGAGCGAGAGAACCATGGCCGACTACTCCTGTCTCGTCGTCGAGGACTCTCCGATGATGCGGCAGCTCTTGGTCTTTGCGCTGGCCCGCATCAAGCGAATCTCCGTGACCGAAGCGGAGGACGGCGTCGATGCGCTGCGTAAGATCGCAGGAGCTCGCTTCGATCTCGTGGTCACCGATATCAACATGCCGATCATGGACGGGCTGAAGCTCGTCAAACGCATCCGCTCGGACGAGACGCACAAGGACGTCCCGATCATCATCATCACGACCGAGGGCTCGACCGAGGATCGCCAGCGCGCGATGGCGCTCGGCGCGAACGCGTACATCACCAAGCCGATCCAGGCGCCGCAGGTGATCGCCAAGGTCCGCGAGCTCCTCAAGCTGTAGACTCGGGTCGTGGACGTTCGGATCAAGGTGTGTGGCGTCACTCGCCTCGCCGACGCCGAGCGCTGCGCGGACGAGGGGGTCGACGCGATCGGGCTCAACTTCTGGCCGCGGAGCCCCCGCCGCTGCGAGCCGGAGGTCGCGGCCGAGATCGCACGGGCGATCGGAGAGCGCGTGCGGGTGGTCGGGGTGGTGGTCGACGCGAGCGTGGACGAGGTCGCACGCGTCCGCGCGCTCGGCGTCTCGTGGATCCAGCTCCACGGCGCGGAAAGACCCGGCGCGCTGCAAGCGCTCTTGCCGTGCGCGCTCAAGGCGCTGCACGTCGTCGATCGCGCATCGCTCGCGGAAGCGATGGTCTGGCCGGGCGACGAGCTGCTCGTCGACGCGCGGACCGAAGCGCTCCCGGGCGGGACCGGCGTGCGGTGCGACTGGGACCTCGCCGCGGAGCTCGCGCGCGCGCGTTCGGTCTGGCTCGCGGGAGGGCTCGCCCCCGACAACGTAGCCGACGCGATCGCGCGGGTCGCTCCGATGGGCGTCGATGTCGCGAGCGGCGTCGAGTCGGCCCCCGGCGTCAAGGACCACGGGCGCGTCCGCGCGTTCGTCGCGGCGGCGCGGGAGGTTCCCCCTCCGCGCGTTGCGGGCTAAACCTGGCCGATGCGCGAGCGAGCCGGTTCGTTCGGTCGGTACGGCGGGCGCTACGTCGCCGAGACGCTGATCGCGCCGCTCGACGAGCTCGCCGAGGCCTACACGGAGGCGCGCGCCGACGAGGCGTTCGAGGCGCGCCGCCGCGAGATCCTCCGCGACTTCGTGGGTCGTCCCACGCCGCTCTATCGCGCGGAGCGGCTGAGCGCGCAGCTCGGCCTCGAGGTGTGGCTCAAGCGCGAGGATCTCGCTCACACCGGCGCGCACAAGGTGAACAACACGGTGGGTCAGGTGCTCCTCGCGCAGCGCATGGGCAAGCGGCGCGTGATCGCGGAGACGGGCGCCGGGCAGCACGGCGTCGCGACGGCGACCGCGTGCGCGCTGTTCGGATTGCCGTGCGAGGTGTACATGGGCGCGACCGACGTGGCGCGCCAAGCGCCGAACGTCGCGCGCATGGAGATGCTCGGAGCAAAGGTCATTGCGGTCGAGTCGGGCTCGCGCACGCTGAAGGACGCGATGAACGAGGCGATGCGCGACTGGGTCACGAACGTCGCCGACACGTACTACTGCGTCGGCTCGGCGGCGGGGCCGCACCCGTACCCGACCATCGTGCGGGACTTCCAGTCGGTGATCGGCGAGGAGGCGAGGGCGCAGCTCCTCGAGCGCGCCGGCGCGCTGCCGGACGCGGCCGTCGCGTGCGTGGGCGGAGGCTCGAACGCGATCGGGCTCTTCTCCGCGTTCCTCGACGACCCGAGCGTGGCGCTGATCGGCGTGGAGGCGGCCGGCGAGTCGATCGCGAGCGGCCGGCACGCGGCGACGATCACCGCGGGCACCGAGGGCGTGCTGCACGGCATGCGAACGAAGGTGCTCGCGGACGAGGACGGACAGATCATCGAGGCGCACTCGATCAGCGCGGGGCTGGACTACCCGGGCGTCGGCCCGGAGCACGCGCACCTCGCCTCGACCGGGCGCGCGCGGTACGTGGCGGTCGACGATCGCGCGGCGCTCGCCGCGTTCCACCGCATGGCGCGGACCGAGGGGATCCTCGTGGCGCTCGAGACGGCGCACGCGTTCGCCGCGCTCGACGATCTCGCGCACGGCCTCCGGCCCGGGGCCCGCGTCATCGTGGCTTGCTCGGGACGCGGCGACAAGGACCTCGCGACGGTGATGGCGCGGAGCGACGGATGAGTCGTCTCGCCGACGCGTTCGAACGAGCGCGCGCGCAGGACCGCGCGGCCCTCGTGATCTACCTCTGCGCCGGGGATCCGAGCCTCGAGCTCGCTCCTCTGCTGATCGCGCGCGCGGCGGAGGCGGGCGCCGACGTGATCGAGCTCGGCGTCCCGTTCAGCGATCCGGTCGCCGACGGGCCGACCATCCAACGCGCGAGCGAGCGCGCGCTCGCCCGCGGCGCGTCGCTCGCCGGGGCGCTGCGTGCGGTGGAGCTCGCGCGCGCGTCCACCGACGTCCCGATCGTGCTGTTCGGCTATTACAACCCGATCGTCGCGTACGGCGAGGCGAGGATGGTGCGCGAGGCGGCGCGCGTCGGGGTGGACGGCATGTTGGTGGTCGACCTCCCCATCGAGCACGCCGACCCGCTTCGCGCTGCGCTGAGCGAGCACGGGCTGGACTTCGTCCCTCTCGTCGCGCCGAACACGAGCGACGAGCGCGCCACCGCGATCGGGCGCGCGGCGGGATCGTTCGTCTACTGCGTCTCGATGACGGGCGTCACCGGTGCGAAGAGCGCCGCGCTCGAGGAGGCGGCTGAGCGTGCGGCGAAGGTCCGTGCGCTGACGTCGCGTCCCGTCGCGGTCGGGTTCGGGGTGCGCACGCCCGCCGACGTCGCGACGCTCGCGGATCGCGCCGACGGAATCGTGGTCGGCAGCGCCGTCGTCGAGGCGATCGCCGACGCGACGGACGCGCCGGCCGCGCTGGCCGAGCTCGTGTCACGCCTCGCCGCGGCGACGAGGCGAGGACGCCGGTGACGAGGTGCACCGCAGCCGCGCTGGGATGCGCGGTGATGCTCGCGCTGGTCGGCAACCGCGCCCACGCATACTGCCGCACGACCACGAGCCTCCGCATGGCGGTGTGCGGCGACCCCTGCGTCGAGGAAGGCCTCCCGCTCTTTTGGGAGCTCCGCACGATCCCCGTCGCCCTCGAGCCCGGCGCCCTCTCGTCGATCGATACGAGGAGCGCGGCCGCGCTGATCGGCGCCAGCTTCGATCGGTGGTCAATGGTCGAGTGCGTCGCGCAAGAGCCGTTGCGGCTTCGCGCGGACGTCGCGCTCGCCGCCGACCTCGGTGGCCCGCTCCCCGACAACCGCGTCCGCTTCCTCGATGCGGCGGAGTGGGAGGACGAGGGCTTCAGCGAGAACGCATTCGGTCTCACGTTCGTACGGTTCTCTCGCTCCACGGGGCGCATCGTGGACGCGCGGATGGACCTGAACCTCGACCACGGCTCGCGGCAGGTCGGGATGGGGCGCGCGCCGCGGGTGTGCGACGACGCGGGGTGCGGCGGGGTGGGGTACGACCTCGAGAACGTGGTGGTCCACGAGGCGGGTCACTTCCTCGGCATCGCGCACAACCAGCCCACCGAGGATCAGGATGCGACGATGGCGTGCTCGGCCTCGCCGGACGACGTCAACAAGCGCTCGCTCGAGATCGACGACCGCGCCGCGATCTGCGAGGCGTACGGACCGATCACCCGCGGGGCCGTGGCGTGCACGACCGCGCCGGCGCGCTACAGCGAGGGCGCAGCATGGTTTGCGTTCTTCGTGCTGCTCGGGTTCGTCGTCCGGCGTCGCCGAGCGTCCCTCGCCGCCGGCATCCTCGCCCTCACGCTCGCGCTCGCTCCGCTGGGGGTCTCCGCGCAGGCGGACCGCGCCGCGGTCATCCCCATGACGGGGCCGGACGCGGCGAACGTGCAGCGCGAGGTCGAGCGCGCGCTCAGCGGACGCGCGCGCCTCGTCGATGCGACGTCGGCGGCGCGCATGCGCGGCGTGGCGGGAACCGTCCAGGGAGGCGTGCGCGAGCTGTGCGCCGACCTCGGGATCGACTGGGTCGCGCAAGGAGAAGTGACGACGAGCGGCGTGTTCGTCGTGCTGCGTTGGTGCACCGGCGGTGAATCCGTCAGCGCGGACGTCCCATGGACCCGCGACGCCCGATCGCGAGACCGACTCTCGCGTGAGCTCGCGGAGCTCGTGCGGCGCCTCCACACGACGCCGCGTCCGCTCGCTGCGGCGCCGACCCCCACGCCGACCCCCATCCCGAGCGCGCCCGTCGCCGCTCTGCCGGTCGAGCCCCCGCCCGCGAGCGACGAGGAGCGGCGTCCCGCGCCGTGGCTGCTCGGATGGCTCACCGCCGACGCGGCGATCCGTGACTCGCACGTGACGTTGCTCCCCTTCGCTCAGCGCACCTACGCGTCCGACGTCCACCCGCGGCTCGGCGCGCACGTGCGCGTGCGTCCGCTCGCCGATGCGCGCGACCCTCTCCTTCGCGGCATCGAGCTCGACGCGTTCGGCGACGTCGCGGTCGGGCTCGCCTCGTTCGGCGTGGCGAGCGGACGGAGGCTGCGGACGGAGTTCTATCGGTTCGGGCTCGACGCGGCGTGGCGCTTCGCGCTCGCCGACGCGCTCTCGCTCGGGCCGACCCTCGGATATACGTACGAGGCGTGGCTCCTCGACCCGCAAGCTCCCTTCCCATCTGCGCGGTACCACCTGGTCGCGCTCGGCGCGCGCGGGCAGCTCGAGCTGTTGAGTGAGGTCCTCTTCATCGAGCTCGACGCCGCCGTCCGGATCGGAGGCGTGCAGACGCCCGACCAGATCCTTCGCTCGGCAGGTCCGCTCTTCGGTCTGAGCGCCGACCTGGCGCTGTACGGCACGCACATCCCGGACGGATCGCCGATCGGCTTCAGCTGGCGCGCGAGGATCGCGTTCGCCTACGTCGCGAGCGACGCGTTGTCGGAGCTCCGGCCGAGCGCCTCGCTGGGGCTCGGCATCGCGCTGCGCTGAGCCCGCCGCCTCGACTCGGAGCGACTCGGAGCGGTGCCGGTGATCGCAGCGCCGTGCTATCTGTGAGGCGTGGGCTGGGGTCGCGTGGCGCGCGGGTCGATGGGGCTGGGGCTCGCGCTCCTCACCGCGACGTCCGCGTCGGCGCAGCGCTCCACGGTGAGGTTCGAGGCACACCCCACCGAGTGCTGGAGCAGCTCCGAGGCTCCCTGCGAATCCGTGCACCGCGCCGAGATCGAGTACCGCGCTCGAACGCGCGCGACGCTGCGGGTGGTCGCGGTCGAGGTCGCCGTCGATCCGGCGGGTCCCTGGCAAGCCGCCGAGGACGTGCAGGTCATGCGGCGGTCCGAGATGGCGCGGACCGAGCCCGTGCACCGCACGGCGCCCACCGTGCGGGTCGCTCGCGGTGAGCATGACGTCTTGCTCGTCACGTTCCGGCCGATCCGACTCGCCGAAGCGACGGTCCGTGTGACCCTCGACGTGGATGGGCGGCGCAGCGTCGTCCTCGCCCCCCACACCCTCGTGTCGATCTCGGAGTAGCGCGATGCGAGCCGGCACGCCGGGTGCGCTCTTCGTCATCGTCGCGGTCGCGTCGATGGCGCCCGCGATCGTGCGCGCGCAGCCCGACGACCTCGCCGTGGTGGTGAGCGGGGCCGGCGCGAGCCCCGCCGGTGTGGAGCTCTACCGGATCCTGCCGGTCCCGGATTCGCGCCGCTTCGACTCCGCCCCCGACGCGCTCCCCGACGACGTGCAGCTCCTCTTGCTGATCGACACCGACTCGCCGCGGCTCGCGGTGTGGCGCCGGCGCGACGACGTCATGTTGGTGCGCCCGCTCGAGGGAGAGGTCGGCCAGGATGCGTACGCGCTCGCCGTGATGGCGGGTGAGCTGGTGGAGATCGCGCGGACCGAGCGAGACCCGCGCGCGTCCGGCCTGCGCGTGGTGAGTGCGACGGGCGGGCGGCTCGAGGCGGTGCGCGCGAGCTCGGATCGCGTCGATGCATCGGTCGATCCGCGATCCGACGCTCCGCCGGATGCGGTCGCCGATCCCGAGCGCCGCGCGGCTGACGGCACCGACGATCCGGCGGACGCCAGCGGATCCGAGCCCGCGGGGACCGGAGATGCGCAGTCGCCCCCACCGGCCGGTTCCGTGAGCGTGACCGTCGGTCTCGGCCTCGATGCGTGGCTGTCGCCTACATCGGAAGGACCCTGGCAGGTGCAGCCCGCGCTGATGTTCGACGTCCTCGTCCGCGCGGGTGGCGCGGGCTGGCTCGTGGGCGGTGGGATCCTCGTCGCGGGTCTCGGCGGATGGGGCTCGAGCCAGGGCGGGGTCGAAGCGACGTACGGGCGACACGACTTCGGCGCGCGCTTCACGGTCGGCGGGGAAGTAGGTGATGCACGCACCCGCTTGCTCGGGCACCTCGGCGGAGGAGCCTCGCTTCTCGTGCTGCGTGGGGAGCGCGAGGGCGGCGGTGACCACGCGGAGGTGTTGCGTCCGTCCGGATTTGCGGGGCTCGCGTTCGAGGTGCGTCAGCCGGTGGTCGACGGCTTCGAGCTGTGGCTCTCGGGCGGCGCGGATCTCCTGCTTCCGCCGGTCGAGCTCACCGCCGACGGCGCCCTCGTGACGCGCGAGCCCCCCGTCAGGCTGGGCGCGCGGATCGGAGTAGACTGGCGGTTCGAGTGAACGAACCGCCGTCGACCCACACGGACGTTAATCGGTCGCCCGAGGTGGCGCGACACACGGATGTGGGAGGCAGGCGCGACGTTCGAGGCGGCTCGCTCCACCTCGTCGGCAGCGAAGAGGAGCTGATCGCGCGCGCGCAGCGTGGCGACGGCGCGGCGCTTCGAGAGATCGCCGAGCGGGAGATCCCGCGGATCGAGCGTTTGCTGGGTCGCATCCTGGGTCCCCGCGGGGACTTCGAGGATCTGGTGCAAAACGTCCTGCTCGAGATGTGTCGTTCGATCGCCGGCTTCCAAGGGCGAAGCAGGTTCTCGACGTTCGTCGGCGGGATCACCGTTCGGGTCGCGCGCCGCGCCTTGCGGCCGAGCGCCTATGACGCGCGCCGCGCGGAGCTCCTCGAGCACGAGTCGCTCGAGCCCGACCCCGAGCAGGTCTCGAGTGCAGCGCAACGTCTCGCCTTGCTCCACCAGCGCCTCGACCGGCTGACTCCTGCCAAGCGGATCGCGTTCTCCCTCTGGGCGCTCGACGAGCGTACGCCCGAAGAGATCGCCGCTCTCACGGACGCGAAAGTGCACACGGTGCGCTCGCGGATCTTCCACGCGCGCCAGGAGCTGATGCACGACCAAGTGGTGCGTGCGCTGCTCGGGAGGGCGCCGTGAGCCGCGAAGAGGACGAGCTGCGCGCGGCGTTCGCCGCGATCGCGGACGCGGCCGATGAGCCTGGCCGACTCGACGACGCGGCGCGGCGCCGCGTGCTGAATCGGGTCGAGACGATCGGTCCATCGCTCGTCGGTGAGGGGATCGACCCCGACGTGATCCGGCGCGACCTCGCGGACCTCGCGGATGAAGGCTCTCCCTCGCTCGGCCGCGCCGCGCGCACGCGCATCCTCGCGCACATCGAGCGCGTCGGTCCCTCGATCGTGGCGCGCTCGCGCGCGGATGAAACGGACGAGCTCGACTCGGTCGATCTCGAGCTGGACGCTGCCGAGTTCGATGCAGGCGAGTTCGATGCAGGCGAGTTCGATGCAGGCGAGTTCGATGCAGGCGACTTCGATGCAGGCGACTCCGAGGCGGCCGACCTCGAGGCAGCCGACCTCGACGCGGCCGACTTCCGCGTCCGGGGCTTCGACTTCGAGTCGAGCGATCCTCGTGTCGGCCGGGAGCTCGACCTCGCCGAGCTCGACGCGACTGCGGTCGAGGCCATGGCGCGCGATGCGACGGCGGTCGAGGCGCCCGCACGCGCCGCGACGGCTCGCGATGCGACGGCGCGCGATGCGGCGGCGCGCGATGCGACCGCGGTCGAGGAGGTCGCGCTCGACCCACGCGCACCGCGCGCGTTGCGCGTCACGATGGGTCGACGCGTCGCGTGGGGCGTGTTCGCGGTGTCGGCGGCAGCGGCGGCGTTGCTCGCGGTGGTCCAGTGGCTCGGCGTTTCGGGGAGCGCGGCGAGGCTCGCCTCGGGGGGAGCGCCGACTCCGGATCGTGCGTGCACGTCGCTGCCACCGGCGAGCGGGGTGGTTCGCGATGGGCGCCTCGATCTCGGGGTACGCGGTCGCGCCGAGGTGGAGGGCAACCTGTTCGTGCGCGCCGACACGGGGTGCCTGACCGAGCTCGTGCTCGGTGAAGGGCGCGTGCGGGTCGAGGCCGACGACCTCGGTGGCGGCTCGCTCATCGTGTGGGCGGGTGAGACGTCGGTCGAGGTGTGGGGCACGCGGTTCACCGTGCTTCGGGACGGCGCCCACCAAGAGGTCTCGGTCGAGGAAGGCCACGTCGTGGTGCGGGCTCCCGAGGCGCGCGAGCTGCATCTGCGCGCCGGTGAGCGATGGCAACGCGGTCAGGTCGTGGCCAGCGCGGTCGAGGCCAGCGCCGTCGAGGCCAGCGCGGTCGAGGCCAGCGCGGTCGAAGCGCCGGGAGGGAGCGGCGCGATGGGCGAGAACGAAGCGGGCGAGCTGGCGTCGCCGCGGCTCGCGGGCTCGGATCGTCCGCGCAGTCGCCATCGGGAACCGCGCGACGTGTCGAGCGAGCAGCTCGCGGAGGCGGAGCAGCTGTGGCGCGACGGGGATCGCGATCGCGCGCGCGGGCTGTTCGCGCGCGTCGGTCGGGGACACGGTCCTCGCGCCGCCGCCGCGTGGGTGCGCCTGGCGCGTCTCGAGCTCCGCGGGGGCGCGCCGGAACGCGCGCTCGCGGCGACGCGCGAGCAGGGACGTCGCTTTGCGTCGAGCCCGCTCAGCGCCGAGGCCCTGTGGATCGAAGCGGAGGCGCTCGAGCGCCTCGGTCGCTCGACCCAGCGTCGCGCCGCGCTCACGAGGTTGCGCACCGCGTTCCCGTCCTCGCCCCAGGGCCTCGCCGCCGCGCGCGCGCTCGGCGATGTGCCATAACCGCAGCGGGGCCGGCGCGGCCCCAGCCTGATCATGCGTGCTCGCCCCTCCGCGGTGTGTCTACTCACCTTGCTGTACGCGACAGGCTGCGCGTCGGTGCAGGTCGAGCTGTTCGACGGGGCGATGGACGCGGCGGCGTCGGGCGACGCCGGTCCGTCGGACGCCGGGCGCCTCGATGGTGGCTCGTTCGATGGTGGCTCGTTGTCGGACCGCGACCCCGAGCAATGCGGCGTGGCGCGTCGCGAGTGCGAGGACGACGAGTACTGCGTCGCCGGCGCGTGCGTATGCCGCGACCCGCTCCAGCTGCGCGGGGGACGCTGCGTGGATCCCGACGCCACGGCGTCGCACTGCGGCGCCGCTGATTTGAGCTGCCCCAGCCTCTGCGCGGACGGCACGTGCGTGAGCTCCTGCCCCACCGGCACGTCGCTCTGCGGGACCGGCTGCTTCGAGCTCTCCGATCACCCGCTGCACTGCGGGGAGTGCGGCCGTCCGTGCGAGTCGCACGCGGTGTGCGTCGACGGCGAGTGCCGACAGTTCACGCCGACGTCGAGCTGCGCGACGTGCGGCGCCGGGACCTGCTGCTCTTACCCCGGCCACCCCGCCGATCTGATCTGCGTGGCCTACCCCCACTGCTGAGCCGCCACGGATCATCTTGGGATCATTGCCGTTTCCGCCAATTCGTCGGGCGGTCGGGAAACATTGATCGAATCGCGCCACCGGTGTGACTCAGAGCCCATGCGGGCTCTCGTCGTTCGAGGGAGCGGTCTCGTCATGGCCGCGGTCGCCATCGCGGCGAGCCCCATCTTGAGCTCCTGCCGAGGACACGGAGACGCGAACCGCATGGAGATCGCCACCGACAGCGACTGCGTGGTCTGCCACCAGCCCGAGTACGACGCGACGAGCGCGCCGCCGCATCCCGGCCTGTTCACGACGCGGTGCCGCGATTGCCACTCCGAGGACGCGTGGATCCCGGCCACGCCGATCAACCACGAGTGGTTCGTGCTCGCCAACCGTCACGCCGAGCTTTCGTGCACCGAGTGCCATGCGGTAGGGTTCGGACCGGACCAGACCCCCTCCCAATGCGAGGGGTGCCATCGCCCCGAGTACGACGCGGCGATGATGCCGCCGCACGCCGGCTACCCGACCGACTGCGCGAGCTGCCACACCGACGCGGGCTGGCGTCCGTCCACGTTCGTCCACTCGTTCACCCTCGACGGGGCGCACGCCCTGATCTCCTGCGCGACCTGCCATACCGGCGAGCCGCCTCGGTACATGGGCTTGCCCACCGACTGCGTGGGCTGCCACCGCGCTGACTACGACATGAGCCCCTATCCAAGTCATCAGACCTTCCCGACAACTTGCATGGACTGCCATACCACGACCGCATGGACCCCCGCCCTCGAGGGCGCCCATCCGAATGACCGCTTCCGAATTTCCGGAGGGTCGCACGGCGGGTACGAGTGCACGCAATGTCACAACGCCTCGCTCGGCCCGTCGACGATGGGCATGAACTGCGACTGCGTGGGCTGTCACGAGGGCGAGCACACGCGCGCCCGCATGGACGGTAAGCACCGGGAGGTGCGTGGGTACCCCGCGGGCGACGCCGCCCCGAGCTTCTGTCTCGACTGTCATCCCGACGGTCGCAACTAACCTTACTACCTTCAACCTGGCGATCCGTGGATCGACCTGGCCGCGCAGCTCGCGGCGAGATCCTGCCCGCGGCCGCACGGACGCGCGAAGCGCGCCCACGCCGAACCTGGACCGACGATGAGCCACCTGAGCCACCTCGACGCCCCCGCCCTGCGCCTCGGCCCTGAACGATGATCGCCTACGTCGCCATCACCATCGCCATCCTCGCGCTCGCCGCGCTCGCCGTGGCGACGGTGCGCCGCCTCGAGTCCTCCAAGGAGAGCGCCGCGCGCGCACAGCTCCGCGATCTCGAGGGCATGGGCGAGGTCGTCGCGGGCGGCCGCCACCCCAAGATCGACCCCGATCGCTGCATCGGGTCCGGCGCCTGCGTCGCTGCGTGTCCAGAGAAAGGCGTCTTGGCGATCGTGAAGGGCCGCGGCGTGCTCGCGAACCCGCTCGCCTGCGTCGGCCACGGCCTCTGCATGGACGCCTGCCCCGTCGAGGCGATCCAGCTCGTCTACGGCAGCAAGAACATCGCGGTCGCGCTGCCGAAGACGGACGAGCACTACGAGACGAACGTCCCGGGCCTGTTCGTGATCGGCGAGGCGAGCGGGATGGGGCTGATCCGGAACGCGATCGCGCACGGTCGCGCCGCCTCCGCGCGCATCTCCGGGGGAGCGCGGCGCGGCGCCGGGGATGTCGTCGACGCGCTCGTCGTCGGAGGTGGACCCTCGGGGATCGCGGCGACGCTCGGCCTGATGGAGGCGGGGCTGCGCGTACAGCTCCTCGACCGCGAGGTGCTCGGCGGGACGATCCTCCACTACCCGCGCGCGAAGCTCGTGATGACGGGGACGCTCGACTTCCCGATCTACGGCAAGGTCCGCACCTCGACGATGAGCAAGGAGGAGCTCGTCGCGTTGTGGAACGCGATCGACGAGAAGGTCCACCTGCCGTTCCGCCCGGGCGAGCTCGTCGACGAGGTGGCGCAGAACGAGGACGGCACGTTCGAGGTGCACTCGACGAGCGGCTGGACGAAGGCTGCCAACGTCGTGCTCGCGCTCGGCCGTCGCGGCTCGCCGAATAAGCTCGGTGTACCCGGCGAGGAGCTGTCGAAGGTCGCCTATCAGCTGCTCGAGCCGCGCGAGTTCGCCGGCAAGCACACGATGGTGGTGGGCGGCGGCA
This sequence comes from Sandaracinaceae bacterium, assembly GCA_050186575.1. Classification (GTDB taxonomy): domain Bacteria; phylum Myxococcota_A; class Polyangia; order Polyangiales; family Sandaracinaceae; genus JAUHXR01. The sequence continues at coordinate 195,702 of JBFWYI010000002.1, read as the reverse complement.
ACTCCGCCGTGGAGTGCGCGATCGCGCTGGCCGACGAGGGGACGGCCGCGAGCGTCTCGATCAGCTACCGCCGCGGCGACTTCGCGCGGTGCCGCAACGAGAACCGTGAGCGCATCCGCCAGCTGCTCGACGCGGGCAGCGTGCGGCCATACCTCAGCACCGAGATCACGCAGATCACCGAGGGCCACGTGCGGCTTCGCGGTCGCGACGGTCGCCTCGAGGATGTCGTCAACGACGGTCTCATCGTCCAGATAGGCGGCACCCCGCCGAGCCAGCTCCTCCAGCGCTTCGGCATCCAGGTCGTCGAGAAGCGGGGCGAGGCATGAGCGACGTCGAGCGCGCCGCGCGGCAGGTCCGCGCGCCCATCGGAGCGTTCTTCCTCATTCTCACGCTGACCGCGGTGTGCGGGGCGCTGCTGTGGCGCGGCTACGAGTTCTACATCCTGGACCTCGACGCGCGCCTCGATCACCCGGACTTCCGCGTGTTGAGCCCCGGCGAGATCGTCGGACACGGGTACGGCATCGTCGGCACCGGGCTGATCTTCACGAACCTCCTCTACCTCGTGCGCCGCAAGCTCGCGCGGTGGCCGCTCGGATCGATGCGTTTCTGGCTCGACCTCCACGTCGTGACGGGGCTCGTCGGCAGCGCGCTCATCGTGTTCCATTCGGCGTTCCAGCTGCGCACCCCGATCGCAGTGGTGACCTCGGTGAGCCTCTTCGTCGTCGTGTTCACGGGGATCGTCGGTCGCTACCTCTACGCGATCGCGCCGTCGGTCGACACCACCGAGCTCGAGAAGTCGATCGAGGCGCTCGACGGGCTGGTCCCGCAGCTCGGCTTGCGTGCTCGACAGACCCTGGCCGCGCATCCGGTCACCGATCCCGGCGCCACCGTCGGCCTCATCCGCACCATCTTCACGTTGCCACGCTGGTTCTCCGAGATGCGCACGCGCCGTAAGCGGGTCCGCGCGCTGGCCGGCGAGCTCGACAAGACGATCCCGCCCGGAGAGGTCCAGCTCATCAAGCGCGGGCTCAAGCGCACCGCCTCGCTGGGCGCGGGCGAGGTCCGCGCCGTCGCCGCGTCCACGCTCTTGCGCACGTGGCGGAGCCTCCACCGCATCCTCGCCGTCGCCATGTTGCTGTCGGTCAGCGTCCACATCGGCGTCGCGTGGTTCTACGGGTACCGATGGATCTTCAGCGACGGATGAGGATCTCGACGACGATAGCGCTCACCCTCGCCGTCGGTCTCGTCACCGGCCGGGCCGAGGCGCAGCTCCTGTCGCCAGGTCCGCTCAGCTCGGACCACCACGAGCTCGACGGCGACACCGGGTGTGCGCGCTGCCACGAGAGCGGGCGTCGCGTGTCGGCCTCGCTCTGCAACACGTGCCATCAGGACGTCGCCCGCACGATCCGCGCGCGCACGGGCCTGCACGGTCGCGAGTACCAGGGCCGAGACTGCGGCTCGTGCCACGTCGAGCACCGCGGGCGCTCGACCGCGCTCGTCCGTTGGCCGTCCGGCGGTCGCGACAACTTCGATCACGCGCTCTCCGGTTGGCGCCTCGAGGGCGCGCACCAACGCGTGCAGTGCAGCGGGTGCCACGACCGCCGCAACTCGCGAGGGCACGCCACGTTCCTTTCTCAGTCGAACGCTTGTCGGAGCTGTCACGAGGACCCGCACTCGAGGCGGTTCGGGACGAACTGCGCGAGCTGCCACTCGCAGACGCGCTGGTCCGAGGTGCGGATGGAGCAATTCGATCACAGCCGCACGCGCTATCCGTTGCGGGGCGCTCACCAGCGCGTGGACTGCGCCGGCTGTCACGGGACCCCGTCGCGCTGGACGGGGATCCAGTTCTCGCAGTGCAGCTCGTGCCACCGCGATCCGCACGCGGGGCAGTACGGCGGCAACTGCTCTGGATGCCACACGGTCAGCGCCTGGAGTGAGCTCGGCGCGGTACGCGAGAACCATCCGGGCCTCCGCCTCGTCGGCGGCCACCGGAGCACCGCGTGCGAGTCGTGCCACGATCGAGGTGTCAACACGTCTCCCTCGCGCGGCTCCGCCTGCGTCTCGTGTCACCGCGCGGTGCACGAGGCGCCGTTCGGCAATCGGTGCGAGGGATGTCACGCCTCGATCCGCTGGACCGGACTGCCCGAGCGCGTGAGCCTGCGCGCGCACGAGCGAACGCCGTTCCCCCTCGTCGGTGAGCACCGGGAGACGGAGTGCTCGGCGTGTCACCGCGAGGAGCTGCCGCGCGAGGAGCGCTGGCGTCAGCTCACGTTCGGTCGTTGCGCCGACTGCCACCAGGACCCGCACTCGGGGGAGTTCGCCTCGCGCGAGGGCGGCGAGTGCGCTCAGTGTCACAACGAAAGCGGTTTTGCGCCGACCCAGTTCGGCGTCGACGCGCACGCTCACACGAGCTTCGCGCTCGAAGGTCTCCACACGGCCGTCGCGTGCGGCGGCTGTCACCGGAACGAGCGACCGCGCCTCGACTGGCACGTCGCCGACCGCGCGTGCGCGGATTGTCACGAGAACCCGCACGGCGATCAGTTCGCGAGCGAGATGGCGCGCGGAGGCTGCGCGGCGTGTCACTCGGATCGCGGCTGGGATCGACCGAACATCGATCACTCGACGTGGCCGCTCGACGGCGCGCATGCGCTCGTCGCGTGCGGCTCGTGCCACTCGCCGACCGAAGCGGATCGGCACACCGGTCAGGGTGCGAGCTACCGCGGCGTTCCGCGCGAGTGCGAGGGCTGTCACGAGGACGAGCACGCCGGTCAGTTCCGCCTCAGCGCGCCACAGCGCGCCTGCACGGTCTGCCACTCCACCGCGAGCTTCGCGATCGCGCACTTCGATCACGAGCACATCGCCGACTACCCGCTCGTCGGTCGCCACGCGGCGGCCGAGTGCGCGGCGTGCCACCCGAGCGTCGCGCTCGAGGGCTCGGAGGACCAGGTCACGCGCTACCGCCTCGGCTATCGCGAGTGCAGCGACTGCCATGCGGACCCCCACGCGGGAGCGTCCCGATGAACATGCAACATTGGTTGCGGGGGGTGAGCATCGCGCTCGGGCTCGGGCTCGCGTTGGTCGGGGGCGCGCTCGCGCAGGAGGAGCCGCCCGAGGGCGAACGAGGCGCGTCGCGCGGCGACGCGGCCTCCTCCGAGAGCGAGGCGCCCACGCGCCCACGCCGTCGTCGCGGCGGATCGAGCGCGCCGACCGCGCCCACGCCGCAGGCGACCGCGCGCGCCCATCCGTCGATCACCGACGACATCCCGTGCAGCGCGTGTCACACGCCGGAGGGCTGGTCGATGCCGGGCGGCTCGTCGGGCAACGGCGGCTTCGACCACTCGCGCACCGGGTTCCCGCTCGACGGTCGCCACCTCGAGTCCGGGTGCACCGACTGTCACCGCGCGCAGCGCCAGATGCGGCGCGACTGCGTGAGCTGCCATCAGGACTCGCACCAAGGACGGCTCGGCAACGACTGCACGCGTTGCCACAACGCGAACGCGTGGACCGACACGCGGCCGCTCGAGATCCATCGCCTCACCCGCTTCCCGCTCAGCGGCATGCACGCGATCGCGGCGTGCACCGACTGTCATCGTCGCACCGGTGACCGCTCCTACTCCGCGGTGCCGAGCACCTGCATCAGCTGCCACGAGCAGGAGTACCACCGTGACGACGTCCACCCGGTGCACGACGGCCGCACGGGGGAAGCCCCGTTCTCGCGACAGTGCGAGGGGTGTCATCGCACCACCTCGTGGAGCCCCGCGATCGTCGACACCTCGATGTTCGGCGGCGGCGCGATGGGCCTCAGCGAGCGCGCGCCCGACAACCACGACATCCGCTTCCCGATCCGGAGCGGACCACATCGCGGCGCGCCGTGCGCGAGCTGCCACGAGAGCCCGTCGGTCCCCTCGGCGGTCCGCTGCGGCGGCTGTCACGAGCACAGCACCGCGCGCCTCGTCCAGAACCACCCGCGGTTCCGCGTCGATCCCGACGGTCGCGGCTGCCTCGGGTGCCACCCGGGGGGAGCGGCGCGATGAGCCACACGCTGCGCGCGATCGTCGCGAGCCTCGTCGCGGTGCTGCTCGTCCTCGTCTCGGCCGCGGACGTGTCCGCGCAGCGCCGTCGTGGTCGACGTCGCCGGACCGACCAGCACGCGATCGCGGTGACGGTCACCGACGTCGCGGCGGGCGGCGCGTACGTGAGCCCCGGCTCGACGGGCGGCCTGCACGTGGGCGCCGAGGTCGACATCGATCGGCGCACGTATCGCGTGGTGGGGATCACCGCCTCCCACGCGCGGATCGACACCGCCGACCACCCGGTGGAGGTCGGCGCGCGAGGCAACGCGCGGGTGCGCCCGGCGAGCGCCGACGGGGGTCCGGAGCGTCTCGAAGAGCCAACCCCGTTGTCGGAGTTCGAGGGCGCGTGGACCGACGCGACGCGCCCCGCGGCGAGCCAGAGCCCCGAACCGGTCCCTCTCGGCGGCGCGCTCCAGACGGCGCGCCAGCTCGTGCTCGACGTCTCGACGCGCGGCTACGCGTTCATCCCGACCCGCGGGTCGGACGACGCGATCGGCCGCGCGGAGCTGCGCGTCCGGGTGCACGCCCAGCCATGGACCGATCTGCCGCTCACCTTGGACGCCGACGCGAGCGTGCAGCTGTGGCTCGGCGACTCGTTGCAGGGCGGTCCGGGCTCACAGTCGCGGCCGTACCTGCGCGTGCGCGAGCTCCAGATCGCATACGGCAACCAAGAGGACTTCTACGCGTCGCTCGGGCGCCTCCGCTACGCGGCGTCGACGCTGGGGCAGCTCGACGGCATCCGCGTGCAGTCACCGCAGTTTGCGGGGATCACGATCGCCGGCTTCGGCGGCTTCGTCCCCGATCCGCAGTCCGGCCTCCCCGCGTTCGACGTGGGCCGCTTCGGACTCGAGGCGACGTTCCGCGACTTCGAGTCGGAGCTGCGCCCCATGATCAGCCTCGTCGGCCATGGCTCGGTGTTCAACGGCGAGATCGACGAGCGACGCTTGAGCGCCGCGTTCCACCTCTACCCTGGGCAGTCACACATCGGCGGCTACGCCGAGCTGAGCGCGTTCGACACGGACAACCCGTGGGGCCTCGACGAGGTGGTGCTCACCGCGGCCTCACTCGACACGACGCTGCGCTTCGACTGGTTCCGCGTCGGCCTGCGCGGCTCGATGCGCATGCCCGAGCGCAGCAAGTGGCTCGCCGCGTCGTACCCGAGCTCGTTCCTCTGCACGCCGGTACCGAACCCGACGGGGCCCGAGGATCGCTGCCTCGGGTTCCTCGACACGCGCACGATGGGCAACGCGGATGTCGGGATCGAGGTCGACGACGTCGCGCTCACCGCGGGCGCGACGATGATCCTCACCGGCGTGCACGGCCAGTTCGATCAGGCGGGCGCGTTCCTCGCGTTCCGAGCCGTGCGCATCCTCGGCATGGGCTACATCGACGCGTCGGCGATGGCCTCGACCGGCTACTTCCTCGAGACGCTCGCGCTGCGCACCACGCTCGGCCTCGAGCTGATCCCGAACATGCTCGACGTGTCGCTGCGCTATCGCCCGGCGCTGAGTCAGTACGTCGCGGACATCGACCCGTTCGTCGAGCACCTCTTCGGCGGACGCGTCCTCGTCCGGCCGATCCCCGCCGTGGACATCCTGCTGAACGCCGACGGTCTAGTGGGTCGCCAGATCGACGCGTTCCTCATCGAGCTCGCGGTCGGCTGGCATCAGGGCTTCTGAGAAGGCACTCGCGAGCGATTTTCGATCGTCGCGCCCGAAACCCGTCGCCCGTCGCCCGTCGCCCGTCCACCGTCCACCGTCCACCGTCCACCGTCCACCGTCGACCGTCGACCGTCGACCGTCGACCGGAACGCGAAGCGCTCAGCCGCAGCTGCCGGAGCCGTCCATCGGCGCACCGTCCGCTCCGCAACGGAACGTGCACGTCGTGGCGCCTTCGCAGCTCACCGTGCACGCACCGGTGCACGTCACGTCGCACGTGCCGCGATCCCGGCACGTCACCGTCGAGCCGCCCCCGACCTCGATCGTGCACTCGGCGGCCGTACACGTCACGGTGCTGTCGTCGCCCGCGTAGAGCGTGCACGTGGTGTCCTCCACGCACTCGAGGACCGCTCCGTTCCCCGCCGCGGATGCGCACGTGCCGTCCTCACGGCAATTGAAGTTGCATCCGTCGGCGCACCGCAGCGCGCACATCGAGCCGGGCGCGCAGGTGCACTGGTCCGGGTTGTCGCAGGTGCACATGGGCCCCGGACACTCGGGGAGGTCGGGCAAGGCGGGGCCGCTGCTGCACCCGCCGAGCGCGGGGAGGAGGAGGGCGGCGAGGGCGATCGAGGGGGCGGATCCAAGGCGTCGAAGCTGCTTCATCGAGAGTGTGTCCCGCCAGCTCCGGGGACTGATTAATTCGATTCGACCGGACGTCGCCGTCATCCCGGTTTGGGGCCTCGTTTGCGCTCGAGCTCCTCGAAGCGCCGCAGGAGCTCCGCCTTCTCGGGGTCGCTCTCGCGCGCCGACTCGGGCTCGTCGTCCTCGTCCCGCTCCTCGCCCCCGTCCTCGCCGAGCGAGCGGAGCCCCTCGCCGAGCGCGCTCCACGCATCGCGCAGCCCCTGGCCCGCCTTCTCCGCGAGCGGCGAGAGCGTCTCCGCCGCGTCGCCGAACACGGTGCGCGCGTTCTCGCCGATCTTCTCGCGCGTCTCGGTCGAGCCCTCGATCGCGCGCTCGAGCGCGTGCTTGGCCTCCTCGAACGCGGGGCCGATGCCCTTCGACGCCGTCTTGGCCGCCGCGCCGAGCTGGGTCGCGGCGCGATCGATCGCCACGCGCCAGCCCTCCGCTCCGTCGCGCTCGGGCGGGCCATGCTCGTCGGTCGCGACGAGGACGCCGCACCGATCGCACGACAGCACACGTTGCGTACGATAGTCGAACACGTCGAACACGCGGAGGCTCGGCGCGGGCCGTCGCTCTTCGAAGCGCGCGAGCTCCCCGCACGCCGGGCACGTGCGCTCGAGCGTCAGCCCGTCGTCCATCGCCTCGGTGCGGGCGCGGCGCCCGATGACCGCGAAGACCATGAGCGGAGGCTACCCGAAAGCGTCTCGGTGCGCCGCTCGCGCCGCGTCGTCTATCCTCGTGCTCCGCGCGGTAGTTGCGCGTTGATGACGCATGCCAAGATCGTCGAGCGTCGGAAGTCCTAGACCCTCGCGACGGAGATCGCGATGGGTTCAGCGTCGATGATCGGGCGCGAGATTGGCCTTCGGCGGGACGAGGCGATGCCGGAGTATCGTCGAGGAGCGACGAGGGTCGAGATCGGGTTCGAGAGCGTCGATCAACCCGTCGCGATCTCCGTCGCGAGGGTCTAGACCCTCGCTGGGAGGTTCCATGACACGTCGCGTCTCCACGATGCTCGCTCTGTTCGCCGCGTCGACGGTCTCGCTCGCCCTACCTCGTCCGGCGGCCGCCATCCCCGGCGCGTCGCGCGCGTCCACCACCGCGGACTGCGCCCGATTGCTCGTCAGCGTGCCCCTCGTCTTCGACGTCTATCAGGGGCGTGTGTCGCAGACCGAGCTGCGCCTGATGGACGCGATCGCCGAGCGCCTCCGCGCGTGTCCGGATCAGTCGTTCGAGCTCCAGGTCCACACCGACACGGTCCGCATGAGCTCGTTCAACCTGCGTCAGTCCCAGGCGGTGGCCGATCACGTGCGGGCGCTCCTCGTCGAGCGCGGGGTCCCCGCCGCTCAGCTCGCGCCGTGCGGGTGGGGAGAGGAGCGACCGGGTCCGAGCGATCCGAGCTGGGAGCCGGGCTCACCGAACAATCGCCTCGTCATCCGCTCGATCGAGGGCGCAGCGAGCGACTTCGTCTGTCACCCGACGCCGGCGCCCTGAGCGCGCTCCTCCCACGCGGCGCGCGCAGGCACACCCAGCTCCTCGAGCCGCGGCGCGATCACCTCCTCGATGGTCGCGTACATCAGCTCGCGCGTGGACGCCGCGTCGCGCACCCCGAGCGACCACAGCGCGTCCCCCACCTCGCGCCCCTCGTACGCGATCTCGGGGACGCTCGAGAGGAGATCGCGCTCGAAGAACGCGAACGCGACCGGGAGATAGCGCACGAACGCCTCGCGCTCGTCGTCGGTCAGCGACGGCCACACCTGGCCGAGATACAGCCATCCGAAGCGGCCGTGCAGGCTCTCGTCGGCCGACAGCTGCTCGACCGCGAGGCGCAGGACCGGCTCCTCGATCAGCTCGAGCTCGTGCGCCATCACCGAGATGGCGACCGTCTCGCTCAGACAACAGACGAAAAATACGTTGCGTAGCGCGGCGACCCGCGGCGAGCTGTCCTCGTGGGTAGGCAGCGGCGTGGTGGTCAGGTCCACCTCGATCTCGGCTCGACCGCCGAGCGCCTCGATCACCGCGCCACAGAGGCCGGCGTGCCGCAGCTCGTCCATCGCCATCCGGAGGACGCACGTCTTCATGTCGAGGTCGGTGCCCGCCGCGATGAGCTGAGGCAGGAGCTGCGAGAACACCGTCGAGCTCCGGTGCTCGTGCGCCATGCGCTGCCGCCACCCTTCGCGCGCCGCCGCGAGCAGAGCCGCGGGGTACTCGCGCGAGAGCCCCTGCGCGATCGCCTCCTCGGGGAGCGCCTTGCCGCGTCGGAGCGCGGTCTCGAGCAAGCGACGATGCTCGCGCGCGATCGGCGTGTCGCTGAGGCCTACCCGGAGCGTCCCGCGCATGCGCGCCGATCTACACCGTCATCGACGGAGGGACACGCGGGCCCTCGACGACGAGGAGGCAGCCCACGCCCTCTTGCCACGACCCGTACAGCTCCTCGCAGCACTCCCGCGAGGTGTTCGCGAGCTCGTAGGTGCACGGTCCGGCGTCCGGCGTCGGGGGCGGCCCCGCGTCGCGAGCGGGCGGTCCGGCGTCGCGTCCCGGCAGCCCCGCGTCCGCGAAGGTGCCCGCGTCGGCGATCGGGGGCCCGGCGTCGTCGCCGGAGCCCGCGTCGTCGCCCCGCCCGTGAGACAGGCCGCAGCCCGCGAGGCAAGCCGACATCGTCACCACCTGCGCCGCGCGCAGGGCGCGGCGTCGGGCACGTTCGCGGATCGAGAGCGCGGTCTCAGCCATGGTGACGACTCCAAGCCAAGTCCGGGCCAGCCCGAGAGGCTGCGGATCCGCGGTCGAGGCTGTGCCGGACTGTGTCCCGGACCGGAAGCGCCCGTCAGCTCTCGTCCGCCTCGACCCGCGCCCGACCGGCCGTGTTGGCGGATCACCGGATCGAGCTGGACTCCCCGCGAGCGCGCGGTGGTCGGCGTCCGCGCGCCGTGGCATCGTCACTCCCATGCGCGTCACCATCGAGTACTGCGTCGTTTGAAGCTACGAGCCGCGGGCGACCAGTTTGGCCGCCACGATCGCGAAGGCCCATCCCGATGCGGACATCGCGCTCCTCCCCGGAGGCCGAGGTGACTTCATCGTCACCGCCGACGACCGGGTCCTCTGGCACAAGCGCGAGATGGGCGGCGAGTTCCCCGAGGAGCGAGAGATCCTTCGGCGGCTGAGCGCCTGAGCGGTCGCGTCGTGGGGGCACGCGCCGTGGGGCGTGGATGGTCCATGGGCGGGTCGCCCGCGCGTCCGCTCACGGCATCCGCGCACCGTCAGGTATCGTTGCGTTACACCGACGGTAGTGCGCTCGCGCGTCGTGCGCGGGCGACCGGTTGGAGCGAGCGCTCCTTTGGTCGGACGGTCCGGCATTCGGAACACTGCCGCGGAATACCGACCCCACGCGCGCCTGTCGTGACCCATCATGGTCGGCCCGCGCCCGCTCGTCCTCTTCGCCAGCCTCATGGGCGCGGCGAGCGCCGCTCTCGCGCAGCCGATGCAGACGATCGACCTCGACACGGGAGAAGCGGTGCGCACCGGCGCGAGCAGCGCGGACGAAGCGGAGCTCGTCCGGATCGCGATCCCCGAGCTGCGCGCGCGGCTCCCCGCATCCGAGCGGGACGGCCTCGGCGCGCGCATCGACGCGGCGTACGCGCGCATGGAAGCGCGGATGGGACCGCAACCTTCGATCTGGTCGGCCACGGTTCGCGGCGGTCCGATCGCCCACTACGCCCGCAGCGAACCGAGCAGGGGAGAGCTCGGCGTCGTGTTCCTGCACGGCACCGACGGCGCGTTCGTCTGGCCGTGCGCGATGATCGCCGAGGCGGCGCGCTCGCTCGGAGGAAGCACCGTCTGTCCCTCCATGGGGCTCGAGGCGCGCTGGACGAGCGCCGAGGGCCGGGCGCGCGTGCGCTCCGCGATCGCGTTCCTCCGCGCGCACGGCGCGCGCACCGTGATCCTCGCCGGCCTCAGCACGGGGGGCGCCGGGGCGTCGCGGCTCGTGGGATCGCTCCGCCGCGAGCTCTCCGGTCTCGTGCTCCTCTCGGGCGTCGCCAGAAGTGCGCGCACGCGCGTGCCCGCGTTGGTCATCCACGGGAGCGACGACACGATGATCCCCCTCGCCGGCGCGCGCCGCTTCGTCGATCGCAGCGCGGGGGCGGAGCTCGTGGTGCTCGACGGCGGACACTTCGCGATCGCCGATCACATCGACGAGGTGGTGGTCCGTCTGCGCGGGTTCTTCGAGGCGCAGCTCAGTCGGCGAGGATCGCCACCCGACGTCGGTTCGCTCCCCACGTCCCCGGCTCCGCGGTGAAGCACCCGCGCAGCACCCTCTGGCAGGTCGGGCAATGTCCCGTGCCATTCTTTAGTTCGACGGCGTAGCGATCGATCGCGTACCAGTCGCGTCCGATCAAGAGCTCGCCGCAGCCTGCGCAGTACGTCGACTGCCCCTCGTGGTCGTGCGCATTCCCCGTGTAGACGTGCTTCAGCCCGACCCGCTGTGCGATCGATCGCGCGCGGCGCAGCGTGCTCAGCGAGGTGCGTGGCACGTCGCGCATCTTGAAGTCGGGATGGAACGCGGTGAAGTGGAGCGGCACCTCGTCGCCCAGCGTCGTGCCCACCCACTCGCTGAGCCGGGTGAGCTCCTCGTCCGAGTCGTTGAAGCCCTCGATGAGCAGCGTCGTGATCTCCACCCACACGTCCGTCTTCGTGCAGAGGTACGTGAGGGTCTCCTTCACCGGCTCGAGCTCGCTGTAGGTGAGCTTGCGATAGAACTCCTCATCGAACGCCTTGAGGTCGACGTTCGCCGCGTCGATCGCCGAGAAGAAGTCGCCGCGCGCGCGCTCGGTGATGTATCCCGCGGTCACCGCCACCGTATGGATGCCGCGCGCCCGGCACGCCGCCGCGGTGTCGATCGCGTACTCGGCGAAGATCACCGGATCGTTGTAGGTGAACGCGACCGACGCGCAGCCCGCGTCCACCGCCGCCTTCGCGATCGCATCGGGGGTGGCGACGTCCATCAGCCGATCCATCTCGCGCGCCTTGCTGATGTCGTGGTTCTGGCAGAACTTGCAACCGAGGTTGCACCCCGCGGTGCCGAACGAGAGCACGCTCGAGCCGGGCAGGAAGTGGTTCAACGGCTTCTTCTCGATCGGATCGATGCAGAATCCGGACGCGCGCCCATAGGTCGTGAGCACGACGTCGCCGCCCTCGGCCTGACGCACGAAGCAGAACCCGCGCTGCCCCTCGGACAGCGTGCAGTAGCGCGGGCACAGCTCACAGCGCACGCGCCCGTTCGGAGCGGGCGAGGACCAGCTCACCGTGGGCCCTTCTTCGGAGGCGGCACGCGCTCCTCGGACAGCGCGGTGCACGCCGCGCGCGTCAGCACCGCGCGCAACCCATCGTCCGGCACGTGCGCGAGCGCCCGAGCGAGCTCGGGGGGGAGGGCCAAGACGGGCATCGGCACGTAGGCGGGCCCGGGCTTCTCGGGCGGGGCCGGGGGTCGAGGGAACGGTCCGACCCGGATGCGGATGCGCTGCACGTCAGGCACCCGCGCGCGGATCGATCGCAAGAGGTCTTCCTCGTGGAACGAGAGCTCTTGGGCCCACGCGGAGGAGCGCGTGTGCACCACCAGCGTCCCCTTGAACAGCCGCACCGGCCGCGCGTGCTTCGCGACCCGCTCGGACACCGCGCCATCCCACCACGAGAACGTGCGCAGGAGCGCGCGGCTCTGCTCCCACTCGGGATAGAGCCCATCGAAGAGCTGCGCCGCGGACACCAGCCCGCCGCGCCGCTTCTTCCGGTAGCTCTTGTAGCCCTTGGCCATGGACGTGAAACATAGCACTCGCTCTCGGCCGGGACGCGCGCCCGCTCATGTCAAGGATCCGTGCAATCTTCCTCGAAGTCCACGGCTCCGTCCGGGCCGGCGTCGACGATCGCGCATTCCCGCCCGCGCGAGCCCCGACCGCGCGCACGCATGGAGGCGGGGGCGCGCCGGGGAGGCGCGGCCATTCCTGCGGCGACCGCGGGCTTCAACCCGAAGAACGTGTGCGCTGCGTCGAGCGCAGCACCCCCCGAGGCGCCGTGCTCCGGGCGATGGCACACGCTTCGCGGACGACGCGCGCATGCGGAACGGTGGTACGGGGCGCTACGCGCTCGGCTGGCTCGTGCTGATGGGGATCGGCTGCGCGGGGGTGGCGGCGCCCGACGGAGGGGATCGCGCGGACGGAGGCCGACCCCGGGATGGGGACGCGGGCTCGATCGAGCGCATCGACGCGAGCGTGCGCGACGCGAGCGTCGGCGATGCGGACGCGCTCGACGCGGGAGCCGCGGATGCGACGGCACCCGGTTGCGGCTCCGCGCCGCCGGGGGCGGGATGGGTCGAGCACGCGCTCCTCCATGACGGTCTCGATCGCGCCTACATCGTCGTGGCGCCGTCGAGCTACGACGCGCGCACGCCGTTGCCGCTGGTGCTCGCGTTCAACGGGCGCGACGGATCCCCCGAGGGTCTGGAGGAGCAGACCCGCCTGAGCGAGACGGCAGAAGCGCACGACTTCTTGCTGCTCTATCCGCGCGGCTCGGGCGGCGGGAGCTGGAACGGCGGACCGTGCTGCGGCTCGGCCGCGTCCGACGACGTCGACGACGTCGGGTTCGTGCGCGCGGTGCTCGACGACGTCGAAGCGCGCTACTGCGTCGACACGCACCGCATCTACGCGACGGGCCTCTCGAACGGCGGATTCATGGCGAACCGCGTCGGCTGCGAGATCGGCGATCGCGTGGCCGCGATCGCGCCCGTCGCCGGCATGCTGCTCCAGGACACGTGCACGCCCGCGCAGGCGGTCGGCGTCGTGCACTTTCACGGCACGCTCGACTACATCGTCCCCTACAACGGCAACTCGGTGCTCGGGTTCCCGCCCGTCGAGGACGCGATCGCGCTGTGGGCCGCGGCCGACGGATGCGATCCCGAGCCGAGCGAGACGTACCGCAACGGCGACGTGGTCTGCGAGACGTACGTCGGATGCTCCGGCGGCGTCGAGGTCGAGCTCTGCCGCGTGCGCCTCGGCGGTCACACCTGGCCCGACGGCTACGTGCGCGCGGCCGGCGGATACACCACCCACGACATCAGCGCGAACGAGCACATGTGGGAGTTCTTCCAGCGACACACGCGTTGACGCGGCTTCGCGGTGTCTACGCCTCTTCGCCGCCGGGAGCGATACGACGGGGAAGATGGCTTGCGGCCCACCGCGCCGATCCGTCAGCGAGCGTGCGATGGCGAAGCACGAAGCGGTGATCGCGGGCGGCACCGGCCTGCCGCTCGCGTCGCCCCGGGGGGCGCTCGCGCGGTGGTGCGGGAAGCGCTCAGCCTTCGATCGGGTAGTCGGTGTAGCCCTTCTCGCCCGGCGTGTAGAACGTCGCGAAGTCGGGCGCGGCCAGCGGCGTCCCCTCACGCAGCTTGGTGGGGAGGCGCGGGTTCGCGATGAACGGGCGCGCGAACGCGAACAGATCGCCCTTGCCCTCCGCGAGGTCGGCCTCCGCGCGTGCCCGATCGTAGCCGCCGGCGAGGATCACGGTGCCACCGAACGCACGACGGATCTTGTCTTTCACGCTCGAGGGGACGGGCGGCATGCCGAGCGAGGAGTGATCGACGATGTGCATGTACACGAGGCCGATCGCGTCGAGCTCGCGCGCGAGCGACGCGTGCACCTCCTCGACGTTCTCGTCGTCGCCGCGCAGGCCGCCGCCCACGCTGTAGGGTGAGACGCGGATCCCGAGGCGGTCGCCGCCGATCCGCGCCGCCGTGCGCGTGGCGACCTCGATCGCGAAGCGGGTGCGGTTCTCCACGCTCCCGCCCCACGCGTCGGTGCGTTGGTTCGCCGCGGTGTTGAGGAACTGCTCGATCAGGTAGCCGTTCGCCCCGTGCAGCTCGACGCCGTCGAAGCCCGCCTCCATCGCGAGCTCGGCTGCGCGGACGTACTCCTCGATCGCGTGCTCGATATCAGCTTCGGTCATGGCCTCCGCGGTGGGCACCGGGAGCTGACCCTCGCCATCGACGTACATCTTGCTCTCCCACGCGATCGCCGAGGGAGCGAGCACGCGCGCGCCGCTCGGGAGGTTACCCGGATGCCCGACCCGACCGGTGTGCATGAGCTGGACGAAGATGCGCGAGCCCTTCGCGTGGACGGCGTCGGTGACCTTGCGCCAACCCGCCACCTGCTCCCGGTTGAACAGGCCGGGGATGCGCGGATAGCCGAGCCCGTCGGGCGACGGAGAGGTGCCCTCGGTGATGATCAGGCCCGCCTCGGCGCGCTGCGCGTAGTAGGTGGCCATCAGGTCGTTCGGAACGTTGCCGATCGCGCGCGAGCGCGTCATCGGCGACATCACGATGCGATTGGCGAGCGAGATTCGGCCGAGCTCGTAGCGGGAGAAGAGGGTGTCGCTGCTCATGGTCGTCTTCCTTGGGGCGCGCTAGATCCCTGAAGGATCCGGGGGATCCGGTTTCTTTCTTGCGCGAAAGAAATAAAGACCGACGTTGGGACCGTCAAGCGGCAAACCGCGCGTCATGGGAAGACCTCGAGAAGTCACGGACGAGCAGATCCTCACCGCCGCGCGGCGTTGCTTCCTCGCGGGTGGCGCGGGCGTGCCGGCCTCCGAGATCGCGCGAGAGCTGGGGGTCAGCCACACGACCCTGTTCAACCGGTTCGGCTCGAAGGAAGGCCTCATGCTCGCGGCGCTCGGGCCGCCGTGCGAGGTCGCGTGGATCGCCGCGCTCGACGCGGGCCCGGACGCGCGTCCGATCCGCGAGCAGCTCGTCGAGCACGCGAAGGCGATGTCCGTCTATTTCCAGGAGCTGCAGGCCGGCTTCGGCGTGCTCGCGGCGGCGGGCGTCGACCCGCGCAAGTCCCACAAGAAGAAGAAGGGTGTCTCGGAGCCGGAGCGCGGCTACGCGTCGCTCGTGGCCTGGCTCGACCGCGCTCGGGCGGACGGCCGCTTGGCGGACTGCGACGTCGACGCGCTCGCGTCGAGCCTCCTCGGCGCGTTGCACGGCTGGGCGCTCACCGCGCGCGTGTGTGGAGGTCCGACGGGAGCGACCGCGCGCGATCGCTACGTCGAGGGCTTCGTAGACCTCTTGTGGGACGGGATCGGGGTGGCCGAGCGTCCGGGGCGCGCACGCCGACCGCGTAGTAAAGATCGCAAGACGGGTTGACTCGCGCCGACGGCCTCACGGAGTCGGGATCGTCACGATCACGCCGCCGAGCCGGAAGGCCTCACGGGTGTCCATGCTCATCGGCGCGTCGAGGTCGATCAGGCTGGAGATGCGGAACATGCCGAGGAGGCGCGAGACGACATCGCCCGGCGCGACCGAGCGCACGCTGATGACCGTGCGCTCATCGTTGGCGCTGGTGTTGCTCGCGCTCTCGCGGACGGGGAGCTCCGCGCCGCCGGAGTGTCCGCTGCCACCGCTCAGAACGCTCTCCCAGTCGAGCACGCTCTCCCGCTCCCATGCGACGTGCCGAAACGAGCGTGGGGTGAGCATCTGTTGGCTCACCGGCGTGGTGAGGATCTCGTGGAGCCAGAGCGCGGCCGGGACGCCGCTCGCGTCGCAGAATACGCGCGCCGTCGCGACGAGGGAGCCGGTGGTGCAGTCCGTCGCGTACGTCGACATGGCCGGTGTTCCGATCGTCGCGCAGGCGCTCGCCGAGTCCGCGGCGTCGATGGTGATCGGATCCCCACACTCGGTGAGGCCCGGCCCCTCGTGCATCGCGACGTCCGACGCGATGCACGAGGTGACGAGGAAGCAGTCCGAGTCGTCGCAGTCGGTCGTGCCGTCCCCGTCCTCGTCGAGCCCGCCGCTGCACACCTCGGCGGTCGTTCCGCCGTCGCCCGCACCGGCCCCCGCATCGCGGGACGCGTCGCGGCCGCCGCCGCCGTCGTCGACCACCGCTCCATCGCGGTGCGCGCTCCCCGCATCGGCAGCAGATCCCGCGTCGCCGAGCGCCGATGGCTCGGCGCAACCGACCAGGACGAGAAGGATCATCGGCGCGCGCGCGCGGCGGGACATGAGCATCGTGCCGCACCCGTTGCGACCGGGCGCGGTCGCGTTCAGCGATCGATGCACGACCGTCGAGGTTCGGTTGACGTCTCGCGGGTTCTCGCGTGTGATCGCGTCTTGTCCGAGAGCGACACGCTGGCGCCGATCGAGCGCGCATCGCCGCGCATCATCGCGACGGAGCGCGAGCTGGCGAGGTTCGCGGAGCCGCTCATCGACGCGCCGATCCTCGGGATCGACGGGGAGGGCGACGGTCTCTATCGCTACCGGACACGGCTCTGCGTGATCCAGATCGCGGTCGGCGACGACGTAGCGATCATCGATCCGCTGGCCATCGAGGATCTGAGCGCGCTCGCGCCGGTGCTCGGCCCGCACGGACCCGTCAAGGTGGTTCACGATGTCTCGTTCGACGCCAAGATGCTCGCGACGCGCGGTCTCGTGCTCGCGAACGTGCGCGACACGGCGGTCGCGGCCCGCTTCCTCGCGGAGCCGAGCACGGGGCTCGGCGCGATGCTCCAGAAGTACGTAGGCGTGGAGATCGACAAGGACCTCCAGCAGGCGGACTGGGGCGAGCGCCCGATCGGCGAGGAGCGGCTCGCGTACCTCGCGGGCGACGTGCTCCACCTCGCGGCGCTCGGCGAGCGCCTGTGGGAGCGGCTGCGCGAGCTCGACATCGTGGAGGAGATCGACGAGGAGACGCGCTACGCGATCGCGCGCGCGCTCGAGCCCGAGCCGTTCAAGGAGCCGTGGACGCGCATCAAGGGCGCGAGCGATCTCGACGACGCGGCGCGCGGCCGACTCGCCGAGCTCGCGCGCGTGCGCGAGGACGAGGCGGAGCGCCGCGACGTCCCCCCGTTCCGCGTCGTGTCGAACCGCACGCTCCTCGAGGCGGCGACGAAGGAGCCGGGCTCACCCGGAGCCGTGCTCGCGGTGCGGGGGATGCACAAGCTCGGTCGGGGTCGCGTCCGCGAAGCGCTGGATCGCGCGGCGAGCGCGCCGACGCCGGAGCGCCCCGGCCACGACGCGCCGCCTCCGGCGGAGCGCGCGCGGCGCAAGGCGCGCGAGCGAGCCCTCACCGAGTGGCGCAAGAAGGAGGCGGAGCTCCGAGGTGTAGACCAGCAAGTGGTGCTCCCGGGCCACTGCCTCCGCGATATGAGCGCGATCGACGGCAGCGACCACGAGACGATCGCAAGGGTCGCGGGGCTCGGCGAGGTACGCGTCTCCCGATACGCCGCCGCGATCACGGGGGTGTTGCGGGCGGCCGAAGCGAAGGGTTGAGCGCGGATTCCGAGTCCGATTAGTCCGATTCCGAGTCCGAGTCCGATTCCGATTCCGATTCCGATTCCGATTCCGAGTCCGAGTCCGAGTCCGATTCCGTGTCCGATTCCGATTTCCGTGTCAGCTCCCCGTCCGCCGCTCGCTTGCTGATGCGCCGCACCGAGGGCATGGTGCCGCTCCGGTGGATTCGAGCCTCCTGATCGCCATCAACTCGCTGCGCGCGCCGTGGCTCGATCCGTGGATGTCCTTCCTCTCGGAGTGGGGCATCTACCTCTACCTGCTCGCGATGCTCGGCTGGCTCGCGCTCAAGTGGCGACACGCCCGCAGCGTCCGAGACGGATGGCTCGCCTGGTTCGTCGGGCTCTACGTCACCGAGATGATCGTGAAGCCGATCGTGGCGCGTCCCCGGCCCACCGCGGACCCGGCGCTCCTCGAGCAGCTCCACGTGCTCGGGCGCGTGCCGCCGCCGACCTCGCTCGCGTTCCCCTCGGGGACCGCGTCCGCTGCGTTCGCCGGCGCGGTGTGGATCGCGCTCCGCTTCGGTTGGAAGCCCGGCGTGCCGGCGCTGCTGCTCGCGGCGCTGATCGGCTTCTCACGCGTCTACGCGGCGGTGCACTGGCCCAGCGACATCCTCGCCGGCGCGCTGATCGGCGCCGGCGTCGCGTACGGCTGGCATCGGCTCAGCCTGAAGCTCGACGCGCGCGCGCCTCACGTCACCGCGCCTCCCATGGACGCCTCTCCCATGGACGCGCGTCACATGGACGCGCGGTAGAGCGACAGCATGTCGTCCTTGGTACAGGTGCGCGGGTTGAGCGCGTGGCATGCGTCCGCGTGCGCGAGCGGAGCCAACTCCACCACCTGATCCTCGGTGACCCCCGCCGCGGCGAGGCCGTTCGGGATCCCCAGCTCGTCGCGGAGCGCGCGGACCTTGCCCGAGCACTCGAACGCGAGCGTCTCGATGTCTTTGCCCTTCACGCCCAGGATCCGCGCGATGCGCGCGATGCGTATCGTGGCCGCGGTGCGGTTGAAGTCGAGCACGGCGGGCAGACAGAGCGCGTTCGCGAGGCCGTGGTGCATGCCGAGCTCCGCGCCGAGCGGGTGCGCGAGCGAGTGGCACGCGCCGAGGCCCTTCTGGAACGCGACCGCGCCCATCATCGAGGCCTTGAGCATCGCGCCGCGCGCGTCGAGGTCGCTCGGCGTAGAGACGGCGGTGGCGAGGTGCCGCGCGATGAGCTCGATGCCCTCGAGCGCGATCGCGTCGGCCATCGGATGATCGCCCTTTGCGCAGTACGCCTCGACGTTGTGGGTCAGCGCGTCGAAGCCGGTCGCCGCGGTGAGGTGAGCGGGGAGCGAGACGGTGACCTCGGGATCGAGGATCGCGACGCTCGGGATGAGCGCGGGCGCGAAGATGACCGTCTTGCGGTGCGTGGCCGCGATGGTGACGACGCCGCTCCGGCCCACCTCGCTGCCGGTGCCGGCCGTGGTCGGCACCGCGATCATCGGCGGCATGGGCTGCGTGATCTTCGAGTCGCCGCCGATCGCATCGTCATACTCGGCGAGGGGCAGGCTGTGCGTGGTCCGGAGGCGAACGAGCTTTGCGACGTCGATCGGCGCGCCGCCGCCGAAGCCGATCACGAGGTCCGCGTTCAGCTTCTTGAATGCTTCGGAGGCCGCTTCGACCTCCGCCTCGGTCGGGTTCGTGCTGATCGCGTCGAACACCTCGTTCGAGATCCCGGCGCGCTCGAGCGAGCGGCACGCCTCGTCGGTGAGACCGGCGTCGCGCACACCCTGGTCGGTCACCACCAGCGCACGCTTGGCGCCGAGGCGCTTGGCCTCCTCGCCGATGGTGCTGACCGTCGAGGCTCCGAAGACGACGCGGGTGGGAAAGCTCCAGACGACGCTCATGAGTGCCCTTTCGAGGTGCTGATCAAGGCACCATAGAACCCTGTCGTCAACGGATTCCGCGGGCCCGCGGCGTTCGAGGAAACCTTCACGTTGACGAACGGCAGCGCGCATTCGAGTCTTCCGCCATGTCCGGTCCCGGGCAGACGCTCGATCCACAAGAGATCCCGCACGAGCAGGCGGAGCGCCGCGCGCTCGCCAAAGAGATCCAAGGCAAAGCGATGGAGGCGTTCGGCCGCGGCGAGCTGCTGACGGCGACGTTGTTCGCGTCCGATCTCCTGATGCTCTACCCGAACGAACGTTCCTACCTCGATACGTTCGACGAGATCGTGCAGTCGAGCGGGCAGGATCCGCTCTCGCTCTTCCCCGTCGAGTCCGGCTCGGTGCACGTCGCCACGGCGGCGGGTCGCGCGCGCGTGTTGATGATGAACCGCCGGCTGCCCGAGGCGCTCGAGCTGTTGTCCGCGGCGGTGGAGGTCGCGCCGTGGGTCCCGTACTTCCACTGGGCGCGACGGTGGCTCCAGCCCGCGGTCCTCCCGATGCTGAGCTGGGACGTCCTGTTCCCGAGCGTGATCAAGGTGCCGCTGAGCATCGCGGTCGGCGTGCCGGTGCCGCCGCACGACGAGGACCAGCGCGTGATCAACCTGCGCGCCGCGGCGGACATCTTCGCCACGCTGCGCACGCACTTCACGAACGAGTCGATCCTCTGGTACGGGGAATCGTTGTTGCGCCGCCGCCTCGGCGAGCCGGACGCGACGATCGCGGTGGCGAGCGAAGGCGTGATGCGCTGGCCCGACGACTGGCGGCTGCGCACCGGCTTGCTCAACGCGTACCGCGACGCCGGCCGCGCGGAAGAGGCGCTCGAGCAGGCGCGCCACGCGATGCGCATCACCCCGGACGATCTCTCGCCCCTCCACGATGCGGCGTGGGCGTTCATCGACGCGGTGCGCCCGGCCGATGCGGCGAAGCTCTTCGAGGAGCTCGTCGAGCGCGATCCCAACTATCCAGGCGCGAAAGGTTGCTTGCACTATACGCGCTTCAAGGCGACCGGCTCACCCGACGACCGGCAAGCGCTGATCGATCTGCGGGATCGCCAGGCGTGGGACGAGCAGGTGCGCGCGTTCGCCGACGAGATCGATCCGTCGGTGCCCTACGTCAACGTGTTGGTCGGTCCCGGCGACGCGACGCTCGCCGCGGCGCGCCACCTCGCGGGCGAGCTCAGCCAAGTGGTCCGGTGCTGCGGTCTCGGCGGCGACCTCCAGCTCACGCTGAGCAGCAAGCACATGGACTCGCCGAGCGTGGACCTCGCGTTCAGCGTGGCGATGCGCGCGGTCGGCGCGAAGACCGCGGCGATCCACTTCGACGTCGAGGAGATCCAGAGCCCCGATCCGCGGCTCGACAAGGCGCAGGTCTCGACGCCGGTGTGGCGCTTCGAAGACGGACGGATCGTCAAAGCGCAGCCGGAGGGCGACCCGACCGCGCAGGCGGAGATCGCGGCGCTCGCCCGGCTCACGTTCCATCGCGACACGTGGGACCCGGCCGCCCGCGACATCGCGCAGCGCATGGGGACCGGCGCGTACTACCAGCTCCTGAGCGTCCTCACGAATCCACCGCCGCTCAACGAAGCGGACGGCTTCGACGCGTTCTCATGGACGTGGCGCTCGCAGGTCGCGACGGCCGCGGTGCTCAGCCACCTCGGGCCGTGGGAGACCGGCAGCGCGCGCGCGGCCCTCTACTCGATGGTGTACGGCCCGTCGGACTGGGTGACCGGCGCAGCGCTGATCGCGTTCTCGTGGCGTGTACATGAGCAACCGGCATTGCGAGCCGAGGTCGAGCCGATCTACGCGTGGCTCCGCACGTTGATCCCCGAGAAGGGCTTCACGAGCTGGGAGATCATCCTCGCCGACGTGTGGCTCGCGATGGGCCACGACACCGAGCGGCGCAGGGATCTCGAGGCGTGGATCGATCGGTACCTGTCGACGTTGCGCGAGAAGAACTTCGTGCGGCCGCCGGTCCGTCGCTACGGCGGGCTCACGATCGAGGAGTACGCGCGGTTCAGCTTCGAGCGCGACCAGGTCATGTCGCGCCACGGCTTCCACGACGACTCGGGCGTCTTGGAGACGCTCGCCGCGAGCGCCCCACCCGAGCTCCTCGAGGTGTGTGAGCGGTATGGGGTCTCGCCGCGCCACCGCGAGTCGGGCGCGATGTATCCCTACATCCCCGAGTGGCAGGAGGCGCTCAACGTCGATCCGGGCCTGATGGAGCAGTTCCAGAATATCCAGCGCAGCCTCGGGTTCGAGCAGATGGGTGTGAACGCAAAGGAAGTGGCGGCGCTCGACCAGGTGCGCCACGGTGAGATGGACATGCACCTCCGGATGGCGCAGCAGCAGGCGGCGCAGCGCGAGCTGAATCAGGGCGGCGGCGATCCGGACCCCGAGGTGTTCCCCGGCCAGAGCGTCGCGCGGCTCAGCGACTACGTCGCGATCCTGAAGGGCATGCAGCAAGGCGACATGTACGGTGCGCTCGCTCGCTACGGGCTCGACATGATGAGCTACGGCACGATCGCTCAAGCATGGGGTGCGAAGCTCGCCGCCGATCCGATGTTGAACGAGAAGTTCTCTCGGATGATGCAAGCTTCGTAGCACGTCCGCCCCCGCCTCACCGGCTCGGTGTGCCACGGCCTGCTACGGATCCGGCATGGGTACGACCTCTGACCGCGATCCCGTCTGCGGCATGCGCGTGAAGCCCGACGCGGCGCATCGCGCCGTGCACGCGGGCGTCACCTACCGATTCTGTTCGGCCGGGTGCCGCACGAAGTTCGTGGCCGACCCGCCGCGCTATCTGGAGGACGCGAACGGCGATCACACCGCACACGATCACAGCGCACACGATCACAGCGCGCAGGATCACACCGCGCACGATCAGAGCGCACACGATCACAGCGCGCACGATGACGGCGGGAAGAGCGGGGCGAAGCCTGCGCCGCAGACGCACGGGACGGCGCCGTACACGTGTCCGATGCATCCGGAGGTCGAGCGCGCCGACCCGGGGGACTGTCCGAGCTGCGGAATGGCGCTCGAGCCGAAGGTGGCGACCGCGCCGCGCACGAAGACCGAGTGGACGTGTCCGATGCATCCCGACGTGGTGCAGGACGGACCGGGCGCGTGTCCGAAGTGCGGGATGGCGCTCGAGCCTCGCGAGAGCTCGGTCGACGACGAGGAGAACCCGGAGCTCCGCGACATGACCCGGCGGCTCGTGTTCGCGGCGGCGCTCAGCGTGCCACTCGTCGCGATCGCGATGATCGACATGCTGCCGGGGCAGCCGATCTCGAGCCTCGTGTCGGCGCGCGTGCGCGCGTTCGCGGAGCTCGCGCTCGCAACGCCGGTGTGCCTCTACGCGGCGTGGCCGTTCTACGTTCGCGCGGTGAGCTCGGTCCGGAACCTGAGCCTCAACATGTTCTCGCTGATCGGGCTCGGGGTCAGCGTCGCCTACGTGTACAGCGTGGTCGCGACCCTGTTCCCCGGGCTCTTCCCCGCGTCGTTCCGGATGCACGGCGGCGAGGTCGCGGTGTACTTCGAGGCGGCCGCGTCGGTGGTCACGCTCATCTTGGTCGGACAGGTCCTCGAGCTCCGCGCGCGCCAGCAGACCGGCGACGCGATCCGGAAGCTGCTGTCGATGGGCGCGAAGACGGCGCGGCGCGTGAACGACGACGGGACCGAGTCGGACGTGGCGCTCGAGGACGTCGCGGTCGGCGATCGCCTCCGCGTCCGACCCGGCGAGAAGGTCCCCGTCGACGGCGAGGTGCTCGAAGGGCGCAGCACGGTCGACGAGTCGATGGTCACCGGCGAGCCCGTCCCAACCCGGAAGGAGATCGGCGACGCGGTGATCGGCGCGACGCTGAACGGCAAGGGTGCGCTCCTCATCCGCGCCGACAAGGTCGGCTCCGACACGCTGCTCGCACGGATCGTCACGATGGTCGCGGACGCGCAGCGCAGCCGCGCGCCGATCCAGAAGCTGGCCGACGTCGTCTCGTCGTACTTCGTCCCGGCCGTGATCGGGAGCGCGGTGATCACGTTCATCGTGTGGGCGCTCGTCGGGCCGGCGCCCGCGATGACGCACGCGATCATCAACGCCGTAGCGGTGCTCATCGTGGCGTGCCCCTGCGCGCTCGGGCTCGCGACGCCGATGTCGATCATGGTCGCCACCGGCAAGGCGGCGTCGAGCGGCGTGCTGTTCAAGAACGCCGAGGCGATCGAGGTCGTGCGCGACGTGGATACGCTGTTGGTCGACAAGACCGGTACATTGACGGAAGGGCGGCCGGCGCTGGTCACCGTCGAGCCGGCGGAGGGCGTCGCGGAGGACGAGCTCCTGCGGGTCGCCGCGTCCCTCGAGCGCGGCAGCGAGCACCCGCTCGCCGAGGCCATCGTGCGAGGCGCGGAGGAGCGCGGCGCGCGCGGCGGCGAAGCGCGCGAGTTCGATGCGGTGACCGGCAAGGGCGTGCGGGGCACCGTCGACGCGGTGAGCGTCGCACTCGGCAACGCCGCCATGATGCGCGAGGTCGACGTCGACGCGAGCCCGCTCGAGGCGCGGGCGGAGGCGCTCCGCGCCGAGGGGCAGACGGTGATGTTCGTGGCGATCGACGGTGCGCTCGCCGGGCTGCTCGGCGTGGCCGACCCGATCAAGGAGACGGCGGCGGAGGCGATCCGCGCGTTGCACGAGGAGGGCCTGCGCGTGGTGATGCTCACCGGCGACAACGAGACGACCGCACGTGCGGTCGCGGAGAAGCTCGGGATCGACGACGTGATCGCGGGTGTCCTCCCCGACGAGAAGGCGGCCGAGGTCGCGAGGCTAGAAGACGCGGGTCACGTCGTCGCGATGGCGGGTGACGGCATCAACGACGCGCCGGCCCTCGCGCGCGCCCACGTCGGCATCGCGATGGGCACGGGAACGGACGTGGCGATGGAGAGCGCGGGGGTCACGCTCGTGAAGGGAGACCTCCGAGGCATCCTCCGCGCCCGTCGGCTCTCGCAGAAGACGATGGCGAACATCCGCCAGAACCTGTTCTTCGCGTTCGCCTACAACACGATCGGCGTACCGATCGCAGCCGGCGTCCTCTACCCGGCGTTCGGGCTGTTGCTGTCGCCGATGTTCGCGGCGGCGGCGATGAGCATGAGCTCGGTGTCGGTGATCGCAAACGCGCTCCGCCTGAGGAGAGCGGACGTGGGGTAGCGATCGGACTCGGACTCGGACTCGGACTCGGACTCGGACTCGGACTCGGACTCGGACTCGGACTCGGACTCGGACTCGGACTCGGACTCGGACTCGGACTCGGACTCGGACTCGGACTCGGACTCGGACTCGGACTCGGAACCGAAGGTCGCAACGGTAGTTGCGGTCGCCAGACGATCACCTCAGCGGATCATCAGCGTCTTGAGGCCCTGTTCGACGCTCAGCTTTCCGTCGAGCACGTCCGCTGTCACCGCGCAGATCGGCGCCTCGACGCCGCTCGTCACCGCGAATTGCGCGATGCGGCGCGCGATGGAGAGGCCTTCGATGTATGCGCCGGCGCGGCGGCCTGCCTCTTCGATCGGGACGTCTTGGGCCAGCGCGCGGCCGAGGAGCACCTCGCTGCGTTCGTCCCCCGCGATCGCGGCGAACAGATCGCCGGCTCCCGCGAGGCCGTTGAACGTCTCGGCGTGGCCGCCGAGCTTCACGCCGACGCGCGCCGCCTCGGCGAGACCGCGCGTCATCATCACGCCCATCGCGCTCGGGCTGATCCTGCGCTCGAGGCAGAAGCCCGCCTGCATCGCGAGGAGCCCCACCATCGCCGATGCGACCTCCACGCCCACCACGTCCTCACTCTCGTAGAGTCGCAACGTCGGCCCGCTGAGCGCCTCCTTCACCGCCCGCGCGACCTCGGGGAAGCGGCTCCCCACGATCGCGCCGCCCGGCTGGCCACCCTCGAGGATCGTCGGGTTCAGCGGTCCCGCGAGACAGCCGACGCGTCGCGCCGGGGTGTGCGTCGCAAGATACCGTGACACGGTCTGGAGCTGCTCACCGATCAGGCCGCGGCTCACGTGCACCAGCATGTGCCGGCCGTCGAGGTGCGCCGCGAGATCGGGCGCGACGGACGGCACGTGCATCGACGGCACCGCGACGAAGATCAGCGCGCACGCGCCAATTTCGTTCATGTCGTCCGTCGCGCGGACGCGCTCCCCGGACGGGGCGCCGCGCCGGCTCCACTGGATCACCTCGTGCCCGCCGCGGGCGATCGCCCGGGCGACCCCCTTGCCGAAGCCGCCCCCACCGATGACGCCGATCGAGGGGGCGCTCACGCGTGCGCTCCGAGGAGCGCGATCTCCAGCGCCGCACCGCGGTCGGGGTCGTCCGCAAGATCCTTGGCGTAGTCGAGCACGCGGTTCTGATAATAGAAGAGCATCGCTGGATCCTCCGCGATCACCTCGGGTCCCGCCTGTCGCGCGACGCAGCGGGTGTGGTAGCCGTCCCAGACCTCGATCGCGCGATCGAGCAGCTCGGCCGGGGTCGCGCGGGAGAGCATGCGGCTGAGCCTCACCGTCCCGGCGTCGGCGAGGGCGAGCGCGCGGTCGCGCGTCCTGCCGATGTCCTCGAGCAGCTCCCCGCGCTCGATCCGCACCTCCCCGCGCACGCGCAGGCGCCCGAAGAGATCGAGCCCGGGTGTCTCGCGCACGAGGCGCCGGAACATCACGTGCGCGACGAGCTGCGTCGTCATGAGCACCGTCTCGCGGCGGTAGACCTCGAGGAGCGTTTCGCCCAGCTCGCGCGTGTACGCGGCGTCGCGCGCGTCGTCGAGCACCGGACCGCCGTCGCGATATACATACGTGCCCGCGTCCACCGCGCCGCGTCCGGGGGCGATCGAGCGCCCGTCTTCGTCGACCGGGTTACCGAAGCAGTCGAGCGGAGTCGCGTAGCGCAGGATGCACGCGCCCTGGGTGCCGATGAGCTTGCGGAAGAACGTCACCCAGCGATCGATGCGCGAGAACTCGTCGTCTTCGATGATGTAGCGCGCCTCGCCGGTGAGCTTGAGGTGATCCTCGACGAGCGTCTCCGCCTCCATCACGAGGCTGTAGTTGATCGTCGTCGGCACGAAGAACACCGGCCGCTTGATCCCGAACACTTGGTTGCGCGCGAACGCTTCCAGCGCCGTGCCCGCGAGGCCGAGCTTGAGGTGGCGCTCCACCATCCCCGCGCGGCTCCGGGTTCCGCCCGGGAAGAACAGCGAGTGGTAGCCGCGCTCGATCATCACGCACGAGTAGTTCTTGAGCGCGGTCTTGTAGAGCCGCGACTGGATCCGCCGATCGACGCGATACGCGCCGAGGTTGTGCATGAAGAAGCTGATGATCGGATTGGTGAACAGGTTCTTGCCCGCGCCGTAGACGACCGGCGCGAGGTTGGAGCGCATCAGCGAGTAGCCGAGCGCGAGCGAGTCCAGGTTGCTGCTGTGGGTCGGTACGTACACGAGCGTGCCGAGCTTCTCGAGGCGCTTGAGCTGCTCGACGTCGCCCTCGACCGTGACCAGCTCGTCGAGCGACGGCGCGCCCTGACCGAGCGCGGCGAGGTCCTTGGGGAGCGCGGTCGGCTTCATGACGCCGGTGAGGAGCGCCGGCGCGACCTTGGTCGCCATCTGGTAGACGCGGGGATCGAAGTTGCCCGCGATGTCGCGCGCCATCCGCTCGCTGATCGAACGCAGCGCGTCGCGCTTCGCGTCGTCGCTCATCCGGCTGATCCGACGCAACAGCCCGCGCCACTGCGAGAGCTCCTCCTTCGCCTCGCTGTCGCGCTGGCGCTCGAGGCGCTGCGTCTCGTGGAACGCGACCTCGTTGAGCGCGTGCTCGAGGGTCTCATGACTCTTGCCGAAGCGCTCGACCTGGCGGCGCACGACCTCCCTCACGATGTCGTCGCGCTCGTTGTTGAACCAGAAGATCGCTGGGTCGTCGGGCTCCGGCACGTAAGGCTTGAGCCGCGGGAGGCGGACGGGTCGGGTCAGGAACTTCGGCATCACACCACCTCGAAGTAGCGCGCGAGCTCCCAGTCGGTCACCGCCGTGCGGTACTGCCGGACCTCCCAGTCGCGCGTGCGCACGTAGTGATCGACGAACGGCTCCCCGAGGATCTCGCGCGCCGCTTCGCTCTGCTCGAGCGCCCGAACGGCGTGCTCGAGGGTCAGGGGTAGCGGCGCTCCGCTCTCCGTCGCGTCGCCCTTGGACTCCGCGGGCGGCTCGACGCCGTGACGGATCCCGTAGAGGCCCGCGCCGAGCGCGGTCGCCATCGCGACGTAGGGGTTGATGTCGGCGGCGGTCTGTCGGTACTCGACGCGCGTCCCGGCGCCGCCCGGGATCACGCGCACGGCGCACGTGCGGTTCTCTACTCCCCACGACGGAGTCATCGGCGCCCACACCCCGGGCACGTAGCGCTTGTACGTATTCACGAACGGCGAGTAGAGCGCGGTGAGCTCGGGCGCGAGCTTCACGAGCCCGCCGATGTAGCCGCGCGCGAGATCGCTGAGCCCGTGCTCCGCCTTCTCGTCGAGGAACAAGTTCGTTTGCTTGGTCGAATCCATGAGGCTCATGTGGATGTGACCGCTCGAGCCAGGCAGCGACGCGTTCCACTTCGCCATGAACGTCACCGCGAGGCCGTGGCGCGAGGCGAGCGTCTTCATCGTCGTCTTGAAGAGCGCGGCGCGATCGGCCGCTTCGATCGCGTCGGTGTAGCGGAGCGCGACCTCCCACACTCCCGGCCCGGTCTCGGTGTGGACGGCTTCGATCGGGATGCCGAACGCCTCCATCGTGTCGAGCACGTCGTGCACCAGCTCGCTGTGCTGTCCCTCGCGCACCCACGAGTAGCCGAACATGCCTCGGCTGATCGGCTTCATCCCGCCGTAGCGTTTGTCGCGCGCCGACTCCTCGGTCTCCTTGAACAGCCAAAACTCGAACTCCGCGCCCATCATCGGCGCGTAGCCGGCGGTCTGGGCCTGTGCGACGATCCGCTTGAGCAAGTTACGTGGGCACGCGGCGTGCGGCTTCTTCGTCGCCGCGTCGTAGAAGTCGGCGACGAAGCACGCGGTGTCCGGCTCGTGCGGGAGCACGCGGAACGTCCCGAGATCGATCTTGGCCAGCGTATCGGGGTAGCCGGAGTGCCAGCCGGTCACCGTCGCGTTGTCGTAGAGCTGATCGGCGGAGTCCCACCCGAAGATCACGTCGCAGAACCCGAAGCCCTTCGTCGCGATCGACTGGAACTTCTCGAGGCTGATCAGCTTGCCGCGGAGGATCCCGTCGATGTCGAAGCCGCCGACCTTGACCTTGCGGATGCCGCGCTCTTCGAACGTTCGCAGTAGATCGCTCAGCTCCACCGGGACCCCCTCACGTGAGGCCCGGGATACTGCCAGATCCATGGGTCGGCTGTGAACGCCTGGCCCCCGCCTCTCTGAGCTACGAGAGGTCGAGCGAGAGCTGCGTGCTGCGAGCGGCGGGCACGGGGTCGCGCTCGACCTCGATCACGATCGGCACGTCGGGCGACGCGGCGGAGACCTTCACCTCGACGCGCACGCTCCGTGACGCCAGCGCGCGGCGCGCGGCGTCGAGCGCGAGCATGGGCGTGTTGCATCGCTCGGAGAGGTGCATGAGCACGACCTCCCGCGTGTGCGCGCCGAGGCGCGCGAGGAGCTGGGCCGCTTGCTGGTTCGAGAGGTGACCGGTGCGCGACGCGATCCGCGTGCGGAGCGAGAGCGGGTAGGGACCCTTCGCGAGCATGTTCGGGTCGTAGTTCGACTCGAGCATCACGAGGCGACAGCCGGCGAGCGCGTTCGCGAGCCCGGCGGGGATGTGCCCGAGGTCGGTCAGCGTGGCCGCGCGCACACCGCCGTCGTCGAGCACGAGCGCGACGTTCGGCGCGTCGTGCGGGATCGGCACCGGCTCGACGCGCAGGCCGCCCACGTCGAACGGCGCGGAGCGGCCGAATACGCGGCGCTTCGCTCCGTCGAGCGTGAGGCGGCGCTCGCACGCCTCGCTGAGGTAGACGGGCGCCTCGAAGCGTCGCGCGCATGCGGCGGCGCGACACGCGTGATCGCCGTGCGGGTGCGTCAGGATGATCGCGTCGGGGCGCACCACCTCGCCGAGCGCGAAGCGCATCCGCTCCTCGAGCAGCTCGGGGGCGACCCCGGCGTCGATCAAGACACGCGCGCTGCGCCCCTCGACGAGCGTCGCGTTCCCGCAGCTCCCGCTGCCGAGGATGGTGACCCGCACCGCCCGATGATGATCGATGCGCGTGCGAGGGAAAAGGCGATCAGCCGCCGTCGACGCCGGCGTCCATCCCGCCGCCGGCATCGCTGCCACCCGCCCCGCCATCGTGGAGACCGCCGTCGGGCAGGTCGCACAGGCTGACCACATCGGGACCGGACGTCGTGCCGCCGTAGCGCACGCGGTAACCCGTGAACGTGACCCCGATGCTCACCGCGTCGCACATGACGCCCGGTCCGCCGGTGCCGGGCTGCGAGCGGATGTCCGCGATCGCGTCGAGCGTGCCGGTGAGGATGTCGTACTGCGGATTGTCCGAGCAGAGGCCGACGTTCTCGGCCGTCGACAACAAGTCGAGCACCCTCCAGCGCCCGGCCACCGTCGCGTTCTCGAGGTTCATCCCGTCGTCGGAGATCCGCGCCACCGCGATCGCGTCGCTGAGGCGCACGACGACGCCGGCCACCCGCGACGGGAACACGATCTCGAACGCGTCGGGCAGCCTGGCCACCACGACGCGGTTCGCGATGTACGCGTTGTCGTCCCCGATCAGCGGGCGATCCACGTTCCCCTCGAAGAACGTGTCGTCCCGCAGGAACGCGTAGTCGGTGCCGTCGTAGACGGGATAGATCTGCATGTCCGTCGTCCCGACGACGAAGGGCTTGTACTGGATGATGTCGAACGGCACCGGCGCGTCGCTCCCGTCGTTCGGCACCGTGAAGATCGCGGTGGAGAACGCCACGTCGACGCGCGCGTCGTCGTCCATCCCGTTCCAGCCGCGGACGCGGACGACCGGCATCGTGCCCTCGACGTCCGCCGAGTGGGCGGTGTCCTCGAGGCCCATCACCGCGACGTCGACGAGGGGGAACAGGTTCTCGCCGAACGAGTTGTCGATGCCGCCGTTCCCGTCGGCGGGTGGCGTGCGCCGGCGGGGCGGGACGCACTCGGTGTCGTAGTTCGGCTCGACGGTGCATCGCCCATCGAGATCGAAACCGATGTTGCGCCACTCTTCCTCTTGATCGAGCACGACATCGCGCATCCCGAACAGGTGGTCGAGCCCGTCGTCGCCGTCCGGCATCGCGGGGCGCTCGGGTGGTCGTCGCAGGTCGCACGCGACCGGCGGCCCGGCGTCGTGACCCGCGTCGACGAGGTTCGGATCGTAGACCTGGCACGCGCCGAGGAACGACGCGCCGAACGAGAGCGCGAGCACCATCGCGAAGCCGGCGAACGCGAGCGGCGTCCACGCCCCGGAACGGGGCGCGGGGCTCGAGCGAGGGCCGGTTGTCGGCGAGCCAAGCAAGCGCGGATCTCCGTGGACAGGATACCAGCGCCCGCGCCCGAGAACACGGTTCAGGCCAGTGTGCGCTTCACCAGCTCGAACGCGCGCGAGGTCGGTCAGCGATACGGGTTGAGCATCAGGTCGTCGTCGCGTTGCGACCCGGAGCCCTGGCTCGGCGTGGTCGGATGCGGCGACGTCGCTGGCGCGGTGGGCGCTTGCTCGGTCGCGCTCGCGGGGTTCGCCGACGACTCCGAGCCACCGCCGCGCCGGCGTCGCCGGCCGCCGGGGCGGCTGACTTGCACGGTGGTCGACGACCCTGCGCCGTCGGCGTCGTCGTCGACCCCCGTCGCCTCGTCCTCATCGGACGGCGGCGGCTCCTCGATCGACGGCGCGACCGGCTCGGCCTCCGCCGTCGTCGTCTCGGTGGGCCCCCCCGCCGGAGCGATCGTCTCGGTCGTGTCCGGCGTGCCCTGCTCGCCCGAGCCGCCGAGCCCGGAGCCGAACAGCACCCACGCGCCCGCCACCCCGCCGAGGAGGCCGCTCGCCACCACCGCGATCACGATCGGCGCGGCACGACGACGCGGCGGCGGGATCGACTCGGGCGGGCTCGACAGCTTCGACGGCTTCGCGCCGACCGTCGCGTCGGCACCGATCGCGCGTACCTGCGACGGCGACGTCGGGTGGCTCCCGCTCTCCATCGGGCGCGGCAGAACCCCGGGGAGCAGCTCCGAGCGGCCGGCCGCCTCGATCGCGAGTCGCAAGCTCTCTTGCTCGTGCTTGACCTTCTCGCCGAGCCACTTCGCGACCTCGCGGGCCACTGAACGGGGGGTCGCGACGCCGCCCGCGCCCGTCGCCGCGTTCTCGACCGCCTCGAGAAACTCGTCGGCGTTCTGGAACCGATCCGGCGGGTCCTTCGCGAGCGCGCGCGCCGTTACCGCGTCGAACGGCGCGAGCTCCGGCGCGAACGCGCTCGGGGGCGGCACCTCGGGGTTGAGGATCTTGTTGAGCACGTCGGCGTTGTTCTCGCCGCGGAACAGACGCCGGCCGGTGAGCGCCTCCCAGAGGACGATCCCCATGCTGAACAGATCGGAGCGCTGATCCGCGTCGCCCGATGCGGCCTGCTCGGGCGCCATGTAAGACAGCTTGCCCTTGAACTGGCCATCGCGAGTCGAGGACAGCCGGACCTGCGCCTTCGCGATCCCGAAGTCCGTGATGCGCGCGATCCCGTCGGTGCCGACGAGGAGGTTGTGCGGCGAGATGTCGCGATGCACGAGGTCGAGCGGCTGGCCGGTCGCGTCGGTGAGCGTGTGCGCGGCCATGAGGCCGGTGAGGCCGTCCATCACGATGCGCGCGACGATCGGCGTCGGGAGGCGCTCGCCGCCGCGCGCCGCGGCGCGCATGAGGTTGCCGAAGTGATCGCCCTCCACGTACTCCATGACGAGGAAGTAGCCGTCGCCCTCGGTGTCGCTGATGTCGAGCGTGCCGACCGCGTTCGGGTTGCGAAGGCGCGCGGCGAGGCGCGCCTCGTCGAGGAACATCGAGATGAACTCTTCGTCGTGCGCGATGTGCGGGTGGAGCACCTTGATCGCGACGAGGCGCTCGAAGCCCGCCACCCCCTGTGCGCGCGCGACGTAGACGTTCGCCATCCCGCCCGACGCGAGCATCAGCAGAACCTCGTACCGGCCGAGCTTGCGCCCGGTCAGGTCGGCCGGCCCACCCGACGGGCGTCCCGGAGGAAATGGCGCCGCGTCGGCCATCAGAAGCGTCCCCTCAGACCGAGCATGCCGCGATCCGCTTGGATGTCGAGGAGCGCCTCCACCGAGGCGTCCTCCGCGTTCTCCTCGGACGCGTCGTCGTCACCACCCCCGTAGTCGGTGAAGATGAACAGGATCAGCGTCGCCGCCGCGGCGACCGAGGTGCCCGCGATCAACCAGTTCGTGCGCTCCTCGCGGGATCGTCCGTCCTCGAGCCCCGCCACGGTCGGGTTCTCTTCGTACGCGGGGACGCCGTCGAGCGTGTCGACGCCGCTCCAGATCAGGACGCCGCCGAGCCCCGCCGTCACCACGAGCGCGACGATGCTCACCGCGAGCGGGACGCCGCCGCCGCCGCCGTCGTCCACCGGCTCGCCGGTCCTCGGGCTGGTCGTGTCCGTCGAGCTCGTCGCGTTCGTCTGCGATCGCGGAGGCGCCTCGAGCTCGAGCGGGAGCACATCGCCGGCGCGCCCTCGCACCCGCTGCGTCACGTTGCCCGTGTCGAACGACGCGACGACGGTGTGCTCGACGCCGGGCTCGACGAAGAACGCGCGGCGGCCGACCAGCGTTCCGTCCACCTCGACCGCGCAGTCCTCGCAATCGACGTTCACGCGCACGTACGCGGCGGCGTCCTCCAGCGCCTCGCGCGCGGTGCGCGCGGCGGTCTGGTCGTCCGGGTAGAGCTCCTGTAGGCCGAGCGCGAGCGTCGCCGCGCGCAGATCGTTGCCCGCGCGCTGGTGTGCCCGCACCGCCTGCACCAGGGCCGCGGCGGCGGGCGCGAGGCGATGGGCGGTCTCGAACCAGCGCGCGGCGCTGCGGAAGTCTTCGGCGAGGAACGCGGCGGTCCCGCGATCGTACGCGTCGGCCGCAGACTGTCGGTCGCGAGCCGAAGGCTCATGCGATCCGCTGGCCGGTTCGCCCGACTGTGCATGTGCGGTGGCGCCGACGAGGAGCGCGAGCGCCATCGACAGAGCATGGCAAATGGCATGGACGGCCCGAGCCGCGTGCGCGGCGCGGGGGGCGACACGCCGGCTGCCGCGCGGAGTCCCCATTTCCTAGGGGATCATGGCGGTTGCGTGAGGTCGCGGTCAAGCGGCTGGGCCCGGCCGTCGTCTGCGGGGGAACCCCCGACGTCGGACCGCCGGACCCGGCCTGCCGACGGAGGCGTTCGGAAACGCGAAACGCCGCGCGGGGTTCGCACCGCTCGTTGTCGGTCCATGTAAAAGTGAGGTGCACAATTCAGTGAGATCCGGTCTGCGAGGCGACGAATCGTCGACAATTAGAAATTCGAACGACGAGCTGCGCTCGCGACGGCGCACGCCGACACCGATTAAGCGGGAGGCACTCCCCAGTCGGGGACTCAGGCTTCGGGCTGGCCGCCGTGTAATGGCGGACAGGAGGCGGAGGTGGAGAAGCACGAGGAGGAGTGCATGAGGATGGTCGAGGTGTCGCTCGACCTGATGTGCGTCGCGGGCTTCGACGGCCGATTCTTGCTCCTCAATCGACGTTGGGAGGAGTTGATCGGACTGTCCCGCCCCGAGCTGATCGGGCAGCCGTTCTTCAGCTGGGTGCACCCGGACGACCATGAGCTCGCGCAGGGCGCGCTGGCGAGGCTCGAGAGGGGCGGGATCCTGGAGGCGTTCGAGTGTCGCTTCGTCCGGCCGGACGGAGGCGTGCTCGTCTTTCAATGGAACGCGCGTCCGGCGGAGGGCCGCTCGCTGTTCTATGCGATCGGTCGTGACGTCACGTTGCTCGCCGCGGAGCGCGCGCGCGCGGCGCGCTACCGATCCGACCTCGAGCATCGCGAGGAGCAAGTCGGCCTGCTCGCCGACATGGGCGAGCTCCTCCGTGCCTCGCGCACGTTCGAGGATGCGCGCCGCGTCGCGGACGTGTTCCTCCGCCGCATCTTCCCGCAGTGGACGGGCGCGCTCTATCTCACCGACGAGGAGCGGCGCTCTGCGGTCGCGGTCAGCTCGTTCGGTCCGGCGCTCCTCCCACCGGTGATCGCGTCCTCTGACTGTTGGGGCCTACGGCGCATGGCGCCGCACTGGGCTCACGCGGGCGAGGCGCTCCGCTGTCGGCATGGTCGCGCGACGCTGACCGATCAGGCGTGCGTGCCGCTCATCTCGAACGGGCTCGCGTACGGCGTGCTCCACCTCGAGCCTCCCGTCGAAGCGCTCCCGACGCGCGCGATGGCCGATCGACGCTTCATGCAGACGGTGGCCGATCAGCTCGCCCTCGCGCTCGAGTTCGTGAGCCTGCGCCAGCAGATCGGCGCGAAGTGCACGCCGTGTGAACGCCTCGACCTGAGCCCGCCGGTCGCGCTGCGCGTGCCCCGTCGGGGGGGTTCATGAGGCCGATGGCACACCGTTTTTCCCAAGCTGGAGCGAGACCCCGTCCGAGCCGGGATGGAGCTCGGGAGGAGACGCGATGAAGGTACTGGTGGTCGACGACAGCAAGGCGATGCGGATGATCGTGAAGCGCTCGCTCCGCCAAGCCGAGATGGCGGACCTCGACGTGATCGAGGCCGAGAACGGCAAGCAGGCGTACGACCTGCTGCTCGGGCCCGAGCGCTATGAGCTCGTGCTCTGCGACTGGAACATGCCGGAGATGTCGGGCATCGAGCTCTTGCGGAAGCTCAACGAGGAGAACATCCGCGTGCGCTTCGGCTTCGTCACCTCGGAGAGCACCGAAGAGATGCGCGCTCAGGCGCGCGAGGCCGGCGCGGTGTTCTTGCTCAGCAAGCCGTTCACGCCGGAGATGCTCAAGGAGAAGCTCACGCTCGCGAACGCGGCGTGAGCCTTCGCGTCTCGCGCGACGGGCGACTCAGAACGTCGACGTCTCGATCGTGTGGCGCACGATGTCGTGCGAGAGCGGGTTCCACGTGAAGTCGCCGCTCTTGTAGCCCGCGATGAAGTAGATGAGCGCGAGCGCGGCGCCGAGCGTCACGACGAACAGGACCATGAACTTCTTCTGGTCCCAGAACCGATCGGTCGGGGACAGCTTTCCGTGGGCGCTCTCTTCGGCCATGACGTCTCCGATAGGGTCGTCGAGTCGGGCGCTCAAGGCCCGATTCCCCGCCTCGTACCCCCTCCCGAAGAGGAAGTCCAGTCCAGTCCGGGCGCGGTCTCAGAGGTTGGGCTCGCCCCCGTCGTCCGGTCGCTGGACGCTCATCCGCTCGAGCTCGATCCCGTGGCGCTCGGCGCGACGCGCCTCGACCGAGCGTTGCTTCTCGAACCGGGTGAGGCTCTGCTCCGTCACCAGCCCGACGGAGGGGGCATGCGGATCGCGCATGTGCGCCGGCGGGAGATCGGCTCTGCGTGAGCCCGCGCTCGGCTCTCGGCTGGCCGCCTCCCGCGCGAGCTCGGTGCGGCGTTCGAAGTCGGCGCGCCACGCGGGGAGCGAGCGGAGCGCGTAGCTCGGATCCGACGGGTCGCGGATGATGCGCTCGACGATCGGATCCATCGGCACGAACACCGGCGCGAGCTCGTCCGGGTCGTACGCGTCCCCGCGATCGAAGAGCCCGCCGCAGATCGGGAGGAGCGAGCACTTGGCGCACCCGTCGGCGTAGAGGTGACCCCAGTCGGTCTGCCGCACCGTCTGCTTCTGATCGAGGAAGTGCACGACGCGCTCTTCGCCTTTGACGATCTTGCGCGTCTCGGTGCTCGCCCACGCGAAGTCGGTCATGTAGCAGAGCGGCACGCGCTCGACGCGGAACGTGCGACCGGTCTTGTCGAGGAAGCGCATCGCGCGATGGAGCGAGAGCTCGAAGTCGGCGAGGCGTGGCGTGAAGCGATCCTGGTTCACCTCGGCGCGCCCCATCGAGGGGTCGAGGTTGTTCCACACGAAGTGGCGGATGTGCGGGTGACGCGCGACGAGGACCTTCACGTTCTCGTCGAGGTGGTCCGCGTTGAGCTTGTTGATCACGCAGTTGACGTTGGTCTCGATGCCGAAGCGCCCCGCGTTCGCGAGGGCGGCGTGCGCGCGCTCGAGGGTGTCCGGCATGCCGCGCAGCTCGGCCTCGACGTCTTCGCGGACCGAGTAGATCGAGACGTGCACGAGCTCGAGACCGGCCTCGGCGAGGCTCTTCGCGAAGTCGGGATCGGAGAGCCGCCAGCCGTTCGTGATCATGCGGACGTGCAGGCCCTGGCTCCGCGCGTACGACGCGATGTCCGGGAGCTCGGGGTGCAGCGTGGGCTCGCCGCCGGTGAGGACGACCCCGAAGTAGCCGCGGCTCACCAGGTCGTCGACGAGCACCCGCATCGTCTCGAGCGTGTGGTGGTACGGGCTCGATGGGTTCGAGCAGAACCCGCAAAAATGATTGCAGTGTCGAACGACCTGGATGTATCCGATGTTCGCCACGCTCGCCGATCATACCGTGCCGACCGAGCCGGTGCCGGAGGTGCCCGCGAGCCGGTCCATGCCAAGCTCCGCTCATGACGAGCCCGACGAGCCCGCCCTTCGACGTCCGCGCGATCACCCGGCCGCACCCGAAGCTGTTCTGGCAGTTCCTGCTGATCTCGATCGTGTCCGGCCCGCTGATGCCTCTCGTGTTCCTGCCGTTGATGTTCAAGTACCAGACGCTCGCCTACCGCTTCGACGACGAAGGGGTCTCGATGAGCTGGGGGTACTTCTGGCGGCGCGAGGTGCACCTCACGTACGCGCGCATCCAGGACATCCACGTCGCGCGGGGGCTCATCGAGCGCTGGCTCGGCCTCGGTACGGTGCTCGTGCAGACGGCGGCGGGGAGCGCCGGCGCGGAGATGGCGATCATCGGCGTGCCCGAGTTCGAGGCGGTGCGCGACTTCATGTACGCGCGCATGCGCGGCGCGATGGACGAGCCGGCGCCGGAGCTCGCGCACGCGCCGACGATGGCGGTGGGCGGCGACCCGTCGGCGGCGCTCCTCCTCGAGATCCGCGACGAGCTGCGCGCGATCCGCGCGTCGATGGGAGGGTTCTGATGTACACGCTCATCCGATCCCTCGTCCTCTGGGCGCTGCGCGCGCCGGGCGAGCCGCCCGATCCGCCGATCGGCAGTCCGTCGTCGGTGGTGGTGTTTCGTGCTTCGAAGAAGCTCCTCACGCTGCGGCTGTTCCAGCTCGTGATCCCGGCGTTCACCATGGTCCTCACGCTCGGCGGCCTCGCAGTCGCGGCGGTCGCGTCGCGTCAACCGTTCGTCCTCGCCGTCGCGGGCACCCTCGTCGCGATCCCGTTCGTGCTCGTGTTGGTGTGGCAATACGTCTTGATTCGTCTGGATTGGGACATGCGCTACTACATCGTCACGGACCGCAGCATCCGGATCCGCGAGGGCGCGCTCCGCATCCACGAGCACACCCACACGTTCGCGAACATCCAGAACCTCTCGATCGAGCAAGGCCCGCTCGAGCGCCTGCTCGGGATCGCGAACGTGCGCATCCAGACGGCGGGGGGCGGGATGCAGGTCGGTCAGCCCGGACAGGCCGCGGGGCACGGGGGGACACTGCAGGGCATCGAGGACGCCGAGGCGGTGCGCGACCGGATCCTGGCGCTTCTCCGCGCGTACCGCGACGCGGGCCTCGGCGACGAGCGCGCGAGGCCCAAGGCGCCGCCGTCGGCGATGGGCGGTCCGGGGTTCTCGCCGGAGGCGATGCACCGGCTGCGCGAAGTGAGGGACGAGGCGGTCGCGCTGCGGCGAGCGGTGGAGCAGCGGACGAGATTCGCGCCGAGGCCGGGCTGAGGAGATCCCACACCGGCACGGACTCGGACTACTCGGACTCGGGGGACTCGGACTCGGTCCCTACGCGCGCGCTCGCGCGCTCGCCAGCATCTCCGCCGCGGTGCGTCGCGTGCTCGCGGTGATCTCGAGGCCACCGACCATCCGCGCGATCTCTTCCTTGCGCTCCTTCTCGGTGAGCGCGCGGATGCGGCTGGTCGTGCGACCGTCCTTCACCGCCTTCTCGACGCGGTAGTGGCGGT
Organism: Sandaracinaceae bacterium; assembly: GCA_050186575.1. Lineage (GTDB taxonomy): Bacteria > Myxococcota_A > Polyangia > Polyangiales > Sandaracinaceae > JAUHXR01. The sequence continues at coordinate 156,834 of JBFWYI010000002.1, read as the reverse complement.
CGCCGTACACCGCGATCTGCGCGAGGTGCGTCACGCAGATCACCTGGTGGTGCTGCGCGACCTCCGCGAGCTTCTGCCCGATCGTCTCCGCCACCGCGCCTCCCACGCCGCTGTCGACCTCGTCGAAGACGTAGAGGCCCGCGCGACCGACCCCGGAGAGGACGCGCTTCACGGCCAGCATGGCGCGCGAGAGCTCGCCGCCGCTCGCGATCTTGCGGAGCGGCTTCGGATCCTCGCCGCGGTTCGGCGCGATGAGGAACTCGACGCGGTCGATCCCCGTCTCGGTGAGCCGCGCGTCTCCGACCGTGAGCTCGCCCTTGCGCTCGACGAGCGGCTCGAGCCGCACCTCGATCCGCGCGTCCCCCATCCCGAGCGTGTGGAGCTCCGCGCTGATCCGCTTGCCGAGGTCCGAGGCGATCGCGCCGCGCTGTGCCGACAACGTGCGCGCTCGCTCCGCCGCCGCCGCGAGCGCCGCGTCGCGGGTGGCCTCCAGCTCCTCGATGCGCTCCTCGACCCGATCGAGCTCGTCGATCTCCGCGCGCGCCTTGGCCGCGTGATCGAGGATCGCGTCGACGTCGCCGCCGTACTTGCGGGCCGCGCGCTGTAGGCGATGCACGCGGTCTTCCACGGCGGAGAGCCGCGACGGATCGACGTTGAGCTCGCGTGCGTAGACGCCGAGCTCGCGCGCCGCGTCCTCGAGCTGGGTGAGCGCAGAGTCCACCGCCTCCGCCATCGGGGCGAGCTCCGGATCGATTCGGGCCGCCTCCGTCAGCTCGGTCACGATGCGCCCGAGGGCGGCGCACATCGCGTCGTCGCTCGCGTAGAGCGCCTCCTCCGCGCCGCCCGCCGCGCCGGCCAGACGCTCGGCGTGGCGCAGGCGCGCGCGCTCCGCGTTCAACGCGTCGAGCTCGCCCTTCTCGGGGGCGAGCTCCTCGATCTCCGCAAGCTGGAAGCGCAAGAGATCTTCCCGCTCGCCCTTCTGCTGGGACTCCGTCCTCGCACGCTCGAGCGCCTCGTCCGCCGCGCGCAGGTCACGCACGCGCTCGGCCAGCTCGCGCCGCGTGCCTTCGAGCTTGCCGAACGCGTCGAGGAACGAGAGGTGCGTGTTCGGATCGACGAGCGTGTGGTGCTCGTGCTGCGAGCTGATGTCCACCATCGCGCCGACGATGTCCGAGAGCTGCGCCGCCGTGGCGAGTCGGCCGTTGAGGTATCCGCGCGTCCGGTTCGCGCCGCTCAGCACGCGGCGCGCGAGGATCTCGGAGTCGCTCGCGTCGGCCAGTCCCGCGTCGCGCACCTGCTGCACGAGCTCCTCGTCGGCGCCCACCTCGAACAGCGCCTCCACCTCCGCGCGCTCCGCGCCCGTGCGCACGAGCTCCGCCTTGCCGCGGCCGCCCAAGACGAGCGAGAGCGCGTCGATGAGGATCGACTTCCCCGCGCCGGTCTCGCCGGTGATGACGTTGAGCCCCGGTCCGAGCTCCACCTCGAGCTCGTCGATGATCGCGAGATCCCGAACCCGAAGGACGCTCAGCATGACGCGCGGACGCATACCACGTCCTGCGACTGACGGAAACGCGACGCCTTCGAAGCTCACCGTCCGGCCGGGCGCGTCAGCGCGGCGCGGTGAGCCGGGTGCCGATCGCGGTCGCCCGGCTGCGCACCTGATCGAGCCATCGCTTCCGCTGGGCGTCCGTCGTCAGCTTGAGGCGCGCGAGATAGTACCGTCGTACGGGCCCGAACCCGCAGTAGCGAAACGTCGTGAAGTAGAGCGCGAGCCATCCGGGATCGATCCACGCCACGATCCAAGGTGAGTCGAGGGTGTAGAAGAAGTGAGCCTCCTTGCCCCGCATGAGACCTCGCGGCAGGATCGCCGTCTTCGGTCTGCCTTCGAATGTGTAGGTGAGCCCAGACACGAACGTGCGATCGAGGTAGCCCTTGAGCATCGCGGGAGGGCCGCCCCACCAGATGGGGTAGACGAAGATCAGCGCGTCGCATGCCGCGATGTCCGCTCGATGCCTCTCCGTGTACGCGACCTTGTCGAGATCCCGTCGTCGTCGCTCCCGATCGACGACGAGCACCGGATCGAAGCCGTCCGCGTAGAGGTCGAGCACCTGGATGTCGCAGTCGGTCTCCGCCAGGCCCGCGACGACCGCCTCGAGCACCGCGTGGGTGTAGCTCTCGGGGTTGGGGTGGCAGTACACCACGAGCACCTTCGACGTCATGGCCGGCCGCTCCTCCGAGGCCGGTCGCATCGTAAGCTCGCGAAGAACGAGAAGGCGAGGGCGGGCTCACCCGCACGGGGAGCCCGCCCTCCTTCATGTCGCGCATCGCTCACACGATGCGAGTCACGACGCCCGCACCCACGGTGCGGCGACCCTCACGCATCGCGAAGCGCATCCCCGCCTCGATCGCCACGCTGCGGAGGAGCTCGAAGCGGACCGTCGCGCGATCGCCCGGCTGGACGAGCGCGCCATCGAAGCGGAGCACGCCGGGGACGTCGGTCGCGCCGAAGTAGAGCTGCGGCGTGTACCCCGGTCCGAACGGCGTGTGGCGTCCCCCCTCGGCGGCGGTGAGGACGAAGATCTCGGCCTCGCCGGCGCTACGCGGCGTGACGGAGCCGGGTGCCGCGATCACGTCGCCGCGCACGACCTCGTCGCGACCGACGCCGCGGAGCAAGAGCCCCACGTTGTGCCCCGCCAGCGCGTGCGGGACGTCCTCGTGGAACTCCTGGATCCCCGTGACGGTCACGATGCGCTCGTCACCCGCGCCGACGATCTGCACCGTCGACTGGGGCGCGAGCACGCCGCGCGCGACGCGCCCCGTCACCACCGTGCCGCGACCCGGGATCGTGCAGACCCCTTCGACGGGCAGGAGGAACGGGGACGTGGTGTCGCGCACCGGATCCGGGATCCGCGCGTCGAGCGTCTCGAGCAGCTCACGGATGCACGCGGTCTCGGCTCCGTCGAAGCGCCCCTCGCTCACCGCCCTCAGCGCCAGGAGCGCCGAGCCGCGGACGAACGCGACGTCCTCGTAGCCGTGACGTGCGAGCTCCTCGGCCACCTCCATCTCGATGAGATCGAGGAGCTCCGGATCCGCGATGTCCACCTTGTTGACGAACACCACCAGGTGGCCGACGCCGACCTGCTTCGCCAAGAGCACGTGCTCACGGGTCTGCTTCTCCGGCCCCGAAGAGCCATCGACGAGCAGGATCGCGCCGTCCATCTGGGAGGCGCCCGTGATCATGTTCTTGATGAAGTCCTCGTGCCCCGGGCAGTCGATGTGGGCGTAGCAGCGCTTCTCCGACTCGTACTTCACGTGCGAGGCGACGATCGTGATGCCGCGCGCCTTCTCCTCGGGCGCGTTGTCGATCTCATCGAACGCGCGCGCCTGACCGCCGAAGAAGTGCGCGCCGACCGCGCTGAGCGCGGCGGTGAGCGTGGTCTTCCCGTGGTCGACGTGGCCGATGGTCCCGACGTTGATGTGCGGCTTTCCGTTCATGACGATTCTCCTCAGTGTCTCCTTGTGTTGCTGACTCCACCGCGGGCCGCGGTGTCGCGCACCGATCGTTCTGCCGGGACCGCCGGACGGAAACGCAGAGACGCCCCGCCAGGAGATTCCTGCGGGGCGTCGGTGCGTGATCGGCTCAGTGGCTGCGTCGCTCGAACGAGCTAGGCGTGGCAGCGCTGAACGAGGCGCAGGTCGGCTCCCGCAGACGCGCGTGTGCGCGTCACGGCCGGCGAGGCTGTCGCCCCGCCGAGGCTATCGAGAGCGGTGAAGGACCGGCGCATGGAGCGCAAACCATGTGGCAACGCCATGGGGGCGTCAAGGTGAGGGATGGCCGCACGTCGACGGCTCGATGCGGTATCCTCCGCCGCGCGACATGCTCGGGGGAACCAAGCGTCGCTGTACCACCTGCGCGCCGAGCCCGGCGCCCGCACCGCGGCCGCCCGCGCCAACTCGTCGGCGACGCGTCCAGCGCGCGTGTGCGCGTTGCGATGCGATGGCCGATCCAGGCGAGCGCGAGGCGGACCGCATCGGTGACTGGCTCGCCCTCGGCGGGGCACGGCCCAACCCGCCGCGCGAGGTTCCGCGTACGGACGCGGGTGTCGACCGTGCGTTCCTCGCCGAGCTCGCGTCCACGACGACGCGGGGTCGTCCGATCCCCGCGAGCCTTCGCCACCGCTTCGAGGCGCGATTGGGTTCGGATCTCGAAGACGTGCGCCTCCACACCGATCGTCGCGCTGCGCGTCTCGCCGAGCGGATCGACGCGCGCGCGTTCACGTACGGCAGCGAGGTGTTCTTCGGACCGGGGGCCTACGATCCGTCGAGCCTCGACGGGCAGCGCTTGCTCGCGCACGAGGTCGTGCACACCGCGCAGCAGTCGGGTGCGCCGATCGTCCAGCGCGACCCGGACCCGCCCGCCGCGGAGAGCTCGGAGTGGAGCGCTGAAGCGGCGCTCGCCCCGGTGCTCGATGCGCTGCGCACCGCAGAGGAGCGGACGCCGCCGGCGCCGCGTCGCCGCCCGGCCCGACGACGGCCGACCCGCCGGTCCCCCGAGCTGATCCCTGACGCCGCGTTCGTCCTGTGGTCCCACGAGCACCGCATCGGAAACGAAGTGCGCGAGGTGGAGACCGAGTTGACGCTCTTCTTGCGCGACGCGCTCCGAGTGATGGGCCAGCAGGGCACGGACATGGGGTTGGTGCTGGACCCCGCCTGGCCGCAGCTCGGTGCCGGAATGTGGAGCATGGTCCGAAGCGGGCGCGCGATGCATGCGTCACCGAGCATCGCAGCGATTCAGACGTGGATGACCTCGGTGCATCGGACGACGACTGCGCTGCAACACCTGTTCGTGGTCGCGGATCAGCCGCGCGCCTTGGGCGGGAGGTGGAGCGACTGCGCACGCGATGGAGGACGCTCGGAAACCGGGTGGGCACGCTGCGGCTCTCGATCGATGCCCACGCGCGCATGGAGGCGCGGGACGCGCGCGAACGCGAGGCCTTCGAGCGGCGCCGCGCCCAGGAGAGGACGGCGACCGCGGTGCGCGAGCTCCAGCGTCGGCTCGATGCGCCGGTCGAGGGAGACCCGATCGCGGCGTTGGAAGCGGTCTCGATGCGGGAGCACGTCTCGGAGGTTCCGCCCGAAGCGAGGGAGGACTTCGAGCGTCTCGCAGAGCTCGATGCAGACGTCCGGTTCTGGGCGTCCACGGTGCTCGATGCGGCGCGGCGAGCCGGCCTCGCGTCGCTGTGGGAGTCGCCGGTTCCCGGGCTCGAGCGGGCGCTCCGGGCGCTCGTGCTGCCGCTCCGACGGCTGGCCGTCCTCGGATTCGATCCGGATGTCGTGTTGACGTGGGTGGACCGCGTTCGATCGGTGCTCCACCACGAGGGACGGGTTCTCGCCGCCGTCGAAGCTCGAGGGAGCACCGCGGTGGACGCGGACTGGCTCGAGGACCTCGACGAGCGGCGGCAGAACATCGCGACCCGCATCTCCGACGTGGCCGCGATGAGCTCGATCCGCGAGGCGGCCCAGCTCCGCTCGCTGCGTGGTGAGCTCACGCGGAGCCTCGAGCGTTCCCATGCGGCGGCCGACGCGATCCGGGCGTGGCTGCACCGCACAGAGGGGCGCCGCGGATCCGACGGACTCTCCGCCACGCAGCTCCTCGCCGAGCTCCGCGACCGTCTCGGCTACGACGTGACGGAGATCGACGCGGCCTTTGGCATCCTGCGACGTGACGATCTCCCCGCGTTCCATCGCGCGCTGTTCGGTGGCGCGATGCGTCGGGCGCTGATGGAAGCGGGGTTGCCGGAGCCGATCCACGCGGTCGTGTCCGCGGGGGACCTCGATGCGACACCCGTGCTCGACGCGATCCATGCGCGCGATTGGGACGCCGCGCGGCGGAGGCTCTCGGGGACCGGCTACTACGATCGCGACGACGTGGCCGCGGAGGTCGCGCGGGTCGTGTCGGACGATGCGCTCCGCACGATGGCGGAAGACTCTGCCGGGCGTGAGCTCCTCCGTGCGCTCTACCGCGAGCTCACGGGCTCCGACTCGGACACCGAGGAGCAGGAGTTGTCCGCCCGCTTCATCTTCGCGCTCGCCCGGGTGTCGGACGAGAGCGAGGCCCGCACGCGAGCGCGCGCACGCTACGAGGCGGGTGAGCTCCTGCAATTTCCTTTTCAGCTTCCACCTCTGACGAACCCGTTCTTGGGAACCCCGATCTGGGCCACGCTCGAAGGCGATCGCGTCCGAGTGGAGCTCGCGGTGCGCGTGGGAGGCGTACGCCTCTATCGCGACGCGACGCGGACCCTGCCTGACGAGGTCTATACGACGGGGATCGTCCTCGACGGCGACCAGATGATCGCCGTCCACATGTACGACGAGGGCGACGAGGTCCTCATCCGGCCGGCGTACTTCCTCGTCGATCTGTCCAACCGCTTCCATCGCGCGACGGCGGAGAACATGTTGGAGGTGATCTTGACGGCCGCGACCGCGGGGCTCGGCGGAGGGGCGGCGTCCGCGAGTTGGTTGGCGAGGTCCTGGCGCTACCTCATGTGGGTCGCCGACTTCGTCTCGTACCTGTCGATCTTCCTGCGCGACAACCGCGGGGACATCATCCGAGCGCACGGAGAGGATGGTCGTCGGTTCGTCGAGACGGCGGAGCAGGTCCTGGTCGTCACCTCGGTGCTCCAGGGGGTCGATGGGCTGGCCCATCTGTCGACCGCGAGTCGGCGGTTGCGGACCGCGGCGGAGGGGCTGACCCACAGCGGCGGGTTGCGGCCGGACCGAGCTCGCACCTTCGCGCGGATGGAGCGGCGCGCGCGCGCGTTCGAGGAGCAGATCGGGTTGCTGCGACGCTTCGACGTCCCGGCGGCAGACGTCGCAAGAGAGATGGACGCGCTCCGCGACGTGTCGCGCGGAGGATTCTCGCGACGCGAGCAGCGGCTCATCGAGCGATGGCTGCGGCGCGTGGACGAGCTCGAGGCGGCGGAGCTCGCGCGTGCGGAGGGGGCGGCCGCGGACGCGGCACCCCGGCGGGTGCCGGCGACCCGAGAGCCGGAGCTCGACGTGCCCGATGCCCCGCATCGCCCGGGTCGAGCGCTGGAGGCCGAGGCCGGCGGTGACGGAGCGCACCGGCCGCGTGACCCGGAGTCGCCGGCCGGGGAAGGGACGCGTCGGGCGCACGGCGAGGAGGCAGCGCCGACGATCCCCGAGCCGTCGATGCCGAGCGGGTTCCCGTCGCGCTTCGTGGCCGACCTCACGATGGAGAGCGGCCATCGGATCCGCATCGGGATCGACGGCTCGGTCTGGGTGTGCAGCTCGCCATGCGAGTGGATCGAGATCCGCTTCTCCCGTGCGCTGTCGGAGCCGGGGATGCAAGCGAGGTTGCGCGAGGTCCAGGCGCTCGCCGAGGTGGGGGCGCGGGCCGGCCCGGGCAGCGCCGAGGTGGAGCGTGCGAGCCAAGCGGCGCGCCAGCTCGTCGAGGACCTCCTCGCGCGCGAGGTGGCGGGCGCCGAACGGATAGCGGGCGGGCTGTACGCACGGAGCCGAGCCGAGATCCGTGCAGCGCAGGCGATTCCGGCGGCTGCGAGGAACGCCGACCAGGAAGCAGCGGCGCGGGGATACCCTCATGCGCTCCTCCACCACCATTGGGTCAACCGCGCCGATCCCCAGCACCACCGGCTCCCGAATCGGACTCCCGATGCGTACCGATACGACCCGGGATCGAACGAGTTTCGGAGTGGTGAGCCCGTGCGCAGCTGGGCAGTGCGCTCGGCACGACTCGCCGCGGCCCATGTCACGCCGCATCCCTTCGAGGCACTCGAGAGAATGCTCCGTGCCGCGCGTGCTGAGGACAGCCTGGCAGGTGCGTTGACCCGACGGTGGGGAAATGCGCTGGAGGCTCTCTCTCGTCTACGCCCCGATGCACAGGATGGACTTGCTTCGCGACGTGCGCGCGCTGCTCGATCGGATGACCGAGATCGGAGGTCGCTCGGTGCGCCGGCTCGAGACGGAGGCGGGATACGCAGAGCTGAGCACCTGATCCGCGACCGACAGGTGGACGCGATCCTCGCGGCTGGTGATCCCGTCGCGCAAACTGCGATGTTCCGACGACTGGTCCGGACGATTCCATCGGGTGACGTGAAGTCGGAGGGCGCGCTGTTCGAGGAGTACATGCGCCGTCGGCTGCGTTCAGATGCGCGGGGCTTCCAAGGCCTCGCGCCGTTGCCGCTCGACCGTGGCGCACGAAGTCACGGAGCGGAGTCGAGGTCCATGGCCGACGAGTTCGTGGACGCGGGAACGCCGCGCCGGACCGGCCGCCCGCGGGGTCGGACGTTCGTGGACTACAAGCTCGGAGAGTCGTTCGACGCGGTGCAGGCGGTGGAGTATCTGCGGGCGCTCGCGAACGGGGAGGTGGAGAGCGTGCTCTACGTGTTCATGGGACGTGCGGAGGACGCCGTGCAGGCGGCGGAGGACGCTCGGGCCGCGGCGCGCGCCGCGCGAGGGCAACTCGAGACGCTCGATCTCGATCCCACGCTGGCTCGCCACCGTGGACGAGTGTTCTTTGCGTTTGTCGGTGCTGCCGGCGACCTGGAGTTCCTGTAATGACGTTTCCTCTCGCGTTCATGGCACGCGTGGTCCTCGGGTCTGCTGATCGAGATCGAGCATACGGGGTGGCGTCCGAGGCGGCTTCCGCGATCGGGCTGACGCTCGTGCCCGATGAGCATGAGAAAGACATGTGGCGCACCCGCGGCGGGAAGTACACTCACGTTGCGTACATCCCGAGGCTCCGCGAGCTCACCGTCGACTTGTCGCTTCGCGAGGTCCCGCCCACCGAAGCGATGAGGGTGTGCCTGCGAGTGCTGCGGGAGCTGGCGCCGGAGGCGTCCTCGGGGTTCGTTTGGCGCGCGGGTGGCGAGACAGGGCTGTTGCCGTACGTGCCGATCGCCGAGACTGATGCATTGCATGCCGTGTTGACGACAGAGGCGGCGGTGTCGGAGGCGTACGAGCATCCGGAGGTGTTCTGGTCGGTGTGGGACACGGTGGAGTCGTACGGGGAGACGAAGCTGGTGGTGCGTGGCGCGGAGCACTTGGAGTCGTCCGCGTTCTTTGCGTACATCTATGAGGGCCACCGCGCGCTGGCACGGGCGGCCAAGCCGGGACGGTGCGACTACGAGGACCCGCGGGTGACGGACATCGATCGGAGCCCGTACGAGGCGGGAGAGAGCCGTCTGCGTCCGGTGGGGTACATCGAGAGCGAGGCGCGCATGGAGCTGAGCTGCGTGCTGGGTACCGGGGAGCACATCGCGGGATGGGAGATCGACGCGGTGGGGATCCTACTTCGGGCGGGGCGGATGCAGGACGGCGCGCCGCTGCGCGAAGCGCGGGTGACGTTCTCGGAGGAGGGGATGGCGCGCCGCGAGCGCACGCCGTTGCTCGATGTGGGGGCGCGGGTGTTCTACCTCGCGGACTCGGGCGAGCTGGTCGAGCTGACGAGCTGAGGCGCGCCTCCGCGAGCGAACGACGCGGTCAGTCGTCCACCGGCAGTGCGTCCGCCTGCAGTGCGTACACCACCATCCCGTTCTCGGTGGTCGCCGCGCCGAGCCACTCGCGCGGGGAGGTTTGAATGAGGGCGGACGAGGGCGCCGGTAACCGCAACGTCTCCGACTGTGCTCCGGTCGTGACGTTCATGACGACGGCCGTGTCGAGCGCGGTCGGCGCCTCGCCCCACGCGATCAGCCGCAGCGGTCCCTCCGTGCCGGCTGCGTCGACGTAGACGCTTCGCGGTCGCCGCTCGCTCAGCGTCGTCTCGCCGAGCGGCTCCAGTGCGGCGCTCAGCCTGAGGACTCGCGCTTCGGGCGGCTCCTCGCTGCATCGGACGAGGCCGACACCCTCCGGGAGGGCGACCAGCGCGCCGCATTCGGGATCGTACCCGTCGTACGCGAGAACGCGGGAGGCGCGGACGTCACCGGAGAACGGATCGAGTACTAGCAAGGCGAGTTGTCGTTCGCCGCGCCACAGGATCGCCAACATCTGCCCGTCGATCCTCACCGCATCGAATCCGATCGCTGGGTCTTCGAAGTCGAGACGCCACGCGGGATCTACGCCGCTCTGATACCCGGCGAGGCTCGTCGGGGTCGCGCCGGCCGAGCCGTACATCACCGACAGCGAGCCTTGCGGAAAGCAGAGCGTGATGAGCTCGCTCGGCGTCATCTGTCCGAATCGCCAGCCCTCCGGCGTGTGGTCGACCCAGGGCACGCCTTCGATGAGCTCGGTGCGCGTACCGTCGTCGTCGCAGACCGTGAGCGCGGTGATCCGTTCGGTCGCACGCGATACGAGCTGCGCGTCCCTCGTGAAGCGGACGACGTCGAACCCCTCGGGGGTGAAGTGGATGAGGCGGGGCTGGCCCGCGCGGTCGAGCGTCCAATCGATCGAACCGTGGGTCGCTCCGGGGTCGGACCAGGTCGCGACGACGGAGACGGAAGGCGCGCCCCGATCCGTCGGCTCGGGTCGCGCGCCGCCGCACCCGATGAGCAGCACGGCGATCCACCCGACCCGGCTCATCTCGGATCGGCTCCGAGCTCCGCGTCGGCGATCGCGCGCATCCCCTGGAAGCGCCGCAGCACCCCGTAGAACGTCTCGAGGCCCTCGGCGGCGAACGCACGGCGCGAGGGAGGTTGTGGGACCACGTACGCGTAGAGGCTCCGCAGGGCGGGCTCGATGTGACTCGGCGGATCGTACCGGAGCGCGGCGCGCATCAAGCCGCGGGGGTCCGCGAACGTGCGCTCGGCGTCCGGGAGGTGATCGGCGAGGAGCACGATCGGGTCGAGGCTCGTCAGTCGGGTGTCCAGCAGTCGACGGATCCACCGCGGGGCATCGAGATGCTCGACCTCGGCGCGGATCACGGCGAGCGACGTGCCTCGGCGCCGATGGTCGTCCGCCCATCGACAGAGCGCGACGCGTGCGTCGTGACCGGCGTTCCAGCGGCGCGTGTGGGTCGCGAGCAGCGCCGGGATCCGTGCCGCTGACGCTGGGGTGCCCATCATCAAGCGGACGATCTCGATCGGGATGCGGTCTCGCTCTCCACGCGCGTAGAGCGCGTCCACCGTCCCCGCCCGCTCGGCGCGCGCGACTCCACCATGCGAGAAGTCCGCGGCGTCCGCGCTCGAATAGCCGAGCTCGCCGAGGACCGACCGCGGCATCGCGACCGGCGACTCGCGCATCGCGACCGACGCGGCGACGATCGGGATCGCCCATCGCGCGAACGCGTGCGGGTCGCGCGATCCGTTTGCGCGGATGCCGCTGGCGAGCCGGGACCACACGTCCACCGGAGCGATCTGATCGGCGGGCGACGCCGCGCGGAGGCCGGAGCCGTCCGGGAGGAGCCCGCGCCGTGCGAGGAGGCCGAGCTGATGGATCGCGGCGCTCCGCTGACGTGGGGCGGCGGCCCAGTCAAAGTCGTTGTCGGTGGCCCCCGGGGCGCGCGACGTGATCGCATAGTCGTCCATCCCGTACACGGACCAGAGGTAGAACGACACGAGCGCGGTGCGCTCGACGCTCGCGGGTACCGGCCCCGCGCTCGGCGCCATGCCTCCTTCGAGGTGCAGGATGGCCAGGAGCGTTGCGGGCTCGAGCGCGTAGCTCTGCGCCACGCGCGTCACCACATCGGCGCTCGGGACCCCGCGCTGGTAGGCGTCCCACACCGCCTGCGCGTTCGGCGGTCGGTCCTCGCCGGCGTACCCGGCCCGAGGTCCGACGTCCGGTGCCCAGCGCGCGATCGCATCGACCACCTCGCTCGGCGGGGGATCGGCCTGCGCGACGGGCGCGTGTCCTCGCTGCTGGAGGACGTGCACCGCTTCGTGCGCGATCCGTCGGCGACCCTCGGCGGTCCCTCGGTCGATGACGTCCCCCTCCGCCGCGCTCTGGGTCCTGCACGCATGCCACGGCGCGTGCGCGGCGCTTCGGGCGCCGCCGCTCGTCGAGTAGGATCGGCGACTGCCGCAGACTCAGGCCACTCGGACGGGCGCGTTTGTACCGAACGTTCGATCGAAATTGCAACGACTCGTGTTCGATACAATGAGCGTTTCTGCCAGGATGACGGGATGACTCTGCCTACGACCGTCGGATCGCTCGATGTGGTCGTACGCGGTCCTGACGCGGCGCCCGCGATCCGCGCCCGTGACGCGCTGGAGGACGCGGTGCGCGATGCGCTCGAGCGGGTCGACCGCGAGCTCGGCGAGGAGATCCTCGTGCTGCGCGCGATCGATCTCTCGCTGCGCGCCCGCACGTCGGGTCGTGCGCCGCTCGACTGGAACGCGGAGCTACGCCGGGTCGTGTATGCGGAGGTCGCCCGCGCCGTCCACGCCGCCCGCGATTCCGCGCAGATCCACCCCGCGGGAATCCAACACGATCACGCGCGGTTCGCGTCCGAGGGTGTGTATTGGATGGAAGCGACGCTGACCGAAGCGACGAGCCCCGATGCGTGGCCCTTCCGCGGGACCGTCGGGCCGCGCGCGTGGGAGAGACTCGCGGGCCGGTCGCGGATCGCGATCGGCGATGCCCTCGCCCACCTCGCCAGGCGCACGCTCGAAGCTCGAGGGGGAGACGCGACACCGAGCCCCGACGCGGTCGCACGCGTCGCCGAGGTGCTGTCGCGGCTCGACGCCCACCGCATGCTCGAGCGATGGATCGCGTCGGGTGTCCAAGCGGGCGCGCCGGACCTCGACGAGGTCGTGCCGGACGCCGCGTGGGCCGAGGCGCTCGTGCGCGAGGCTCGGTCGCGGACCGCACCGCCGAGGGCGCTCGCCGCGATCGCGATCCTGCTGGCCCGTTGGCCTGCCGCGCGTCGCGCGACGGTGCGCCACGCGGGGCCTCGCATCGCTGGCGCGACGGAGGGGTGGCGCACCGAGGCTGCGGGCCTCCTCCTGATCGCGCGGCTCGCTCCGTCTGCGCTCGCGGCGCTCGACGCCGCATACCCCAACCCGCGCGCGCGCGGTGCGGCTCGGTGGGCGGTGGCCCGAAGCCTCGCCCACGCGCAGGTCTCCTCCGTCGATCCGGTGGTGCTCTTGTTCGCCGGCGAGCGCCCGAACGCACGGCTCGACGAGCGAGCGCTGCACGATGTCGATCCAGAGCCCCTGCACCGCGCGGCGCTCGCCGACCTTCCGGACGCGACGCTGCGGCTGTGGCGGTCCGGAGACATCACCTACGCGATGAGTCAGGACCGTTGCGTCGACGCTGTCGTTTCGCACGATGCGTTGACGAGCCTGGTCCGGGGCTACACCGAGCGTCGAGGGTCGGCTCCGGGCTCGGTGCTCGAGCTGGCGGAGCCACCGTCCGAGGATGTCGACCGCGTCATGGAGGTCGACGTGCCGGGCCTGCCCGAGCGCTGGCGTGCGGCGGTGCGCGCGTTGGCGTCGCGCGTGCGGGCTGAGCTGCTCGAGCGAGGGGTCGCGCTGGCCCCTCTCCGTCGCCTCGTCGGGGCTGTCCGCGAGACGGACGCGCCGCGGCGCGCGATCTGTCGGCTCGCCGAGCGACCGTCCCGCGACCTCGCCAGGCACGTGCCGTGCGACGTCGATCTCGGATGGCATGTCTCGTTGACGCTCCCCTGAGCGCCGAGGGCCCGGGATCTGCGTCCGTTACAGAGCGAGGATCTTGAGCTCGGCGATGTTGGCGCGGTTGAACGCGCCGCTCCGACCGCCGAGGCCGCCGGTGTAGGCGTCGAAGTGAGCGAACGCGCTCATGTTCGCCATCTCGTCCTCCGACCGAATCGTGATGCGATACGCGCGACCGGCCGTGAGATCCGCGCGGACGAAGTTGGAGCCGACCCAGCGATCCCAGTCGCCGAGGTGCGGCATGACGAGCGGGCCTTCGGCGATCACCGCGCCGGTCGCGATCTCCTCGACGACGAGGCGCTTGAGCGCGCACGTGATGCCGGTGGTCACGCCGCCCGCGCCGTTCCCGAACGTGACCTGCAAGAGGTGTGGACCACTCTGGCTCGGCGTGAAGCTCGTCACGGTGAGCGAGTCGCCCGGTTCGCCCCACGGCTCGTAGTGGAAGCGGCCGTGCGACGTGCTGGCCGAGCCGCCGCTGTGGGCCATCGCGCTCGCGTCGATCGTCGTCACGCGCGCCGAAGACGGTCCCCAGTAACAGCTCGGTGCGGCGTGCTGGGATCGCGTGCCGCCCGCGGTGAAGGTGAGCTCGGCGCTGTAACACGGCGTGCGCGGTCCATTCGCGTCGAAGCTCGCGTCGGTCCACGACGTGGTGGTGCCCGTGAGGCCGTCCGCGACTTCGACTCCGTCGCGGTAGATGCTCCACGTCACGCTCGACGCCTCGCTGGGATCCGCGAGGGCGAGCGCGAGCTGCGGGTGGCCACCGACGTTGGTGACGGAGTCGACGCGCGGCGTGCGCGGGCCGAACACGCGATGCCAGTCCGAGTCGTCGACGACCGTGAGGCTCGGCGCGCTCGCCGCGCCGGTCGTGAGGTAGACGTCGACGCGGTTCGCTGCCGCGAGCTGCGAGGTGGCGATCACTTCGGCGTCCAGGGCCGCGCCGTTGAGCTCGCGCCGCTCGGCGACCAGCGCGCCGACGCCGCGTTCGGCGGGGAGATGCAACACCACGCTCACCGTGTGGCCGAGGTAGCCGAAGCCGTTGAGCACGATGGTGTCGCTCGACGCGAACAGCTCGTCGGCGAGCGCGCCGCTGAGGTACGGGCTCACGCGGAGGCCCGCCTCGGTCGGCGAGAGCCCGAACAACGTGTGTTGCACCATCGAGAGATAGCCGGCCACCGACCAGAGCTGGCGCTGCGAGTTGACGACGGGTCCGCTGTACGCGCCGTCGTCGACGTAGGGGAGCCCGCTCGCCGCCTCGAGGTTCTCCATGTTCGAGAGGTTCAGCGCCGCGCCGCGCATCAGCGTCGTCACCATGCGATCGGCGACCGCGGGGCTGTCGGCGACGGACGCGGCGCGCAGCCAGAACGCGCTCACGAACGGCCACTCCGCGCGGTTGTGATAGATCGCGGTCCGCTGCTGCTCGGGAAAGACGACCGGCGCGCCGTGACCGACGTGCGGGTAGCTCGCGAGCACGCGGTCCGCCTGCGACGCGCTCGCGACGCCGGTGATGACGGCGAGGGCCGAGCCGAGGAGGTCGTAGCGATGCACCGGCGCGGGATCGAGCTCGGTCGTCGTGTAGCTCGAGAAGAGGCCGTCCTCCTCGAGCCAGAACCGATCCCCGATCGCGGTCCGGAGCGCGGTGGCCCAGCCGTCGTATCGATCCGCGTCGGTCGTGTCTCCGGCCTCGCGATGCAGGCGCGCGGCGAGCTCGATCGCGACGAGGTGCAGGAGGTTCGTGGAGAGCGACTTGCTCATCGCGAGGTGGACGACGTCGGTCGCCGTCCACTCGGGGTAGGTCTGCTCGCGCCAGTCGAGGAACGAGGTCTCGCCGCGGTAGAGGCCGTCGCGCGCGTCGAACACGACGGCGCGATCGCGCTCGACCGTGTTGCGCAGCGCCTCTCTTGCGCGGCTCGCGAACGCGTCGCGCTCCGTCCCCTGCAACAGATCGAGCAGCGCGCTCGCGCCGAGCGCCCACGCCACGCGATCGGTCGACACCGGGTAGCTCCCGCCCGAGCCGGTGTCCTGCACGATCTCGAGCCCGCTCCCACCGCGGCGCTCGCTCAGCTTGAACTCGAGCGTGCCTCGCATGCGCGACGGATCGAAGGCGGCGAGGCCGAGGTAGCTGCTGAACGCGCTGTCGCGCGTCCACGCGTAGTGCCAGAGGCGCCCCGTCTCGAAGCAGCCGTCCGCCCCGCAGTCCACCGCGTTGCCGTCGTTGAACGCGCCGTCGCGGATCGCGGCCACGCTGTTCTGCCGCGCCTCCTCGATCGCGAGCGCGTAGAGCGCGTCGAAGAGAGCGTGGCCGGTGCGCAACGTGGATTGCCCGGTGCGCTCGTAGATGGTGCGCGGGTTCTCGGGCTGGCCGTCGCGGAGCGCCGCCGTCGACATGAGCATGTACGCCCGCGTGCACGCGCTGGGATCGTCGATCGTCACGCTCGCGCGGCCGCTCGCGTCGTCGAGCGCGTCGGTCGGTCCTCCCCCCGCGCGTACGCTCGCCGAGAGGCAGCTCGTCGGCGGCACGTCTCCCGCGTCGCCTCCGGCGTCGGCTCCGCCGCCGTCCCGATCGCCTCCGTCCGCGACCGCCGCGTCCTCGCCGCCCGCGTCGCGCGCCGCGTCGAGGGGCGTCACGGTGGGGTTGCACGCGGCCGCGACGACGAGAGCGAGCGCGATCGCACGCTCCGAACCCCAAAAACGTTCGCGTTCGGATTGACCGCGGGCGGCCGGTTCGTCAGGGTGGCTCATCGTGACTCAGCGGGTAGGCACGTTGTGGGTCCTCCTCATTGCCATGGGTTGCGGCGGGCCGCCAGCCCGCGACGCGGGAAACGGCGCGCTCGATGGCGCGGCGTCGGACGGCGGCGAGGACGCGGGCGACGAGCGCGACGGCGGGAGCCGCGTCGACGCGGGCGTCGTCAGCTACCCGGCGCGCAGCTGCGATCTCACCCTGCGCTATGCGCCGCCGGTCGGCGCGGGCCGCGTGCAGGTCGCGGGCACGTTCACCGACTGGCAGAGCGCTCCGCTCGACATGCGCGACGACGACGGCGACGGTGTCTACGAGATCACCCTCTCGCCGAACGCGCGCCTCGCGAGCGGCCAGCGCTATGCCTACCGCTGGTTGGTGGACGGCGACCGTTGGTTCCTCGACGAGAGCTCGCCGTTGCGCGAGTACACCGACGCCTGCCTGAACAGCGCGTTCATGATGCCGGCGTGCGACGCGGGGCCCGAGCTGCGCGCGACGCCGCTCCGCATCACGCGCACCGGGGACACCGCGTCGATCCGCGCCCACGTCGCGATCCTCACCGCCGCCGACGGCGCGCTGCCGACCGACGTGACGCTCGCCCTCGACGCGACGCTGGTCGACGCCGCCGCGATCCGCATCGCGGCCGACGGCTCGCGCGACGTCACGCTCGACGGGGTCCCGCGCGGACGCCATGTGCTGAGCGTCCGTGCGCGCGACGCGATGGGCCGCGACGCGGAGCCGATCGATCTCCCGTTCTGGATCGAAGACACGCAATTCTCGTGGCGCGACGCGGTGATGTACATGGTGGTCGTCGATCGCTTCGCGAACGGCGATCCATCGAACGACGCCCCGGTCGGCGCGCCGGTGGAGCGGCCGGCCGACTTCCACGGCGGCGACCTCAACGGCGTGGTGGCGGCGATGCGCGGCGGCTACTTCGATGAGCTCGGCGTCAACGCGATCTGGCTGAGCCCGATCAACCGACAGGCGGACGGCGCGTTCGTGGGGCGCGACGGTCCGCACCAGTTCGCCGGCTATCACGGCTACTGGCCGGTCCGCGCGCGCGAGGTCGAGCCGCGCTTCGGGGGTGACGCGGCGCTGCACGAGCTGGTCGACGAGGCGCACCGCCGCGGCATCCGCGTGCTCCTCGACCTCATCAACAACCAGGTGCACGAGCAGCACGAGTACGTGACCGCGCACGGGGATTGGTTCCGCACCGGCTGCGTGTGCGGCCTCGACCCCGGTTGCGGCTGGAGCGAGCGCCCCCTCGACTGTCTCTTCGCGAGCTACCTGCCCGACATCAACTGGCGCGTGCCTGGCGCTGAGCACCAGTTCATCGACGACGCGGTCTATTGGGTGGACGAGTTCGGGGTAGACGGCTTCCGCATCGACGCGGTCAAGCACGTGGAGACGCACTCGATCAGCAACCTGCGCGCCGCGCTCGCGCGTCGCTTCGAGCAGGGCGGCGAGCGCATCTTCATGGTCGGCGAGACGGCGGTCGACGCGAGCGATCACTACGACGTGGGCTGCGGGGTCTCGTTCCCCGACGGCTACACGTGGATCGACGCGTACGTCGGCGAGCGCATGCTAGATGGGCAATTCGACTTCCCGACCTACCACCGTACCCAGAGCGGGCTCCTCACCGGTGACGCGTCCTACCGCGACATCGAGGCGGCGCTCCACGATCTCGAGGTGCGCTACCGACCCGACGGCGTGCACGTACGCTTCCTCGGCAACCACGACGGAAGCCGCATCGCGTCGCGCGCGAACAACGACAGCTTGCAGGGCTGTCGCTGGGCCGGCGATCCGGGCTGCGCGAGCTTGCCCGGCGCGATCACCGATCCCTACGCGTTCGCGCGGCTGCGGCGCGCGTTCACCGTGCTCTACACGACGCCCGGGATCCCGTTCCTCTACTACGGCGACGAGGTGGCAGTGCCAGGCGGTCAGGATCCCGACAACCGGCGCGACATGGTGTTCGACGGCGCGCTCAGCGCCATCCAGATCTCCGGCGGCGCGCTCACGGGCCTGCAACGCGGCTTGCGAACCCACCTGCGTGAGCTCGGTCAGGCCCGCGCCGCTTCGGTCGCGCTCCGGCGCGGACGGCGCGTGCCGTTGCTCGTGACCGACGACGTCTACGTGGTCGCATATGTCGCGGCGGCCGGCGAGGTCGCGATCATGGCGGCCAACCGCGGCGGCACCGACGTGGTGGACCTCGCCGTCGACGGGCTGTCCTCGACGATGCTCGGCCCGGTCGCTTCGTTCCAGCGCGCGGCCGGGGTCGGGAGCGCGACCCGCATGGGCGCGCGGGTCCGACTGAGCGTCCCGGCGAACGAGTCGGTGCTCCTGCTCGGCGCGCCCTGAGCCCGACCCTGCTACCCTCGCACCGCTCGATGCGAGGTGCGATCGGTCTCGGGGTATGCGCGTGGGTCGCGACGATCGGGCCCGCGTCTACCGCGGGAGCGCAGCCGAGCGGACCGATCGTCGTCTACGACTTTCGCGGGCCGCGCGCGTCGTCGATGCGCGCGTCGCTGATCCGCGACTTCGAGCGCCACGGTGTGAGCGTCGTGGACGAGTCGCTCCTGCGCGACATCCAACGACGGATGGGCCTCGGCCGCTCGATCGACGGCGACGAGGCGGTCGAGGTCGCGCGCGAGCTCGGCGCGGTCGCGATCGTCGAGGGCCAGGTGCGAAGGCAACGCCGTCGCTGGCGCGCGTCGGTGCGTGTGCGCAACGGCTACGACGGCTCGGTGCTCGGCACGGTGGGGTGGACGGGGCGGACCGCGGCCACCGTGCGCGCGGTCGGACGCAACGGCTACGACCGGTTGGCGCACGCGCTCGCCCGCGGACGTGCGCCGCCCGCGCGCGGCGGATCGGTCGCGGTGAGCGCGGGCGGGGACGCGCCGTGGTGGCAGCGGCGGCAGGGCCAAGCGTCGAGCGACGATCCCGACGAACCGGACGAGCGCGACGAGGCATCGGCGCCTCCGACGCCGCGCGACACCCGCTACGACGCGTTCCGCATCTCGCTTGGTGGAGGGCTCCTCTATCGCAGCATGAGCGCGACGGTGCGCGTGTACGCGTCGCAGCGTGGCCTCAACCCCGCGAACCCCGAGACCGAGACGGTCGACGAGCAGCGCGGCTATCAGTCGGGGGACATCGGTCACTTCGAGGGCACGGCGCGCGCGGAGATCTATCCCGGCGCGTTCGACGGGGCGCAGTCGTTCCCGTACCTCGGCGCGCTCGTCTCGTTCTCGCACTCCGCGTTCGTGCGCTCGAACGGCAACGACCGTTCGACCGGCGACGAGGTCGCGATCGGCACCGAGCAGCTCGAGCTCCTGGCGGCGGCGCGTTTCCGCTACCGGTTCGGACCCGCGCGCCGCGAGCCCGAGCTCCACCTCGACGCGGGCTGGGGGATGTTCGCGTTCAACCTCTCGACCATCGACCTCCAGGTCATCGAGGCGCCGAGCGTCGTGCCGCCGATGGAGCACGGCTACGTGCACCTCGCGGCGGGCCTCAACTACGGCGTCGCGCCGCCCTACCTCACGCTGGGCATCGAGGTGTTCGGTCGGATCGGCACCAACATCGGCGTCGACACGCGGAACGTGTGGGGGACGATGACCGCGCCGTCGAACGGGTTCGGCTTCGAGGCAGAGGCCAAGGTCGACATCGCCGAGGGCGTGTTCGTCCAGCTCGTCGCGCAGTACTTCATGTTCTCGACGCAGTTCCGCGGGCAGGTCGGGTGTGCGAGCGCGAGCGACTGCACGGGCTACATGGATCCCTGGAGCGACACCCGGCTCTGGGAGGTCTGGCCGGTGAGCCCGCCGATGGGCGGAGAGCCGGATCTGAACGCGGTCGTCGGCGGCCCCCTCACCCCCGTGCTCGACAACTACTTCCGCCTCCGCCTCGAGCTCGGCTGGGCGTTCTACTGAGACTCCGACGGGCGCGCGACGCCCGTCTTGCCGCGCGGAAGGGCGAGCGGTAGATCGCCCAGCCATGCCGTCGTCCGCCGAGATCCGTGAAGCGTTCCTCGCCTACTTCGAGTCGAAGGGCCACGCGCGCCTTCCTTCGGGACCGATCGTCCCGCCGAACGACCCGACCTTGATGTTCACCAACGCTGGGATGGTGCAGTTCAAGGACGTGTTCACCGGCAAGGAGCATCGCGAGGAGCGCCGCGCGACGACGTCGCAGAAGTGCATCCGGATCAGCGGCAAGCACAACGACCTCGAGAACGTCGGCTTCACCGCGCGCCACCACACGTTCTTCGAGATGCTCGGCAACTTTTCGTTCGGCGACTACTTCAAGCGCGACGCGATCACCTACGCGTGGGAATTCCTCACCGAGGTGATGAAGCTCGATAAGGACAAGCTCGTCGTCAGCATCTTCGAGGGTGACGACAAGACGCCGGCCGACGAGGAAGCGGCCACGCTCTGGAAGGAGATCGCGAGCCTCGACGAGGCGCGCATCTTTCGCTGCAACGCGAAAGAGAACTTCTGGTCCATGGGCGACACCGGCCCGTGCGGCCCTTGCACCGAGATCCACTACTTCATGGGCGAGGGCCCGCCCGACATCGCGCGCTTCGGCGAGGAGCCAGGCCCGGACGGCGCGGGGTGGATCGAGATCTGGAACAACGTGTTCATGCAGTACGAGCGCCACGCGGACGGGCGCCTCGAGCCGCTCCCCGCGCCGAGCGTCGACACCGGGATGGGCCTCGAGCGCCTGAGCTGCGTCCTTCAAGGTGTGGTCTCGAACTACGACACCGATCTGCTTCGCCCGATCGTCGACCTCGCGAGCCGAATCAGCGGCAAGCCCTACGGCGGCACGCAGGGCGACGACGACACCTCGATGCGCGTCATCGCGGACCACGCGCGCGCGACCGCGTTCATGATGTCGGAGGGCATCTTCCCCGGCACCGGCCGCCAGGAGTACGTGCTCCGCCGCGTGATGCGCCGCGCGATCCGGCACGGTCACCGGCTCGGGATCGACCGGCTGTTCTTCCACGAGGCGGCGCTCGAGGTCGTCGAGGTGATGGGCGGCGCGTACCCGCAGCTCGAGGAGAGCCGCGCGCTCATCGCGGACCTGTGTCAGCAGGAGGAGGCGCGCTTCCGCAAGACGCTGGCCGACGGGCTCGATCGCATCGCGAGCTTCGACGGGTGGGATACGTCGAGCGGACAAAAGCGCTTGCCCGGTGAGATCGCGGCGGACCTCTACACCACGTACGGCTTCCCGCTCGATCTGCTCGAGGTGATCGGCCGCGAGCAAGGCTTCGGGGTCGACGAGGCCGGCTTCAAGGCCGCGATGGAGCAACACCGCGTCGCCTCGCAGAGCGACGACGAGCTCACGACCGAGGTCTCGCGCGTCTACCACGAGCTGGGGAACGAGCTGTCCGCGGTCGAGTTCCTCGGCTACGACCAAGAGTCTGCGACCGGGACGGTCTTGGCTCTGATCAAGGGCGGCGCGCGCGTCGACCGTCTCGAAGCGGGTGAGTCCGGCGAGGTCGTGACCGACAAGACACCGTTCTACGGACAGAGCGGCGGTCAGGTCGGCGATCGCGGCGTCATCACGGTGGGCGGCGCGACGTTCGAGGTCGACGACACCCAGAAGCCCATCGACGGCCTGTTCGTGCACAAGGGGACGCTCTCGGGCGGGGCGATCGCGGTGGGCGACGCGTGTAAGCTCGACGTGGACCACGCGCTCCGCAGCGACACGCGCCGCAACCACAGCGCGACCCACCTCCTCCACTGGGCGCTCCGCACCGTGCTCGGCCCGCAGGCCATGCAGAAGGGGTCGCTCGTCGCGCCGAACCGGCTCCGCTTCGACTACGCGAGCGCGCGTCCGCTCAGCGACGAGGAGCTCGTCCGCATCGAGGATCTCGTCAACGAGAAGATCCTCGTCAACGCGCCGATCCAGACCGACGTGCTCCCGATGGACGAGGCGCGTCGCCGCGGCGCGATCGGCATCTTCGAAGAGAAGTATGGCGAGGTCGTCCGCATGCTCACGATGACCGAGGACTCGATCGAGCTGTGCGGCGGCACGCACGCGTCGCGCACCGGCGACATCGGCCTCTTCAAGATCCTGAGCGAGAGCGGGCTCGCGGCGGGCGTCCGGCGCATCGAGGCCCAGACGGGACACGGCGCGCTCGCGTTCGTGCGCGCGACCGAGCGCGAGCTCGCGGAGTCGTCGCAGAAGCTGAAGGCGAAGCGCGGCGAGCTGCCGGATCGGATCCAGAAGGTGCTCGACCGCACGCGCGAGCAGACGCACGAGATCGAGAAGCTCCAGAGAAAGCTCGTCGCGGGTGCGAACACCGACCTCACCGAGGGAGCGCAGAAGCGCGGCGAGGTGACGCTGCTCGGCAAGACGGTGGACATCGGCGACGGCAAGGCGCTCCGCGAGATGGCCGATCAGCTGCGCGACAAGCTCGCGCCGGCGGTGATCCTGCTCGGCGCAAAGGCGGGCGACCGCGCGCTCCTCGCGTGCTCGGTGAGCAAGGACATCACGGACCGCTTCCACGCCGGTGAGCTCATCCGGCAGGCGGCGGCGATCGTGGGCGGCGGCGGCGGCGGACGCCCCGACTTCGCGCAAGCGGGCGGCAAGGACGCCACCAAGCTCGACGAGGCCGTGAGCACGGTCTACGCGCTGTAGATCGATACGTTACTTGCGGCTGAGGATCCGGCTGATCAGGCCGCCCTCTTTCGGCGCGTCCTCGGCCGGCGTCTCCTCGACGTTCACCTCGAGCACGTCCTCGTCGACGAGGAGCTCGAAGTCGTCGCCCTCGAGCTCCTCGAGGTCGTCCGCCCGCACGACCTGCGTGGCGTCCTCCTCCGCGTCGAACCGCGCGAAGTCCTGCAGCCTCGGAGGAGGCGGGGGCATCCGCGACGGGGGCGGCGGCGGCGGCGCGGTACGCGGGCGCGGAGGAGGTGGCGCGACCGGCGGGGGAGGGCGTGAGGCGACGTCGCCCTCGAGCGCGGCGGCGAGCCCGAGGTTCACGTCGGGATCGCTGGCGCGCGGTCCGTCGGCGTCCGCCTCGTCCTCGAACAGCTGATCGAGGTTCGTCGGAGGCACGGACGGGCTCGGATCGGCATCCGCGAACAGCTCGTCGACGCTCATCCCCGCGATGTCCGAGGTCTCGGCCGGGGGCGGCTCGGAGCCGAACGCGTCCTCGATCTGCGCGTTCAGCGAGCTCGACAAGTCCTCTTGTTCGTAGACGCGGAGCTCCGTGTGCGCGCCCGGATCGGCGCTGACCTGTCCGAAGCTCGGCGGCGAGCTGTCGTGGATGGGGGACTGGACATGGCCCGGCGAGGTGCCGGCCAGAGGGACGGAGCCCGACGGGGGGCCGCTCGAGCGCCCCGGGCGCACCGACGGTCGGCGTGACCGAGGGAGCGGTGGCGGCGTCGGTGTTTCCTCCGCCTTGGGTCGAGCGAAGGTGGTGATCGGTGGCGTCACCGGCTTCTCGCGCGGAGGGGCCGCCTCACGCGAGGCGCTGAGCACGGCGTCGCGAGCGCTCGCGCGGGCCCTGGCGAGCGCGGCGTCTCGCCCCTCGAGGAGCTCGGCGAGCATCGCGTCGTCGCCATCGCTCTCGGCCGCCGCGCGCGCCGCCGCGATCACCCGGGCGAGATCCTCGTCCGACTTCCCAAACGCATCGAGCTCGCGGTCGATCGCGGCGAGCCTCTCGCTGCTCAGTGCCACGCGGATCGCACCATATCAAAAAACGAGGGCCCCCAAAAAACGAAGGGCCCGACCGACTGGCCGAGCCCTCCGCCGACCGGCGAACCGGTCTCCCCTGAGGCTGACGAAACGAACCTCCCCGCCATTGCCGCCCCGATAACCCCCGTGACCGGGGCGACGGCGGGGAAACTGTGGGCTCTCGCCCGTCGGGCTCGTCGCCCGAGAAACGATCAGCGCCCGAAGTAGAAGGTCGCACCGAATCGGGTGGTCACTCCGCCCGAGGTGTCGGTCTCCTGCCAGGTGCCGGAGTCGCTGAACTCCGCGAACTCGGGCTCCGGGTTGTCGTCGACCCGCTGCTGGATGAATCCGCGGACATCGACGTTCAGCGCGAACCAGCGGCTGATCCGCCACTCCACGCCCACGCCGACCGTGCCGCCGAGGTGGAAGTAGTCGCGCTCGTCGAAACGGCTGAGGTTCTGGTTGAAGCCCTCTGCGTGGCCGAACGAGGCGCCCACGCCGACAAGTCCGTAGAACTGGAAGCGGTGTTGCGGGTTGAAGAAGAAGATCGCGTCGACCTCGAGCGGCACCTGAACGCGATCCAGCCCGTTGTAGTCGACGCCGCCGTAGATGTTGGCGCCGATGTCCAGGGCGAAGAACGGGACCGGACGAAGCCGGAACGCGCCGCCGCCGCCAAACATCTGGAGGTTGTCACCGAACACGCCGCCCGCCGAGAGGTGCGCGCCGAATGACGAATAGGGGAAGCGATCTTGACGCGCCCGGACGACTACCGGCTGCGGCGGGGGCGGCTGATAGACCACCTGGGGCGGCGGGGGCGGCGGCTGCGCCGGCTGGACCACCACGACCGGCGGCTGCGGGGGAGGCGGCGGCTGCATCGGCTGCACGTACACGGTCGGCGGCTGCGGCTGGACGACGACCGGCGGCGGCGGCGGCGGCAACGGTGCCGGCGCGCCCCCGATCCGGACGCCCGCCGTGCCGGGTCCGATGCGGACCTCCGCGCAGAGCAGATCGTCGGGCTGGCACTGGGTCGTCTGAGCGGCCGCGGGGGCAGCGCTCAGCGCGACGCCGCAGATCACGGCGGCGAGCAGCACGGTAGCGGTCACGAAGGGCTGCTGGTTCGGACGGTCGTTCATCGGACGGTGGTTCATCTTCATCCTCGAAGCTCTCTCGGCCCACCTCCAGCTGAGCAAGGCCGGTGCCAAAGGACCGGATACCCGGATCGCGCGCGACACGCCCGCGATCGTGGGAGGAGAGCTCCGAACCGTAATCGGTCGTTCACGTTCCCGGATGGCATGCGCGCGCCTCGCCGTTCACAGTCGTCAAGGGCTGACGGTGTCGAGGCGGGTGACCCGGACCTCCGGATCGAGCTCGGCGTAGCTGAGGATCGGCAGCTCGGGCAGCTCGGGCGCGGTCAGGCGCCGGAGCTTGAGGCGCACATCGGGCTGCGTGACGACGACCGCGTCCGGATGGGCCTCGTAGGCCCGGCGGAGGGCGGCGAGGAGCTCGTCGGCGAGGTCCGGGGCGAGCGCGCGCTGCGGCTCCCGCAACACCTCCTCGATCATCGGATCGAGAGGGTGCGCGGAGAGCGCGCCGTCGCGCGCATAGGTATGGGTCAGCGGACGCGCGAGGCGTCGGCGTACCTCGGTGAGGAGCGCGTCGTCGTCGTCGTGGTCGGCCGACGCACCGATCGCCTCGAGGATCTCGCGGAGCGGTCGCACGCTCACCCGCTCGGCGAGGAGCCCTCGCAGGAGGGCCGCGAGGCGAGGGAGCTCGAGCCGCCCCGGCACGATCGCGCGCACGAGCGCGGGCGCGTCACGGCTGAGGCGATCCAGCTCGCGCTGGGTCTCCTCGATCCCCATCAGCTCGTCGGGGCGCGCGCGCGCCGCCGCCAGGAGGCGTCGCGCAAGGAACCTGGCGGAGTCGCCCTCTCCGCCGCGCTCCCCGCGATCCACCTCGACGCCGCCGAGCCGGATCGAGAAGCCGTCCTCACCGAGCGCCGGCTCCTCGATCGGGCGCACGTCCGGGGCGCGGACCCCGAGGTCGCGGTAGAGGGTGCGCGCGTCGGCCGTGAGCGTCTCGAGCCACGCGGGGTCGTCGGCGATCACGCGCGCGAGGCGAGGGCCGACCGCGATCTCCAACGCGGATCCGCGCGGTGGACCGGCGTCGGGCGTCCGGGTGTCCGGCGGCGGAGCGCGCCGAGCGAGGAACACCGCGAGGGCGAGCCCGATCGCCGCGAGCACGCCGAACGGCAGCGCGGGGAGGCCGGGCACGATCGCGAGCAGCAGAGAGAACACCGACGCGACGCCGAGCGAGCGCCAGTCGCCGACCACCTGTGCGCCGATGTCGCGGCCGAGCGAAGCGTCCTCGTGCTCGGAGGCCACGCGGGTGACGACGAGGCCGGCCGCGGTGCTGATGAGCAGCGCGGGGATCTGCGAGACGAGGCCATCGCCGATCGTGAGGAGCCCGTAGGTCTGCAAGGCATCCTGCGCGTCGAGCTCGCGGAAGCCGACGCCGATCACGAGGCCGCCGCCCAGGTTCACCAGCGTGATCGCGAGCGCCGCGATCGCGTCGCCCTTCACGAACTTCATCGCGCCGTCCATCGCGCCGTAGAACTGGCTCTCGCGCGAGAGCTCGCGGCGCAGCGCGCCCGCGGTGGTGGCGTCGATCGTCCCGTTGCGGAGGTCGGCGTCGATCGCGAGCTGCCGCCCTGGCATCGCGTCGAGGGTGAAGCGCGCGCCGACCTCCGCGACGCGCTCCGAGCCGCGCGCGATCACCACGAACTGGATCAGCGTGATCACCGCGAAGACCACCGCGCCGACCACGTAATCGCCGCGCACCACGAACTCGCCGAACGCCGAGATGACCTCGCCGGCGTCCGCGTTCAGGAGGATGAGCCGCGTGGAGCTGACATTGAGCGCGAGCCGGAACAGCGTGGTGACGAGCAAGATGGTGGGGAACGCGCCGAAGCTCAGCGCTCGCCGCACGAAGAGCGCGGTGAGGACGAGCAGGACGGCGAGGCTCAGGTTGGTGGCGAGCAACAGATCGAGCAGCCACGTCGGCAGCGGAACGATCATCAAGGCGACGACGGACACCACCAGCGCGCCGAGCCCGAGCTCCGCGCCGTGGCGCCGCAGCGCCCGCACCGGCTCGCTCACAGCTGGCGGCGGCCTTCGAAGGCCCGCCCCATCGTCACTTGATCGGCGAACTCGAGCTCCCCGCCGTGCGGGATGCCGCTCGCGATCCGGCTCAGGCGCACGCCGCGCGGGCGGAGCACCTCGGCGAGGTAGAGCGCGGTGGCTTCGCCCTCGACGCTGAGCGGCGTCGCGACGACGACCTCCTCGATGCCTTCGTCGACCACCCGTCCCTCGAGCACGCCGAGAGGGAGCTGGTCGGGGCCGACCCCGTCGAGCGGAGCGAGCAAGCCGTGTAGCACATGGTACGTCCCTCGGAACGTCGAGCTGCGCTCGATGGCCACGAGATCGGGGACGCGCGCGACCACGCACACGGTGCGCGTCGAGCGGTTGGGATCCCGGCAGATGCGGCACAGCGGGCCGGCGCAGAAGTTCGCGCAGCGCTCGCACTTCACGACGCGTCGATGGATCGTGGCCAGGCTCTCGCCGAGCGCGCGCGCGTACTCCGGGTCGGCCGCCAACACGTGGTGGGCGAGCCGGCCCGCGGTGCGCTCGCCGATCCCGGGCAGCCGCGCGAACAGCGCGACCAGCTCGCCGATCGGATCGTCGGTCTCCGACGCCATCAGGCGAGGCCGGGGATCTTGACCTTCGAGACCTTCTCGAGCTCCTCGTCGACCATCTTGGTCGCCTTGTCGAGCGCCGCGTTGGTCGCCGCCACGATCAGGTCTTGCACCATGCCCAGGTCCTCCTCCTTGAGGAGCTCGGGGTCGATCGTGATGCTGACCAGCTCGCGCGCGCCGTTCGCGACGACCTTGACCTTGTCGTTGCCGGACGTGGCCTCGACGGTCTCTGCCTTGAGCTCCTGCTTGCGGGACTCGATCTTGCGCTGGAGACGGCTCGCCTGCCGCATCAGCTCGCTCATCCCGCCTCGGAAGTGGCTGCCCTTCTTCTTCGTCATCTCGCTTTGCCTCGTCAGTCCATCTCCACGCGCACGTGGAGCGCCTCCTCCGGGATGGAGAACAGCATCGCCGCGTCGCGCACGATAGGGTGGCTCAGCGCGCTCTCGCGCAGCGATCGCTCCCGCGCGTCGCGACGTGCGCGCTCGATCTCCGCCAACGTGGCTGGAGCGCCGGCCGCCGGCGCCGCATCGCTGAACGTCACCTCGACCCTCGGCACGCCGCCGAGCACGCGGCCCGCCGCCACCGCGATCTCGCGCGCGCCGGCCTGGGCCTGGCTCGCGAAGAACGACTTGGGCGGGAACGCGATGACGAGCTTCTCTGCGGTGACGACCGCGGGCGAGCCGTGCTGGAGCACCGCGCCGAGCGCGGGCTTGCGATCCATCAGCTGGGTCACGATCTGAATCCACGGATCGCTGGACTCCGCGTCGTCCTCGACCTCGTCGGCCGGCGCGCGGATGCCTACTGCAGACTCGGCCGGTGCCGGGCGGGCGTCGAGCGGGGCCGGCGTGGAGGTGGCAACGTTCGATGACGCCGAGGTCGATGGGCGCGCCGTGACCGGCGTGTCCTCTCGCGCCTCCCCGCGCGGCGCTTCTCTCGAGGCGTCGACGCCAGGCACATCGGTGTCGGGGACGTCGGCGCGCGCAGCGTCGACCGCCTCGGAGCGCGGAGCGTCGGAGCGCGGAGCGTCGACCGGCTCGGAGCGCGGAGGGGAATCGGGGTGAGCTTCGGTGCGCGCTCCGTCGGCGCGCGCGCCGCCGTTCGTCCCGCCGCGCGATCCCGTCGCGCCGGTGGGACGTCCCCCGCTCGCGCCGCCCGCTCCA
This sequence comes from Sandaracinaceae bacterium, assembly GCA_050186575.1. Lineage (GTDB taxonomy): Bacteria > Myxococcota_A > Polyangia > Polyangiales > Sandaracinaceae > JAUHXR01. Next base: position 127,911 of record JBFWYI010000002.1, on the reverse strand, counting down.
CCGCGGCCCTCGAGCCGCTCGAGGCGCGCGATGAGCTCGGCGAGCGGGAGCAGCGGCGGTCGCGTCGCGAGCCGGACGAGCCCCATCTCGAGCGCGATGCGCGGGGAGCCGCTCATCGCCGTGTCCTCCACCGCGCGATTCATCGCCGCGAATGCGCGCTGGAGCTCGGCCAGCGGGACGCTCGCGCCCATGTCGAACGCGCGCTGACGCTCCTCCTCGACCATCGCGACGAGCTCGGTGTCGCGTCCCGCCACCTGCAGCACCACGAGGTCCCGGAACAAGGCGAGGAGCTGCCGGGCGAAGTGCAGCATGTCGAGCCCCCGCCCCGCGAGCCCGTCGATCGAGCGGAGCACCTCCGCTCCGTCGGCGCCGAGGACCGCGCCGGCCACCCGATGCACCGCGTCGCGATCCGCGATGCCGAGGACGCGCGCGACCTCCTCGCCCATCAGCTTGCCCTCGCTGAACGCGGCGATCTGATCGAGCAGCGTGAGCGCGTCGCGCATCGAGCCCGCCGCTTCGCGAGCGACGATCGAGACCGCGTCGTCGTCGGCCTCGATGGACTCCGTCTTCAAGATCTCGCGGACGCGAGCGGCGACCACGCCTTCGGGGATGAGCCGGAAGTCGTAGCGCTGGCAGCGCGAGCGGATCGTGACGGGGACCTTGTGCGCCTCCGTCGTGGCGAAGATGAACTTGACGTGCTCGGGAGGCTCCTCGAGCGTCTTGAGGAACGCGTTGAACGCGCCCGTCGAGAGCATGTGGACCTCGTCCACGATCACGACCTTGAAGCGATCGCGCGAGGGGCGATACGGGATCGACTCCTGGAGTCGGCGCACGTCCTCGACGCTGTTGTTCGACGCGCCGTCCATCTCGAGCACGTCGGTGTCGCGCCCGTCGGTGATGCTCACGCAGATGTCGCACACGCCGCACGGCTCGGGGGTCGGCCCCTTCTCGCAGTTGAGCGCCTTCGCGAGGATGCGCGCGGTGGTCGTCTTACCGACGCCGCGGACGCCGGTGAACAGGAACGCGTGCGCGACACGGCCCGAGGTGATCGCGTTGCTGAGCGTGCGCGTGACGTGCTCCTGACCGACGAGGTCGGAAAACGTCTGAGGGCGGTACTTCCGCGCCATGACCGTGTACGCCATGAGGGCCTGACCTTAGCACCGGCGTCGCGCGAGACCCGCGGCTTTGTGCGCTCGAGATCGGCGCCGACTACTTGCGACGGCGCAGGGCGGTGAGGCGGCGCTCGATCTCGCGCTTGGCGGCTCCCGAGGCGCCCTCGTGCGCGTTCTCGAGCGCGTGCGTCGCCTCCTCGCGGCGACCCATCGCGACGAGCGCGTCCACCAGGATCAGGAGGCCACGCGGATCGGAGGGGCGCGTCTCGCGCGCGGACCGAGCGGTGAGCACCGCACCCTCGGCGTCGCCGAGCGCGATGCGTGCGGCGCTCAGCGCGAGCTCGATCTCGAAGCGAAGCGATCGGTCCTCGTGCTCCTGGGCCTCGACGAGCTGACCGGCGCGCCGGAGCTGATCGGACGCGGCGAGCGCCTCGCCACGGTGCAAGTATGCTTGACCGTGGAGGAACGGGAGCCGCGGATCCTCGGGCGCCAGCTCGGCCGCGCGCTCGAGCGTCGTCATCGTGTCGGGGTGATCGAGGGCGAGCCGCGCCGCCGCGAGCAGGCACGCGGCGTCGGCGTCCTCGGGATCGAGCGCCAGCCGTCGGAGCGCGATGCGCTCGGCGTCGTAGTGGAGCGTGCCCGTCGATCGCAGACGCCGCGCGTTGCGCCACCACCACCACGCATACGCCGCGACGCAGCCGTAGACGAGCAGCGCGACGTCGCCGTACGGCGCGCGCCACTCCGAGAGCGCGCTGCGCAGCACGTGGAAGTCACCGCGCCGCGCGAGCACCGAGGCCACCGGCTGCACCGCGAGCACGAGTGTGCCGAGCACCCGCGCGAGCTCGAGCCGGAAGAAGTTCGACGCGGCGCGCGACGGAGCGAGCCGCACCGAGAGCAGCAGCCCGACCGCGATCGCGATCTCCAACAGAGGACCGATCGACGCGAGGGCGACGCGCGTCAGGGCGGGCGCGTGCACCGGCGCATCGAAGCTTCCCCAGTAGACCCACGGCTCGTATCCGCTCACCCGCTGCCCAGCGACTCGCATGGCCACCGCGGTGGCGGCGTGCGCGAGCAGCACGAGCGACGGCGCGGCGAGGTAGAACGCGCTCGCGCCGACGAGCCGGCGATCCTCTGGCGTCAGACTCCCGTCGAACGTCTGCGGTCCCGCGCGTCGCAGGCGCAGGACGACCGCGCCGGCGAACACCGACCACACTCCGATGGCGACGATGGGCGGGAGATCCACGTCCTCCGAGTCTCGGTGCATCCGGCGCGCGGCGCCACCCGCGGCGCCCAGGCGGGCTACTCGACGCCGGCCGCCTCCATCATCTCTTCCATCGTCATCGGGCGGTTCGGCAGCGCGGGCTCGCTGCTGGGCTCCTCTTCCGGCTCTTCGCTCGGCTCGTCCTCACCTGGCTCGTCCTCCGCCTGCTCTTCGGCGAGCTCCATCATCTCTTCCATCGTGAGCGGATGGTCAGGCTCGTTTGCGCTCGACGGATCCGCGTCCTCCGCCTCCTCCATCATCTCTTCCATCGAGGGCATCTCGTCGTCCGTGCCCTCTGCGTCGTCCGGGAGGTCGTCGAGCGGCTCGTCGTCGAGCGGATCGGGCTCGACGTACGCGGGGCGCTCCTCCTCACCGAGGATCCAGCTGCCGAAGCCGATCGAGATGGAGGGGAAGTACGTGATCAGCGCGAGGCCGCCGATCATGGCGACGATGAACGGGCCGACCGAGCGCACCATGTGCCCCATCGACTTGTTCCACAGCGTCGACGCGACGAAGAGGTTCAGCCCGACCGGCGGCGTGAGGTAGCCGATCTCGAGGTTGACGATGAAGATGATCCCGAAGTGCATCGGGTCGATCCCCATCGACATCGCCATCGGGGCGAGCAGCGGGACGAACAGGAACATCGCGCTGATGATGTCCATCAACATCCCCACCACGAGGAGGAGGAGGTTGACGATCACGAGGAACATCAGCGGCGAGAGGTTCATCGACTCGATCCACGCCGCTGCCGCCGCCGGCACCTCTTGCAGGTGTAGGAACTCGCTGAACGCGAGCGCGCTCACCATGATCACGAGGAGCGCGCCGAGGATGACGCCGGTCTCCTTGGAGATGGCGGGCACGTCCTTGAGCGAGAGCGCGCGGTGGATCGCGACCTCGACGACGACCGCGTAGACGACGCTGAAGCCGGCCGCCTCCACCACGGTGAAGAAGCCGGTGTAGATGCCGCCGAGGATGGTGATCGGGAAGAGGAGCGACCAGAAGCCGTCGAAGGTGCGCTGGCCGAGCGTCGCGAGCGAGAACGCCTCGCGCTCCGCGCCGTCGCGGATGCCGTGGTAGACGCAGAGGCCGGCGAGGATCGCGCCGATGACGAGGCCGGGACCGAAGCCCGCCGCGAAGAGCGCGCTCGTCTCGATCCCCGCGCGCTGGTTGATCAGCGGGTAGAGGATCATCGGGATCGACGGAGGGATCAGGATGCCGAGCGAGCCCGACGAGGTGAGCAACCCATGGCTGAAGGTGTCCGGGTAGCCGTGGCGGATGAGGGTCGGCGCCATCATCCCGCCGATCGCGACGACGGTAGCCGGACTGCTCCCGCTGATCGCGGCGAAGAGCATGCACGCGAGCACGGCCGAGACGGCGAGGCCGCCGGGTATCCAGCCGATGACGGCCTTCGAGAAGTCGATGAGCCGCGCGCTGATCTGTCCGCGGGCCATCACCGACCCGCTCAGCATGAACAATGGGACAGCGAGCAAGTCCTCTTGATCGGAGAGGTTGGTGATCCGCTCGACGAGCGCGGTGAGGCGCACGAGCGGGTCGAGGTCCGCGTCCCCGAAGACGAGGAAGCACGCGACGGAGAGGAAGCCGATCAGCGCGAAGAGCGGGAGGCCGAGCAACGCGCAAGCGAGGAGAGTGCCGACGACGATCCCGACCGGACCGGTGAAGGGGAGAACCACCGCGGTGAGGACGAGGACGTAGAAGGCGAGGTCTTTGCGAGAGAGCCTCATCGCTTCCCCCCCTTGCCCCTGCCCCTGCCCTTGCCCTTGCCCGCGGATCGTTTGCGCCGAGACGGCTTCGGAGCGGACTCGGAATCGGACTCGGACTCGGACTCGGAATCGGAATCGGAATCGGAATCGGAAACGGACTTGGACTCGGACTCGGACTCGGACTCGGACTCGGAATCGGACTCGGAATCAGAAACGGAATCGGATTTCGCCTCGCCCGTCGCCGCCTTCCTCGCCTCCTCGAGACCCTCCTCCTCGGCCGGCTTGCCGTACGTCCCGCCGAGCAGCGCGCTCACCGCCACGCCGACGAACCGCAGCGATGCCATCCCCATCCCGATCGGCGCGCTGATGATCCCGATCCAGTCCGGGATGTCCGTCCCTTCGAGCATCCCCCCGCGGCCGATCATCCCCTCGAAGCCGTAGACGTAGCGCGTGTCGAACAAGCGAAACGCTTCTTGCATGTACTCGTCGTCGCTCGCCTGGAACGCGAACACGTAGCGGAAGCCGAGGTAGGCCATCAGCCCGCAGAAGCCCGCCGCGCCGAGGCCGCTCAGCACCGTCACCCAGCGCTTCGCGTTCTCGGGCACGAGCTTGCTCGCCGCCTCGATCCGGATGTGCTTGCCCGCGTACACGCAGATGCTCGCGCTGAGCATCCCCATCCACAGCACCAGCATCAGCGACACGCGCTTCGACCACGTGTAGCCCTCGGGGATGTACCTCGACGACAACCACGCGAGGAGAAGCCCGCCCACCACCGCCGCGCCGGCGCGGAGCGGCCAGCGCTCGCGTCGGCGCCGCGCCTCGTACGCCGCGAGGCCCACGCCACACAGCGCGAACAGGCCGCTGTAGACCATCCACGAGTCGAGCGAGCCGAACACCATCCCGAACGCCCAGCCGAGCCCCGCCGTGATCACCGCGGTGCCCGCCGCGACGCCGAGCTCCCTCCCGAGCTCCGGCGCCTTGGCATCCTCGTCGCGCGCTCTCGCAAAGCGACGTGCGCTGTATACAGCGAAGCCGATCAGGAGGAGCGCCAGTCCGAGCGTGACCCACGGCGCGATCGTGTTGCCGATCCACGCGCGCGTCTCGAGGTCGTCGATGCCCGCGATCTTCGCGAGCAGGTCGCCGACTTTGCTGTCCGGCGCGTTGATCCGCCGCGCCACGACGTCGATGAAGATGACCGCGGTGATCGTCACGAGCGCGAACGCGACGATCGACTGCTCGACCGCGAAGATCGCGTCGTCGATCTGGCGCAGCCGCGCGAAGGGACCGCTCGGCATCGCGCGCTCGGTCGAGCTCATCGCGCGAGGGTAGGCAGCCGCCGACGAGCCGGTCAATCAGGGCGCAGGGACCGCCCACGACGTCCATGTCGCGGGTGGGCCGGCCAGCATCGCTCGCGCGCGAGCCGACCGGACCCCGGAAAACGCAGCTCGCGCTGCGATGCGAGCCTCGGGACCGGACACGCGGTGTACGCGGCCGAGCATCGGCTGCCCATCGCTCACGTCCCGCCACCCGATCGCGGTCCCGAGGCGCCGTGGCATGTGCGGTGCAGCCCCGAGCGATCGGAGGGACTCGCTTGAACGACGCTTGGGAAATCCTGATCGGATCGATGTCGTGCTTCGCGCCGCCACTGCTGCTCGGGGGGCTGCTCTTCTGGCTGTACCGCGCGTCGCGCGGCGCGAGCGAGAGCTCGAAGATCATCACGCTCGAAGGGAGGATCGACGAGCTCACCGGTCAGAACCTCAACCTCCATCACCGGCTGCTCGGGCTCGAGGCGATGGTCGCGCAGCTCAAGGCGGCACCGGTGCTGAGCGAGGCGGAGGCTCCCGCGCCCGCGCCGATCGTCGCCGTCGCGAGTGAGGTCGCCACGATGGAGCCGGACGCGCCGCCGATCGCCGCGCCGCCGTTCGTCGAGCCCGAACCGGTCGCCGAGCCGACGCCGGCCCTCGATGTCCCGAGGGCGAGCGCCGCATACGCGCCGCCTCCTCCGAGCGCAGGCGCCTCCGTCGATGGTGCAAGCCAGGTTGCGGCGGTCGCCGAGCCGCCCGCCGCGACACCTCCCGCTCCACCTCCCGCGGCGGCGCCTCCCGTCGCGCCCGCCGTCGCGCCGCCCGCGCCGAAGACGCCGATCGCGTGGGAGCAGTGGATCGGCGTCCGCGGTGCGGCCGCGCTCGGCGCGTCGATCCTGGCCCTCGCGGGCGTCTACTTCTTCGAGTACTCGATCGAGCACGGGCTCATCACGCCGGCGATGCGGATGGTGCTCGGCACGCTCGTCGGCCTGGGGTGCGTGGCCGCCTCGGAGCTGCGTCTCCGCAAGACGCACCTCGTGCTCGCCAACTGGCTCACCGGCGCGGGCATCGCGATCCTCTACGTCGCGTTCTGGGCGGGCACCGCGCTCTACGATCTCTATCCGACGATCGTGGCGGGCGGCCTGATGGTCGCGGTCACCGCGGCCGGCGTGACGCTGTCGATCCGGCGCAACTCGATCCCGATCGCGGTGCTCGGGTTGCTCGGTGGGTTCATCACCCCGCTCGCGCTCTCGACCGGCGAGGACCATCCGATCCCGCTGTTCGGCTACCTCCTGTTGCTCGACGGCGCGCTCCTCTGGGTCGCGTACAAGCGGCGCTGGCCGGCGCTCGCGCTCCTCTGCCTCTTCGCGACTGGCGTCTATCAGTATTCCTGGCTCCTCGCGCGCCTCGACGAGCCTCGCCTCCTCCTCGGCGTCGCGATCGTCGGCGTGTTCACCGCCGTGTTCGCCGCGTTGCCTCGTCTCCAGAAGGACGGCGACGCACCCGCGGAGAGCGTGCTCTGGCGCCTCAGCCGCAGCGCCGGCGTGCTGATCCCGTTGCTGTTCACGGTGCCCCTCGCGATCCGACACGACCTCGGCCAGACGTTCGCCGCCACCGCGGTGCAGCTCGGCTTGCTGTGTGTCGCGGCGGTGTGGGTCGGCCTCCGCCACCGCTCGGCCGTGCTCCCGACGATCGCCGCGCTCGTCGCCGGTGCCACCCTCTTCGCCTGGGGTGTCAGCCACCCGCCGAGCACCGCGCTCGAGGCGTGGCAGCTCACCGTGCTCGGGATCGTCCTCGCGCTCGTGTTCCAGGGCATGGACGAGCTGTCTCGACGCCGCGGTGAAGAGCTCGGCGCCGCGCCGGCTGGAGCGATGCATGCCTCGTTGCTCAGCCTCGCGGCGCTCGGCGGACCGTTCGCGGAGGGTGGCGGCCCGTGGCCGTCGCTCGCGCTCCTCGGCGTGGTCGGCCTCTTGAGCGCGCGCGTCGCCGGCGCGGCGAAGGAGACCGAGACCCCGCTGCGTCGCGCCCTCCCGCTCGTCGCCGCGTTCCTCACCGCGCTCGGCCTCGGCCTCACCCTCGTGACGCGGAGCGCGGAGGTCTCGCCCTCGTTGTTGTTCGGCCTCTGCCTCCTGTTCGCGGCCGCGTACCAGGCGGGCGGCGTGCTCCCGTTCCGCCGTCCCGCGGCGCGAGCGGACGGCGATCACGCGGCGGCGCTCCTCGCGGTCCTGCTCCTGCCGCTGCTCTCGCGCTACGCGGCCGACGCGGTCGTCCCGAGCTGGGTCTACTTCCTCGCCGTCCTCACGCTCGCCGCGCTCGCGCTCTTCGCCGCCGCGCGCCGCGCGAGCGCAGGGTGGATGGTCGGCGCGCTCGTGATGACCGCGCTCGCTGGCTCGCTCTACGTCGTGCGCTTCGCGAACGGTCCGTTCGACGTCGTCACGCTCGTGGGTCTCTTCGCCGCCGTCGCGATGTTCACCGGGTTCCCGGTCCTCGCGCCGCGCGCGCTCCGCGATCAGCCGTGGTCGTGGCGCGTCGCCGCCCTCGCGGGGCCGCTGCATCTCCTCGCGCTGCGCCACGTGTACCTCGACGTGGTCGGCGCCGGTACGGTCGGCGTGCTGCCGCTCGTGCTCGCCGCGCTCTCGCTCGGTGGTGCGTACGCGGTGCGCTCGCGCGGTCCCGCCGCGTCCGAGGCGAAGAAGACGGCGATCGTCTGGCTCACCGCCACGACCGCCGGGTTCGTCACCCTCGCGATCCCGCTCCAGCTCGAGAACGAGTGGGTCACCATCGGCTGGGCGCTCGAGGCGGTCGCGATGCTCGCGCTCTATCGGCGGCTCGATCACGCGGGCCTCAAGTACATCGCGTACGCGCTGGCGGGAGCGGTGCTCGTGCGGCTCACGTTCAACCCGTGGGTGCTCGACTACCACCCGCGCGGCTCGATGCGCGTGCTCAACTGGTTGAGCTACACGTACCTCGTCCCCGCGGTCTGCCTCGGCGCGATGTGGTGGTTGCTGCGCGAGATCGAGGTACCGCGCCGCCGCGCGTGGGAGCGCTCGATCCTCGGCGACAAGCACGCGGTCCTCGCGAACGTCGCGGCCGCCGCCGCGTTTGCCGTCGTGTTCGCGTGGATCAACCTCACGATCTTCGACTGGTTCGCGGAGACGGGCGCGCTGAAGATCGCGATCGATCGACTGCCCGCGCGCGACCTCTCGCTCTCGATCGCATGGGCGCTCTACGCGCTGGCCCTCCTCGGCCTCGGGATGTGGCGCCGCTCCGGCGCGCTCCGCGTGACGAGCCTGCTTCTCATCCTGCTGACGATCGGCAAGGTCTTCCTCTACGACCTCGCATACCTCGCGGACCTCTACCGCGTCGCGTCGCTCGTCGGCCTCGCCATCTCGCTGATCGCGATCTCGATCCTCTACCGGCGCTTCGTGTTCACCGGTCCCGAAGAGCCCGCGTCCGCGCCGCCGAGCGGACCGACGGCTTCGACGCCCACCAGCCCCGCGACACCCGAGCCCAGCAGCCCGGCGACATCCGAGCCGAGCGGCCCGATCCAACACCCGACGTCCGCGGCGGCCGCGGCCACGGAGGCGTCATGAAGAAGATCGTCCTCGCGCTCCTGCTCTGCCTCTGCCCCGTCCTCGCGAGCGCGCAGGCGCCCGAGGATCCATCGCGGCTCTTCTCGAACCGCGCGACCCTCGAGCTCCCGTACACCGCCGGGCTCACCCGGCTGCCGCTCGACGCGCGCGTGCTCGACGCGGCGCGGCCCGACTTCTCGGACGTGCGGCTCTACGACTCGCAGGGCCGCGAGGTCCCGTACGTGGTCGACGCGGGCGAGGCGAGCGACGAGACGCAGCATCTCTCCGTGACGATCACGGAGGTCGAGCGCCACATCGACGGCGACCTCATGAATCCGCGCAGCGTCGAGCGCTACGTGCTCGCGCTCCCGAGCTACTCCGGCGCGGCGCGCCTGGTCCTCGGGACGGAGCACCCGAGCTTCGTCGCGCGCGTGCGGATCCGCGAGCTGGGCGATCCGCCCGGTCCGACCGTCGAGCGGAGCATCTATCGGATGCAAGATCCATTGCGAGAGCGGCTCGGGTTCGATCTCGAGCCGATGACCTCGGCTACGCCGCTCGTCGAAGTCGAGATCACGTCGGATGGTGGGGTGCTCCAGCCGACGTTCGATCTCGTGGTGACGCGTGACGCGAGGGAGACGTCCACCCTCACGATCCCGCTGACCGAGCTGAGCCGCGCGCGAGAGGACGGCGTCACCCGCGTCGCGTTCACGCGCCCCGTCGGATTCGTGCCCTCGCAGATCACCTTGTCGACGAGCACCGCGAGCTTCGCGCGCAACGTCCGCGTCTACGACGTCGTGCAGGGCGAGCCACCGCGGATGATCGGCAGCGGGCTCGTCTACGGCGTCCGCGAGATCCCCGACGCGCGCGAGCTCTCGATCCCGGTCAGTCGCGCGCGCGGCGCGGTGCTCCGCGTCGAGGTCGACGATGGCGACAGCCCGGAGCTCGCGCGGCTGACGGCGGCCGGCGTCGCTCCGCGACCGGGTCTCGTGTTCGATCAGGCCGATCCGAGCATCGCGCTCTACTTCGGCGGCGCGAGGACGCGCGCGCCCGTCTACGACCTCGCGTTCCTCGGCGCCGCCTGGCTCGACCGCCGCGGGGCGCAACCGTTGCCCGCCAGCATCGTGTCGGTCGGCACCAACCCCGGCTGGGCCGATGGACCGGCGCTCGAGTTCGCGATGCACCCGGGCCGTCCGGTGAACGTCGGCGACTACGCGTACACGGCCGAGCTCCCGGTGCGCGGCGCGCGCGAGGGGTTGAGCGTCGTCGCGCTCCATCGCAGCGTCGTCGCGGAGGCGCGCGTCGATCTGGCGGACCTCCGCGTCGTCGATCGCGACGATCGTCAGTGGCCGTACCTGATCACATCTCGCCGCGTCGATCGCGTCGCCACCACCATCGCGTCGCCGCGGGTCGACGGCGAACGATCGCGCTACGCGATCGCGCTGCCCGTCTCGCGCGCGGTCGTGCGCGCGGTGCGCCTCTCGACCGACGCAACGTTCGTGTCGCGCCGCTACTCGCTGCGCGGGCTGACCGACGCGGAGGGCTGGACGGAGCTCGCGTCCGGGTTTCTCGAGCGCGACCCGCGCGTGCTCGAGGCGATCGAGCTCGTAATCGGGCCGGCGACGCGCGTGACCGCGCTCGAGCTCGCGGTCGACGACGGCGGCGACGCGCCGATGGCGTGGAGCGCGGTCGAGCTCGACCTCGACGCGCCGGTCCTCTACCTCGCGGCTCCCGACGGGGACTACCGCGTGTTGGTGGGCGACGCGGAGGCGAGCCCCGCGAGTTACGAGATCGAGCGCGCGCGCGAGCTCGTGCTCTCGGCGAACGCGGCGGAGGCGCTGAGCGGGGAGGCGAGCGTCAACCCATCGTACGCCCCTCCAGCGTGGTGGTCGCGCGGGGGTGGGTGGTCCTGGCTCGTCTGGATCGTGCTCGCGCTCGCGATCGCGGTGCTCGGGCTCCTCACGTGGCGTGCGGCCCGGACGTCGGACGGCGGCGACCCACCGCCTCCTCCGCCCGAGGGTCCGGCGCCCGGAGAGGACGGATCACCGCCCGACCCGGAGGGAGCGCCGCCGGGGCCGACGGTCGCGTCGCGGCCTCGCACGTTCTGACGCGGAGGGCTCGGCTCCCGACGCGAACGTCCGGCTGACGTGACCGCTCAGCCGGCCGCGCGGATCGAACGCAGCACCGGCGCGACGTGACCGACGAAGCGCTCGACCGGCTGCTTGTTCATCCAGCGCACGAGCGTCTCGCACGCGAACACGGCCCCGGGCGCGGTCTCGGGCAGCGGCAGCACCTCGACGAGCGGCGTATGGCTCGCGGGGTGCGCGAAGTGGAGGCCGATGAACTGATCGGTCCTGCGCAACACCTCGGCGAGCGCGGGCAGCTCCTCGGCCGGGCTGTTCGAGGCGAGCACCGCGCCGCGGCTGATTCGGCTCTCGACCGTGGCGAGGATCGCGCGACGCATTCGCGGATCGCCGACCGTCGACTCGATCACGAGATCGCAGCCCTCCGCGTCGGCGAGCTCACGCGAGAACGTCACGCGCGCGCGGATCGCCTCCGCCTCGCGCCGCGACAGATCGCCGACGTCGACGCGCATCGCGAGCGTGCGATCGATGCGCCGCGCGGCGAGCTCCTCGCGCGCGCCGGTCGTGCACACGACGAGCACCGGGAGATCCGCCTCCGCGACGGCCTCGGCGATCGAGAGCCCCTGCGGCCCCGCGCCGACGATCGCGATCGCGCTCAGCGACATCCTGCGGTCCTTCCCACGTGCATCCCCCGCTCCGGTGCCCTCTCCTCCGCGTTCGTTCACGTCCCGCGGAGCCGATGCGCGGGCCCTCTCGAAGGGTCTCGCGCTCGGCGTCGCTCGTACCGTCCACCGGAGGAACGGCAGTCGCGGAGAGGAAATAAGCCCCTCGCGCGCTGGCGTCAATGCGCGCGCAACACGCGTGGAACCCGCCCGCGATCGCGGGACGAAACGGCGGCGCGGGCGGCGCCTTCTCACAGGGTGTCGCGGATGAGCCGGATGGGCGCGTTGACAGGGGCGAGGGTCGGTTCGTACAGTCTGCTTCCGTGCGACGCGGGTCCGTCGGGCCTCGTCGCGTTCGAGCAGTAGTCGAACACGTCACGCGAGATCGACGAACGCGAGACCCGCGCACGGAACCAGAGAACGTCACCCCCCCGTCCGTCTCGAGACGCGCGCCTCGAGACGAGCGCGGGGCGAGAGGCCAGCACCATGCAGAGCACCAAGTTCATCTTCATCACCGGCGGTGTCGTCAGCTCGATCGGCAAGGGCCTCGCGGCGGCCTCGATCGGCGCGCTCATGGAGGCGCGCGGGCTGAAGGTGACGCACATCAAGCTCGACCCGTACATCAACGTCGACCCGGGCACGATGTCACCGTTCCAGCACGGCGAGGTGTTCGTCACCGACGACGGCGCCGAGACCGATCTCGACCTCGGTCACTACGAGCGCTTCACCACCGCGCGCCTCAGCCGCGCGAACAACTTCACCACCGGTCGGATCTACGACGCCGTGATCAGCAAGGAGCGCCGCGGCGAGTACCTCGGCGCGACGATCCAGGTGATCCCGCACATCACCGACGAGATCAAAGCCCGCGTCCTCGACGTCGCGGCGCAGAACGCGGTGGTGATCGTCGAGATCGGCGGCACGGTCGGCGACATCGAGTCGCTCCCGTTCCTCGAGGCGGTGCGTCAGCTCAAGATCGAGGTGGGGCCGCAGAACGCGCTCAACGTCCACGTCACGCTCGTGCCGTACATCGCGGCGGCCGGCGAGCTGAAGACGAAGCCGACGCAGCACTCGGTCAAGCAGCTCCTCGGGCTCGGCATCCAGCCGGAGATCCTGATCTGCCGGAGCGAGCGCCCGATCCCGCCTGATCAGAAGAAGAAGATCGGCCACTTCTGCAACGTCGGGCAGGGCGCGGTGATCTCGGCGTCGGACGTCGACGTGATCTACGAGCTTCCGCTCGCGCTCCATCAGGAGGGGATCGATCAGCAGATCACCGAGCGCCTCAACATCTGGTCGCGCGAGCCGGACCTCAGCGCGTGGCGCCGCGCGGTCGACAACCTCCGTTCCCCGCGCAAGGGCCGCGTCAAGATCGCGCTGGTCGGCAAGTACGTGCACCTCCGCGACTCGTACAAGTCGCTCCACGAAGCGCTCGTCCATGGCGGGCTCGCCAACGAGGTCGTGATCGACATCGAGTACGTGGACTCCGAGGAGCTCACGCCCGCCAACGTGGAGGAGCGGCTGGGCGCGATGGACGGGATCCTGGTGGCGCCGGGCTTCGGCGGGCGGGGCACCGAAGGGAAGATCGCGGCGATCGAGCTCGCGCGGACGCACAAGGTGCCGTTCTTCGGGATCTGCCTCGGCATGCAGATGGCCGTGGTGGAGTACGCAAGGAACGTGTGCGGCCTCGAGGGCGCGCAGAGCATCGAGGCGGACCCGGACAGCCCGCATCCGGTGATCGACGTGATGCCCGACCAGCGCGACATCAAGAACAAGGGCGGCACGATGCGGCTCGGCGCGTACCCCTGCGTGCTCGCCGAGGGATCGCGCGCGGCGGCGATCTACGGGCAGCGCCAGGTGTCCGAGCGCCATCGTCATCGCTACGAGGTGAACAACGAGTACCGCGAGCGCCTTCAGGCGTCCGGGCTCGTGCTCTCCGGGCTGAGCCCCGACGAGCGGCTCGTCGAGATGGTGGAGCTCCCCGATCATCCGCACTTCGTCGGCTGTCAGTTCCATCCCGAGTTCAAGAGCCGACCCCACGCACCGCACCCGCTGTTCACGCACTTCGTCCGCGCCGCCCGCGAGCAGCGCGACGCGCGCTCACACAGCGAGCAGAGCCGCGAGTCGCACGCGCTCGTGTGAGGCGCGCTCGTGTGACGTCGCCGCGCGGCGGCGGCTCACCTCCCTGACATCGATATCAGGGGGAGCGCCCGATCGGACCGAATGCCACCCGCTAGGGTCGGTGGTCCTGTCCTTGCACCATGGGCCTATCGCCCGATATGCGCGCCACCCCACCTTCCTTGACACGAGCGCGCCTCGATGCGACGTCCGAACACTCGGCGACGCGTGGGATCGGCCGAGGACCGTGGAGGACGGAGATGAGGATGCTTCGGATTGGATTGTGCTCGCTCGCGATCGCGGGCCTCGCGCTCGCCGGCTGCGACGGCGGTGGTGACGGCGTCGACTCGGGCAACCCGGGCGTGGACGGCGGTGGTCCGCGGGACGCGGGACCGGGCACCGACGCCGGGCCCGGGACGGATGCCGGCGGCGGCGGCGGCGGGTCGTGCGGTCCGGTCGGCGGCGAGTGCATGATCACACCGGGCAACCCGGCGATGGCATGCACCGCGGATCCCGGCTCGGGCGCGGCGCGCGGCTGCTTGCTGCAGGGCGGCGGCTCGATGGCGTGGACGACGATGTGCTTCCCGGTCGGCGTCGTCCCCGAGGGCGGAGCGTGCGACGAGACCATGGCCGGTCAGTGCGGTGCCGGTGCGCAGTGCTTCCAGGGCACGTGCCGTCGTCACTGCTGCGCGATGACCGACTGCGCCCCGGGCGATCAGTGCATCCGCCTCGCGATGGCCGGTCCGGCCGGCATGGAAGCGGGCACCTGTCAGACCCCCGTGGATTGCGATCCGCTCTCGACGATGACGGACGGCAGCAACGGCTGCGGGGCGGGTGACGGTTGCTACACGACCGGCGGCGGCCTCGGCTGCTTCTCGGCGGGCACCCTCGCGGAGGGAGCGACCTGCATGTCGCTCAACGCGTGTATGGCGGGGTCGGGCTGCTACAGCACCGACGGCACCACGTTCGCGTGCCGCGTGCACTGCGATCCGATGGCGATGCCGACCACCTGCGCGGCGGGGTTCACCTGCGTGGGGCTGACCGGCATGCCGATGCTCGGCTTCTGTAACCCGATGATGTGAGGCTCCCGCGTCCCGCGCGGCGTCGAACCGCGCGGGACGCACGCTCGTACCACGGCTCCCGCTCTTCCCTCGGCTCCTGCAGTCGGTTCCCGGCGTTAGCCACTTCTCTTGCGCACTCCACCTTGAGCACCGCGACCACGTCCCATTCGCGCCCTCGCAGTTCGACGGTTGTATCCATGTCGAGCCGGCTCCCACACCACGACCCAGACCGCCACGATCCGCTCGGCCACGATCCGCTCGGCCCCGATCCGCAGGGCCACGAACCGCTCGGCCACGACCCCCACCGGTCACACCTACGAGCGCTGTCTCGCGTCGCGAGCGCGTGCCTCGCCCTCACCGCGTTCGCGCTCGCGGGATGCGATGACGGTGCGCCCCGCATGGACGGCGGGCGACCGCGCGACGCGACGGTCGGCGATGCGTTTCTCCTCGACTCCGGCCCGGCCTACGACGCGACCGCCGCCGACGGCGGCTCGGTGGGCGACGGCTCCACGATCTGGACCTGCGACGTCTCCACCTGCGATCCGCGGTCCGGCGTCGGCTGCGAGCCTGGCCTGTCGTGTGTCTTGCGCGAGGACGCGCCGGCGTGCGTCGACGACCCCGGCGCGCTGGCGCCTGGCTACGACTGCATGGACAACGCGGACTGCGCGGCCGGCGCGGCGTGCTTCCTCCTTCCCGGCGGGGGCGGACGCTGTGAGCGCATCTGCTGTCCGGGCGATCCGAACGCGTGCGACACCGGCGCGCGCTGCGGCGGCTCCGGTCGGCTCATCGACGGGCGTGACACGAGCTGGGGCCGCTGTCTGCCGGAGCGTCAATGCCGCGTGCTCGAGTCGGGATCGGACTGCGAGTCGCGCGAGGGCTGCTACATCATCGACTCCGACGGTACGACCGAGTGTCGCGTGGCGGGGATGGGCGTGGCCGGCGATCGCTGTATGATGCAAGAGGACTGTCAGGCGGGCTTCTTCTGCGGCGGCCTCGGAGGCATCCGCTCCTGTCGCCGGATCTGCGACATCAACCGCCCGGCCTGTCCCATCGACGAGGGCCGCTGCGTCGCGCAGACGTACAGCCCGACCGGTACGGGCATCTGCATGCTCGAGACGGCCGCTCCCTGATCAGCGGGCCAGCTCGGCGAAGCGTCGGAGCAGGATAGGCCCGTTGTCGTTGGCTTCGATCTCGCGCTCGATGCGATCGGGATCGAGGCCCTCCCCGCGGAGCGTCTCCCGGCGCGATTCGACGTAGGCTCGGATCACCTCGGCGTCCCATTCGGGATGGAACTGGACGCCCCACGCGCGCTCCCCGACGCGGAATGCCTGATGGCGCTCGGCCGCGCCCTCCGCGAGGAGCACCGCGCCGTCGGGCAGTCGCACGACGCATTGTCGGTGCGAGCTGCTCACCCGCGCCGGGCTGGGGAGCGCCGAGAGCAGCGGATCCGCGCGGCCCGCCTCGGTCAGGGTCACCTCGACCTGGCCGATCTCGCGTCCTCGCGCGTTCGGTCCCACCTCGCCGCCGAGCGTGGCGGCCATCAGCTGGTGGCCGTAGCAGATGCCGAGGGTCGGCTTCCCGCGCGTGACCGCTTCGCCGAGCCACTCGCCGGTGCGGACGCTCCACGGCTCGCGATCCGTCACCATGGCGCTCGAGCCGGTGACCACGATCGCGTCGACGGCCCCGAGCGCCGGTAGCTCGGCCCCCTCGGCGACGTGGCAGACGATCGCGTCGCGTACGCCCATGCCGTCGGCGATCCAGTCCTCGTAGTCGCCTCGGCGTGACGCGAGGTGCGGCATCGTCGAACCGGTCTTCACGATCACGGCGCGCATCGACGAGGGATCTTGCGTTCACGCCTGCGCGCGTCAACCATCCCGGGGTGAGCGCGAGCCCGGCCGCGGCCTGTCAGAACCATCCGTCGCGCGAGGCGATCGGCGTGTGCGTCGAGTGCCGAGCACGCATCTGTACGGAGTGCGTGACGAAGGTGGACGGGATCAACCACTGCGTCGCGTGCTACGTGAAGGTCGCCGACCGACAAGCTCGCGTGCGACCCGACGCTCGTGACCCGGGCGCGGCGTCCGCCGGGTTGGCGGCGGCCGCCTGGCTCGCGACGTTGTCGCTCGCGCTGTGGATGCTCCTCGAGGTGTCCTTCCCGTGAGCACCCCGGCCCGAGACGACCAGGCCCGAGACGACCCGGCTCGAAGCGACGAAGCGACGCCCGAGCGCGCCGAGCTGCGCCGCGGGCAGCGCGACCTCGGGCCGACCGGGCCGCTCGGCACCATCGATCGGAGCCTCGCGCTGGTGCGCGCGGGCGGGCTCGACGCGGCGCTCCCGGCGCTGAGCGGCGGCGCGATCCTCGCGTTGACCGTGCTGTTCGTCTACTACGCGGAGCGCGTCGAGGGCATCTCGTCCCTCAGGCTCCTGTTCGCGTTCGTCCTCGTCCTCGCGTGGTGGATGCGGTCCTACTTCGCATCGCGCTCCGCGCGCGCCTACGCCGGGGCGATGTGGGGGGTGACGCCCGAGCGACCGTCGGTGCTCGACGTGGTCCGCACCTCGTCGGTCGTGCTTCTCGGCCTCTGGGTCTGGTCGTGGCTCATCGCGGCGGCGAGCCTCGGTGGCGTTTTCGTCGTCCTCCTGGTGTTGCCGCTGTTCGCCTTCCGTGGCGCAATCGCGCCCTCGTGGCTCGCGCGGAGCGGCTGCGAGCAGGGCGCAGGGTGGCGTGCGTTCTACGGTGCGGTCCGCGACAACGACACCCGGCGCATCGAGGGGATGATCATCGAGGGCCTCCTCATCGCGGGCGGTCTCGGCATCGCGCTCAACCTGTACGTCGCGGCGCTCGCCGGGGTGGTGTTGCTCCGGACGTTCGCGGGCCTCGAGCTCGCGTCCGTCGAGTCGTTCCTCAGCGCGAGCAACACGTTCGTCACCCTCTCGATCGCGGCGATCACCGTGGTGCTGCTCGAGCCGCTCCGCGCCGCGTACTCCGCGCAGGTGTTCGTCGGTGCGCGCGTCCGCGCCGAGGGGCTCGACCTCCTCGTCGCGCTCGAGGACGCGATCCGCTACTCACGCGGTCGTCCGCGCGCCGATCGTGCCGCGCGCGCGGCGGTGCTCCTGCTCTCGCTCGGGCTCGCGTCGGTCGCCGCGCGCGCTTCCGCGCAGGATCTCTCCCCGCCGCCCGAGCGGGTCGAGCCGCCGCCTCCCGCGGTGATCGAGGCGCCGAGCGCGCTCGCGCCGGACGTCGAGGTCGGACCCGGCCAGGCGATGATGGGCCCCGACTACGAGGAGGAGGACATCGACCCGCGCGACCTCGACGTCGAGCACCGCGTGGACGCGATCCTCGGTCGGCCCGAGTTCCGCGAGTTCGAGGATCGGCGCGGCGACGGCTTGGCGGATCTGATCGAGCGGCTGCTCGATTGGCTGTTGCGTCCGCGCGAGGCACCGGCGGGGCTGCGGCCGGTGAGCTTGCCGAGCATCCCACTCCCGCCCGCGTGGGTCTTCGTCGTGATCGGGGTGCTGATCCTGGGAGCGGTGGGCGCATACCTGCTCGCGACGCGCGCGAAGGACGAGCGCAAGGACGCCGACGGCCCGGCCGATCCGGTGCGCGGCCTCGATCCGCGCGAGCGGCCTCCCGCCTCGTTCCTCGACGAGGCGACCGCGCTGGCCGCGAAGGGCGATCTGCGCGCGGCGCTCCGCTCCCTCTACCTCGCGACGCTGGTGTCGCTCGATCGCCGTCGGCTCATCGCGTTCGATCCGCACCGGACGAACTGGCACTACCTGCGGCAGATGGCGCGCTCGGAGACGCGCGAGCAGTTCGCGCAGCTCACGCGGCTGTTCGATCACAAGTGGTATGGCGAGGAGCCGACCACCGACGACGACTACCGCACGTGCCGCGATCTCGCGATCCGGATCGTCGGGGAGCGGAGCGCGTCGTGACGCGCGCGGCGTGGGTCAAGCGCATCGCCGCGATCGCCGCGGTGGTGCTCGGGTTCGGGGTCGCGGGCCTGATGTGTCAGCGCGTCGGTGCGCGCGGTCGCTACGCCGAGGCCTACAGCACGTACGGCGCGGGCCCCGAGGGGACGCGCGGCCTGTTCCTGCTCACGCAGGAGCTCGGCGCCGAGCCGCAGCGCTGGTCCGAGGAGCTGGGCCGGCTGCCGCCCGGCGCGATGCTGGTCGCGCTCGGGAGCTGCCAGGAGTGGATGCGGCGACCGCTCGGTCGTCTCGAGCGCGAGGCGCTCAAGGACTGGGTCGAGGCGGGCGGCGTGCTCGTCGTCGCGGGGGTGCCCGACTATCTCACGCAAGAGGACTTCGGCGTCCACCTCACGACGTCGGGCGTCTCGTGCGAGCCGACCGAGGGGCTCGTCGGCATGCTCGCGCGGGCAGCGCGGCGGGCGGAGCGCCACAAGGAGCGGAGCGGCGGCACCGGCGAGCCGAACGACGACGACGTGGTCGAGCCGGTCCCCGACGGTGATCCGCCGGTCGTCGACGCGGAGGTCCCTGCGGATGGCGGCGTCGCGACCGATCCGAGCGTCGTCGATCCGAGCTTCGATCCCGATGGGCCCGCAACCCCATTTGCGGAGGACGATCCGACCGAGCTGGACGACCTCCCGAACGCGTTCGGCGAAGACCCTGCGGGTGTCTATCAAGAGCTGACGGATGAGGCGGGGCCGCCGCCGCCCGAGTGGGCGTACGGGACGGCGGCGCCGCTCGCGTGGATGCCGCCGATCGGCATGCGACAAGCGCTCGGGATCCGCGTCGAGGAAGACCACACACGCCGCACGCTGATGGTGCGGGACGACGGCGAGGAGGCGGCGGTGCGGGTGGACGTGGGCCGCGGCGCGGTCATCGCGCTGAGCTCGGCGAGCCAGTTCACCAACCGTGACCTCTACGAGTACTCGGGCGGGATCCTGTTCGCGCGCCTCGTCGAGGAGTATGCGCCGGGGGGCGTCGTCCTGTTCGATGAATATCACCTCGGTGTAGGTGAGCGACGTTCGTTGACACGCTATCTCCGGCAAGCCGGGCTCGCTCCGTTCGCGATGCAGCTCTTGTTCGTCGTCGTGCTGCTCGTCGCGTGGCTCGGCTCGCGGTTCGGCGCGCCGCGGCGCGAGCTCGCGGCGGATCCCGCGGGGACCGCGTCGTACGTCGACGGGGTCGGCACGCTCTACGCGAAGGCGGCCGACCCGTCCGGCACCCTCGCGATCATCGCGGCGCGCGCGCTCGGGCGGATCGCGGCGCACCATCGGTTGCCCACGTCGAACGCGGACAAGATGGCGGAGGAGCTCGACAAGCGCGGCCTCGCCGACGCGGCGGGCGCGGTGCGCGCGATCGCGGCCGAGCTGGAGGGCCCGGTCAGCGCGCGCGGCCTCGGGCGCGCGGTGGCGGCGATCGACCGCAACAGAACCCTCGCGATGCAGTAACCTCGCGGCCCTGATGGACCAAGCCCTCTCCGAACAACTGGGCGCGTTGCGAGCCCTGCGAGAGTCGATCTTCGCCGAGGTGCAGAAGGTGATCGTCGGTCAGGACGACACCATCGAGCTGATGCTCGTCGCGCTCCTCGCCCAGGGCCACGTGCTCCTCGAGGGCGTCCCTGGGACCGCCAAGACGCTCATGGTGCGCACGCTCGCGGCGGCACTCGACCTCGGCTTCGGGCGCGTGCAGTTCACGCCGGACCTCATGCCGAGCGATATCCTCGGGACCAACGTGTTCGACTTCAAGTCGGGCTCGTTCCGGCTCACCAAGGGACCGATCTTCACCGAGCTGCTCCTCGCCGACGAGATCAACCGCGCCCCGGCCAAGACCCAGAGCGCATTGCTCGAGGCGATGCAGGAGCGGCAGGTGTCGATCGACGCCGAGCGCCACATCCTGAGCGACAACTTCACGGTCTTCGCGACTCAGAACCCGGTCGAGCAGGAGGGGACGTACCCGCTTCCCGAGGCGCAGCTCGATCGCTTCCTCGTGAAGATCCAGGTGGCCTACCCGAGCGCCGACGAGGAGGACCGCATCCTCGCGATGGCCGGGGTCGCGGTCGGATCGGTGCAGGTCGAGAGCGCGGGCATCCGCGCGGTGGTCGACGCGCAGCAGATCGCGAGCGTGCGCGCGCTCGCCACGTCGGTGCGGGTCGAGGACTCGGTGCGTCGCTACATCCGCGACCTCATGCGAGCGACGCGTGAGACGCCGATGATCCTCCTCGGCGCGGGCCCGCGCGCGGGCGTGCATCTCTCGGTAGCGTCCCGCTGGTTCGCGACGCTCGACGGGCGCGACTTCGTCACGCCGGACGACGTGCAACGCGCGTTGCATCCCGTGATCGACCATCGGCTCGTCCTCGCGCCCGAGGTGGAGCTCGACGGGCTCGGCCCGCGCGAGGTGATGGACCGCGTCGCGCACGGGGTCGAGGTCCCGCGTTGAGCGAGGGCTCGCCGCCCGGCGGCTCGCGCGGCGCGTCTCCGTCGAGCGCGCGCGTCGTCCCGGGACGCAGGCTCGCCGCGCTGGCGGCGGGCGGGTTGCCGCTCGCGCTCTTCGACGGCGGCACCGGAGTGGGCCTCGGGGCCGCGATCGCCTACGACGCGGTGTTGCTCCTCGGTGCTGCGATCGAGGCGCGCCGCCTCTCGAGCCGCGCGCCGGCGGCGGAGCGCGCGATGGACTCGCGGCTCGTGGTGGGGATCGAAAATCGCGTGGTCGTTAGACTACACAACCCGCACTCGCGAGCGCTCCGCGTGACAGTGCGCGACGATCTGCCGGACGGATGGGTCGCGACCCCGGACGAGATCGTGGTCGAGCTCCCCGCGTATGCGCGCCGCGAGGTCAGCTACACCGTGGTGCCTCCGCGGCGCGGTCGCTACGAGTTCGGCGCGCTCCACCTCAAGCTCGAGGGCTCGGTGCGGCTCGGCGCGAGCATCGTGAGCTACGACGCGGCCCAGAGCGCCCGCGTGTTTCCGAACGTGCTCGGCCCGCGCCGCTACGAGCTCGCGGCGCGCCTCGGAGACCTCGCGAGCGTCGGCTTCCGGAGCATCCGGCGTGGCGGCGGCGGCGGAGAGTTCGAGCAGCTGCGCGAGTACGTCTCGGGCGACCCGTATCGGGACCTCGACTGGAAGTCGACCGCGAAGCGGCACCGGCCGGTCACCCGCGTGTTCGAGCAGGAGCGGAGCCAGACCGTGCTCATCGCGCTCGACGCGGGGCGCATGATGGCGATGAAGCTCGGCGCGATCAGCAAGCTCGACCACTCGATCAACGCGGCGCTCCTGTTGGCGTGGGTCGCGCTCCGCAAGGGCGACCGCGTCGGGCTCGTCGTGTTCTCGGATCAGGTCCACGGCTTCGTCGCGCCGGGCCGCGGTCCCGGGCAGTACCGCGCGGTCCTCGACGCGCTCTACGCGGTGCAAGCGGAGGAGACGCACGTGGACTTCCGACGGCTCGTCGAGTTCATGCAGCTCCGCGTCCGCAAGCGGTCGCTCCTCGTGATGTTCAGCGATCTGTTGGACGAGACGCACGCGATGCCCCTGGTCGAGCACGCCTCGTTGCTGAAGCGCGTGCACCTCCCGGTGTGCGTGACGATGCACGATCCGGTCGCGGAGTCGCTCGCGGACGCGTCCGTCGGCTCGGTTCCGGATGCGTACCGGCGTGCCGCCGCCGCGGATCTCTTGGCCGAGCGCGAGACGGTGAAGGCGCATCTCCGCAAGGGCGGGGTGAACCTCGTCGAAGCGCCGCCGAGCGAGCTCGCGGTGGCCACCGTGAATCGGTACCTCGACATCAAGGCGCGGCGCGCGCTGTAGCTCGCCGAGACGGCGTTCGGTCGCGGAGTCCTACTCCGGGTGGACGGAGTCCAGCATGTGATCGAACGCCTCCTCGGCCGCCGTCACTCCGTCGTCCGGTCCGGTCATCTTGAAGAACACGAGGCCCTCCGGGCCGCCCTCGACGATCGCGCCGAGGAGCCGCCACCCCGGATGGGCCTCCATGTCGTCGGACATGCCGCGGCGCCCCACGAACGTCCCGCGGAGGTCCACCCGCGTGATGGAAAGATCGTTGCGCGTCATGGTCGTGATGTTGGCCGCCTCGCGGCTGCTCATCCCCCCGGGGGCTTCCATCTGACCGAGCCAGCGATCGAGGTTCTCCTGCACGTCCCCGCCGCCGCCGACGTGCGGCTCGAACGACGACACGGTGAGGACGGCGTCGTCATGCCCGCGCACCGTGTATTGCGCGGCGCGCATGTCGTTGTCCGGTTGCTCGTAGACGAGCGGCTCCTCCGCCTCCCATCCGACGCCGCCCGCCATGTACACGGGCGTCTCGGGATCCGGGGCGGTCGTGTGACCGCTCGAGCTTCTCGACGAGCTCGAGCCGCACGACGAGCATCCGCTCGGCGGGCCGACGAGCAGGGCGCCGATCGAGAGCGCGCGGAGGACGAAGGCGAACGAGGAAGCGCATCGCATCGTCGCAGCCTACCAGCCGCGTGCGGCCGGATGGGCGCTTCGCGCACCGCTTGACCGTGGCCCTGCCGGGGTTCGAACATCCCTCTGTGCTCGAGCCCATTCGGATCCACCACGACGGCCCGAACCTCGTCCTCGCGAGCTGGAGCGACTTCTTCTTCCAGTACTGGAAGGGCGACGGAACGATCGAGGACTGCCGCCTCATGTTCCGCGAGCACATGAAGTTCGTCGACTCTCTCCATGACAAAAAAACATTCTCGCTCGCGCACATCTCGATGGTGCGCTTCCGGCCGCCGGACAGCGGCATGACCGACGTGATCAGGCAGCACGGCGCGGCGATCAATCCGCGTACCTACGCGGGCGTCACGGTGATCGAGGCCGACGGATTCGCGGGCGCCGTCGCGCGCGGGGTGGTCTCGGGGCTCACGCTGGTCCGCCGGGGCGCGCCGAAGCTCGTGGTGGAGACGACCCCGCTCGCCGGCATCCGCCATCTCTTGCGTCACGCGCCGCCGGACTATCCGACCGTCGACGCGGAGGAGCTGACCGCGCACTACCTGGCGGCCGTGCGAAATCGCTGAGCGCGCCGGCCCTCCTGCGACTCGTT
The DNA here is from genome assembly GCA_050186575.1 of Sandaracinaceae bacterium. GTDB lineage: Bacteria > Myxococcota_A > Polyangia > Polyangiales > Sandaracinaceae > JAUHXR01. The sequence continues at coordinate 104,010 of JBFWYI010000002.1, read as the reverse complement.
CCGAGAGGAAGGCGAGCCGGAGGCTCCGCGTATGCCTCCCCCGATGACCGCCCGCGATCACCACTATCTCTTCAGCCACGTCCTCTTGCGCAACACCGTGCTCCGCCAGCCGGAGCGCTTCCTCGCGAACGTCCGAGGGCCCCTCGGAGAGGGCTTCCTCTTCCACCTCTGGCAGGAGGTCGAGGCGGTGGCGGCGGAGAAGGTGAGCGCGGTCGGCCTCTACGTCGCGGGCGTCGACGCGATCGGCGGTGGGACCCTCGCGCTCGTCCAGCTCCCGGCGCCGGAGCGCGACACGGAGTCGCTGTTCGCCGCCGCGTTCGTCGGACCGGCCGGCACGCGCTACTTCGTGTTCGACCGCTCGGTCGGCGATCCGAGCCACGCGACGCTCGCCGAGCTCGAGCTCGACGACACCCGCGTGAGCTTCGGCCGCTTCGCCGCGACCCGCGAGGCGCTCCTCGACGCGCTCGAGCGCGAGCTCGGTGCTTCGAGCGCCCCGTCGTCGTCGCCCCCGCCGCCCGTTTCGGTCGGTGGGGTGGTGAGCGCACCGCCGCCGCCGATGCACTCGTCTCTCGCGCCCGGCGCGTACCCCGCGTCGACCGCGCAGCCGCGCAAAGCGAACCGAGGCGTGCTCATCGCCGGGCTCTCGCTCGTGCTCGGGGCGCCGCTCTTGTGCTGCCTCGGCACCGCGATCATGGGCTACGACGGCGGGCTCGACGACGACGCGACGTTCCCGCTCACGACCGAGCTCACGTACGATGAGGCCGACAACGAGGTGCTCGAGCTCTCGCTCGAGGGCGACGCCGAGGGATGGAGCCACTGGTCGGTGCGCGGCCCCGGCGCGGAGTCGTGCAGCTACCTCAGCCGCTGGTCGACGTGCCGCGTCGCGCTCGCGTCGGTCCAGGAAGCGAGGCCGAGCTACCACGTCACCGGCAACGGCGAGGTCTCTCGCTGGTTCGGCATGGCGCTCGGGTCACGCCGCGTGGAGGAGCAGACGATCCCGATCGAGCGTCCACTCGGGTTGCGATACTCCGCCGCGCTCGGCGCCACCGTGGTGCGCGGGTTCCCCGGCCGCCTCGAGGTCACGCCCGAGGGCGCGCTCCGCCTCGTCGACGCGCCGCCCGGCACGACGTTGCGCATCGGCGCGCAGCCGGGCGGGACGATGCCTGCGCCGACCACTCCGCCCTCCACCGAAGCGCCCCTCGACCTCGCCGCGCTCGTCGCGCAGGTGGGGATCGCCGCGATCTACCAGGAGCAGCAGCCGACGCCCCCTCGCGCGTCGGTCGCGAACGTCACGGTCCGCCTCGTCGACGGCACCACCGCGGCGGGCTCGGCCGAGGTCCGCGCGCCCGACCTCGCGCGCGCGCTCACGTCCAGGCTCTCCGCGCTCGGGGACGCCAACCTCGGGCCGGCGACCGGGGTGGGTGCGATCTGGATCGAGAACGGACGCTTCCGTGAGCTCGTCGGCGCGCCCCGCACGCTCGCCGACGTCGGTCGCGTCGTGATCACGGACGCGGTGGAGACGCGCGCGGGGAGCTGCGGTCCGTACTCCACGTGGGGCGTCGGGGGCTCGTATCTCCCTCGCATGCGCTGGACGACCACCGTCGAGGCGTACGACCGCGCCGCGGATCGCCGCATCGCGCTCCGCCGCTTCACCGCGCGCACGCCGCGTTGTCCACAGTGGATCGACGGGGGGACCCAGGCGATCCGCGAGGCGCGGGACGCGTCGTCGGCCGACGAGTACGCGCGTGAGCAGCTCGCGGTGCCCGCCGCGGAGTAAGTAGTCGCGCTGGGCGGGCGGGCGCCGTGTATCCTGCGAGCCGTCGTGTCGCCGACATCGGATCGGTTCCATTCCCGCGCTTTCTGCGTGCTCGTCTGGTTGCTCTCCGCGCTCTCTTTCACGACGCCTCTGTGCGCCCAGGAGGCCGAGCCTCCGGACGAAGAGCGGGCCGAGCCGGATGCCGAGGCGTCCGACGTCGTCGTCGAGCCGGTCGACGAGGACCCCGCCCTCACCGAGGCGCGTCAGCGCTTCGAGCAAGGGATGGCGCTGGTCCGCGCGGGCAACTGCGCCGGCGCGATCGCCGAGCTGAACCGCAGCTTCGAGCTCGTCCCGCGACCGAACACCGCGCTCAACATCGCGAGGTGTCAAGAAGAGCTGCATCGCTACGATCTCGCGATCGCGGGCTACCAGCGCTACCTCGAGCTCGCCGATCCGGACGATCCGGATCGCGCGTCGGTCGTCCAGACGATGCGGATGCTCGGCACGCTCCTCGGTACGATCGAGGTCGCGTCGAACGTCGAGGCGGAGGTGTGGCTCGACGATCGCGTGGTCGGCGCGGCGCCCGGCGCCACGCTCGTGCCCGGAGGGCGTCACGCGATCGAGCTGCGCGCCGAGGGCTACCTCCCCGAGCGCCGCGAGGTCGAGGTGGCGGCTGGCCGAACGGCGTCGATCGACATCGCGCTGAGGAGCGCCGAGGAGAACCTCACGATCGAGCCGCGCACCACCGTCGAGCGCCCGCCGCTGCCTGCGCCGGTGTTCTGGGGCGGCGTGGCGCTCACGTTGATCACCGCGGCGGTGGGCACGTACTTTGGCGTGAGCGCGCTGGAGCTCCACGACCGCGAAGTGAACCGCGACCTGCGGCTGCCGCCCGACGTGAGCGGTATCCAGGAGTCGGCGCTCTTCGCCGACGTGTTCTTCATCACCGCCGGCGTGCTGGGCGCCGCGACCGTCGTCGTCGCGTTCCTCACCGACTGGGGCGGCGAGCCGGAAGACGGAGAGCCTGCGCCCCCCGAGACGGCGCGCCTCGGGGTAGGGCCGAGCGGTGTCGTCGTGCAAGGGACGTTTCGGTGAGGCGCGCGGCGATCCTTCCGCTCGTGCTCTCGATCACCTCCTGCAGCGCGCTCGGGCTCGACGACGTGCCCGAGCAGGAGCAGGGCTGCCGTCGCTGCACCGAGCTGAACTTCATCGACATCCCGCCCGAGTGCATGAGCTGGCAGTGCGCCGATCCCTCCGATCCGGCGAGCTCGATGTGCGTGCTCGATCTCGAGGACGCCGACGAGGACGGCGCGCCATCCGCGCAGTGCGTCGTCGAAGGAGAGGGGGACTGCGACGATCGCGACTCGGCGAACCGACCGCGCGGCGCGGGCGAGCCCGGCGAGTGCCTCGACGGCCAGGACAACGACTGCGACGAGGCGATCGACGAGGCGCTGTTCGCGGTCGACGTCGAGCTCGAGGGACTCCGCGACGCGGGCGGGTTCGGCTGGTCCTCGGATGGCGAGCTGGCCGCGTATCGCGGCGCGGCCGCGGGCACGCTGCGGCTGCTCGACCGCGATGGATCCGCGGCGCCGGTGACGCTCACGGGAGCGGCGAGCGGGGCGAACCCGACATCCACCGCGGTCGCGCGGACCGATGACGGCGTGGTCGTGGCCTATACCCCTCGCAATGGATGTGGACGCGTCGTCGCGGGCGTGGTCTCCGGGACCGCGCTGAGGAGCGGGTCGGTGCCCGAGGATGCCGGCCTGCCGACGTCCGCCGCGTGTGCCCCGACGGGGGAGGTGCGCGCGCCCGTGGTTTCGTACGACGGAGCCGGCGACCTGCTCGTCGGGTGGCTCGAGGGCAGCGCGGATCGGGAGGTGTGCGGGGCGCCCGCCAGCGCGGTCGTGGTGTCGCCGGCGCAGCTCACCGCCAACAGCGTCACGGGACGTGCTTCCCCGCTCGTCGCGGGCGAGCACCTCGGAATCGGCGGCGTTGCGATGACGGCGATCGACGACAATGTGTTTATCGTCGCTTCGGTCGATCCGGGGGGCGGGGTGACGCTGTCACGGGTCACGGTCGGCGTGTCGCCGGATGTGATGATCGAGGAACGCATCGAAGGTTGCGGGGCGGGATGCGGGCGGGTCGCGTTCGCGTCGCAGGGGACCGCGCTCGTCCTCGCGATGCGCGCCGGGGACTGCGACGATGCGGCGATCCGGCTCGTCCGCTTCGACACCGCGGGCGGAGCGCTCACGCGGGTGGACGAGACGCCGATCGAGATCGACGCGGGCGACGTCGGCCGCCTCGCCGTCGGACCCGACGCAGGCGGCTGGAGCGTGGCGTGGTCCGAAGGCGCGACGCTGTTCTATGCGCGGGTGGACGCCGAGAAAACGGTGAGCCCCCTCGCGACGGTGCAGGCCCAGACCGCGAACGTGCTCGAGCCGATCGCGATCGCGACGGACGCATCCACGCCGACGCTGCTCGCGCACGACGCCACTCCCGGTGACCTGCGCCGGTACACCTTCGTGCCCTGCGGACGCTGAGCGCGCGAATCTACGCGCTCGATCGCGTGTCTCTTCCCTCGACTTCGCACGATCCACGCGCGCTGTAAGCGTCGGGTCGCGCGGCGCGTTGGAACGGCGTGTGCTGACACGCGCCCCGTCGGGCGCGTCTCGACGGGGGAGGGTTCCTTTCTTGGTGAAATCGATGTCTCGTACGAGCGCCACTACGAAATCCGTGTCGCGGTCCGTGACCCCGGCGCTTCACACCGCTGTGCAGGCTTCGGCGCGCCTCACGCGGGATGCTCGGCGCGAGAGCGGGGTGAGACCCGCCGCCACGAGCATCCCGCTACCGCAGAACGCGTTCTTCGGCCGCGCGAGCGAGCGCGCCTGGCTCGCGCGCGCCCTCGAGGAGCCGGGGGCGTTCGTCGAGATCGTCGGCCCGCCGGGCAACGGCAAGACACGCCTTGCGCTCGAGCTAGCGCGCGACTTCCTCGTCGAGGGTCGCGCGGTGCTGTTCGTCGATCTCACCGAGGTGACGACGGCGGCGGATCTCTTGATGCGGCTCGGAAGCGAGGCGCAGAAGAGCGGCACGGCGGTCGAGCTCGCGCGTGCGATCGCGGCGCGCGGAACGTCGCTCGTGATCCTCGACAACCTCGAGCACCTCACGCGCGCGGCGCGTCCGACGGTGGCCGCTCTCGCGGAGGGGCTCGGCGAGGCGCGCCTGCTCGTCACCTCGCGCGAGCGCATCGGGTTGCCGCGCGTCCATCGCCTCGCGCTCGAGCAGCTTCCTTTGCCGGATGCATCCGATGACGAGGGCGCGGGTCGACCACACGTGCCGCGGTGTGTCGACGCAGGGGTCAGCCCCGCCGTCGCGCTGTTCCTCGATCGCATGGCGGCGAGCCGCGACACGACGATCGGCGGGGAGCCGCTCGCGCAGCCGACCGACGAGCACGTGCTCGCCGTCGTGCGTCGGCTCGAGGGCAACCCGCTCGCGATCGAGCTCTGCGCCCAGCGCGCCGCGTTGATCGGTCCGGCCGCGCTCGCGCGCGAGCTCGACCGTGGCACCGACGTCGTGTCGGGTCGGCGCGCCCCCGAGGGCGGACGGTTCCGCTCGCTCACCGCCGCGCTCGAGCACAGCTGGGAGCTCGCCACCGACGACGAGCGCGAGGCGCTGATCCGGTTCAGCGTATTCCGCGGTGGCTTCGATCTCGACGCCGGGCGCGCGGTCTGGGCGGAGCGGGACGAGCGGATCCCGTTGTTCGACGTCCTCGAGGCGCTCCGCGACAAGTCGCTCCTGCGCGTCGACGCGCGCGGCCGCTACGCGCTCTACGAGTCGGTGCGCGAGCTCGCCGAGGCGCGCGCCGACGACGACACGCGGGCGCGCGTTCGCGAGCTCCATCGCGCGCACTTCGTCGGCCGACCGATCGGCGTCGCGGAGTTCGTCCAGCGCCGGGTCGAGCCGGCGTTGCTCGCGCGCCTCCTCGCCAGCGCGAGCAACCTCCGCGGCATCCACCGCGCGGCGATGGAGCGCGATCCGATCGACGTCGACAGCGCGTCGCGCGCGCTCCTCGCCCTGCGCCCGCTCCACCTCGCGCACGGTCCGTTCGACGACGCGATCGAAGCGATCCGTCCGCTGCTGGAGATCGCGGAGGCCGACGCCGGTGATCGCGCCACGATGCTGCTCATCACCCTCGCCGAGCTCGAGATCCGCCGCGGCGCGTTCGATCGCGCGGCTCCACCGCTCGTGCGCGCGGTCGAGCGAGCGAGCGACCCGCACCTCGTCGCGTACGCGCTCACCCTCCTCGGTGGGATCGAGGCGTGGCTCTCGCGCTCGTCGGACGCGTTCGCGCGCTTCGAGACGGCGCGGCGGCTGCTCGACGCGCACCCCGAGCCGCACCTCGAGGCGCACCTCTTCGAGCAGCTCGCGGTGTCGCTGATGCACGAGGACTCGGAGATCTCCGAGCGCTACCTGGAGCGCGCATGGCAAATGGTCCGCGCGCAGGGCGACGAGCGCGGCGAGGTGTACGTGCTCGGGTTCCTCGCCACGTGCCGGCTCTCGCGGGGCGCGCTCGACGGCGCGGAGGCGGCGGCGGAGGAGTCGAGCCGGCGCGCGCGCGCGTTGATGGATCGACGCTGGGCGGCGTGTGGGGAGGGCGTGATCGGCTTCGTGCTCGCGGAGAAGGGTGAGCGCGTGGAGGCCAAGGCGCGGCTCGTCTTGGCCCAGCGCGAGTTCGAGGCGATCGACAATCCCTGGCTCGTCGGGTTGATGCGGCTCGGGCTCGCCGAGATCGCGATCGAGGAGGGCGATCACGCCACCGCGATCCGGGAGCTCGAGCGCGTGATCGAGGTCGAGCGCGCGCGAGGCGAGAGGCTCAGCACCGCGTGGGCGCTCGGCGCTCTTTCGGCGGTGCTCGCGCGGAGCGGCGAGTCGATCGAGGCGCGGCGCCGCATGGACGAGGCGCTCGAGGTCGCGCGCACGCTCGCGATCCCCACGCTCGACCAAGCCCTCGCGCTCCGCGGTCGCGAGCTCGAGCTGGCCGACCTCACCCGCGCGACCCTCGCGCCGCCCGAGCGCGTCGTGCGCCTCGCGGCGCTGAGCGACGGGCTCGAGGACGCGCAGCGACGCGGTCGTTCGTTCGCGCTGCGTCAGGTCGCGCGTCTGCTCGAGGCGAGGCTCGCGCGCGTCGAGCACGAGGCGCTCCCGCCCCTCACCCTCGAGCCGGAGGGCGAGACCGCGCGGGTCGGCGATGGCGAGCCGATCTTGCTCGCGCGCCGACCGCGCCTGCGCAACGTCCTCCACGCCCTCGTGCGCGAGCACCGGCGCGAACCGGGCGCGTGGGTCTCGGTCGACGCGATCTTCGAGCTGGGCTGGCCCGGCGAGCGCGCGATCGCGCACGCGGCGAAGAACCGAGTGCATGTCACGTTGTCGCGCCTCCGCAAGCTTGGGCTGGACGCGGTCCTCGAGAGCGGCCCCGAGGGAGCGCGCCTCCGGCGAGGCGTCGTGGTGACGGGCACGCTCTAGCTTGCGGTCGCCCGATGATGCGCCGTCGAAGCAATCCCGCGCCGTGCACGTCCTCGTGCACGTGCACGTATCCCGTGGACGTCCACGTACGCGATCCACGCTCGCGCAGCTAGAACCGAAAGCCGACCGAGAGCTCGGCGTTCGTCAGCACGTTCACGAACGTCCCGCCGCTCACGCCGACCGCCGTGCTCGCCGGCGACTCCACGCCCACCAGCACGTCGAGCCGCAGCCCGCCCCGGAGGAACAGCGACGAGCCCGGCTGCACCAACAGACCGATCGGCACCTGACCCTGGAAGCCGCCTCCGGACAGCCGCACCTCGAGCGCGCCCGGGATCGGCTCGGTGCGGGTCGAGTAGAACCCGCCGAGGCCGATGCCACCGTAGAACGCCATCCCGTGCACGATGGGGAAGTGATAGAGGCCTTGCACCGTCGCGCCGACGCCGTACGTCTCCTGGCTCTGCGATCCGTCGATCCCCGAGTGGATGATGATGCCGTTGACCGCGAGGCGGAGCTGGAGCGCGTCGGTCAGCATCAACCCAGCGCCGATCGACGGCAGCGAGAAGATCGTGTTCTGGGAGTGGCCCGCGCCGTTGTCGGGGCTCGTCGATCCGTACGCCCAGCCGCCGGTCGCCGAGAGGAACAGCGAGAACCGACCCGCCTGTAGCAGCGTGTCGTCGACGACCTGGCGCGTCCGGAAGTCCGTCCCCGATACGCGCGTCTGCGCCGCGGCGGGGGACGCGACCCACAAGAGAGCACCGAGGACGAGAGCCGAGCGGATTCGAGTCATGGTAAGCCTCCTTGCCATCGCGCAGGAGCGCGGACCGGAGGCAGGGTACGGGCGAGACGCGGGCTGGCCAGCGCATCGGTCGAGATGTAATCGCGCGTAAGCGCGCGCTAGCGGCAGAAAACCGTCGATCAGAGCGCGAGGACGCCGGCCGCCTTCTCCATGAGCGCGACGCGGCCCTGCATGACGCGGCTCGAGCCATCGAGGAGGGCCTTGGTCTCTTCGAGCACGCGCTCGATGGTGAACAGCGTGACGCCGTGGTCCACCGTCACCTCGCCGCCGCCGACCGGGGGCTGCCAGGCGGTCATCACATCCGTCTTGCCCTCGAGCAGCGCGCGCACCGCGATGTGGCCGAAGCGGTTCGCGATCATGCGGTCGTTGAAGCTGGGGTTCCCGCCGCGGACGAGGTGGCCGAGCACGGTGGCGCGCACCGACACGTCGCCGAGCGAGTCACCGAGCCGCTCGGTGACCTCGCGGACGAGGCGCTCGCACGGGATCTCCACGCCCTCCGCCTTGAGGATCAAGACGCGTTGCTTGTCGAGGTCGGGGCCGAAGCTCTTCGTGAGGAGGGCTGCGACGTCTTCCACGATCTGCGCCTCACTCCGGCCCTGCTCGCGGAAGAGCGCGGCATCGGCGCCCGCGGCGATCGCGCCGGCCATGCAGAGGTAGCCGCTCTGACGGCCCATCACCTCGACGATGAACGCGCGGCGATGGGAGCGCGCGGTGTCGCTGATCCGATCGCACGCGTCGACGATGGTGTTGAGCGCGCTGTCGACGCCGATCGCGCTGTTGGTGCAGCCGATGTCGTGATCGATCGACGCGGGGATTCCGATGACCTTCGCGCCGTGCTCGACGCTCAGCGCATGCGCGCCGGTGAGCGAGCCGTTGCCGCCGATCACCACGAGGCCGTCGAGGTTCGCCGCGAGCGCGGCGGCGGCCTTGGCGCGGCCGGCGGCTTCGTAGAACGCCATGCAGCGCGCGGTGCCGAGGAAGCTCCCACCGTGGTTCGCCGCGAGCTCCACCTCGCGGGTCGGCGCGAGACCGCGCGGTCCCGCCGCGCTCTCGCGGGTCAGCGCGTGGAACCGGCCATCGATGAGCCCCTGGTAGCCTCGCTCGACGCCCAGCACGCGCACGCCGCGGTCCGCCGCCACGCGTACCACCGCGCGGATGGCCGCGTTCATCCCGGGCGCGTCGCCGCCGGAGGTGAGCACTCCGATCGTGTTCATGTCCCCCATCACCGATGATCGCGTGGCGTCGCCAGGTAGACTTCTCAATCTTCGTTGCGGTTGTCGTCCGCGTCGTCCTTCGTCTCGAGCTCGGGCGCCTTGTCGACCTCGTCGAGGAAGCGGCGGAGGAGGCCGTCGATCATCAGGCTGCGCTCGTCCGCGTCGATGTCGCCGTCGACGAACTTCGTGCGCACCTGCTGATGCTTGATCCGATACTGGCCGATGATCGCCTTGTAGCGATCCTGCTGCGCCCAGATGCGCTTGTGGTTGCGCGCGTACAGCGCGCCGAGCGACGCGACCGACGCGCCGGTCAGGATGAGCCCCACCGGTCCGCCGAGCACGATGCGGAGGACCACCACCACCGCCGCCGCGCCCGCCGCGCCGGTGAGGAGCTTCTTCGGCGTGCCGGGCTGCCGGACCTCGTCCCACGCCACCTCCCACGCCTCGCGCGAGGCGAGGAGCAGTGAAATGAAGTTGACGCGGTCTCCTTTCTTCTCCCAGTACGTCTTGATCGCCGTCTTGAGGAATCCGTCGTAGGTCGCGTACGCGCCCTCGAGGTCTGCGCCGGAGAGATCGTCGTCGCTCATGGGCGAACCGTACTCGAAGCGGCTCGCGGCGGCACTCCCTCGCATGCGCCCCACCCGGTCCACGTTAGACTCCCGGCGTGAGCCCCCCGCGCTCCTCCTCGATCGCCGTCGTGTGTGCGGTCCTCCTCCAGCTCGTGCCGCTCCCGCTGAGCGCGCAACCGACCTGCGCGGACCTCGTGAGCTGCCGCGAGCGCGTCGAGACGGGGGACTACGCGGCGGCGGAGGCGGGACTGCGACGGCTGCGCGAGCCAGCCGCGCAGCTCCTGCTCGCTCGTCTGCTCTACGAGACGGGGCGCTACGACGACGCGATCGCGGCGGCTCAGCGTCTGGGATCGAACGCGGCGGTGCGCGTGCCGGCGATGACGCTGGCGGGCGACGCGCTCGCCGCGCGTGGACGGCTCGACGACGCGCAGCGCGCGTACGAGGCGGTGAGCCGCGAGCCGACCGCGCACCGCGCGCGCGTGGGACTGGGTCGGGTGTGGCTGCGCCGCGGTCGCGACGCGGAGGCGCGCGGACCGCTGATGCAGGTCGTCCAGGCGTACAACGACGAGACGATCGGCCCGCGCGACGCGGAGGGGCTCGCGCTCGTCGGCATGGCGGCGGCCGCGCTCGGATCCGCGCACGACGCGAACGACGCCCTCCTCGAGTCGATGCGGGTCGAGCCGACCCGCGTCGAGACGCAGCTCGAGCTCGCCGATCTCTTCCTCGGCCACTACGACCCCGGGCACGCCGAGGACAGTCTCAACGACGCGCTCGCCCGCAATCCACATTGCGCGCGCGCGCACGCGCTCCTCGCGCGAGTCAAGCTCGAGCAGTCCTACGACTTCGAAGGCGCGTCGGCCGAGCTCGACCTCGCGCTCGCGGTCGATCCGAGCCTCGTCCTCGCGCACGTCACGCGTGCGGCGATCGCGATCCGCGACGCGGACTACGCGCTCGCGGATCAGCACCTCGAGCGCGCCCTCGCGATCGATCCGAACGACCTCGAGGCGCTCAGCACCCGAGCCGCGGTCCGGTTCCTGTCGGACGACACGCGCGGCTACGAGGCGGCGATCCGCGAGGTGCTCGCGCGCCACCCGCGCTACGCCCGCATGTTCACGATCATCGCGGAGTTCGCGGACTGGGAGCACCGCTACGAGGAGATCGTCGCGATGGCGCGCCGCGGGCTCACCCTCTCGCCCGACGACCCGCTCTCGAACGCGACGCTCGGGCTCAACCTCTTGCGGATGGGCGAGGAGACCGAGGGCCTCGCCGCGCTGCGCGCCGCCCAGCGACGCGATCGCTTCAACGTCCGCGTCCACAACACGATCCGGTTCTTCGACGGCCCGATCGCGCGCGACTACGAGTCGTTCGACGCGGCGCCGTTTCGGTTCCGGATGCACTCGGAGGAGCGCCCGGTGATGGAGCGCAGCGCGACGCGCACCCTGCGCCGCGCCTACGACGACATGCGGCGCCGTTACGCCTTCACGCCGCACGCGCCGATCCACATCGAGATGTTCTCGAACGTCGAGCACTTCTCCGTCCGCACCGCGGGGCTCCCTAACATCGGCGTCCAGGGCGTGTGCTTCGGCCGCGTGCTCACCGCGCTCTCGCCGCGGGCCGGTCCGTTCAACTGGGCGCAGATCGTCACCCACGAGCTCGCGCACGTGTTCCACATCCAGATGTCGAACGATCGCGTGCCGCGCTGGTTCACCGAGGGGCTCGCGGAGTACGAGTCGCTGCTCGCACGCCCCGAGTGGCGCCGCGAAGAGGACCACCAGTGGTATCCCGCGCTCGCGGCGGGGCGCTTCCCGCCGGTCGCGCAGCTGACCCGCGCGTTCACGCACGCGCGCTCGGCCGAGGACGTCACCGTCGCGTACTACGGCAGCTCGCTCCTCGTGAAGTACATCGCCGAGCGCTTCGGGTTCGAGCGCATCCCTCGCATGCTGCGCGAGTGGGGCCAGCGGCGCTCGACCGAGGACGTGATCCAGCGCGTGCTCGGGATCAGCCACGAGCAGCTCGACCGCGACTTCCGCCAATCCGAGCTCTCGCGAATGGCCGCGCGGGCGAACGACTTCGACATCGACTACGCGGCGTACCGCGACGTCGACGCGATCCGCGCGCGGGCCGAGGCGGAGCCGCGCAGCGCTGATGCGCAAGCCGCGTTGGCGGTGGCGCTGTTCGGTGAGCACGACATGGAGGGGGCCGACCGCGCGATGCGCGCCGCGCTGCGGATCGATCGTCACCAGCCGGTGGCGCGGATGCTCGGCGCGCAGCTCGCGTGGAGCCGGCGCGATCCCCGCACCGCAGCGGCGGACCTCCGGCTCCTGCGCGCAGACGGTCACGACGGCTACGTGATCCGGATGGTCGAGGGGCGCGCCGCGATGGCGCGACGCGACGGGGACACCGCGGCGGAGGCGTTCGCCGCGGCGTCGCGCATCGATCCCGAGCGGCCCGAGGCGTGGCGCGACCTTCTGGAGCTCCTCGGCGATCGGGAGCCCCAGGCGCGCCTCCTCGCGCTGCGGCACCTCGTCGACATCGACCAGCACGACCGCGAAGCGAACTTTGCGTTGCTCCAGGCATACGCCGAGGCGGAGGACTGGGCGAACGTCCGCGAGTACGGCGAGCGCGCGGTCTACACCGACCCGCTCCGGAGCGAGGCGCGGCGGCTCTACGCCGAGGGGCTGATCCGAAGCGACGCGCGCGAGGCGATCGCGCAGGCGGAGGCGGCGCTCACGCTCGAGCCGAGCTCCGAGGCAGCCCAGGCGACGCTCGCCCGCGCGCGCGCCGCGCGCTGAGCCGAACCGAGTCGGCGATGTCAGCGCGCGGGAGCGCGGGGCGCCGCCGGCGGCATCGTCTCGCAGCGCCAGCGCCCATCGCGGCACGAGCAGATCCGCGTGCCGTGCTCGTCCGTGTACGTGCACGCTTCGGCGCCCGGGTCGACGCAAGCCGTGCCGTCGGCGGGCGCCGAGTGGGGGCAGTCGGCCGAGGCGGTCGCCGACAGCGCGAGGAGGAGGGCCACCGACGTGATCGCTGCGCGCACGACTCGAGGATAGCGTGCGGCGCGGCGCGTCGGTCTTCGGCTCGAGCGGTGTGTCGAGCGGGCTCGCGCTGACTCCCGGAAGCGATCTTCCGTCGATTCCGAGACGGGCTCGGATCGCTCGGAGCGGGAATCGGGCTCGGAGGCCGGGATTGTGCGCTCTCGGGCCGGCCGCCCTACGATCCAGTCGGTGCCGCGGCTCACCATCCCGACCCGCATCTTCCTGAGCATCGTGCTCGTGCTCCTCGCGTTCGGCGCGGTGAGCGGGGTCAGCTTGTATCAGCACCAGCGCACGGCGGTGCGTCTGCGCCTCCTTCATGAGGGCTATCTGCCGCTCGCGCTCACCATCGGTCAGGCGCACGCGACGCAGGCGGTCTACCAGACGCTCCTCGATCAGCTCCTCCATGAGCGCAATCCGCTCGCCGGCTTCGTGGTGCTCGACGAGATGCGCCGCGTGCGTCCCGCTACGATGCGCCGCGTCATCACCGGCATCGAGCGCGTCGCGCGCCTCGAGCCGCCGCCCGATGAGCGGGCCGCGCTCGACGAGCTGCGCGAGACCCTCGATGGGCTCCGCAGCGACTACATCGAAGGCGACGAAGACTACGCGCGGCTCGCCGAGGCGATCGAGCGCGCCAACCCCTCGACGATCGCGACGTCGTTCGCGTTGGTGAGCCAGCGAGAGCAGCTCGCCGCGCGGGGGTTGCGCCGTGCGCGCGATCAAGTGCAGGGGCGGATCGCGCAGACGAGCGCGAGCGCGGCCGAGCAGGAGCGTCAGTTCGTGTATGCGGTAGCGGCGCTCGCGTTCGTCGCGCTGCTCGTGGGGCTCATCGTGCTGTGGTGGTCGCAGCGCCTGCTCGCGCCGTTGCCGGTGCTCCAGCGGCGCGTCGCGGCGGTCGCCAAGGGTGATCTCGCCCCGACGCTCGCACCGGCGCGCGACGACGAGATCGGACAGCTCACGGTGGAGTTCGAGCGGATGGTCGACGCGGTCGGCGCGCGGGATCGCGCGCTCCGCGAAGCCGCCGACACGTTGCGTCAGCTGCAACAGATGCAGGAGCAGATCGTCGCGGGCCTTCGCGCCGCGGTGGTCGTGGTCGCCGCCGATGGCTCGGTGCGGAGCGCGAACCCGGCGGCCGAGGAGGTGCTCGGGCTCACGCGCGAGGACATGGGCGCGCCGCTCGGCGCCTCGGGGCTGCTCGATCGCTTCGCCGACCTCGGCGCGGCGATCGCCAACGTGTCGGGCGGCGACGCGCGCGCGAGCCTCATCGCGGCGCCGCTCGTGGTGGACGAGACGCGCGGAGCGCGCGCGGTCGACGTGCTCGTCACGCCGTTCGGCGTCGAGTCGGCGGCGGGTCCTCGGCGCGACGTCCTCGTGGTGGCCGACGACGTGACGGAAGAGCTGCGGACCAAGCAGCGGCTCATCCAGACGGAGCGCCTCGCCGCGATCGGCCGGATGGCCGCGCACGTCACGCACGAGGTTCGCAACCCGCTCTCGAGCATCGGGCTCAACGTCGAGCTGCTCGAGGAGGAGCTCGTCACGAGCGGCGCCGAGACCAAGGCGTTGCTCCGCGCGATCCAGCGCGAGATCGATCACCTCACCAGCATCACGGAAGAATATTTGCGGCTCGCTCGACTCCCGCAACCGCGGCTCGAGCCGGAGAATCTCGGACAGATCGTCGAGGAGGTGGGCCGCTTCGTCGCGCGCGAGTTCGAGACGAGCGCGGTGACCCTGCGCGTCGACATCGACGACGAGCTGCCGATCGTCGCCGCCGACGAGCCGCAGATCCGTCAGGCGCTGCTCAACCTCTTGCGCAACGCGCGCGAGTCGATGCCCGACGGAGGCGAGGTGACGCTGAGCGCCCGCGCGGTCGAAGGCGGCCTCGCGATCGCGGTGGCCGACGAGGGGGAAGGCATCTCGCAACACGCCCGCGCACACATCTTCGATCTCTTCTACTCGACGAAGGAGCGCGGCAGCGGTCTCGGCCTCCCGCTGACGCAGCAGATCGTGAGCGCACACGGCGGGGTCGTCCGCTGCGAGGACGCGCCGGGTCGCGGCACCGTGTTCACGATGTGGTTCCCGCCCCACCGCGCCGACCATCACGCCGCCGCGCAGTAGGCGTTCCGACTCGGACTCGAACTCGGAATCGGACTCGGAATCGGAATACTCGGAATCGGACTCGGACTCGGACTCGGGCTCGGACTCGGACTCGGACTCGGTGTCAGCTTTCTGTGCGTGACACCGACGGGTCGTCCAATCGATTAGCCCCGCCGTCCGCTTCGTGGTAGCCGCACTCGCATGAGTCAGACGCGCCTCGACGGCCGCAGCAGCGACACCCCTCGCCCGATCACGATCCAGAATGGATTCCAGCGGTTCCCCGAGGGGTCCGTCCTCTACTCCTGCGGGCGCACGCGCGTGCTGATCGCCGCGTCGGTCGAGGCGAGCGTGCCGCCGTGGCTCAAGGGGCAAGGGCGCGGGTGGGTCACCGCGGAGTACGAGATGCATCCGCGGTGCAATCCGGAGCGGCAGCGTCGCTCGCGCAGCAAGCCGAGCCTCGACGGGCGCGCCTCGGAGATCCAGCGCCTCATCGCGCGCGCGCTGCGCGCCGCGGTGCGGCTGGAGAAGCTCGGCGAGCGGATGATCAGCGTCGACTGCGACGTGCTCGACGCCGACGGTGGCACGCGCACCGCGTCGATCACCGGTGGCTTCGTCGCCCTCGCGATCGCGCTCGACAAGCTTCGGCGTCAGGGGCTGCTCGAGCGCGGCGTGCTGCGCGAGCCGATCGCCGCGATCAGCGTCGGCATGGTCGCCGGGCGACACCTCGTCGACCTCGACTACCAGGAGGACAGCAAGGCCGAGGTCGACCTCAACGTCGTCGCCGGGGCGAGCGGCGCGCTCGTCGAGGTGCAGGGGACGGCCGAGGGCGCGCCGGTCCCGCGCCAGGACTTCAGCAAGCTCCTCGACCTCGGGGCGGGCGCGATCCCGCAGCTCGTCGCCGCGCAGCGCGCCGCGTTGGACGCCGCGCAAGTCGACCTGTCGCTCCTGTCCGACGGATGAAGCTCGTCGTCGCCACGCGGAACCCGGGGAAGATCCGCGAGCTCGCGCGGCTGCTCGACGGTCTCGGGCTCGAGCTCGTCATGCTGCCGGACGACGCGCCCGACGTGATCGAAGACGCGGACAGCTTCGAGGGCAACGCGACGAAGAAGGCGCTCGAGGGCGCCGCGTTCACCGGGGAGCCCTGCGTGGCCGACGACAGCGGGCTGGTGGTCGACGCGCTCGGCGGCGCGCCGGGGATCCACAGCGCGCGCTACGCGGGGACGCACGGCGACGACGAGGCGAACAACGCGCGGCTGTTGCGCGAGCTCGAGGCGGTCCCGGACGACGCGCGCACCGCAAGGTTCGTGTGCGTGCTCGCGTTCGCCGATCCACGTGGGCCGCTCGGCGCGTCCGCGCACCTCACGCGCGGGACGATCGAGGGGACGATCCTGCGCGCGCCGCGGGGCGACGGCGGGTTCGGCTACGATCCGCTGTTTCTTCCGCTCGGCGGTTCGCTCACCACGGCCGAGATGCCCGCCGCCGCGAAGAACGAGATCAGTCATCGAGCCGAAGCGGCGCGCGCGCTGCGCGCGTTCTTGGCCCCCTACCTCGAGGAGCGCGCGTGAACGACGACACCCTCACCGAGCAGCGCGATCGCTACGAGCTCTTCTACTGGCCGCACATCATGGGCCGCGGCGAGCTCGTTCGCCTCGTGTTCGAGGACGCCGGCGTGCCGTACCTCGACGTGGCGCGGTTACCCGAGGACCAAGGGGGCGGTGCGCGCGCGGTGGTGGAGATGCGCGGTCGGGCGTCGACCGGCGTGGCCCCGTTCGCGCCACCGATCCTGCGGGTCGGCACGATCGTGATCGCGCAGACGCCATTGATCGTCGACTTCGTCGGCAAGCGCGTCGGCCTCGTGCCGGAGGACGCGACGCTCCGTCTCGCGTGTCGACAAACGATGTTGACGATCATGGACGTGTTCGCGGAGGCGCATGACGTGCACCACCCGATCTCGGTCAAGAAGTACTTCGAAGAGCAGAAGGACGCGGCGCGGGCCGCCGCGGCGGACTTCGTCGGGGCGCGCCTGCCGGAGCTGCTCGCGTACTTCGAACGCATCCTCGGCGCGGACGAGTCGCCGTGGCTGTTCGACGACGCGCCGACCTACGCCGACCTCGCGCTGTTCCAGCTCTACGCGGGGCTCCGCTACATGTTCCCGCGCGCGATGGAGGCGCGGGCTGCCGAGTGCGTCCGCCTCATGCGCGTGCACGACGCGGTGCGGGCACGACCGGGGATCGCCGACTACCTCGAGTCCGCGCGTCGGCTCCCCTTCAACGAGCACGGGATCTTCCGGTACTACGAGGAGCTCGATCTCGTCTGAGCGAGGAGCGTGTCGCTCGGATCGACCATCACGATGCGTCGCGCCGCGATGCGCCGCGCGGCCGTCCGCACGAAGGCGTCGCGCGTCACCACGACGAGCTGCAACGCACCGCCGACCACCGCGAGCACGAGACCGGCGGCCACCGCGACGAGTCCGAGGACACCCAAGAGCGCCGCGAGCACCGCTACGAGCGCCGCGAGGAGCGCGCCGAACACGAGCACCCACGCGAGGATCACGATCGCGATCACGAGGACGGCGACGGTCACCACCGCGCCGACCACCACGCTGAGCAGGCCGAGCGCGCCCGCGCCGAGGCCATAGGCGGCCGATCGAAGCACCAGCGACGCCCACGCCCGCAGGCGATCCGGCGGCGGGAGGCTCGTCGAGCCGTGGGCGATGTCGTCGGCCATGAGGGCGGCCCTCGCTGGCCGCACGGTACCTACGCGGCCCGCGCGACGAGTATTTCGCAGGGGAGCGATGTGCGCTCGCCGTGGGCGCGGGAGCCACGTGGCGGCTCGCCCGGCCGCGAGCTAGACCGTCGGCTCGTCCGGGGTGTAGCACAGTCTGGTAGTGCGCGAGCTTTGGGTGCTCGAGGTCGTGGGTTCGAATCCCGCCGCCCCGAATCGGATCGCTCGACCCGGCGCGACGTCGCCGGGAGGTCTCCTCGTCCAGCTCGGGCGGCGTCCGCCCGGCGCCGGCCGGCGCGGCCGCCACCGGGCCCGCACCAGCGCGCGCCGCGGATTCGCTCGACATCACGCGCCGGCTCGCGGGTCCGTCACCGCGGCGTCCGAATGTGCGACGACGCGCCTCGTCACGGATTGGGGCGAAGACGACGAGCGCCTCGCTGGAACCGCACTTGCACATGGACCCGCCGCAGGAGGAGCCCATGCGCAAGCTAGTTTGCATGATTCTACTCGTCACGGGATGCGCCGCGCCTACCGAGAAGCCCGGTGAGCTCGGCGCCCTCGTCGACGGTAAGGCCGACGGCGTCGCCGCGATCCGCGAGCACGACACCCGTCTTCAGGACATCCGCGAGGTGGGCGTGGAGCTCACGGACGAAGTGCGCGGGCACGCGTATCGCTTCACGCTCGGCACCGAGGAGCAAGTCGATCTCTTCACGGCTCGCTATTCCGGCGAGCGGGAGGGCGACCTCGACACCGTGCTCTATCTGTTCCGCCGCGGGGCGAACGGCTGGGGTCACTACATCCGTCGCAACGACGACGATCCGATGCGTCCCGAGACATTCTGGTCGCGCATCACCGAGGACCTCGAGCCGGGGGAGTACCGCATCCTCGTGAAGGCGTTCGCGGACGAGAACGGGTGGATCGGCCTCAACATGAATTGCGCGGACGGAGGCTGCGAAGAGCGCGCGCGCGTCGATCCGCCGGCGACGGACGATCCCGGCACTGGGACGCCGGACCGGACGGGGACCGGCGCGGTGTCGATCCGCGTGCCCGTCCTCGACGAGGACGAGGCGCGCCCGCTCAGCCGCTTCAACGAGCAGCTCACCGCGGCGGGTCAACCCACGTTCCCCGACTGGATCGAGCTCGACGGATCGACGGCTCCGCTCGACGCGCTCCGCGACCAGGCGCAGATCGAAGCGGTGTTCGCCATCACCCGAGGCGAGCTCGGCCTGTACTGGAGCATCTCCATCCTCGTTGACGCAGGCCTCTGCTATTCCGGCGACGCGACGGCCCTCCCGCGTCTCTTGGGAGGCCTCGCCGATTCCGTCTTCGACGACATGTTCCTCGTCTGGGGCTGGCGCGCCGAAGGACTGTCCGCCTACGACGAGTGGCACGAGCCGACGATGAGCTCGAGCATCTACGACGAGTGGCAGAGCTACGACGCGTCCCACGGAGACGTCTACATCGTCTACTCCGAGGACGACGAGGGGCGCGAGAGGACGATCCTCGTCCCGCGCTGCGACTGACCGAGGCTCGACCCGCGGGTCGACTTGCGTCGGGCGGAGGCTCCTCCATCCTGTGCGCGCTGCGCCCGTAGCTCAGTCGGATAGAGCAGTGGCCTTCTAAGCCACGGGTCGTAGGTTCGAATCCTACCGGGCGCGCTCTTCGAGCGCGTACGGTGCCTGCGGCACCTCGCGCGCTGCGCGCGCCCCGGTCTCCTTCGCCTCCGCCCCCTTTTGTCACGACTCGAGCGTCTCGGAGGCCATGGTCCGCAGCTCGATGAGCAGGCCATCCGCGAAGCGCATCAGCAGGTGGTTTCGGTAACGAAGTCCCGTCACCGCCTCGACCGTGATCAGCTCCACGAGCGCAACGGGCCCCCCGGTCGACACGTGGGTGATGTGCTGCACCTCGTGGGAGCCGAAAGCTCGCAGGAGCGGGTCGTCCCGGCGCAAGCCCTCGACGAGTGCGGGGCCGACGAACCATCGGAAGTCGGGATGGACCTCGTCGCTCGAGCGCTCGGCCGACGCCCACCACTCGATCGCTGCGCGCGCTCTTGCCGCCAACGGCGCGTCCGGAGTTGGCGGGGGTGGGGACGGGAGCTGGTAGCGCGGGGAAAGCCGTTCTAGATGCGCGAGGCATCGCCAGGCTACGTCGAAGTCCCGACTCAGCGCGACGTCGATGACCGCAAGCTCGAGTGCATCCGCCACGGCCGCGACTTCCTCCATACCCATCCCCTCGGTTAGCGCACCGAAACGCAATCCGATGAGGACGCGGTGGATCGCGAGCAACCGCGGGTCGAGATCCGCTGCATTCGCCACACCGCCCCCGCTCGTTGTCGGCTCGAGCTCGGCGAGCTTGGCTTCGATGAGCTCAATGGCGGGCTGGTCCTTCCGACGGTTCGCCGCTCGCTTCATGCGAAGCAATGCTGCGAGACTTGCGCACTGCATGCGCGAGCCGTGCACTTCCAGCTCGGTCGAATCCACGATCAGACTCGCGAACGTTTCACCGCCAGCTTCCTTCAGCACATCCAGACGTCCGCCGCGTGTCCGAAACAACTGAGGCCCGTGCGAGCCTCGAACGAGCTTCAGATCGGGGACGATCGGTGGTTGATGAAGCGTGTCGTATACCGCGTCGAGCTCATCCAACGCGGCGAGAAGCCGACCGAGGTTCTCTTCGCTCTCGTTGACGACGATGTCGGCGTCGAAAGTGGGCCATCCCGCTCCGCGCGCTCCCCCTGCGAGACCTCCGATGAGCACGAACTGCACACCGTGTCGCGCGAGGACCGCGAAGATGTCGTCGGGGCTAAACCTCGTCGGAAGAGTCACGGCTTTGCTTCGCCAGGCTTGCGGCGGCCGCCTCGATCCAGCGGCGGAGGTTCTCCTCCGACTCGCGGCGCTCCTCGGGGGTCATGCGCGCGACGGCTTCGGCGAGGCGAACATCGTTTCCCTCTTCGTCCACCGCCGCGGCCAACGCGGCCTCGAGCTCCTCGATCGTGATCGGAGATGCCACGACCCGAGTCTAGCAAGCGCACGGCACGAATCGATCCGGTGGCCGTAGCGACGTCGCCGGTCCATCACGACGTGGTGAGCACGCGAGCTCGAGGATGCGCGCCACCGACGCCTCGAAGCGCTCGCCGTCGATCGGGACCACGCGCACGGCGTCGCCCGCGATCGGTTCGACCGCGCCTGCGCCTCGCCGCGATGCAACGACGTGCGGCACATCGAGTGTGCAGCGCGGCCGGCCACACCAGCGAGCACAGGCGCGCGTCCGATTCGCGCGATCGTACCATCCGTGTGCGGCCCACTATAGCAAGCGCGTTACGTAGCGGTGGTCGCCGACACGCATCACTCGCAGCCGGCGAACCCGACGCTGAGCGTAAGCGCGTGCTCCGCTCCGTCGAGCGGCACGCGGACGACGTCTCCGCCGGGGCAGCCGTCGCGCATCGGTCGTCGCGGGACGGCACGTGTTCGGGCCCGAGTGACGCGGTGGAGGCCGGCCTGCATGCGAGCACCGCGACATACACGAGACGATCGCCAGCCTTCCGCCCACGTCCAGGTGTACGGGCGGCGGCGCTCCGAGATTCCGGACGCATGCGCGACGACTGCGCGGCCGAGCACGGAGCCGCGCGACACCCTCGGCGAGGGTCGCGGGACGGAGCGACTCACGGAGACCGTCCGGTTGCACGCAATCAAAATTGCGAACGAACGGTGCTCACACGAGGTCGCCGGGGATCGGCGGGGTCCCGTACGGGGGGAAGATCTCCCCAGCGTCGAAGCCCGCGTCCGAGCCGCCCGCGTCGGCGAGGCCGCCTGCGTCGGACCCTCCGCCGTCGGAGCCGCCTCCGTCCGAGCCGCCTCCGTCCGAGCCTCCGGCGTCGGTTCCGCCGCCGCCCGCGTCAGTCCGACCGCCCGCGTCGGCCACCGCGCTGTCACGGCCGGCGTCCGCCTCACCCCCGTCGCCGCAGCCGCCCGCGAGCGACGCGCTCAACGCGGCGCCGAACGCGAGCAGCGCCGGGCGACCCCACGCGCTCGGGAAGTGGGTGGGGCGCGCGGAGGCCTCCCCTCGCGCGGCGCCGCAGAACGGGCAGCTCGGTTCGACGAGGCGGACGTGACGCGCGCAAGACGCGCAGACCATGAGGGGGCTCGGCATGAGCTCGAGCATACTCCCTGCCTCGCCGGCCGCGAAACGCGCGAGGCGGCCGCAATGAGGGTTGCGACCGCCTAATCCGATCCGACTGGGGTGGGCTACTCGCAGCGACCGTACTCGGTCGAGCCGATGCGCGGGTGGTCGGTGAAGGCGGTGCACACCTGAGGCGACGGGCAGTCGCCCGCGAAGCCGACCCTGCAATACGACGTGCAGGCGGTGCCGCCCGCGTTGCAGGTCTCCCCCGCCAGACACTCGGTGCCGGTGCAGATCGGTAGCGGGAACGGGAAGGTGGAGCCGAGCTCGCGGCACCACGTCACGGCCTGGGTCGTCCCCGAGCGGACGCCGCGGATCTCACACGTCGTGCCGCTGCGGCAACCCGAGCCGCTGAGCGGGTCGCAGTTGATGCCGCACAGGTTCGCGAGCACGGTGCCCGAGCCGGAGCTGTCGGTGAGCTGCATCGCGCAGATCGAGCCGCCGCCCGCCGGGCAGTTGGAGTCCGACGCGCAGTAGCGCGCGCAGAATCGCGCGGTGCTCGGGCCGGCGCAGGTGAGGCCGGCCGCGCATTTGTTGGTGGCGTCACACGCCTGGCCCTCGGTACGCGTGCCCGCCGCGAAGCAACCGCGCGTCGAGCCGCTGTAGTCGCAAGCCTGACCGGACGCGCAGCCGCACTGCGGGCTGACGACGCGGCACGGGCTCTCCGAGCACGTAGGTGAAGTGATGCAACTTCCGCTGACGCACGTCTGGCCGGCGCTGCACGCGGGGCCACTCCCGCAGTGGCAGCTCCCCGACACGCAGCTCTCGCCCGAGGCGCACGCGGGGCTGCACGTCGGCGAGACGCAGCTGCCCGAGACGCACGTCTGTCCCGCCGCGCACGCGGATCCGCTGCCGCAGCGGCACGCACCGGCCGTGCACGTCTCGCCGGGGTCGCACGCCGGGGTGCATCCGACGGCGACGCACATGCCCGCCTGACAGGTCTGGCCGCTCGAGCACCGCGGCCCCGCGCCACAACGGCAGCTCCCCGCTACGCAGCTCTCTCCCTCACCGCAGCTCGGGCAGGTCGGCTCCATGCACGCGCCGCCGATGCACTGCTGGGTCCCCGTGCACGCCGGTCCGCCGCCGCAGCGGCACGCGCCGTCGGCGCAGGTCTCACCGACGTCGCACGCGGGCTCACAGCCGGACGCGACGCAGGCGCCGCCCGTGCACACGCTCCCCGGCGCGCAGCGCGGTCCGTCGCCGCAGCGGCAGACCCCCGCCTCGCAGGTCTCGTCGCCCGTGCAGTCCGGCGCGCACACGAGAGACTGACAGATCCCTTGCACGCACACCTGGTCGGGCCCGCAGGCCTCGCCGCACGAGGTGTCCTCGCAGAGGCCCGCCGCGCAGCTCTGGCCCGCGAGGCAGCTCTCGGGCATCGCCCACGTGCCGTCCGACTGGCATCGCCGGAACCGATCGGAGCCCACGCACTCGAGGACGCCGGCCTCGCACTCGACGCTGGAGCGCGCGCAGCGGTTCGCGCTGCACGCGAAGCCCTCGGCGCAGTCTTCGTTGCGCACGCACTCGACGCAGACGTGGCTCGCCGTGTCGCACACGAGCGAGAGCTCGCTGCACTGACGATCGGAGTCGCACGCCATCGGCGGGTCGACGCACACGCTGTTCTCGCAGCGCTGCTCGCCGCCGCAGTCGACGTCGCTCACGCAGTCGACGCAATAGCCGCGCGAGGTGTCGCACACCTGGCCGGGGCACTGGCGGCTGCTCTCGCACGTGGTGACCATCCGGCACGAGCGCGCGATGCACACCTCGCCTTCGCCGAAGCAATCGCCATTGCCGAGGCACTCGACGCACTCGCGCGCTGTCGTGTCGCACACGAGGTTGTCGGCACTGCACTCGCGCGAGCTATCGCAGGTCGCGCCGAGCAGTCCGCCGTTGCAGCCCGGCACGGCGAGGGCCGTCGCGACGAGGGCGAGCACGAGGCGCAGGTCGGACGACGATCCGGCGCGGCGCGCCGGTCGGGGGGCGTTCGTCATGGAGACTCCGAGGGTGGAGGCGGCGAGATCGGGCCGCCGGGGTCGTGACGTCTTACGGCCCACCCTCCGGCCGTCTCCCCCTCCGCACGCGGGCCGCGCGGCCTCAAACTTGGTGCGAGGCCGCCCCGGTGCCACGTTCGTCCTCGTGGCGCGCACCCTCTTGGCGCACGGGACCGGCCTGATCGAGCGGGGCTTCCTCACCTCGGCGCCGGATCGCACGCGCGCGCGGGACGGCACGCCCACCAACGCGCTCTTCGCGACGTGCCGGGCGCTCCGGACGGCGATCGGATTCAAGACGCCGGATCGCGCCATCGCGCTCGTGGATCCGTTCGGCGAGGTCGACGACGCGCTCGCGCCGCAGGTGCCTCACGCGAAGCGGCTCCTCGAGGCGCTCGGTCTCATGGTGGTCGACGTCCCCGATGCGCTCGCCACCATCGCGTCCTACGCGCGCGCGGCCCGAGAAGCCGGCGACGACGTGGTGATCGCGGGGAGCGACAAGCGCTTCGCGCAGCTCGTGAGCGATCGTCTCCGGTGGTACGACGCGTACAAAGACGTCCGCTACACGCCGGAGCTCGTCAAGAAACGTTTCGAGGTCGATCCCGCGCTCGTCGCGGAGTGGCTCGCGCTGGTCGGCGACGACGATCATCTCCCCGGCGTGAAGGGGATCGGGAAGAAGGGCGCGACCGCGCTCTTGACCGAGCATGGGAGCGTCGAGGCGGCGTACGCGGCGCTCGACACCCTCGACACGCGGACGAGGAAGGCGCTGGCGGCGGGGATCGAGGACGCGCGACGCGAAGTGGGCCGCGCGCGGCTCGCGACCGATGCGGCGCTGCCCATCCCGTTCGGCGAGCTCACGTTCGATCCCGACGACGACGCGACGGTCGCCGCGCTCTACGACGAGCTCGGGCTCGTCGAGCTCTTGCCGGCCGAGGAGCTGCCGACGCTCGGCGAGGTCGCGATCCCCGGCGACCTCGAGGCCGCGCTGTCCGCGCTCGACCGCGCTCGACCCACCGCGGTCGAGATCGTGACCGAGGACCCCTCGCCGATCCGTGGCGCGCTGGTCGGCGTCGCGCTCGCGCAGTCGGACCGCGCCCCGCTGTACGTGCCGATGGTCGACCGCGACGTGCGCGGCGCGGAGCTCGCGCCGCTCGTCGGCTGGCTCGAGGACGCGGCGATCCCCAAGACGGGCCACGACACCAAGGCCGCGCGCGTCGCGTTCGCGAAGCTCGGCGTCGCGCTGCGCGGCGTGGTGAGCGACAGCGAGTGCGAGTCGCACCTCCACGAGCCGAGCAACCTCGCGCCGCACGATCTCTCGTTGCTCGTGAAGCACTTCCTCCGGCGGGCGCTGCCGGCGCCGGAGTCGCTCCGCGGCGTCGGCAAAGGGACGCTCGCGTGGTCCGAGGTGCCCGAAGCAAACGTCGCTGCCTACGCGGCGGAGCGCGCGAGCTGCGCGAGGGCGATCGCGGAGCGCCTGCTGCCGGATACGGATCCGGCCCTGCTCGCCGAGTACCTCGCGCTCGGCGACACGCTCGTCAGGATGGAGCTCCGCGGCATCGCGGTGGACCGCGAGGACCTCTTGCACGTCGGCGCCGACTTCGAGCGGATCGCGGCGGAGCTCGAGGGGGAGATCCACGCGCTCGCCGGCGACACGTTCAACATCGGCTCGACGAAGCAGCTCGGGCACGTTCTCTTTGAGCAGCTCGGATTGCCGATCTACAAACGGACGAAGACCGGGTGGAGCACCGCCACCGAGGCGCTCGAGCGGATCGAGCACGCGCACCCGATCGTGCCGCTCGTGATCCGATGGCGGTTGTTGACCCGGCTCACCGACTCGTGGGTGACCGCGCTCGAGCAGGCGATCGAGCTCGACGGTCGCGTGCGCTCGACGTTCGATCCGGCACGCTCGTTCTCCGGGCGCCTCGTCAACTCGGCTCCCGATCTCGGCCGCGTCCCGGGTCGCACGAAGGAGATGGCGCGGATCCGTCGCGCCTTCGCGGCGCCGGAGGGCAAGACGATCCTCTCGCTCGACTACCGGCAGCTCGGCCTCTACGTGCTCGCGCACCTGAGCCGGGATCCCGCGCTGTGTGGGCCGCTCGCGCGCGGCGAGGACCTCCACGCGATCACCGCCGCCGCGGTGCTCGAGCTCCCGATCGAGCGCGTCGGGCGGGACGAGCGCCAGCGAGGCAAGGTCGTGAACTTCGCGACGTTCGCGGGCCAGGGACCGAGCGCGCTCGCGATGCAGCTGAACGTCGGAGTCGAGGAGGCGAAGACGCTCATCGATCGCTTCGATCGACACTACGCGAAGGTGCGTGCGTTCCAGGACGAGCAGCTCGAGCTCGTGCGCACGCGCGGCTACGTCACGACGATCGCGGGGCGGCGGTGGCCGGTGACCGGGCTCGACTCGCCGGACGTGATGGGGCGCTCGTACGCGGAGCGGCTCGCGCGCCGCGCGACGCACGAGGGATCGGTCGCCGATGTATCGCGGCGCGGGCTCCTGCGCGCGGACGAAGCGCTGCGCGAGGCGGGGCTCGACGCCGCGCCGCTCCTCCAGGTGCACGACGAGGTGCTCTTCGAGGTCGCGCCTTCGGATCTGGCGGAGGCGGCGCGGATCGGCGCGCGCGCGATGCGCGAGGCGTTCGCCCTCGAGGTGCCGCTCCGCGTCGGCGCGAAGGCGGGCCCGAGCTGGGCCGACCTCGAGCCGCTCGCGCTCGAGTGATCACTCGAACGGGTTGAGCCGATCGTAGAGCGCCTCGATCTCGACGAAGCGGGCCGTGTCGACGTCGAAGAACGCGCCGCCGAGCGCGAGGATCCCGACGCCGAGGATCAGCGCGCCGCCGAGCGCGAGGGCGAGGCTGCGACGGGAGCGCGTGTCGAACCACGCGCGCGGGAGCCGGAGCCCGACGAGCGGCGCGGCGGCGATCACTCCGTTCACGAGGTGATAGACGCCCGCGAGCGCGAAGAGCGCGTAGTACGGGTAGAAGAAGAAGCCGAACTGCGACAACGAGAAGTGCACGAACGTGAAGTCGCCCGGTTGGTCGAACACGAGGCCGGGGAGGCGAGTCGCGCTCGCGTGTCCGATGAACACCACCGCGAGGACGATCCCGCTCCAGCGATGGAGCCGCAGCCGCCACGGCACGCGCGCGTCCTCGCGGTGCTGGGCGCGAGCCTTGGCGCGCCGGCGCCGAGCGCGAAGGATGCCCGCCGTGACGTGGACGAGCGGCGCGACGATCACCACCGCGAGCTCGATCCCATACCCCTGGTAATAGAGGCGGACGGCGCGCATGTACGCGTCGTAGGTCGATTGCCCGAACGTCGCGATCATCGTGTTCACGAGGTGGAGGGCGAGGAACGTGGCGAACACGAGGCCGCTGATCGCCTGGATCTGCGCGAGGCGGCGTTCGGTGAGGTGCGTGGTCATGAAGGCTCCACGAAGCGGCGCGGCCAAACGTTACGGCTTGGCGCCTGAGACGGCGTTCGCTACTCTGCCCGAGCCGTGAAGCGGTACCTCTCGCTCTTCTGCCTGAACGTCCTCGCGCTCAACCTCGGTGGTTGCGACGGGGAGATGGGCGGCACCGACTCGGGCCGCGCAGACTCGGGCGGCGTGGGGCGAGACAGCGGACCGGGCGGGATCGACAGCGGCCCGGGCGGGGGAATCGACGGGGGCGACGACGCGGGATGGCCCGGCTGCCCCGTGTACCCGTACGGCGCGGTCGAGCCGATGGCCCTCGGCTCCGTGATTTGGCCCTACCGGTGGCCGACGGCGATCGCCAGCGACGGGACTGACTTCCCGCTCGACCTCAGCAACGTGCCTTGCACGGCCGACGAGAACATCGACTGGAGCCCATTCGACGTTCTGGTGTTCATAGCCTTCCCAGCCTGGTGACCGGACTGCCGCACGCACATCAGTTCGGTGGCGCAAATCCAAGACCAGTTCATCGCCGCGGGAGCGCAGATCATCTGGGTCGTCGAGCACACGACGACGCCATACGATCCCGGGACTGCACAGTTCTGCCACGACTTCCTGACCGGGCCGCCGTTCAACATCACGGTCGGCTGGTGCGTGGGCGACGGCGAGACGATGGGGCAGACGGTGCCGGCTGACGACACCTGGTACTTGTCGCCGCTTGCCGAAGATGGCGTCACGCGCCGGGGCTTCGACCTCATCGTGAGCCGGCGCGACATGGTGATCCGCGAGGCGCACTCGCACGGAACGGGCGGGATGAATGAGAACCTCACGGGCGATGAGCTCCTCGCACGCGTCCAAGCGGTGATCGCCGGCCTCTAGATGCTCGACGTCGTTAGTTGGCGATCGAGCTGCCGAACCCGCTAGCTCCCGTCGGACGCAGGATCACCTGGCGGACCATCGATACGCCGGTGCTCGTTCCCCGATGGAGGAAGGCACCGCCCGCGCGCGCATCGAGGTACGGGGCACCAATGATGAGGTCCGCGAAGCCGTCGCCGTCGATGTCACCGCTGCTCGCGATCGCGAAGCCGAAGTGGGAGTCCGCGCCGGTAGTGCCGTCGAGTCGCATGGGCGATGAAGCGACGCCTGAGGCGAGACCTCGAAAGACATAGACGGCTCCGTCGCCAAAGCCCGTGCCGACCACCAGGTCATCGAAGCCGTCCGCGTCGACGTCACCTTGGTTGGCGATCACCCAACCAAAGATCTCGGTCGTGGCCGCGCGCCCTCGAATCGGTACCGGCGTCGGGGGGAGACCCGAAGCGCTGCCGAGGTACAAGTGGACCACTCCGTCAGCGCCCGCGTTCGTGTTTGCCGCGGCGACCATCACATCGGCGAAGCCATCTCCATTGACATCTCCGCCACCGCCGATGGACTCGCCGAAGCGACCGCGCGTTCCGGTGGGCTCACTCAGCCGCTGGGGAACTGGAGTGGGCCCTCCGAAGTAGCGGTACGCCACTTCGTTCGGCCCTCCCGGCGCGCCGACGAGGACGTCACCGAGTCGATCGTTGTTGAAGTCTCCGGCGCACGCGGTGAACCCGAATTCGCTTTCCAGTGACGGATTGCCCGGGGGATTGAAGGCGTCGCTCAGGCTCGGTCCGGCTGCGTCGCCGTAGTAGACGTAGGCTCGGTCCTCCGAGCCGATGGCCGCGTCCGCGAGCCCATCGCCGTTGAAGTCGCCCGCCGCGGTGAGCGATCCACCAAGCCGGCCGCCCGCGACCGGACCGATGATCTCCGCGGGGGTAGCGACAGCTCCACTTGCGGAACCGAAGTAGACATACACCGCGCCGCGCATCGATTGCGCCAGTGGCGCGCCGACGCCGAGATCGGGAAAGCCGTCGCCGTTCACGTCCCCGATCGCGGCCACGGTCGTGGCTGCACTCGTCGATGCGATGGGTAGAGTCTGTGGAGTCGCTCCGAGGCCGCTCGGCGATCCGAAGTACACGTACACCGTGTTGCTCGCGCTGATCGCGACATCGGAGTACCCATCCCCGTTGAGGTCGAGCTCGGCGCCAAACGAGTTGTCGATGCCGCCGTCGGCGGAGCGGGCGCGGACGCGGAACTGCCAGACCGCGGAGGGCACCGGGCTCGCGACGGTCCCCTCCATCGTGTACACGCGCCAGAACGCGACGCCGGCGGGCAGCGGCGCGGCGGTCGACCGCCCGGGCCGGCGCTGTCGAACGTCGTGATCACGTTCGCGCACGCGCGGTCTCGGCAGACCTCGACGCGACCTCCGTCGCCGCGCGCGCCGAGCTCCCAGCGGAGGGTCGGGCGCTGCGAGGTCACCGTCGTGCCGGAGAGCGGCGCGGTGAGGCGCGGGGGAGGCGCGGCGAGGCCCGCGTCGAACGTGCCGGCATCGACGCCGGCGTCGAGGTCCGCATCGAGGCGATCTCCCGCGTCCGCTCCGCCGTCACGTCCCGCGTCGCGGGAGGGACCCGCGTCCATCCCGCTGCTCGCGTCGAGGAACTCGGCGGTGCTGTTGATCAGCGTGCAGCCGACGCCGAGCGTGGAGGTCAGCGCAACGAGAATACCTCGGTTCATGATCAGAACCGACCGGCGACGCTGGCCGCGCACCCATCGCCAGTGCAGACGGCTGCGACGGTGGGCCGCTCGTCGTCGACCTCTTCGGTGAGGACGAGCGTGAGCACGAGGCCGGCCACCGCGATCGCGCCGCCACCGAACATGAGCACGTCGGCCGCCGTCGAGATCGCGCGCATCTCGTCGTACTGCGCGCGGTTCTCGCCGGAGCACATGGTCAGATCGGGGCACGACTCGCGGAACTGACCATCGAGCGCGAGGCTCACCGCGCCGAGGATCACGCCCGCGATCAGCGCAGCGCCGCCGACGCTGAGCACGATCGGGCCGACCGGGGAGATGCGCGTCCCACGGCCGCCGCCTGGCTGCGCGGCACCGCCCGATGAGCCACCGACGCGCGCCTCGAGCTCCGCGATGAGCCTCGGCGCCTCGGCGCGGTATCGGGCGATCTCGGGATCGCTGGCGAGCGGGGTGGACTCGGCGAGGAAGCGGCGGAGCGAGTCGATCGCGTCGCGCTCGCGGCTCGGCACGCGGGCGAGGTCGTTGCCGGCCGTCCAGAGCGCGACGGATGCACGTGGCAATCCAGCTTGCGTCATCACGTCGTAGAGCTGGAGGTAGGTCTGCGCGGCGAGCGCGAAGCGCTGCGCGTCCTCGTGCGCCTGCGCTTCGGCGAGCAGCGAGCGCGCTCGCTCGCGCGGATCGGACTGGGCGTGGGCGAGGGTGGGCAACAGCGAGACGATCACGAGCGCGACGATCGAGGTGGCGATGCGCATGGTCTTGCTCCCCGGGAGAATCAGAGGCCGAAGGTGTGGGTGTCGGCGCGCGGCGGGGTAGCGGGACGCACCGGCGGATAGCTCGGGGTGCTCACCGGTCGTGCGGGCAGCGGCTGGACCGAAGGAGGCAGAGGGCTCCGGCGCCCGCGGCGGGACGACGTCGAAGCGTGGGCCTCCTGCGGAGCCGCTTGCGCCGGCGTGGACTCGGTCTCCGGGGTCTCCGGCGTCTCGGACCCGGCCGGCGCTGGATCCCCGGCCGCGGGCGGGTTGGTCGCCGCGGGCTCGGCCGTGGCCGATGGCTGCGCGGGCGGGGTCGTCCGCGCTTCCATCGCGGGGGTCGGCGTCGCGGGGCTCGGCGTCGCGGGATCGGTCGTCGGTTCGGTCGTGGTCGGCGCGGGCGTCGGGGTCGACGTGGTCGTCGGGGTACGGTCGGGGCGGTTCAGGAAGTGGCCGCCGAGGAGGAACGCTCCGCCCGCGAGGAGCATGACGACCATCGCGATCCCGAGGCCGAGCGCGACGGAGAGGACGGTGCGCCGCGTGTCGTTCACGGCGGCGCGTCCCGCCGTGCTCGGTGACGCCGCGGTGGGAGCGAACGCGCGCTCGTCGTGGCTCCCGAGGGGCTGCGTGTTGCCGCTCGGAGCCCGCGATGGGTCGCGGCTGGCGCTGTGGTCGATGAGGCGGCTCGTCGACCGCGCCGGCGCGCTCTGGCTGAACTGCGGGGGCTCGAGCGCCTTGTGGGTGTCGGCGTCCTGGTAAAACGGCTTGATACGTGCGGCGAGCTGTTCGCGCGCGAGGTCGAGGTCGCCACAGAGCCCTCGAACGATCTCCTTGAGCGGCCGGATCAGCTCCTTCGCGGTGCGCGGACGTCGCTCGGCGTCCGCCTGCACGAGGCTCTCGAGGATCGCGATGAGCTCTGGCGGCGTCCCCGGCGGCGCGATGTCGGCGATCGCGGGCCGGTCGCCCTGGAACACGCGGTACACGATCATCTCGAACGTGTCGCGCGGACCTTGCGAGAAGAGCTGACGGCCACACAGCGCGACGGTCAGCGTCGTACCGAGCGCGTAGAGGTCCGTCCGCGCGTCGACCTCGTCGCCGCGCCACTGTTCGGGCGGGTGATAATAGGGCTTGCCCGCTGCGGTGCTGGTCTTGCTGGCGATGCGCTCTTCCCCCTTGAGCGCCTTGGCGATCCCGTAGTCGAGGATCTTCGCCACCCCATGGACATCGAGCATGACGTTGTCGGGGCTGATGTCGCGATGGACGAAGCCCGTCACGTGGCCGCGCTCGAACGTGTGCGCGTAGTGCAGCCCCTCGGCGACCATCGCGCCGACGAGCGCCACATCCACGGCGGGCACCGCGCCGATCTTGGTCTCCGCGCCGTTCGCGAGCGCCTCCATGTAGTCCATCAGCGTGATGCCGCGGACGCACTCCATCTCGATGAAGTAGTCGCCGAAGTAGTTGCCCCAGTGGTGCACGCCCACGATGTTCGGGTGCACGAGCGCGGCGGCCGTCGCGATCTCGTCGAGGAACTTCGCGACGCGCGACGGGTCGCTCGTGAACTGGGGGAGGATGCGCTTGAACGCGACCTCCTTGAACGCGCCTCCGGGCGCGAACTTGTGCGCGAGGTAGACCTCGGCCATCCCGCCGCGCCCGAGCAGCTTGATGAACTCGTACTCCGGCGCCGCGCTGCCCCGCGCCTCCCCCGTCGTCCCTTCGGCGGCCGTGCTCATCGCGCCCCGATCGGCAACACGTCGTGTTCGCGAGCCGTGTCCATGAGTCTCGCTGCGATTCTACCCCGTCGGCGGTCGGTTCGCCCTGCGAATCCAAGCGGGCCGCCCCCGGGGTAAGTCCGCCCCGGGGCTGGGGTATCCTCGAGGTCATGCGTGCCCGCGAGGTCTCGAGCGTGGATGTCATCGACCTCGAGCTCGAGGGGGACGAGGTCGTCGCCCTCCGAGCCCCGCTCGGGCGCGGCGAGGCGTTCGACGCGCTGAGCCCGGCCGAGCGCGAGGTCGCGGATGCGGTCCTCCGTGGGGATTCCAACCGGACGATCGCGGCCGCGCGCGCGACCTCGGTGCGGACGGTGGCCAATCAGCTGGCCTCCATCTATCGCAAGCTCGGCGTCCGCGGTCGGACCGAGCTCGCCGCGCGGGTCGGTGAAGCGTGAGCGAGCCGTCGCTCATCGCGCTGGTGGAGCGGGCGTATCGGCTCGGTGAGCCGGAGCGAGCGTGGCTGGCGGACCTCGCGCGCGCGGCCGCCACCGCGTTCCGCGGCCCGCTCGGGGCGTTCGCGTACACCTATCGCGTCGACGACGCGCACACGGTTCGGCCCGGCGCGGCGGAGAGCGCAACGCAGCTGGACGTCGAGTCGCTGCTCGAGCGCATGGTCGCCGGCGCCGATCCGCGCGTCGTGCGTCACTTCTACGCGGGTGGACCCGTCGCGGGGACGCTCGCCGACGTGCGGGCCAGCGGCGCGCCCGCTCCGCTGCTCGCGAGGGCGCGCGAGCTGTTCGGCGCCTCGGGCTTCCGCGATCTGTTCGTGGTCGGCGGTCGCACCTCCGACGGTCATCACGTACGCCTGAACGTGCCGCTCCGGCGCGCGCGGGGCTCGGCCGGGGGAGCGGCGCTCGCGCGTGGAGGCGCCATCGGCGCGCACCTCAGCGCGGCGCTCCGGCTGCGTCGGCTCGGTGAGCTCGCCCCCGTCGACGCGACCCTCTCCCCCGAAGGTACGTGCGTCCATGCGGAAGGCCTGGCGCGATCCGTAGAAACGCAAGATGTGCTGCGGCGTGCGGTGCGGGTTCGTGAGCGCGCGCGCGGCGCGCCGGGGCGTCGGGATCCCGATCGCGCGCTGGAGATCTGGCGAGGGGTCATCGCGGGACGGTGGACGCTCCTCGACCGGTACGATCGCGACGGCCGGCGCTACGTGATCGCGCGTCGCAACACCGAGGGCGTCACCGACCCGCGCGCGCTCGAGCCGCGTGAGCGCGAGGTCGTGGCGCGGTTGGCCGAGGGCGCGTCGACCAAGGCGATCGCGATCGAGCTGGGCGTCCCGATCGCGACGGTCGGCGACGCGATCGGTCGCGCGTGCGTCAAGCTCGGCGTCGCGAACCGCACCGAGCTGGTCGGGCTCGTCCGCGCGTTCGGTGCGCCAGGCCGGCTCCGGTCGGAAGAATGACCATGGAGCCGCGCGAGCCGCGCCCGTAGCGTCGAGCTCGTGCTGGACCACCGCGGCGGGTGGGTACGACTGCGTGTCGCAGCTCGCTTCGGCGTGCTCGCCATCGCGTGCTCGATCGCATCCATCGCGGCCGCGCAGTCGGGCGATCCCGGCGTCGAGGTGACGATCGAGGACGAGGAGGCGCGCAGCCTCTTCGACGCCGGCCGCATCGCGCTCTCGCAGGGCCGCTTCGACGAGGCGCTCGACCGCTTCGAGCGCGCGTACGAGCTCAGCCCTCGCGTCGAGATGCTCTACAACGTCGGGCTCGCGGCCGACCGCGCGGGCCACATCGTGCGCGCCATCGAGGCGTTCGAGGCCTACCTCGCGCGCACCCCCGATCCGGACCAGCGCGCGCAGATCGAGGCCCGCGTGCGCGTGCTCCGCACGTTGCGCACCGACGAGCCGGTGAGCGAGGGAGACTCCGACGCCGAAGCCGTCGCCGATCCAGAGCCGATGCCCACCGCGGAGCCATCCAGCTTCCCGATCGCCGCGACGGTGCTCGGGGGCCTCACGTTGGCCGTCGGCGTCACTGCGATCGCGCTCTACGCCCACGCGAGCATCGCGTATGACGAGCTCAGCGACACCTGCTCGCCACGGTGCGCGGATGACGAGGTCGATCCGCTACGGCAGGAAGTGCTGGCGGCGCAGATCATGGGGCCGATCGCGGGCGCGCTCGTGGTCGGCGCGGTGGTCGCGCTGGTGCTCGAGCTCGGGTCGGCGGCCGAGGCGTCGCAATCCGAGTTGCGATTCTACGGGACGGGTGTCGATGGCCGCTTCTGAGCGATCGCGGTGCCTCGTCCTCCTGTGCGCGGGCGTCGCGGCGTGCACGCCGGACTTCGACGCGCTCCAACACGGGCTCGACGACGGCGGGGCCGACGCGGCGGTGATGGACGCGGGAGCCCGCGACGCGGGGGCGCGGATCGATGGCGGCGCGGTGGACGGAGCACCGCCGGACGGGGGGCTGCGCGACGGGGGGGACGTCGACGCCTGTGCGCCGAGCGACGACGTCTGCGACGGGGTGGACGCCGACTGCGACGGGTCCACCGACGAAGACGCGGCGTGCGGCGGCGGGCTCGCGTGCCGCGAAGGGATGTGCCTTCGCCCGGGCGGCGCGCTCCTCGCGTCGCGGCTGATCGGCGCGACGGGACCGGCCGCCTCGCGCCTCCGGGATCGCGCGCGCGCGATCGCGACGCTCTCGGGTGGCGGGCTCGTGGTGGCCGGGGACACGGAGGCACCCGGTACGATCGACTTCGGCACCGGCGCGCTCACCCCGACGCAGGCGGATGGCTTCGTCGTCACGTTCGACCGGGATCTCTCGGCCACCGCCGCGATGCGGATCGGCGGCGGCAACTTCGATGATGTGCGCGCGACGACGACGCTCGGAGCTCGGTTCGCCATCGGCGGTCAGGTGGTGGGCACCGTCGACCTCGGGGCGGGCGCTGGCGGGAGCGGAACGACAGGGTACGTTGCGGTATACGACAGCGCCGCCCTGACCGCGCATCACGCGAGCCGCCGCATCGGTCCCCCGAGCGCGGTGACCGCCATCGCGCGGCTCGGGACGGACCTCGTGATCGTCGGCACGTTCGCGACCACGCTCGATCTGGGCGCGCCCTGTGTGGCGGTGACGCCGCCGACCGCCACCGGGCACATGTTCGCGGCGCGGATCACGGGGGGCGGCGTGCCGGTGTGGTGCACCGCGATCCCGTCGACCGCGAACGCCTCGGCGAACGCGGTCACGGTCGACGATGCCGGCGGCGTGGTGCTGGTCGGCGCGTTCAGCGGTGACCTCGACCTCGGACCGCTCGGCTCCCTGAGCGCGGTGGGGGGCTTCGACGCGGTCGCGATCCAGCTCGATGGCGGGAGCGGCGTGATCGGGTGGGCGCGCGCGATCGGGGGCTCCGCCGTCGAGGAGGGCACCGCGGTCGCCGCGCTGCCGGGCGGCGACATCCTGGTCGGGGGCGGTTACGCGAGCGCCGACGCGAGCGTGGACGGGATGGGCCTCCCCGCCACCAGCACGGTGACCCTCTACCTCGCGCGCCTCACCAGCGCCGGTGCCGCGGTGTGGGTCCGCGTCGACCACGCGGGGGTCAGCTCGCGCGCGTGGGCGCTTGCGACGGACGCGGCCGGGCGAGCCGTCGTGCACGGCGAGCACACCGGCCTCGATCTTCTCGGCTGCCCGGCGATCGCGGGAGCGCGCGACGTCTTCGCCGCGCGGATCGATCCCGCCGACGGCCAGTGTCTCTGGCTCACCACGTTCGGCGGCGCCGAGCCCGAATTCGCCGGCGGGATCGCGATCGACGAGCGCACCGCAGTGCTCGCCGCATCGGTCAACGATGGTTGCACGATCGGATCGACGAACGTCACCACCGTCGGCGACGACCCGACCGGCGACACCGACATCGCCGTCATCGCGCTCCAGCTCTAGGCGCTCGCGAGTCGCCGGTCGCGGAACGCGCGACCCGCGTCGAGACCCAGGCGCTCCAGGCCGGGCACGATCGCGCCTTCCATCGCGCCGTAGAACACCTCACGCGCGAGGGACGGGTCGTCCGCCCCGAGCGCGAGCTCGGCCTCGGAGAGCGGCGCGAACGGTCCGAGCGGTGCGAGCTCGCGCTCGAGCACGAGAAATGCGTGCGCCAGATAGCGCTCGAGCGACATGCGTTCGTCGGGGTGGACATCGAGCCAGCCGCGCCACGCCTCGAGATAATGAAAGCCGAATTGCCCGTGCAGGACCTCGTCGGCGAGGAGCCGGCGATTGGCCTCGCGTAGGTAGGGATCGGTCATGCGGTCGAGGACCGCGACGAAGCGTGCGCAGGCGATCATCTCCGAGCAGCTCGTCGTGTAGAGCACGTTGCGGAGCGCGCGCTGCTCCGGGCTCACCCCGGCGTGCTCGGCGAGCCGCTCCAGTTCGAAGCTCGCCTCCGCGTCGGCCTCTCCGCCGAGCGCGACGACCACCTCCGCGCAGGTCGCGGTGTGACGCAGCTCGTCTTGCGACATGCG
Organism: Sandaracinaceae bacterium; assembly: GCA_050186575.1. Lineage (GTDB taxonomy): Bacteria > Myxococcota_A > Polyangia > Polyangiales > Sandaracinaceae > JAUHXR01. Next base: position 67,172 of record JBFWYI010000002.1, on the reverse strand, counting down.
AAGCATGACGACCTTGGCGTCGAGGCTCGCGTTGGCCTCGAAGAGCTGCGTGGCCAGCTGCGAGAACACCGTGCTCGACCGATGCTCGAAGACCATCCGCGTGCGCCACTGTTCGCGGACGAGGGCGACCGCATCGTGAGGATATGCGCTGGCGTCGAACACGACGTCGTGGCGCTGCACGCGACGGAGCGCCGCGTCGATCGCGTCGTACTCTGCCGCGAGGGGCGTCGGTGAAGGATCGACGCGAAGCCGGCTCACGCGGGGAGATCGGGCGGGAACAGCGGGCCGATGACGGCGCAGCAGATGCTGGCGCCGATCGTGTCGCACGACGGTACCCCGCCCGCGTCGATGGCGAGGCCGAACGGGCAGTAGCAGGTGCTGCAGATGTCGCCGGCATCGGTCGGGCTGCCTGCGTCGAACCGGGTGCCGGCGTCGAATGCCACGCTCCCTCCGTCCATCGCACCGGCGTCGGTGGCGCCGCCGCCGCCGTCAGCGAGGCCTGCGTCGGTCTCGCCCGCGTCGGTCGTCCCTCCGCCGTCGCTCCGTCCCGCGTCGGCGAGCATGCCTGCGTCGCGCGATCCGCCCGCGTCGCTCCGCCCCGCGTCGCTCCGTCCCGCGTCGCTCCGCCCGCCGGCGTCGTTGCCGCCCGCATCGCTGAGCGGCGAGTCGCCGCACGCCTGCACGCCGGCGAGTCCCGTCACGAGCGCGAGAGCGCGCGCCACGCGGACGTAGCGCGGAGTCCTGGTCGATTCGTCTCTCATGTTCCCCTCCTCAAGCAACGAAGTCGGACCACGGTAGCGGGCGTCCGAGGGGCTGCCAACCGCGAGGGGCCGGGGGGCGTCGGCTCCGCTATGATGCGGGCGTGTTCGGCCTCGGGTGGCTGGAGATCCTGATCATCGGTGGCGCGATCATGTTGATCGCCGGGCCCGCCGCGCTCACCAAGCTGATGAGGACGGCGCAGGAGATCCAGAAGACGAAGTCGGATCTCATGAGCGGCAACCTCGAGAAGGTCGGCGAGGTGCTCGACAAGATGAGCGGGGGCGAGGAGCGCGATCGGCTCGGCGAGGACGCGCTCGCCGAGAACGCGCGCGAGGCCGCGCTCGGCGAGGACGCATCGGGCGACGACGAGCGGCCTGAGGGCTGACGTCGTTCAGAAGAGCTCGGTGAGCGCGCCGCTCACTTCGCCGAACGTGTCTTGCGGGTAGCCCGCGGCCTGCATCGCGGAGATGAGGACCGAGCCGGGGTGGCGTCCGGTCGCGCGGATGTGGCGGCCGGGGCGCAAGCCGCCGGCGCGGCCGGCGACGAGGAGCGCCATGTTCTCGACCGAGTGCGTGGCGTCGGGGCTCGAGGCGTCGTTGAGCTGGAGGCCGTGACCGGCTTCGAACATGAAGACCAACGACGTGTTGTCGAGCACCGTGCCGCCGCCCTCGGGCGTGCTGCGGAGCTTGTCGATCAGGTACGCATAGTGGCTGAGGTGCCACTGCTGCATCAGCGCCGACGGATACTGACCGCGGTTGTTCGCGTCGCCGTTGTGGCCGAGCTCGTGGAGGTCGGCGCGGAAGTCGAACGTGCCGCCGCCCATGCTCGCGGGCCGCGTCATGCCTTGGCTGATCGGCAGCACGCTCATGTGGCTCTGGAACGCGGTGATCTGGAGGTTCGCGGCGCGCGTGAGATCGCAGACGAACGCCATGTGGATCAGGTCACAGAAGATCCGCGAGCGCTCGTGCTCGCCGCTGTAGCCGGTCGACGGTGAGGTGATGTCCGCCGAGCCCGAGCCAGGGTTGTCGGGGCCGAGCGTCGGGTCGGGCCCAGGATCGGCGGGCACCTGACACGAGCCGGTGACCGTCGGCGGAGTGGACGCGAGGCGCCGCTCGAGCGCGCGGATCTCTTCGAAGTGTCGATCCAGGCGAACACGATCGGCGGCGCCGACGGAGTCGAGGACGCGTTGGCGCTTGTCGAGGATCAGGTCGAGCACGCTGCGCCGCGAGCGGAGCTCGAAGTCGAGCCGAGCCTGCGCGCCGCTGTCGTCCGGCGTGAACGTGCCGAAGAGGCTCATGAACGCGCCCTGCGGGCTCGTCTGCGCTTCGACGCGTCCGGTGCGCCCCCCCTCGGTGTACGAGATGTACTGGCGCCCCGAGTGGTCGTAGCCGGTGAGGTAGAACGGGACTTGCGCGCGCGCGACGAAGTAGGGATCGCGCGTCTGACCCGCGTTGAGCTGCGCGATGATCTGATCGCTCGTCGGACCGTTCGCCATGAACGCCGGGTCCGTCGAGCGGACGCCGCTGAGGAGCGGGCTCGCGCCGCCGCCGTGGAAGTCGCGGTACGCGCCACCGGGCGGGACCATGGCGCCGTCCGTCGACGTGCGATCGAACGGGATCGCGAGGCCGGTGACGATGCTGAAGTCGTTCTCGTAGCCCTGGAGCGCGAGCAGCGGGGTGGTCAGCGCGTAGCCCGCGCCCTCGGTCGCGGGCGCGATGAAGTGGCCCGTCTCGGTGTGGTTCGTGCCGTCGATGCGGTAGCTGTCCTCCGCCCACGAGTCGCCGCCGAGCGCCATTCCGCCGAAGAGGATCCCGTAGCGGCAGGGGAGGCCCGAGCTGTCGGCGCGCGCGACGTTCTCTCCGTTGTCGTCGAGCATGCACTCGAGGACGGGGAGGGCCACCGCGACGCCCGCCGCGCCGCGGAGGAGCGCGCGTCGATGGAGGCGCGAGCGGCCGGAGACTTTGCGGCCGGAGGCTTTGCGGTCGATGACACCACGCGGGTCGCGCGTCTTCTCGTTCTTGCTCACAGCGCCTCCTCTCGGCGGTGGGCGAAGCGTTCACTCGCTACGTAGCTCAGGATGATGCCGCGCAAGCTCAGTTGCGCAGCGCGGAAGTCGTCGACGAGGCCGTCGATGACCTGCGCGTCGATCGGCAGGACGGGGCGCCCGGTGGCGAACTGGTAGTACTGCTCGAGCGCGCACGCGTCGATGATCTGCTCGTCGACGAGGCGTTGGCCGAGCTCGCCCGGGCCGCGGAACGTACCGAGGCCGGGTACCTCGCCGACGCCGTCGATGGGGCACTCCGGTCGACCCTCGTCGTGGTCGCGATAGCGACCCGCCATGTCGAAGTTCTCGAGCCCGAACCCGAGGGGATCCATCTGGCTGTGGCACCCCGAGCAACCCGACTGGTTGCGGTGCGCGGCGTACTGCTCGACCTTGCAGAGGTTGTCGGTGTTCACCGGCGGATCGTCGACGTTCACGCTCGCCGGCGGTGGCGGGATCGTCTGACACATGAGCCGCGTCCGGATGAGGATCCCGCGCTGGGTCGGGCTGGTGTCGGCGAACTTCGCGAACGCCGCAAGTAAGCTTCCGTGCGAGAGGATGCCGCCGCCACGTCCGCTGTCGCCGTAGGGCACCCAGCCCTCGCCGCCGGTGGGGTGGGGCAGGGCGTAGTGATCGGCGAGGAAGTCGTCGAGGTACGTCTCGTCGGCGGTGAACACGTCCGTGTACGGACGGTCCTCCTCGAAGACGACGCGGTCGATCAGGGCGCCGGTCTCGCGGTTGAACGCGGCCACGAGCTCGGGTGGCTGCGCGAGGATGCGGTGGCCGAGCCACATCGCGTGGAACCGGTGGATCTGCGTGCGCGCGTCCGGCGTGTCGAGGAGGCGCTCCGCGGCGGCGCGCCGTCCGTCCGCCGTGTCGAGCGCGCCGCTCGCCGCGTCGGCGAGGAGCACGGCGTCGGGCGTGCTGCCGGTGATCAGGTAGCTCAGCCGCGTCGCGAGCTCGAACCCGTCGAGCGCGAACACGCCGGGTCGGTCGTCGCGTTCGGTGCCGCGCTCGATCCGATAGAGGAACTCGGGATCCTGGAGCACGGCCGCGATGATGAGCCGCACCGCGGTGTAGAAGTCGTTGTCGACGTCGGGATTGTCCTCCGTCGCGAACGACTGGAGCGTCATGTACGCGTCGACCTCGTCGTCGGTCACCGGTCGGCGGAGGGCGCGGGGCGCCCACGTCTCGATGAACTGGCGCAGGCAGTCGGCGTCTCCCGGGCCGGTCGGCGTACACGGGACGACCGCGTCGCGGCGCGTGGGGTCGTCGACGACCTGCGTCGCGATCTGGTGCGCCATGATCTCGAGGTTCGTGATCAGCGTCATCGACGCTTGCTGCGTCGTGATGTCGTTGTCGAAGGGCGTGTACTCGTCGGAGTTCAAGGCGAGCGCACGGCGAGAGTCGTCTTGCAGGAGATCCGCGAGGGTCGAGTCCAGCTCGACCTGGCTGAGCCGTCGTGCGCCGCTCGCCGACGCGAACTCCGTCGTCTGCTGGCCGGGCGGCGGCGCGCTCGTCCCGGGAGGCGTCACGGTGCCGGTGCAGGCCGCGAGGCACGAGACCAGCGCTGCTTTGGTGAGTCGCCCAGGCATGCTCCCGAGTCTGCCGAAACGATCCGTCGTCGCCTAGGGGACCTCCCCCCACAAGTTTCGGATCGTGACCGTTTCATCGACCCCGCGCGTCCGGATGTCCCTCGTTGGGAACAGCGCTGTGCGCTCGGCCAGGGCGCCTCTTGCGGCGGTCGAGAGGCGGGAGTAGTCAGTGCCCATCGGGGCGCACACCGCGGCTCCGCCGTCCACCCACCGATGCCGCCGCCCAAGAATCCGAAGTCGTATCGGAGGCTCGCCGCCCACAGGCAGGTCGGGCCGGGCGACGAGAGCGATCGTCGGCGCGAGCCGCGCCTCGCGATCCGGCTGCCGGCTCGGTTCTCCTCGGAGAGCCTCGAGATGGAGGTCGACGTCGAGACGATGGCGAGCGCGCACGGGCCCGAGGTCACGCACCTCATCGAAAACATCAGCGCGCGCGGGCTCTTCGTGCGCTCCGACTTCCTCGAGCCGACCGGCACGGCGGTGCGCATCGACGTGGACGTCGACGGGGTGACGCTCGAGCTGCACGGCGCGATCGCGTGGGTCGCGGAGCAGCCCCCGCGCGGGCCGGGGATGGGGATCGCGCTCGACGAGACGTCCGTGATGGCGCTCGACCGCGCGTCGCTGGTCAAGCGCGCGCGCGAGATCGCCTGAGTCGCTTCGTTCGCCGACCCGATTCGCGCCTGTCGAGCGAGCCGGACGTCACGCGAAGAGGGCGCGCTGGATCAGCCAGTAGGTCGCGACGAGCGCGATCACGATCGATCCGCCGCGCACCACCACGCGCCGATACCACGCGCGCCGCGCGAGGTAGCCGAAGAGCGGCACGACGATCACGACGATCGCGAGCTGCGCGAGCTCGATGCCGAGGTTGAACGCGACGAGCGCGGTGATCCGCTCGGTGCGCGGCAGCGCGAGCTCGCGCAGGACCGACGAGAAGCCGAACCCGTGCACGAGGCCGAATACGCCGGCCACCCAGCGAAGCTCGGCGCTGCGATCGGGACGGGTGAGGTTCCAGATCGCGACGAACACGATCGACGCGGCGATCGCGCTCTCGACGAAGCGCGAAGGCAACGTGACGAGATCGAGCGCCGCCGCGATGAGGGTGATCGAGTGGCCGACGGTGAACGCCGTCACGATGATCGCCACCTCGCGCGCAGCCGGGCGCGCTCCGTCGCGGGCCGCGCGCTCGCCGGCGAGCAGGAGGAGCGAGAGGAGGAACAACACGTGGTCGAGCCCGCCCGTCATGTGGAGCGCGCCGTGGAGGAGGAACTCGCCGAACGTCGCGCCGAGGCCGGGGTCCTCGAGCGAGAGCTCCTGGCGTCCCACGCGCAGCACGTCGACGCGCTCGCCGATCCGGACGATCGCCTCGTGCTGGGGATCGTCGGCGAACACCGCGTGGTCGACGAAGCGCGTGGGCGGCGAACCGCACTCGAAGCGCACCTCGACGCGGACCGCCCGCGACATCCGCAACGCGCCTTCCACATCGACGGCGGTGACGGAGCCCGCCTCCGCCGCGCAATCGGCGTCCCCGGCGCGGAGCGACATGCTGCGCTCGACCCAGCCGCGGATCGCGTCGGCGGAGTCGAGCGCGCGCTCCGCGTCGGCGTGATCCGGATCGTCGAGATCGATCGCGTACGCGACGTCGATCGGATCGAGGTCGACGCGCATCCGTGCGCCCTCCGCCTCGAGCTCGATCCAGACGAGCTTGGTGCTCCCCGCGTGGGCGGTCGCCGATCCGCTCGTGGTGAGCACGACCAGCGCGCCGAGGGCAACGGTCCAGCGCATGGTGCGGCGCATCCTACTGCACCCGAGCGCAGCCCGATCCGCCTGCTACGGTCCCGCGCATGGAGACGCCTCGCATCGACCGCGCCAGCCACCTCCGACGCGACGACGCGTTCCTCGACCGCGCGCGCGTCGCTCCCGACACCGTGCTCGTGCCGATCTGGCGCGGGCGCGCGCTCGTCGAAGGTCGGCCGGCGCGGGCGGTGTTCCCGACCGTGGCCGAGGCGCCGGAGCTGCTCGCGGCGGCGGCGCACGGCGTGTTCCTCGGGATCGACGGTGGCCGCGCGGTGTTCCTCGTCGAGCTCGCGCCGGAGCAGGAGCCGCGCGCGATCCCGCGGGGCGCGTTCATGGATCTGTTCGTCGTCGGCATGCAGCTCCCCGCCGACGAGCTCGCGCTGATCGGTTACGCGCGCGGGATGGCGCTCTGGCACCGCGATCACGCCTTCGACCCCAAGACGGGGGAGCGCACCGAGCTGGTGGAGGGCGGCTTCGCGCGGGCCACCGCAGAGGGCGCGCGCTCGTTTCCCCGCACGGATCCGGCGGTGATGATGCTCGTGCTCCACGAGGGTCGATGTCTGCTCGCGCGCTCGCGCCAGGCGCCACCCGGGATGATGAGCGCGCTCGCCGGGTTCGTGGAGCCGGGCGAGTCGCTGGAGGCGTGCGTCGTGCGCGAGACGAAGGAGGAGGTCGGCCTCGAGGTGAGCAACCTTCGTTACCGTGGCTCGCAGCCCTGGCCGTTTCCGCGCTCGTTGATGGTCGCGTTCCTCGCCGACGCGACGTCCACGGAATTCACGTTGGACCCCGAGGAGCTCGAGAGCGCGCGCTGGGTGACGAAAGACGAGGTGCGCGCGCCCGAGGGCTACTTCATCCCGCCGCCGTTCTCGCTCGCGCATCAGCTCATCATGGGCTGGGCGAACGAGCCGTAGCGACCGCCCGACGCTCAGCTCCCCGAGAGCCCGTCCGGATCGCCGGCTTGCCAGACGAGCGCGTCGAGATCGGCGTGCGCTTCGTCCTCGCAGAGCCCGACCACGACCGCGATCCCCGCCTCACGCAGCATCTCGACGCCGCGGCCGCGGTTCTTCGGGTGAGGGTCGAGCATCGCGACGTACACGGAGCCGACCCTGCGCGCGATCATCTCTCGCGCGCAGCTCGGCGTGCGCTGGTGGAACGCGCACGGCTCGAGCGTGACGAACGCGATCACGTCCTCGAGGTCGCCCTCGACCTGCGCGAGCGCCATCGGCTCGGCGTGCGGCTGATACGGCGGCTGCGTGTGACCGCGCGCGACGATGCGACCGTCGCGCACGAGCACGCACCCGACGGGAGGGTTGGGGCGGCACGCGGGGAGCGCGCCGCGACCTTCGGTCAGCGCCTCGCGCATGAACGCTTCGAGCTCCGTCCGCGATAGGCTCACGCCGGTGAACGTACCAGGCGCACCGCACGATCGGTCGCGACATCGCATCGCGCGTGACGTCGCCCACCACGTCGCGCCGTGGGTCGCCGTGGTCGTTTCGATCGCGACGGGCTGTAGCGCGCGGACCGCGACGCACGTGCGGATCGCGTACGCCGATCTGATCGTCAGCCCGAGCGCGTGTCGCGCCGATTCGCCGGCGCTCCTCGATCCCGCCGACGTGGCGAATGACTACGACGTGCTCGCGCGGCTGTTCCGCCGAGGCTACGCGGGCTACGAGCAGGCGGGGGACGAGGCGCGGTGGTCGGAGGTGCTCGAGGCGGGTCGCGCGTCGTTGCCGGTCGAGCCCGTCACCCCGAGGCAGTGGCGCGACGCGCTGCTCACCGAGTTCGCGTTCCTCGACGACAGCCACATCGGGTTCTGGTTCTACGAGGGCGGTCGGCGCCGATGGCGGAGCGTCGGCCATCACCGCTACGCGATGATCGGCGAGCCGAGGTTCGTCCTGCGCGATGGCGAGATGATCGAGCGCGAGAGCGGCCGCGCGCTGATCGACTGCGGCGGGCGCACCCCGGCTGAGGTGCTCGCGCGCGTCGCGGAGGACGTCCCGGACGAGGTGTTTGCGCCGGTGACGATCGAAGACGCTCCGCTAGACGAGTTGCGGTGCTCCATGCGCGACGAGGCTGGAGAGACCTACGAGCAGGAGATCCCGCTGCGGCGCTTCGATCTGCGCGGCGCCCGCGGTCCCGCGTTCGAGCGGCTCGACGCGCCGTTCGTGTGGCTCCGGCTCCGCACGCTGTTCACCGACCGGTCGGGGGCGCTCGAGACGTTCGTGGCGAGCGCCGACGAGGTGCGGACCGCGCCCGTGGTGGTGCTCGACCTCCGCCGGGCCGGCGGCGGGAGCGACGGGTACCTCGTGCGATGGTTCCGCCACCTCACGGCGGACGAGCTCCGCTATTGGGAGACCGACGCGCTCGAGAGCGAGGTGACCCTGCAAGGCGCGCTGACGTTCTGGCGCTGCGTGCGGGAGTCGTCGGGCGCCACCGACGCGGGCGGGCGCGCGTGGCTGGACGCGCGGATCAGGCGGGCCGAGCGCGAGCTCGACGAGGCGCTCGAGGCGCGCGGCGCGTTCCGCGACCGCACGCCCGCCGCGATCCTTTATCCGGGGCTCGCGCCGACACCGTTCGCGGGGCGTCTGCTCGTCGTCGTCGATCGCGGGTGCGGCTCGGCGTGCGAGACCGCGGTGCTCTTCGCCCGTCAGATCCCGGGCGCGGTGATCGTCGGCGAGAACACCGAGGGAGCGATGAAGGTCGGCGAGCTCCGCACCTATCGCTTGCCGCAGACGGGGCTCTGGGTCTCGCTCGGCCATCGCGCGCATCACGATCCGTTCGACGGCTTTCGAGAAGGCTACGGCTACCGTCCCGACCTGTTCGTCGCGGACGAGCCGGAGCGTGCGATCGCGGAGGTCGCGATGTGTCTCGTGGAGCCGGAGTGCGGCGCGCGGCTGTCGTTCCGGTGAGCTCAGGGGCCGGCAGGGGCGTGCGCTGGGTGGGCCCGGGCAAGGGCACGGGCACGGGCAAGGGAGCGGGCGGCTCTGTAGCAGCCTGCTAGAGCGACATGCTCATGATCACGTCGTCGACGTAGCTTCCATCCTCGAGCTTCACGAATCGCGCGCGGCGCGCCTCCTCGGCGAAGCCGACCCCGCGATAGAGCGCCTGGGCGCCCGGGTTGTCGGCCCGCACGTAGAGCTCGAGGCGCTCCATCCGGTGCTCGCGCGCGCGCTGGATGAGCGCCTCCATGAGCGCACGGCCGATCCCCTGGCGCTGCAAGTCGGGGAGCACGCCGATCGAGAGGACGCCGACGTGCGCGCATCGCGCGGGTCGCAGCTGATCGAGCTGCGCGCTCCCCGCCATCGGCTCGACGCCGTCGACGTCGGCGACGATGAACACCGTCGCGTCGCCCGCCGCCATGCGACGGTAGATCGCGTCGATGCGCGATCGCTCCTCGTCGACGGTGCGGACTTGCTCGGGGGTCAGCACCATCCCGCGACCGTCCTCGGCGAGGATCCGGTCGAGCGCGATGATGCGGCGCGCGTCCACTACGCTAGCGGTGCGGACATCGGCGATGCGCCCGTCGCGCATCGTGAAGCGAAACGGATCGATCATCGTGGCTTCTGGCGCCCCGAGGAGGCCGATGCCGAGCGGGTCTGGATGCGGAGCGCCCGCTCCGCGCTCAGGGTGACGATCACCTCACGCCGATCGCGGCGTCGGACCGCGACCTGGAGCGCGAGCGGTCCGATCGCGAGGCGTAGCCCCGGCGCGTCGAGCGGCTGCGGACCGAGCCGCACCGCGTCGTGCCGGTGGAGCGGGTGACCCGCGCGTTCCAGTAGCTCGAGGAGCTCACCGAGCCGCCCGGGATCGGCGGCGGTGTCCGACCAGATCAGCTCCGCGATGAGGAACGCGAGGCGCGCGCATGCGGGTCGGAGCGACTCCAGCCCCATCTCGAGCAGCGCGTCCGGGTCGTACGTGCGCGTCAGCTGCTCGTGCGAGGTGCTCACCGCGTCGCGCGACCACGGCTCACTCACGCGCGGCCGGGCGAGCTCGATCGCGAGGCGCATCTGCGTGCGCATGAGCTCGATCTCCGCCGCGTCGGCGCGCCGGGCCTCGCGCGCGGAGGAGGCCTGTGCGTCCTTGAGCGCGGCGCGGAGATCGGCCGCCTCGCGGACTCGCAAGTCGGCTTGCGCAGCCTTGCGCCAGAGCGCCTCGTCCACGCGACGGCGCCGTTGGAGCTCGCCCTGCACGCGCTCGAGCGACTCCTCGAGCGCCGCGATGTGCGCTCGCTGGGCCTCTTCTCGGGTGGCCGCCTCCTCGGCGAGCGCGCGACGCCGCTCCTCCGCCTCGAGCGACACGAGCGCGTCTTGGAGCTTGCGTCGCAGCTCGAGCACTTCGATGGCGAGCGGCGCGCTGCCGGCGCGGCCGAGACGATCGTGGAGCTCCCGCTCGAGGACCTCCACGCGCTGGCGGGCGGCCTCCATGTCGTCGCGGTAGCTCACCTGTCGCGAGGATAGCAGGCGAAGGGGGACGGTTTGTCACGCCGCGCGCTTCGGGCCACCATCGCCTCGCGAGGCATACGACATGAACGACTTCACTTTGCGGAACTGGGTCCCCGTGTTGATCCTGGCGCTCGCCGTCGGCTGCGATGACAACCCGGCCACCGACGCGGGCGCGGACGCCGGTCGGAGCGACGGAGGCGCGCGCGACGCAGGCCGCGACGCCGGGCGCGTCGACGCCGGCCCGGGCGAGATGGACGCCGGCGGAGACGACGCCGGGAGCGACGAGGACGCAGGCAGCGACGGCGGCGGCGGCAGTGATGGTGGCGGGAGCGATGGTGGTGGCGTCGACGCGGGCGGGATGGACGCGGGCGCGTCCGACGCGGGCGCTCCGGACGCGGGTCCCCCGCCTCCCCCTGACGCTGGGCCGCCACCTTCCTTGCATTGTACGGGCGGTGCGCTCCTCCTCGAACGCGTCGATCCCTCGGTATCGATCACCGTATTCAATCCCACCGCGAGCACGCTGAACGCGTCTGGATATTGGTTCTGTCAGTACCCGAACTACATGCAGCTCGGCGCAGCGGCCGCCGTCATTCCGGCACGGGGTCGCGTCACGCTGCCCTGGCCGGCCTTGTTCGGCGACACCGACGCGGGCGGTGAGGTCGCGCTCTACGTCAACGGCTTGTTCACTCTACCCACCGATCAGATCGACTACGTCTGCTGGGGCACGGGTCACCCCGGCGGCCGCATGTCCGTCGCGATGGCGGACGGCGACTGGGTCGGCGCGTGCGCGGGCGCGATCACCGGTGGCGATATCCGGCGCATCCCAAACACGAACGGGCACGGCGCGGCGAGCTACGACCCGACGGGCACGGCGGCGACGCTCGTCTGTCCGTGATGCGCGCTACGGCGCGGTCGGCATAGCACGGAAACGGAAGTTGCGGGCGTGTACGACGCCGCCGATCAGATCGATCAGCGGCGTGTCTCCGTCCAGCCCGTCGGTCGCCTCGGGGTAGAGGCACCCTTCGGTGCCGAACGCGTAGTAGCTGAGCTGATCGCGGAAGCAGGCGTGCGCCTCGGGGCTGCGCGCGAGGAAGCGCGCGAGGTCGTCGACGCCCTCGATCGCGAGGTCGCCGCGCGGCGTCCCGAGGATCGTCCCGGTGTCGTCGATCGGCAGACCCGCCTCCGTCTCGCGCGCGCGGCCGAACCCGTCGTAGCGCTCGAGCGCGAAGCCGATCGGGTCGACGCGTCGATGGCAACCGACGCACGTGTCGTCTACGAGGTGCGCCTCGTAGCGCTCGCGGGTGGTGCGCGCGTCGGGGCGCGGCGCGAGGGACGTGTCGATGCCCGGCGGCGGGGAAGGGATCGACTCACAGAGCAGGCGACGTCGAACGAGCAATCCGCGCTGCGTCGGCGAGGAGGTGTCGGCGCGCGCGTACGTCGCGAGGACGCTCCCGTGTCCGAGCACCCCCGGCGCGCGGCCGGCGTCGGCGGTGTCGATACGGACGAGCGCCCCGATCCCGTCGGGCGGCACGCCGTAGAACGCGGCGAGCGTGGGATCGAGGAACGTGTGTCGCGACGTGAACAGCGCGCTCAGCCCTCCGCCCGACGCGACCACGTCGAGGAAGAGCGTGTCGGTCTCGCGCACCATCGACGCGCGCACGTCCTCCGTGAACGCGGTGACGCGCGGATCCTTCGGGCGCCCGGCGAGGCGGTCCGTCCCGAGCCACTCCCGCGCGAAGCGAGCGAGCGCCTCGGCGCCTCGGTCGGTCGCGAGCAAGCGCTCCGCTTCGCGGTCGAGATCCTCGTCGGTCCGGAGCCGTCCGGCTCCCGCCGCGTCGAGGAGCTCGTCGTCGGGGGCGCTGTTCGTGAGATAGAACGCGAGCTCCGTCGCGAGCTCCCATCGCGTCAGCTGGACGAGGCCCGGCGCGTCCGGGTCCGGCTCGCCCAGCTCGCTTCGATAGAGGAATCGAGGCGACTGCAGCATGGTACGGATGACGACCTCGGCGCCCTCCGCGAACGTGCCGTCGCGGTCGAACATCGCGTCGTACGCAAGAAACGTTTCGTTGTCGAGCGGCTCGCGGTACAGGCGACGGCCCAGCCAGGTCACGAACCCGACCCGGCAGACCGGCGTGTTCGCGGTGCACGACAACAACGCCGGCACGCGCTCGTACGCCGCCCAGCGCGCGATCGTCTCCGATCCGAGCATGAGCCGCTCCGCGTCGAGGTCGCGGATCACCGCGGCCCGCGCGTCGACGTCGTAGCCGTCGACCGACGGATCGACCACGAGGTCGCCGAGCGGCACGTTCGGGGAGTCGAACACGTCCTCGAGGGTGTTGCGGAGCTGGGTGCTCGTGAGGCGGCGCAGGATCGGCGCGCCGAGCTCGCCGTCGCACGCGGGGGCCTCGCGCGGCGAGAGCCCGCTCACCTCGCGCGCCGATCCGGGCGTCGGCACCCGCTCGGTCGGCGCCGGCCGATAGGGAGTCGCGCCCGTCTCGCAGCCGACGACGAGGAGGGCGACGAGCCCGAGCGCGCCGTGTCGTCTCACGCGCGAAGCCCGCTCAGCGGCAGTCGACCCGCGCCGCCGACCGTGGGATCGCCGAACCCCGCGAAGTCGACGAGCCCCATCGCCTCGGCGCAGCTGAGGAGCGCGCGCTGATGGTGCTCGCCCGCTCCGTCCACGTACCGACCGAGCGGCGCGCGTGACAAGAACCCGTTCGCGCCTCCGCTGAACACGAAGCGCATGTCGTCGCCGCGGTGGATCACTCCGTCGCCCATGTCGCGCGCCCAGACGAGCAGCGTCTGATCCCAGAGCGTCCCCATTCCATCGGGAGCGGGAGTCGCCTTGAGGAGGTCCGCCGTCTCGACGAAGCGATCGGCGAGCCAACGCTCGAGGGCGAGCAAGCGGGTGCGCGGCTCCGCGTCGCCGTGCAGGAAGTCGTTGTGCCAGTCGCCGGGTGATCCGACCTCGGGCAGGTGCACGGGCGTCTGCTGGTGGTGCCCGAACTGCACCGCGACCACGCGCGTCAGATCGCAGCGCATCGCGTGAATGCCGAGGCTCATCAGGATGCGCGCGTCGTCGAGCGGCTCGGTGCCATCGCTCGGCGCCACCGGCGCGCAGGCGAGCGTGTTCATCGCGATCTCGTCCTCGCGGCGCCGCAGCCGCTCCTCGAGCTGGCGCACCGACGCGGTGTGGAGGTCGAGCTTGTCGCGCTCCTCCGCGCCGAGACGCGCGCGCAACGCGCGCAGCTCGCCCGAGACGTGATCGAGCGTGCTGCGGCGCTGGCGCAGGAGCAAGCTCGCTTCCTCGCTCGGTAGCGCGGCGCCGCCGAACACGACGTTGAACGCGTCGACCGGCGAGTCGATCGGTACGAGCGGCACGCCTCGCTGGAAGAACGTCGACGGCGTCTGGGTCGGGTTGCCGCCGAGCAAGAGGAACGGGATCTCCGCGCGCACGCCGGCCGCGCGGAGGCCCGTCGCGATGTGTTGCTCGATGCTCGAGAACGGCGCGCTCGCGCCCATCCCGAACCCGGTGAGGCCGGCGGGGGAGAAGTGCTCGGAGGCGGTGCCGTAGCTGTCGAGGTTCTCGACGATCACGAGGTCCTCGCGGAGCGCGGCGAGGGCCTCGTTCATCGGCCGGAACTGGATGGCGGTGGGCGTCGAGCCGATCGGCGACCACTGCGCGCTGTCGGTGCCGCTCGTGAAGAAGAGGAGGAAGTACTTCGCGACGCCGGGCTCCGCGCGTGCGGGCGTGTCCGCGAGGAGCGACGCGAACGGCGCACCCAGCGCCGCGAGCGCGGCGTTTCGCAGGAGGTCCCGGCGTCTCATCGCCACGTCGCGATCCTACCGCCGCTCGCCGGGGCGCCCAAACGGGCGCGGTGACTCACCTCAGCGCTCCCGCGAGCCCCGCGTAGCCGCCCCCCTCGAGCGGGACGAAGAACGCGGCCGGCTCGTCGGGGTGACCGACGAAGTGCCCGACCGCGAGGAGCGCGAGCCCGATCGTTTGGACGCCGCCGAGGATCCCCCAGTACGCCTTGCGCCCGTCGTCGGGGTCGACGCCGAGCTGCACCCACGGGCCGGCGACCGGAATGAAGCTTGCGCCGAGCAGATCGCGGTGGAGGTCGAACGGATCGTCGCCCGCGTCGGCCCAGAGCCCGATCGCGGTCGCGATGTCGAGCACGTACGCGAGCGCCCAGATCGTGCCGGCGGTGATGATCGTGGGTACGTCGCGACGAGCGCGGCGCGCCGCATCGTCGCGGGCTTCGTCGCTTTCGCCGTCTTCGTCCGGGGCGGCTTGCGCGACCGTGGTCGCCGGGGTCGAGACCGCGATCACCGATCCCGCAGCGAGCACGAGGGCCAGGCTCCAGGCTGTGGGGTGCACCGCCATCGCTGGACCTCATATCGCAGCGCTCCCGAGGGTGCACCGAGGAACGACGTCAGGAGGATCAGCGCTCCGGGCCGACGCGCTCCTCGAGGACCTCGACCCGAGCGCGCAGCTCGTCCACGTCACGCTCGAGGCGGCGGTCACGTTCGGTGAGCGCGGACTGATGGCGGACCATGAAGCGCTGCTGCTGCGCGAGGTCGAGCAGCGCACCTTCGACGCCCTCCAGCCGCGCGTTCGTCTGGTCCAGCCGTGCGTTCGTCTGGTCCAGCCGTGCGTTCGTCTGGTCCAGCCGGGCGTTCGTCTGGTCCAGCCGTGCGCCCAGATCCGTCCGGGTCGCGACGATCTCGTCGCGGATCTCCTTCAGGATCTGGACCGTCAGATTCTCGGGTTCGCTCATCGTGGGCTCCTCCAGCGTAGCCTCCGCCCGACGGCGGGGCGAGGTGGTCACGGACGGGACGACCCTCGCGGGACTGACGGAACGTGCGGGGGGCGAACATCCGCAAGCTCCGCTTACGCGCGGAATCTCCATGCACGCGGGGCAGGGCCCGAGGCCCGCACTCCCCGCGCCTCGACCCGCGATCCGGATCGGCGGGGTGTGCGGCCGGTCGATCGCATCAGAACGCGGCGGCCATGCGGGAACGAAGCTCCGAAGCGGGCGCTCGATGGTACTCGGCGCGCCGCTCGGGAGGTCGTCGTGCGAGCAAGCATCGTGGCGTGGTCGGTGAGGTGTCTCGTCGGGGTCGGGCTCGGTCTCCTGCCGGCGTCCGCGGCCGCACAGGGAGACGGCGCGGCCGAGATGGTCTTCGGCGCCGACGAGGTGCCACCGGCATCGGTCGACGCGGCTCCGTCGCAGGATCTCGCGGATGCGCTGCGGCTCTATCAGGGTGAGCACTACGCGGAGGCCGCCGTGCGGCTCATGCCGGTGGTCGACGGCACCACGCACGACGCGCCGCGCAACGTGGATCGCGCGCAGCTCACGCTCGCGAAGTGCCTCTATCATCTCCAGCTCTACCGGGGCGCGCTCTAGCCGAGCACGCCCCCATCCACCGTGCCCGCCAGCCTCCGCGCAATCCGAACAGAGCCGAGGAGGGGAGGGGTGAGGGAGAGACGGTGTAAGGATCACTTGCTCCTCACACCTGCCTCGCCGCTCTCCTCGCCCACCGGCCGCCCGAAGGCGCGGTGGTCATGCATCATCGTGACCTGCGGGAGGCCCGCCGAGGATGGGTGCGACTTCGCCCGAGGCTCGGAGCTCAGATGATGTCGGGCACGGTCTCGGTGACCATCACCGGATCGAGCTCCCAGCGGAACGCGTCGACGAGCGCGTGCGCTCGAGCGACGCGGTTTACCGCGCGGGGCTCAAGGTGAAGAAGATCGCCGACGCGATCGGCGACACCGATCCGGCGGTCGCGGAGGCGTTTGCCGCCGTGAGCGAGCGCTTCCGGCGGGGCGGGCGCGCTGAGCCGCCCGCGGAAGGCTGAGAGCGAACGCGGGCTTGCACGGCGCGCTCGGTCCGGTGCAAGCGCCCTCGGTCTCGCGCGCGTCGTGCAAGAACGCTTGCACCGCAAGGTAACCGATCGGCGAAAGGCGTCGCTCCGCGAGGGGGCGGACCACGCGTGCCCACGTGGGCGCGGGCAACGGCGGTCACGGCTTGCCGCCCTTGCGTGACGGGCCCTTCGCGGTGCCCTCGCCCAGGGCTTTGGTCTTGGCCACGACGCGATCGAAGTCGCTCTCGAACAGACGGTCCTGCACGATCCGGTACTTCTCGAACTCGGTCTCGGCGTGGGCCTTGGCGATCTCGGCGGTCACTTTGCCGGCGTCCGAGAGGACTTCGCGGTCGGTCGCGGCGAGAAAGCGGTTCAGCCTCGTCTCCCAGTCCTGCATGGTCATGGGCATCTTGCGGAGCGCCATGTCCTCTGCGACGTCGAGGTACGCGTTCACCAGCCGCGTGAGCTGCGCGAGCTCCGACTCGGTCAGGTAGTTCTTCGCCACGACCACGTCGAACTTCTGGATCTTGCCGAGCGGCGCGTCGGTCCACGTGTGCAGCCCCATGTGCTCCTTCGTCGCGTCGGCGCGGTCGACGACGACCTCGGCGGCGGTCTGCCCGTGGATGGCCCAGTGCAGCTTGTTCTGCACGGTGGCGAAGAAGCGCTTCGTGGCCTGGGCACTCACGTCGTAGTCGATGGAGGTGGCGTAGATGTCCGTGATCTTTTGGTAGAACTTCCGCTCCGAGAGCCGGATCTCGCGGACGCGCTGGAGCTGCTCCTCGAAGTACCTGTCGCTCAAGACGGAGCCGCCGCGCTTGAGGCGCTCGTCGTCCATCGCGAAGCCCTTGATGGTGAACTCCTCGACGACGCGCGTGGCCCACTTGCGGAACTGCACCGCGCGCTCGGAGTTGACCTTGTAGCCGACGGCGATGATCGCCGAGAGGTTGTAGTGCTTCGTGTCGTAAGTCTTGCTGTCGGCGGCAGTTATCCGAAAATTTTGGATAACTGCCTCCTCCGCCAGCTCGCTGTCCGTGAAGATGCTTTTCAGGTGGTAGTTGATGGTGCGGACGTCGACGTCGTAGAGCTGCGCCATCATCTTCTGGCTGAGCCAGACGTTCTCGTCGGCGTAGATCGCCTCGACGCCGTTCGTGCCGCTGGCCGCGACGAAGGTCAGGTACTCGGCCGCTGAGGAGCGGACGAGGGACGCCGACGGCTCCTTCTTGCGGGTCACGTTCCCTCCGGGATGAGCGTGCGTGAGTTCGAGACGATGGTCAGCGACTTCGAGGCGCGCGTCAGCGCCACGTAGAGCGCCTGCACCGAGGGATGACGTGGTGCCTGCTTCGGTCGAGGGTTCGGTTCCCACAACAGCACTGAGTGATCGAACTCGAGTCCCTTCACGAGCAGGGGAGTGCCGATGGTTCGTCGATGCGTGAGTCGTCCTCGGTGGCGAGCGCGGGTTCGTGCGGCCGCCACCTGGTCCGGCAGTTCGGCGAACGTGTCACTGGCGCAATGACGGAGCGCCTCGCGAAGTTGGTACACGCATTCGCGTCGATAGAGCCACCAGTCGTCCTTGTGCAGGATAACGCCTTCGAGCCATGCGAGCGCGTTCGCGGGCGTCGGGTTGTTCGCCAGCGTGCTCAGGCGGTCGGCGTGCTCTCGGTTCTTCGTGATGCGCGAGACGCCGCGACCGGCCTTGATGGCGTCGACGGCGGTCCTCAGCGCCGTCCCCATTGCGGTCATTCGGTCCGAGACGAACTCCACGAGCGCCTCGACGATCGTGGGACCATCCGCGTCGACGAGTTTCACTCCGAGCCGGAGTAGATCGGGATCGTCGAACTTCTCGACAACCGGCCACCGTCCGCTCATGCGCTTCGCGAGGTCCTTGCACTCGAGCGGCCACTGCAGGATGGCGACCACCGTCCGTCGGTCTTCAGCCCCGAGCGAGCTTGGCGCGTCGCCTCCGCAAGGACCGCACCGACGGCGTCGCCAGTGTCGGTGAGGCGCGTGAGCACCGACCCCTTGCTCCAGCCGAGGTGCTGGTCGACGTAGCCACCGACGCGGAGCATGCCGAGGGCTTCCCGGTCTCGCGCCATGAACGTGTGCTTCGCACCGTCGGCGTCCACGACGCTCCAGCTGGGTTCGAGGCTGGCATCGAGACGAAGTTCAACGACGAGCGCGTGCTCCTCCCCATCGTCCCCTGAGGCGCAGATGGCCTCACTGTTCTCTCGGTCGAAGCCGTGCAGCAGCAATCCGAACTTCGAGTCTCGGTAGAAGCTCGGAGCGAGGTCCGTAATGGTCGCTCGGATGACGATCGGTGCGCCGGTGTCGAGGTCCCAGAAGTCCGTGTCGTCGAACGCAACGTTCCACTTCGGCGAGAGCACGCGGTCGATGGCGTCGAGGATAGTGGACTTGCCCGAGTCGCCCGGACCGACCAGCGCGGCGGTCTCGGCGATGTGCCGCCAATCGAGCGCCTTGACGCCCCGGAAGTTCTCAACCTGTAGTCGTCGAAGTCTCATGAATGCGCCGTCGGATTGGCGTCGACCAGATAGTCACGGTCGCGCTGCTCGCGCGACTGCGCAAGTTTGTTATCGCGCTCCTCGTGGATCGCGCTCCGCGCCTCAAGATAGGTGACTTGACGCACGCTACCCGCGCGGGAGGCGATCGACAAGCTCGCTCGTCGAGGTCGCGCCATCTCCCGATCGATCGAAGCTTCAGCGGTCAGACCGCCCGGGGCCCGCTCGTCGGCCTCGCTTCTCGCCGTTGCGGTCACGCGAGGCGTCGGTCGATCGCATCAGAACGCGGCGGCCATGCGGGAACGAAGCTCCGAAGCGGGCGCTCGATGGTACTCGGCGCGCCGCTCGGGAGGTCGTCGTGCGCGCAAGCATCGTGGCGTGGTCGGTGAGGTGCATCGTCGGGCTCGGCCTCGTGCCGGCGTCCGCGGCCGCACAGGGAGAAGGTGCGGCCGAGATGGTGTTCGGCGCCGACGAGGTGCCACCGGCCTCGGTCGACGCGGCTCCGTCGCAGGATCTCGCGGATGCGCTGCGGCTCTATCAGGGCGAGCACTACGCGGAGGCCGCCGTGCGGCTCATGCCGGTCGTCGACGGCACCACGCACGACGCGCCGCGCAACGTGGATCGCGCGCAGCTCACGCTCGCGAAGTGCCTCTATCATCTCCAGCTCTACCGGGGCGCGCTGTCGCTGTTCGACGACATCAGCGCGCGCGGCCCGTCGCACGCCTACTTCGACGCCGCGCTGCCGTGGCTCGCGATGCTCGGGCGCGTGCTCGAAGAGCCGGCCGGCGTCGCGGCGATGGTGGGCCGCTATCCCGACGCGAGCGTCGACGCGCTCGGCTCGGGCGCCGACGCCGCGGTGGTCGATCACGCGCGCTACCTCGCGGGTCGACACGCCTACGACGAGGCTGACTTCACGCGCGCGGTGGAACGCTTGTCCGAGATCTCCCCGCGCTCGCCCGATCGGGTGCGCGGGCTCCTCCTCCAAGGCGTCACGCATGTCCGTGCGCGCCACGCGCAGCCCGCCATCGCGTCGTTCCGCGCCGCGCTCGACGCGATCGATCACGGCGCGCCTCATGAGGGCGATCTGCGCGGGCTCGCGTGGCTCTCGCTCGGGCGCGTCTACTACACGGCGGCCAACCGCGTCGACGACGAGGGCGAGCGCACGATCGACCCGGTCCTCCTCGCCAACGCGATCGCCGCGTTCGATCGCGTCGAGACGACGAGCGAGCATTGGCCCGACGCGCTGTTCGAGCGGAGCTGGGCGCTCTTCCTCGTGAGCCAGGAGAGCCGCGCCCTCGGGAGCATCCACGCGCTCGCCTCGCCGTACTTCGAGGGGCGCTACTACCCGGAGGCGCACGTGCTGCGCGCGGTCGTCTACTTCGGCGCATGTCAGCTCGAGAACGCCGACGCGGTGGTGCGCGACTTCCACCAACGGTTCGATCCGGTGCGCGACGAGCTCGCGCGGCTGCTCGCGGCGGCGGAGAGCGAGGACGTCGACGTGCGGCTCGACGCGGTCGCGCGCCTCCCCGGAGCCGCGGGCGGTGCGCAAGATCCCATGCTGGCTCGACACGTCGCGTACCTCGCGCAACTCGACGAGGAACGCGCTCGCTTCGATGCGCTACCCGACGAGCTGCGCGCATCTGCGGTCGGCGACTACGTGCTCCAGGAGCTCGCGGTGGCGCGCGCGTTCGCGACGGATGCCCTCGGGTCGCTGGCCCACGCGCGCATCGAGCGTCAGCTCGCGGAGCTCGACGAGCTGATGAGTCAGATGGACGCGGTGGAGGTCGAGACGGTCCGCGTGACCCGCGAAGGGTTGAGCGACGTGCAGCGGAGCGAGGCCGAGCGCATCCGCGCCGCGGGCGGGCTCGAGGTCGAGGTCGACGAAGAACACCAGATCTGGCCGTTCGACGGCGAGTACTGGCGGGACGAGCTCCCGTCCTACCGTCAGCGTGTGTCGTCGATCTGCACGCGCTGACCGGAGATCGCGCTGACGTGCGCACGCTCTCTTCCACAAGGGCACGCCGGCGAGAGGAGCGCGACACGGACCACCCGCTCCAAATCCGTCCGGGTGTTACTCGGGATCCGAGATGACGAAGTTGCGAGCTCCGCGATCCTCGAAGTCGAGAACGGTGGCGTCGAGGCGTCCTTCGAGCACGGTGGTCAGCGGCGGACAGTCTTCCGGTTCGCAGGGAGTTTCCATCCCCGAGCAGATCCGCTCTGGCAGGTGGGGAGAGAGGATGTCGGGCACGAGTCGAATCACCGGTCTATCTGCGCAGCGAAGTAGGTATACGTAACTCGCTCTGTTGCAGCATGCGACCCCCGGATCACAGATGATCCCGGTCATCGAGAACAGTCCGATGTCCGTCCCCGGGACATCCACCTCGACCATGATCGTCTGCCCGACGAGGGTCTCCTGGCGCTCGCACAGCTCCCTCTGGTCCAACCGCGGGACGCCGCACGCCGACAGCAACCAGACGAACAGGCCCAGCGCAGCAAGCCACTGATCAACCGTCGCCGCCCACGTGCCCCCAGTCCGAATCGAGCCGGGAGAAGCGGAGGGTGGACACAGAAGGTGCAAGGATCTTTTCGAGGTGTTACTCGGGATCGGAGATGAGGAAGTTGCGAGCTCCGCGATCCTCGAAGTCGAGAACGGTGGCGTCGACGCGTCCTTCGAGCACGGTGGTCAGCCCCGGACAGTCCTCCGGCTCGCAGGGAGGTTCCATCCCGGAGCAGGTCCACTCTCCGCGATGGGGAGAGCCGTCGCTGGGTACGAGTCGAATCACCGGTCCCTCGGCGCAGCGAAGCAGGTATACGTAACTCGCTCCGTTGCAGCACGCGACCCCCGGATCGCAGATCTGTCCCGTCATCTCATGGAGGCCGATCTGAGTCCCGGGGACATCGACCTCGACCATGATCGTCTGCCCGACGAGGGTCTCCTGGCGCTCGCACAGCTCCCTCTGGTCCAACCGCGGGACGCCGCACGCCGACAGCAACCAGACGAACAGGCCCAACGCAGGCCAACGCACTTCCATGACGTGCTCGAGTGTAGCCGAGCACGCGCCCATCCACCGTGCCCGCCAGCCTCCGCGCAATCCGAACAGAGCCGAGGAGGGGAGGGGTGAGGGAGAGACGGTGTAAGGATCACTTGGTCCTCCCACTTGCCTCGCCGCTCTCCTCGCCCACCGGCCGCCCGCAGGCGGGGTGGTCATGCATCATCGTGACCTGCGGGAGGCCCGCCGAGGATGGGTGCGACTTCGCTCGAGGCTCGGAGCTCAGATGATGTCGGGGACCGTCTCGGTGACCATCACCGGATCGAGCTCCCAGCGGAAAGCGTCGACGAGCGCGGTGGAGTCGAGATCCGGATCGCCGGAGTCCCAGATCGCGAAGCGGAGCGTGATCGTCTCGCCGCCGGTCACCGGCGCGACGGTGCGGAGCCATCCG
This sequence comes from Sandaracinaceae bacterium, assembly GCA_050186575.1. Classification (GTDB taxonomy): domain Bacteria; phylum Myxococcota_A; class Polyangia; order Polyangiales; family Sandaracinaceae; genus JAUHXR01. The sequence continues at coordinate 44,725 of JBFWYI010000002.1, read as the reverse complement.
GTGCCGCCGCCCGCCTCCTGGCCGCTCGTCGCGCCGCCGCCGCCGCCATAGGGATCACCGCCGCCCGGCGTGCCGCACAGCGAGTCGGCGCCGAAGCCGGTGCCGCCGAGCGGGCCGCGGCCGAGCGGGCAGTCGAACACCTTGCCGCCCGCCATCCCGGGCGCACACGCGCGGAGCAGCGAGTTGTTCACGCTGACAGGGTTGTTGTCTTCATCGAACACGATGTTCTGCCAGCTCCCCGCCGCGTCCTGACGCAGCACCGCGAAGAAGTCGTTGAACTCGTCGCAGATGAACTCGGGGTACTCGTACGTGAAGAACGAGGAGCTGAACGAGAAGCCCAACGCGTTGGTCGGTACGCGGATGGTGACCTCGAGCGCGACCGAGTCGTAGACGGCGCCGGAGCGCACGCCCGGGCACGAGCTCGACTCCTGGGGGAACGTGGGCGGGAAGCTGCTCCGCGGGCTGAACTCCTCGAAGTAGTCGCACTCGGTGGTGTAGCCCGGCTGGCCGGGCGCGCGCGCGACGCCGCTCGAGAGCGCGAGCATCGACGCGCCTTCGCGCGGTGCGTTCGAGCTGCCGAAGCTCGGCAGCAATCCGATTTGCATGCTCGATGGAGGCGCGGCGCTCCCGTCGGCGGTGGTGAAGCGGGCCGACACGACGCCCCAGCTCGATCCGGTCGCCATCCGGCAGAGGCCGAGCGCGCGCGCGGCCTCCTCGGGGCTGCCCGGGGCCATCGGCAGGCCGGTGTCGCAGACGTCACCCGCGCTGTCGGCGCCATCGCAGTCCTCGTCGATGCCGTTGCCGCTCTCGTCGAACGCGCCGGGGTTGATCTGCGGCGCGCAGTCGTTGCAGTCGACGCCGTTCGGGAAGCCGTCCATGTCGTAGTCCATCCCGGCCGAGGTCGAGCAGCCGTCCGGCGGTGGCGGCGGCGGCGTCACGGTGCCCGGTCCGGCGTCGTAGCCGGGCGGGGGAGCCCCGGGTCCGGCGTCGCCGCCCATCGGGGGTCGGCCGCTCGGCGGGCTCGCGGTGCATCCGGCGATCGAGGACAGCGCCGTCGAGGCCAGCGCGGTGACGCACGCACAGAAGAGGAACGGGTGGGTGCTACGCATGCCTGCGGCTAGCGCAACGTCCGTGCCGATGCGTCGGCGGCCGGCTCGACGAGGCGGCTGGGGGCATCCGTCCCCACGGTGTTCGGCCCCAGTTTCCTGGGCCAACCACGGGCTGACGGCGATCTGTGCCGGGGTGTGGGTCCCTCCACGCGCTCGCGCGGTGGCGATGGCCCCGCACGTGGTGGGGTTCGTGTACCCCGGTGTGTAACCCGGCGGGCTCAGGGCGAGAGCGGGATCGGATGGAACGCGACGAGGAATCGTCCGATCGCGTCGAGCGCCGCCTGAGGGCTCGGCTCGGCGGGTCGCTCGAGCGGGACCGCGATGCGGATGAGCAACCCGTGTTCCGCATCGGCGTCGATGACGAGCGCGGCGAAGAGCTCCCACGTGCCGCGCGGGAGTCGCTCGCGGTGGTGTGGCAAGATACGAAACTTGCGGCCGTCGCTCAGCGCGATCGTCCCGGGCTTGCCTCGCTGAGTGCGCCCGAAGCTCGCCTCGTCGCCGGTCGGCTCGACGAGCGCCTGCGCGAGGAAGGCGTCGAGGTCCGAGGGCCGCGCGATCGGGCGCACCGCGGCCCAGCTCACGCCGCGCGTCGTCTTGACGAAGCGCGCGAGGTCCGCGCTCGCCTCCCCTTGGGTCAGCGCGATCCCGCCGAAGTCGAACCCCGTCATGTCGGCGCGGAACCCGACCGGGAGGTTGCCCCGAAGGAACGCTTCGTACGGCGAGACCTCGACCGAAGGGCCCTTCTCGATGTCCGCGTTCCGGATGTCCGAGACGAGCGCGCCTTCGCGCAGCACCGAGAGGCCGTCGCACGCGACCACCCGCGCGCCGTTCGGCACGTTCTCGAGCGCCAACACGACGCGCTCGGCGCGATACGCGTCGACCATCTCGGGCGCCGCTTCGATCGTCAGCGTGCGACCGTCCGCGAGGATCAGCCCGGCGCCCTTGGGCGAGAGCACCGCCTTGTCCTTGCCGAACTCCCAGCGCGCGAAGTAGGGGTGCTCCCCCTTGGGCGACGGGATGCGGATGAGGTCGAGGGACAGCTCCTCCGCGCCGTCGCCGGTGCCGAACGTGACGTCGAGCCGGAGGCGTCCGTTCACGCCGAGCGTCGCGATCGCGCGTCCGACCGGCGCGCGATACCAGACCTCCTCGTCCGATCGCGCGAGCTCGGACGAGCCGAGCGCGCCATCCGCGTCCACCCACCGAACCGTGCGCGGCGCGACGGAGAGGAGCGGAGGATCGTAGGGACCGCGCCCCGCCCGCTCGGGCTCGCGCGGCAGGTGGAGGAGGCGCAGCCGGCTCCTTCGCACGGTGCCGGTGCGCGCGATCATGACGCGGTCCCGCGCATCGGTGCGTCATAGCACGCCACGAGCGCTCCCCCCTTGCGGTGACGCCTGGGCGAGCGCTACATCTCCATACCCCATGGGGGTATACGGATGACCCACGAAGACTCGAAGAAGAGGCTCCTCGCGCGGCTCCGGCGCGCCGAAGGACAGCTCGCCGCGGTGCGGCGCATGGTCGAGGAGGACGCGTCCTGCGTCGACGCGCTCGTCCAGATCGCGGCGGTGCGCGGCGCCCTCTCCAAGGCCGCCGACGTGTTGCTCGAGGATCACCTCGAGCACTGCGTGGTGCACGCCTTCGAGGGCGGCGACGAGGCCGAGCGACGCGCGCACGTCGACGAGCTGCTCACCGTGTTCGCCCGCTTCGGAGGTCGCGGATGAGCGCGTACCTCGACGCGGTGTGGACCGTGTTGTTGGAGCTCGCGCCGTGGCTCTGGCTCGGCGCCGCCGTCGCCGCGATCATGCACGTCGCGTTGCCCCGCGACTTCGTGCGTCGATCGCTGTCGGGCCGCGGCGGCGTGCTCAAGGCGGTGCTCCTCGGCGTGCCGCTTCCGCTGTGCTCGTGCGGCGTCATCCCGGCCGGGCTCGGGCTCAAGCGCGACGGTGCGTCGAACGGCGCGTCGATCGGCTTCATGGTCGCGACGCCGCAGACCGGCGTCGACTCCGTGCTCGTGAGCGCGAGCTTCCTCGGCTGGCCGTTCGCGCTGTTCAAGGTGCTGAGCGCGCTCGGCCTCGGCCTCGTGGCGGGCTTCGCGACGGACCGGCTCGCGCCGGACGAGAGCGACGCGGCGTCCACCGAGCCCACCGCGGCGCCCGATCGAGGTCGACGCAGCTGGCGCGAGGGGATCTCGCACGGCGTCGAGATCATCCGCACCATCTGGGGCTGGCTCGTGTTCGGCGTCCTCGCGAGCGCCGCCATCACGGTGCTCCTGCCGAGCGATGCGTTCGCGGGGTTGAGCGCGTACGGCGGGCTCGCCGCGATGGCGGTGATGCTCGTGGTCTCGCTGCCGATGTACGTGTGCGCGACGACGTCGGTGCCGATCGCGGCCGCGCTCGTCGCGGGCGGGTTCCCGGCCGGCGCGGCGCTGGTCTTCCTCATGGCCGGCCCCGCCACGAACCTTGCGACGCTCGGGGCGGTGAAGCGCGCGTTCGGGCTGCGCGCCGTGGCGGTGTACGTGACCACCGTCGCGCTCGGGAGCGTGCTCCTCGGCTGGGCGTTCGACTTCGTCCTCGACCCGGGCGCGGCTCACCACGCGATGACAGCCCACGAGCACGGCGGGAGCTCGATCATCGCGGCCGTGGCGGCCGTCGCGCTCCTCGGTGCGATCGCCTACTTCGCGTTCGAAGACGCGCGCGCGTGGCTCGGCAAGCTGAAGAAGAGCGGCGGCGGCGCGCGGGTGGAGGTCGGCGTCGACGGGCTCACGTGCAACGGGTGCGTACGCAAGCTCGAAGGGCGCCTCGCCGAGCTGCCGGGAGCGACGGGCATCGAGGTCCAGCGCGAGCCGGCGGGGGTGTGTCGCGTCGAGGGCGTGGCGATCGAGGACGTGCGCGCCGCCATCGAACGCGCCGGCTTCCGCCCGACCTGACGGATCAGTCCGTGCACGCGGCCGCGCCGATCATCTCGGCGAGGCCTTGGACGAACGCGATCTCGCCGAGCGAGCACCACGACCCGCCCGCCGCGCGCGATGGGAGGAGACGGGCCAGCTCGACGACGCGCCGGGGGAAGTCTGCACGGAAGCAGGACGTGTTGACGCTGTTCAGGTCGGTGGTGAAGGCCGGTATGATCCCCCCGACGAACGTGAACAGCGCGCGCTCGGGGTGTTCGGGGCGCAGATAGTCGAGCACCTCGACGTAGCGCTCGACGTCGTAGAGGCCCCACGGCGCGCCCTCGCAGCCGGGGGCGCCCTCGCGCGGCGGTGGCCAGCCGGGCGGCCAGGGACGCGGCCCCGCGTCGGGCGCGGGCGGTGGCTCGAAGATGGACGTGTCTCGGACCGAACAGTCGTCCTCGTCGGTGAACACGATCACCGCGAGCACCGAGTCTGGACGAAGGAAACCCGCGTTGTCGGTGTCGCCGTGCGCGCGACCCGCGATGAAGGTGAACGGGGAGTCGCTCGGCAGGAGCGCCTTCGCCATCGCTTCGAGCGGTTGCTCGACCTGACACCCGGTTCGCGGGCCGAACGCGACGCACGCGAGATCGTGGGTGAGCGCGGGGATGTTGTCGCCGTCTTCGTACGCTTGGTACGGCGGGTAGGGGGCGGCGAGGCACTCGAGGTGCGCGGCGCCCTCTCCGCGCCGCAGCGCTCCGTCGAGCGTCTCGGCACAGAAGTCGGTCCCCTGGACGGACGTGTTCACGATGCCGATGTGCATGTCGTCGACCCGCGCCCAGTCTTCGACGCCATCGTCGTCGTCGTCGGGCGGTCGCGCCAAGCGCTGGACGAGGCGCGTGACGCGGTCCAACAGGACCGAGTCCTCCGGTCTCGTCGAGCCCGAGTCGTCGAGGACGAGCAACAGATCGACGCCCACCGGGGAGGTGCACTCGCGCTCCATCGCGCCGTCCGCCGAGTCGAACGGAGCGTCGGGGGAGGTGGTGGTCGGGGCGTCGGGGAGCGCGCGGTCGGGCCGCGTCGAGCGCCCGTCGGCCGCCGCGTCGCGCCGTCGCGGAGGCGGATGCGCCGGTGGATCGCCATCGCGCCCATGCGAGAGGTAGCACCCGCTCAGCGTGAGCACGGCGCAAGCGAAGCAGACGCTCCACGCGCCCGGGACTACCTGGTCACTTCGCCGCCGCCCTCGCTCGTTCGGCGCTTCCGGAGCCGTCCCGGTCGTCCTTGAAAGGGCACCACCCTTCCTTCGTAGACCGGAACGCCTCCGAAAGCGCCGTCCGTCGCGATCATCGACGGCGAAGTGACCAGGTAGTCCTAGCGATCGACGCTCCTCGCTCGCGGTCACCGCGTCAGGGTAATGGGCCCCGAGCGCAGGATCGACCGCGGGCACGCTGTGACACACCCACCGCATCCCCGCGTGGGCGTTGCGCAAGAAGCATTCCGGCCGCCTCCGCAGCTCAGAAGACGAATCGGCCCTGGAGCGCGGCCCGCTCCGCCTCGCTTCCGCCCGCGCCGAGCGTTAGCCAAAGCACGCCCCCGATCAGCGCTGCGCCGCCGACCGCCAAAGCGGCGATGCCGACATCGGACAGGATCAGCGCGCGGTCCGCGGCGTCCGCGACGTCGGGCCAGTAGGTCCCGCGCTCCGAGCCTTCGATCGCCGCGACGTCCGCCTGCCCGACGCCGAGCATCACGCCGCCGCCCACGGCGATGGCGCCTCCGAGCGCGATGAGCACGATCGCGCCGACCTCGACGCTGCCTCCGTCGCCTCCGCTCGCCGCGGGGCTCGCGCCGTCGCCGCTCGCCGCGGCCGCGCTCGCTTCATCGTGGTCGGGGACCGTCTCGTTCCATCGCGCTCCCGCCGTCACCTGACGCTCGCGGACGTACGTCGTGCCGTCCGATCGCGTCACCGTGAGGACGCGCCGTCCCGGCGCGAGCGGGATCGGCTCGCGGAGGGGCAATGTCCCGTGCGATTCACCATCGACCGCGACCCTGGCCCCGTCCGGGCCGCGCACTTCGAGCAGGCCGAGGTTGCCGAGCGCGCGCGTACGGACGCTGTCGAGGTCGGCGCGGTTTCGTTCGATCCACTCGTGATCGGAGCGGAGCGCCTCCGTGAGGTGGGCATAGCTCTCGGCCCATCGGTTCACCGCCGCCTCGGCCAACCCGAGCATGGCGAGGACCTTCGGCTGTGGGCACCGCTCGTAGGTCTGCACGAGGAGCTGACGCGCCGCCTCGTCCTGGCCCCCCTCGCGCAGCTGGTACGCCCGATCGAGCGCGTCTTCGCATGCGTCGGCGCGCGCCGAGGGAGCGATGGTCAGCGACGCGATCGCGAACAGGATCGCGCCGAGCGGTGCGGTGACCGTCAGAATGCGTACGTCGCTCACTCGGCGCGCCTCATCGGATGTTGGGGACGGGACGGGGATTGGGCACGTCGGGCCGGCGGATCACCGGGGGCGGGTTGATCGGCGGATCGAACCGGTGCGAATGGATCGTGGCTCCGCCTCGGCTCGACGAGCCCGTCCGGCCCCGCCGAGGCGGATCCGATCGCGGCGCGGCCTCGGGCTCGGCGGGCGGCTCGTCGGGCTCGACGGCGACGGGCACGGGTACCGTCGGCGCATCTCTCGGGGGGTCGTTCGCCTCGGTCGACCGCACGGCGTCGGTGCCGGGCTCCTCCCGATCCGCCGCCGCAGGCGTCGTCGGATGCGGTGTGACTTCGTGCTCGACGACCGCGGTGCCGTTCATCGCTTGGGTGTCCCCCGAGGTCGGAAACTCGGTCACCCGGATCCCGTCTTCGTCCACCGAGCCTTCGTCGGCGGACGGCCACACCGCGTAGACGGCGAGCCCACCGAACAGCGCGCCGAGGAGACCCGCGGCGACGAAGAAGCGTGGGCCCACTTTGAAGCCGGTCGACGGAGCCTGCGCCGCCGCGCCGCGCGCCTTCGTGTCGGCGTCGGGATCGCTGGGCGCGGACGAGGCACGCGCTCGAGGTTGCACGGTCGAGATCGCGGCGTCGCTGGGATCGGCGTCGACGTCGACCTCGTCGTCCAGCTCGCCGCCGAACAGGTCGCTCGGCGTCGCCGGCTCGTCGGGCGCAGCCGCGTCGAGATCGTCGTCGGCCGTCGTGTCGTTGAACGCGCCGGTCCCCGCCGCGCGTTGCACCAGCGCTTCGAGGTGGGGGGGGAAGATGCACAGCCCGCGCAGCGCCGCGACGAAGTCCGTCATCAGCGCGGTCATGTCGGGGTAGCGGCCCGCCTCCTCGTGGCAGAGCGCCTTGTCGACCACGCGCACGATCGCCTCCGGCTGATCCGGCGCGAGCGCGCGGAGCGACGGCGGCGCCTTCGACAGCACGCGGAGCAAGAGAGGGGTCTTGTCCTGGTCATCGGCGTACGGGAGCTTGCCGGAGAGGCACCGGAACAGCACGACGCCCATCGCCCAGACGTCGGCGCGCGGACCGAGATCCGCGGCGCCCGCCGCTTGCTCCGGGCTCATGTAGTGCGGCGTGCCGTAGATCTGCCCCGTGCGCGTCTTGAACAGGCCCTCGTCGACGACCTTGGCGATGCCGAAGTCCAGGAGCTTCGGTACGACCCGACCGTGCCGGTCCTTGCTGAGGAAGATGTTCGCCGGCTTGAGATCGCGATGGACGATCCCGTTGCGGTGCGCCTCGGCCAGCGCATCCATCACGGGCACGAGGTAGGAGGCGACGCGCTCGGGGCTGAGCACCGGTCGCCTCTGGAGCACCGCGGCGAGGTCCTGGCCGCGGAGCAGCTCGAGCACCAAGTACACGGTGCCGTCCTCGTCGCGACCCATGTCGAGCACGTCGACCACGTTCGGGTGCGACAGCTTCGCCGCGACGCGCGCCTCCTGGAGGAAGCGCTTGACGTACTCCTCTTTGCTCGCGAACGAGTAGTCGAGCACCTTCGCCGCGATCGGGCGGCCGGTCCACTCGTGGACGCCAGCGAACACCACGCCGAATCCCCCTTCACCGAGGATACGGTCCAGCCGGTACTTTCCGGCGATTCGCATCCCGATGCGCTCCTGCGCGGTGGGGATCGGCATCCGGAGAAGCATAAGCGGGCTGAATCGAAGCGCACAACCATCCACCACCGCGCGGACAAAGCCCTCGACAGCCCGGGGGCCCCGACCGCACGCTGAGCCCGTGGAAAGCCAGGATCGAACGATCCCGCTGCGGGCGGACGAGATCGCGCTGGAGCTGCCGGGGCTGCGCATCGCGGTGGCGAGCGGGGTGGACGCGGGCCGGGAGGCGGCGCTGACCGCACGGAGCCTCCGGGTCGGGACCGCGCCGGACAACGACCTCGTGCTCACCGATCCCTCGGTCTCGCGACACCACTTCGAGCTCCGCCTGCACGAGGAGCAGCCCTGGGTCATCGACGCCGGCTCCACCAACGGGACGTTCATCAACGGGGTCCGGGTCCACCGCGCCCTCGCCGCGCACGGCTCGCGGATCGATGTCGGCTCGACCTCGATCCACGTCGTCGCGAGCGCGCAGCCCGTCCAGATCCCGATCTCGAAGCGCGGTGCGTTCGGCGGCCTCGTCGGCAAGTCGCTCGCGATGCGCGAGCTCTATGCGCTGCTCGAGCGCGCGGCGCCGACCGACGCCTCGGTGCTCCTCCACGGCGAGACGGGGACCGGCAAGGAGCTCGTCGCCGAGGCGATCCACGAGGCGTCGCGGCGCGCCGACGGACCGTTCGTGATCGTCGACTGCGGATCGATCCCGCCGGCGCTGTTCGAGTCGGAGCTGTTCGGCCACAAGCGCGGGTCGTTCACCGGCGCGATCGCGGATCGCACGGGCCTGCTCGTGGAGGCGAACGGAGGGACGATCTTCCTCGACGAGATCGGCGAGCTCGCTCCGGACCTGCAACCGAAGTTGCTCCGCGCGCTCGAGCGGCGGCAGGTGCGTCCGGTCGGCGCGACGCAGCCGGTCGACGTCGACGTGCGGGTGGTCGCGGCGAGCCACCGCAACCTTATCGAAGAGGTCAACCGCGGCGCGTTCCGCGAGGACCTCTACTATCGGCTCGCGGTGGTGCGTATCGAGGTGCCCGCGCTGCGCGTCCGGCGCGACGACATCAAGGAGCTCGTGCGGCTGTTCGTCTCGCGCATCGCGCCCGACCGCGAGGACGAGGCGGCGAGCATCGCGGCGAGCCTCGAGCACCGCTCCTTTCCCGGCAACGTGCGCGAGCTTCGCAACGCGGTGGAGGAGCACCTCATCCTCGGTCACTCGCGACCGGGTCTCGGCGCGCCCGCCGCGCGCGCGGTCGGCGGAACGGGCGGGCTCCCCGACAGCGTGTACGAGCTCGCGTACAAGGACGCGAGCGAGCTGGCGGCGGCGGAGTTCCAGCGCGAGTACGTCCACCGCCTCCTCGCGCGCGCGAACGGGAACGTCTCCGCGGCGGCGCGCGAGGCGGGGATGAGCCGCCGCTATCTGCAGACGCTGATGAGCCGCCTCGGCCTCGGCTGAGCCCGAGATCTCAGAAGCTGATCGAGCCGCCGCCCGCGTAGCGGAGGTCGGCGTCGACGCGGAGCTGGCCATCGCCCGAGCTGAACATCGGCGCGCCGAACTGGAAGCCGACCACGCTCGGGAGCGCGATGCCGTCGATGCCGCCCAGCGCGGCGGTGAGCTGCGGCGTGAGGCCCTCCAGCAGGCGATCGAGCTCGTCGCCGGTAGCGAAGCCGGGCGGCGCGTCGATCGCATCGGCGTGGAGGGTCGGCTCGCCGACCTGGAGACGGAGGAGGCCCATCTCGTCGGTCACCACGTCGACCGGCGCGGAGAGGAACACCGACAACGTGACGAGCGGAGTCGATGATCCCGGGTCCGCCTCGAGGCCGACCGGCGCGCTCGGATCGCGCGCGCTGAGCGCGACGCGCGCGTCGGCCAGGGTGATGCGCAGACCGCCGTCCAGGTCGTCCTGGGTCACCACCGGGGGGAGGGCGAGATCGATGGCGGCGCCGACCGGCGCGTCGGCGGGAGCGAGCTCCTCGAGCGCGCGCTGCGATCCGGTGACGAGCCCGAGCTCGTTCACGCTCAGCGGCCCGTCGAGGCCGGGCACCACACCGACATCGTACGGCGTGAAGCCGGACCACACGGAGAAGCAAGCCGAGTTGAGCGCGTCGAGCGACGTCTGGAGCGACACGCCGCTCGCGTCGGTCCGCGTCAATCCGGCGTGCGGGATGCGGAGGAACGCGTACGTCATCCGATCCTCGAACGCGGCGTCCGACCACGTCGAGACGTCGAGCCTCACGTGCATCCCCGTGTCGTCGAGCTCGACGGTGTTGAACGTGGCGTCGATGACGAGCGCGCTGCCGAGGACCGGCGCGTCCGCCCGCAGGCTGAGGTCGCCGAGGAGCCGCGGGAGTTGGTCGCTGAGCATGTCGGTGATCGCGTCGCGACCCTGCGACTCGATCTCGCGGCGCGCGCGGCCGCGGAACAGATCCTCGATGAACCCGGGGATCCCCGAGACGTCGAAGTCGAAGCCGTGCAACGTGACGTCCGCGCTACGGGTCGCGACGGTGAGCGCGCCGTCCGCGACGTCGACGCCGAGGTCGGCCGTGACCTCGAGGTTCGAGGTCGTGAGGTCCACGTTCTTGCAGATGTCGGTGATGAGCGCGTCGACGCAGCCGCGCGCGGCCACGCGGACGTCGTGGATCTGCGCGCGTGCCGCGAGCCCGCCGGCGTTCGGGAGGATCGATACGTCGGCGGTCCCGTACTCGATGCCGCGGATGGTCAGGTCGCCGTAGCCGCCGACCAAGCGATCCCGCAGCGACTGGCGGAACGCGTCGGAGTTGAGGATGTCGTTGAGCCCGACGTTGAGCTCGTCGAACGCGCTCGGACCGAGCGTCAGGGCGAGCGCGTCGTCGGCCGTCGTTCCGTACTCGGGCAGGTCGCCGACGATCGCGGCGACCGGCTGCCGCACGGTGTGGCCGGCCGCGTCCTTGACCACGAGACGTACGCGGTGCGCGCCGGGGGCGACGTCCTGGCTCCACGAGAACGTGCCGTCGGGTCCGGTGGTGACGGGCGCGCCGTCGATCGTGACCTCGATCGGCGAGTCGTCGTGTACGCCGCCGCGGATCTCGAACGTCGCGCCGTCGATCAGCGCGGGCAGGAGCGGCGCGGTGAGCGTGAGCTCGGGCGGGATCGAGTCGACGATCACGCCGACCTGATGATGCTCGCCGAGCGCCTCGACCGAGACGCGGAGCGGGCCCTCGTCCGCGGCGTGGATGACCGTGCTGAAGTGACCGGAGGCGACGGGCACGCTCACCCCGTTGACGACGACCGTCTGGGTGAGCGCGGTGCCTTCGACGCGCACGTCGCGGCTCGGGACGTACGCACCGTCGAGCGGCGAGGAGAGCACGAGCGCGCTGTCGGCGAGCCCTGGTCCGAGGTCGCCCATGCAAGCGCTGAGGGGGAGCGCGCCGAGCGAGAGGGCGAGCGTGAGGATCGAGCTAGAAGGCAAGAGTGAGCGGGGCACCGAGGGGTAAGCGAACATAAGACCAGCACCTCCGCGTTCGGAGAGTGCAAGCGCCGTGCGCGCGGGCCGGCGTACTCTCGAGGCATCCCGACCGGCTACTCGGGCTGCCGAAGGGGACGTGGGACCCCGCGAACGGAGCGTTTGCTGTTCCAAGCCCGTCAACTCGAACAACCGCGGGGCGCCGGATTCGACGCCGCGCGAGGACCGAGTCCCGTGTGACGGTGACGTGACATCACGGGGGCCTTGCGGCACCCTCCTCCGGTGCTGCGCAACACCGGATGTCTCGGTCTCGTCCTCGGCTGCTCTCTCCTGACGCTCGGCTGTGACGACGGTCAGACACCCGAGGACAGCGGACCTCCTCGCGTCGACGCTGGACCCGCCGAGCCGGTGTTCGTCGCGTGTGAGGACACCGATCCCGGCGCGCCGCTCTCCGGCGTCCAGAGCACGCTCGAGGCGAGCGTCGCGGTGCCCGCGCGGCTGGCCGACGCCCCGAACGCGAACCCCGCATCGGAGCGGGGTGAGCTGATGTACCGCGCGATGGGGCTCGGCGAGGTGTCGGCGGGGCCGCCGATCGCGCGGATGACCCGCGACGATCTGGGCACCGCGAGCGCGACGGGGTCGAGCCGGCGATCGATCGCGTGGTTCGCGCACTACTCGGACTTCCAGCTCGTCGACGACGAGTCGCCGCTCCGCCTCGCGGGCACCGACAACCCGTCGATCGGCGGCGGCCTCCGCGCACAGGAAGCGTACTTGCCGCGGGCGGTGTCCGCGATGAACCGTACCGTCACAAGGATCGTGGCGCCCGACCGCCCGCTCGACTTCGGGATGATCACCGGCGACTGCGCGGACAGCGGACAAGCCAACGAGCTGCGCTGGGTCATCGAGCTGATGAACGGGGCGCCCGGCCTCCACACCGACTCGGGCGTCGACGACGATCCGCTCCCCGGTCCGGGCAACGATCCGAAGGACCCGTTCGATCCCGTCGCGTTCCCGGCGCCCTGGTACTACGTGCCGGGCAATCACGATCTGTTGATCGTCGGGATCACGCTGCCGGACGACGTCGCGCGGATGCGCGCGATCGGGACCACGCCGATCGGGAGCACGCGCTCGTACACGCGGCGTTGGGGTGGCCTCACCAACCAGGAGATCCCCGCCGATCCCGAGCGACGCCTCGTCGATCGCATGGACATCGTCGCGACGCTCCTCGCCGATGACGCGGGTCCCGGTCCGGTCGGTCACGGCTACGTCGGACCGGTCGACGTCTCGCACGGAGCCAACTACGAGGTCGACGTGATCCCCGGGGTGCTGCGGTTGATCGCGCTCGACACCACCGACGACACGGGAGGCTCGAGCGGCCTCGTCCACCGCGGCACCGTCGAGGAGTTCCTCGTGCCGGCGCTCGAGCGCGCGACGACCGACGGAGTGCTCGCGATCCTCGCGTCGCACCACAGCACCACGAGCATCGACACGATGAGCGGCGAGATCGGCGGCACCGTCGTGCCCGACGCGGTCCCGCCCGCTGAGCTCGAGTCCATCGTCGCCGGCTACGCGAACGCGGTGGCGTGGTTCGTCGGGCACAGCCACGACCGACGCGTGCGCGCGATCGCGGGACCGGACGCCGATCACCCCGGGTACTGGGAGATCATGTCGCCCGCGATCGCCGACTATCCAGGGCAAGCGCGCCTCGTCGAGATCGTCGACAACGGCGACGGGACGATCTCGATCTACACGACGCTCATCGACTTCGACGAGTCGGACTGCATGGAGCAGCGCTATCGCCGGCTCATGGTCATGGAGTGGGCGAGCGGCTGGGCCGACCGCGTGAGCGACGCTCCCGAGGACCTCAACGTCGAGCTCGTCCGGCCGATCCCCGCGAGCTCGAGCATGGTCGCGACGATCGCTGGGGCGACGGGTCACGACCGCATCGAGAGCGAGACGACGCTCGCGCCGTGACGGTGTTGCGAGCAAGCCTCAGGGTCTAGGGCCGCGCGGTCCGCGGCGGACGCGCGCCGTGCGGGAGCCGGATGTCCTCGACGCGCACCCAGAGGCGCGACAGCTCCTGCCGACACTCGTCACCGTCCTCCACTCCGTCGATGCGGAGGATCTGCGCCCACCCGTCGTTCATCGCGATCGCGACCTCTCGGAGCTGGATGTCGCGCCCCGCCGTCGCATACGCGCGACCGTCACGACTCTCGCGGATCGCGGCGCCGCGCGTGAGCGTCGCGGGTCCGAGGTACGCGTCGCGGCGACCGGTGCCGCAGAGCCCGAGGCCACCGCCGCTCCCCTGTCCGATCTCGGAGAACGCTTCGAGCGCGCCGGACGTGACGTCTCTCGCGCGCACCCAACCCGTCACGGTGGCGCCGGACATGAAGTCGCGACGCACGCGGATCCATCCGCCGCGCCGCTCGACCTCGGCGAGGCGGAGCGCGCGGACCGCGAGCGTGAGCGTGACCGATGAGTCGGGCGCGAGGTGGAGGGTGAGGGCGTCGCCGCGCGAGACGAGCGCGCCCCGGGTCGGCGCGTCGGCCTCCCACTCCGGGGTGCGCTCGGGCTCGCCGGCACGGAGCGCGTCGCAGGGGACCTCGAGGCCCTCGACGGTCAGCCCCGACGTCAGCGTCGCGTCGACGATCAGCGGGGCGAGCCGGCGCAGCGTGACGGGGACGCCGGGGCGGAGCCGCAACAAGCCCGGCCTCGGCTCGACGGGCGCTCGAAGCGCGGCGGAGATCCCGCTCGCCGCGATCGTCCCGGTGAGCAACAACCCTTCCGTAGTCTGAATGCGCGCCTCGTCCGAGCCGGACACCTCGACGCGCGCGCTGGTCCGCCGAAACGAGAGCTCGAGCGGCGGCGCGTCGCCGAGGGGCAGACGGATCGCGTCGAAGCGACCGGTCCCCTCGAGGGTGCACGCGAGGCTCGGCTGGGCGGCCGCAGGCCGCGCGACGAAGAGGACGAGGAACGCGAGGGCTCCGGCAGATCGGCGCATTCGCGTCAGCCTACGCGCCGGAGGAAGGCGCAATTCCATCTGGCGCAATTCCACCCTGCCGTCGGCTCCGCTTCGCCTTGCCGCCGGCTCGGGAATTCCCGAGCGGGGACGCGCGCGTCAAGCGAGCCACCAACCGACCGCGAAGCTGGCCGCCGCGAGCGCGATCATCATCAGGCTGGCCTCGAGCATCCGGAGCTGCGCCCGCGCGCGCCAACGCGTCGTCGGGCCGCTGAGCGCGTCGGGAGCCGCGTCCGCGATCGTCCGATCGGCGGTCGCGTCCTCGACGATCGTCACCTCCAGCCGGTCCGGACTCCCCGCGTCGGGCGGCGGTGCGATCGCGACGCCGCCGAAGCTCGTGACGGCGGAGTCCGGCGGACGCTCGAGGGCCGCGATGTCCGCGTGGCTCGATCGATCGATCGCGCCGTGCGGCTCGGTCATCGCGCGCAGCGCGTCGTAGAGCGCGCGGAGCCCGCACGGCGCGCGGTCGACCACGACGGCGAGCGCCGGATCGAGGAGCCCGCTCGCGCCGAGCGGGCACGCCGGATCGCGGCTCCGTCCGGTGAGACAGAGGATCAGCACGTCGCGCAGCGCGCGCTCGTCGTGCGCGGCGCCGTCGTGGCTCATCTCGAGCGAGACGGCGCGGCCGAAGCCGATCAGCTTGGCGCTCCTCGTCCCCGCCGACTCGACGACGACGATGTGGCTCGGGTCGATCGCACCATGCATGACGCCTTGCGCATGCGCGTCGGCGCACGCATCCACGATCGGGAGCAGGAGCGAGAGCGCTTCCCGCGGGCCGAGCCGGCCATGGTCGCGGAGCAACGACTCGAGCGTGCGCCCGCGCAGGTCCTCGAACACCACGTAGAGCGAGCCGTCGTTCTCCCGGCCCATGTCGACGACCGCGACGACGTGCGGGTGGCCGAGCTGCGACGCGATGCGCGCCTCACGGAGCGCCCGCCGACCGAGGGGGCCCTCCGAGTGCTCCGGCGCGAACCGCTTGATCACGACCTTCCGTCCCGTGCGCCGGTGGTAGGCACGGAAGACGCTCGCGTGGGGCGCGCGCGAGAGCAGATGGCGGATCTGATAGGTCCCGCCGACCACGGTCGAGCATCGCGCCCTCGCCATGCGACCCCCACCCGCAGCCGGCGTGCCACGTCCGTCCGTGGTGTGGGGCGAGCGCGAGCTGCGCTCGTTCCAGCGCGGCTGGGCTCAGCAGGGCGCGCCGCGGAGCGTGCGTAGCGCGTGCGCGATCCGATCCACGCTGACCTCCGTCGGCGCGATCGGCTCGTCGGCCACGACCTGGACCTTCGCCCAGAGACGACGCGGTCGCTTGCGCATCGGAGGCCCGCCGTAGCAGCTGAAGAAGCTCCCCCAGAGCCCGCGCAGCGCGACCGGGATCACCGGGACCGGTCGTCGCGCGACGATCCGCTCCACGCCGGGCCGGATCGCGGACAGCTCTCCGTGCGGAGTCATGCGTCCCTCCGGGAAGATCAGCACGAGCTCCCCGTGCGCGAGCGCCTCGTCGATCCGATCGAGCGCGCGATCGAGCATCTCGGGGTCTTCCTTGCGCGGCGCGATCGGGATGACGCGCGACGCGCGGAAGAACCAGCGCAGCGCGCGGTAGCGGAAGTGATGGTGGTGCATCACGAACCGCGGCACGCGCGGCAACGTGGCGCCGACGATGAGCCAGTCGATGAAGCTCACGTGGTTCGCCACCACGATCGCGCCGGTGTGCTCGGGGATGTGCTCGAGGCCCTTGGCTTCGAGGCGGTAGAGCGAGCGGACGATCCCGCGCGCGAGGGTGCGCAGCCCTCGGAACCACAGGTGCTCGAGCGGAGAGGTCGCGGGGTCGGAGCGGTAGCGGCGGGGACCGGCTGTTCGCGGCATGTCCCGGGCTCTTCGCGAGCCTCGTACCAGGCGTGGCGGGCCCCGGATCCTCGGGGTCGCGCGCGCCTCCGGGGGCGCGACCGTGCAGCCGGGTGCACGCTTCGGACCGCCGCGTGCGGGAACGCGCGATCGGGGCGGCCTCCGCGCGCCCCGTCGACTACCATCGCGCGATGCTGCGCTCCGAAGGCCCTGCGCGATGACGCGCGTGCTCGTCCTCGGCGAAGGGCCGGTCGGTCCCGATCCGCTCCACACCCGTGGGGAGTCTCCGCGCCGCGCGTTCCGGATCGCGTGCGCGCTGCGCGCGGCCGGTCACGAGGTCCAGCTCTTCGCGGTGAGCCGGCACGCCGACGGCGCGCGCGCGGAGCGGCGCGGGATCAGCGTGTTCGAGCTCAGCGAGCACACGTTCCACGAGCGACCCGAGCTCGTGCACCGTCAGATCGCGGCGTTCGATCCCGGCGCGATCGTGGGCGTGGATCTCGACGCGTGCGCGCTCGCGGTGAACGTGGCCGGAGCGCGCCCGCTCCACTGCGACCTCGGCGGCGATCCGATGAGCCGCGCGCAGACCGATCTCTACTGGGGCGCGGACGTCGACCGCGCGATGGACGCGCACCGCAAGCTCGTCCCCGTGCTGCTCCGCGGTGACCGATTCACCGTCCGCACGCACGCGCATCGCTACGTGCTGATCGGCCAGCTCGGGCTCGCGGGACGCCTCGTCGGACCGAACGACGGATTCGAGTTCGTGTACCTCGCGCCGGCCGCGCTCGATCCGGAGGAGCACGCCGCTCTGCGCGACATCGAGCGCAAGGCGCGCAAGCCCGGCGAGCCGTTCGTGCTCGTCCTCGACCGCGCGCTCCACGGGCTCAGCGATCCGATGGTCCTCTACGACGCGCTCGAGATGGTGATGGTCCAGCACCCCGAGGTGCGCGCGCTCTGCCTCGGCGGTGGCGACGATCCCGCGTCGCGCGCGGCGTGGTCGCGGATGGCGCGCCGGGCGATCGAGTCGGGCCTCCACGATCGCTTCGAGCTCGTGGAGGGCGTCGGCCCCGAGGAGCGTCTCGCGTACCTCGCGCGTGCGCACGTCTCGTTGCTCATCGATCGATTCTCGTACGCGGGGTGCATCGCGGATCGGCCGGCGCTCGTCGCGCAGCTCGCGGCGGGGCTGCCGGTGGTGGTCAGCCAGCTCACCGAGCTCGGGCACGAGCTGATCATGGCCGGCGTCGCGCGCGGCACACCGTGCAGCGACCTGACCACGCTGCGCTTCGTGATCGAGCAGTGCATGGAGGATCCCGACGATCTCGTGGCGCGCGGCATCCAGGCGCGGCGTTTCGTGCGCGAGCGCGTGAAGCCGGAGCTCTGCTTCGCGCCCATCATCGAGCTCGTGAGCGCGCCTCGACGTGCGCCCGGCGGCGAGCGACGGATCGACATCGAGTGGCCGCCCGGGCCCGTCACCACGCTCCATCGTCAGGCCCTCGAGCTGCGCGCGCGGCTCACCCGCGAGGGGGCGCGCCAGACGCTCAGCGCGGCGGGACGGTTCGCGATGCGGCGGCTGACCAACGGCGCGGCGCGCGCGATCGAAGAGCTGGCGGGGACCGACGCGTGAGCTTTTCCGACCTGCTCCCCGGCGTCCCGCTCGTGGAGTCGCCGTTCTTCGAGCAGCTCGTGGTGGAGCGCGGCCTCGACGAGCCGACGATCCGCGTCGCGCGCGAGCTGCGGGAGAAGGGCTACGCGATCATCGATCTGGTGGAGCCCGACCTCGACGCGATGATCGCGCGGATCAAGGGGCACCTCGGGCCGCAGTTCGCGTGGGACGACTGGCGCGATCGTGGGTACGCGGATCACAGCGGTCTACGCGTGCAAGATGCGTGGACATTCGACGAGGACACGCGCCGGATCGCGGCCAACCCCGCCGTGCTCGAGCTCTTGGGCGCGCTCTACGGACGGCCCGCGTTCCCGTTCCAGACGTTGACGTTCCCGGTCGGCACGCAGCAACATCTCCACACCGACGCCGTCCACTTCCATTGCGTGCCAGAGCGCTTCATGTGCGGCGTGTGGGTCGCGCTCGAGGACATCCACGAGGACGCCGGGCCGCTGGTCTACGTGCCGGGCAGCCACCGTTTCCCGGTGTTCACGAACGAGCACATCGGCCGCTGTGCGGCGAGGGACGAGACGCTGACGTCGCAAGCCTCGTTCGAGCCGCTCTGGCGCGGGTTGATCGAGGCGCATCAGCTCGAGACCGAGCGCTTCCGCGCGAAGAAGGGCCAGGCGCTGATCTGGGCCGCGAACCTCCTCCACGGCGGCGACACCCAGCGCGACCCGAGCCTCACGCGCTGGTCCCAGGTGACGCACTACTACTTCGAGGACTGCGTCTACTTCACGCCGATGCGGAGCGATCCGCTCTACGGGAGCGTCGAGTTCCGCGAGGTCGTGGACGTGCGCACCGGCGAGTCGGTCGCGCCGCGCTACGCGGGCCAGCCGCTCGACGCGAACCTCGTGGAGCGCTTCCGCCCTCCACGTCCCGAGCTGCCGGAGGGGTTCGATGCGGCGCGCTACCTCGAAGCGAACCCGGACGTCGCCCGCGCGGGGATGGACGCGGCCGACCACTGGCTGATGTACGGCAAACGAGAGGGCCGGAGGCTCACGCCGGAGGACGAGTAGCCGCTTCGACGCAGACGCGGACACGGAGTCGAATCGGACACGGAAACGGAATCGGACACGGAATCGGAATCGGACTCGGAATCGGACACGGAATCGGACTCGGAATCGGACTCGGAATCGGACTCGGAATCGGACTCGGAATCGGACACGGAATCGGAATCGGAATCGGAATCGGACACGGAATCGGAGTCGGAGTCGGAGTCGGGCAGGGGCACGTGCACTTACGTGCACGTGATCGGCCTCGGCGGTCGCAACCCTCGTTGCGACCGCCGAGGTGCTTCAGCGCCGCCGATGCTGACAGCGCCAGATCGACGCCGCGATCTTGTCCGCCAGATCGAACGCCGGCTCTCCGCCGCACAGGATCTCGAACGCCCACGCGACCCGCAGGTGCGTCTTCACCTCCTGCGCCGAGCCGTAGGCCGTCTCGAAGCGCTCGCGCTGGTGCCCGCCGCGCCGGTGCATCCCCTCCGCGATGTTCGCCGACACCGAGCCGGCCGCCTTGTGCAGCTGAACCGCCAGCGCCTTGTCGTGCTTCGCGATCTCCGCGACCAGCGGCCGCACCAACACGACCAGCCGCACCGCATCCTCGAGCACCCCGAACCGACTCTCGATCCGCGCCCTGATCCGAAACTCAGTCATCTCGACCTCCGACGTGCCCGTCCCGAGCGCGCGCCAGTCGCGCGCTCGTCCGTTCACGCCGCCCCGCCGCCCTCCGAGCGCGCGCCGGGTCAAGGACGAGGAGCGAAGCGACGAAGCCAGCGCGCAGCGCTGGGAGCGAAGCTCTCCTTGAGGCGGCGTGCGCTCGGAGGGCACTCTGGGGCACCCGAACGGACGAGCCCCCCCCCACGTTCACAGCAATCAACGCTGACGCGCAGGAATAGGAAACGGAATCGGAATCGGAATCGGAAACGGAATCGGAAACGGAAACGGAATCGGAAACGGAATCAATCGGACTCGGACTCGGACTCGGAATCGGAATCGGACTCGGAATCGGACACGGACGCGGACGCGGACGCGGACACGGACACGGACACGGACACGGACACGGACTCGGACACGGACACGGACACGGACTCGGACTCGGACTCGGACTCGGACACGGACTCGGAATCGGAATCGGAATCGGAATCGGCCTCAGACTCGGATTCCGCAACCCGCGTTGCTCACGTCTCCGTCAGCGGCTCCCAGCCGTACACCGGACAGTTCACGCACGTCTCGGGTGGTCGGTCGCTCGCCAGCGCGGCGCGCAGCGTCTCGTAGCGCTCGCTCTGCCAGATCGCGTCGAACGGCTGCTTCGTCAACGAACCGTACGACTCCGAGATCCAACAACAGGGCCACACGTCGCCGTTGTACTGCACGAACGCGCGCTCCCACGGCTCGCGGCACGTCTTCTTGAGCCCGCGGTAGCTCGCCGGATCGCGACGGTCGAGCGTGAGCTGCTCGACGCCCACGACCTCGTTGCCGGGGATCGGCGGGAGGTGGAGGTCCATCCCGTACTTCTCCGCGAGCTCGCGCGCGGTCCGCGCGACGTCGACCATCGCCACGTCGCCGGCCAGCGTCTGGCCTTTCGTGAGCGGGTACTCCTTGAGCTCCGTGATCGCGAACTCGGACGCGCCGAGGCGGTGTGCGAGCGCCATCACGTCGGCGAGCTGATCCACGTTCTGCCGCATCGCGACGAACTCGATCGCGAGGCGCGGCCGATCCACACCGCGCTTCTTCTTCTCCTCCGCGAGCCGCTCGAGGTTGCCGACGATCTTCCGAAAGTTGGATCGACGACGGATGCGTTCGAAGAGCTCGGCCTCCGCGGCGTCGAGCGAGACCACCACCAGCGCGGCGCCGTGGCGCACGAGCATGTCGATCACGCGCTGCGACAGGTTCGTCCCGTTCGTCTGGAGGCGCACCGTGCACCCGGCCGCGAGCGTCTCCTCGAGCATCCGCTCGAAGCGCGGGTGCAGCGTCGTCTCGCCGTGCCCCGACAGCTGCACCTCCGGCTTGTGCTCGCGAAGCATCGGCAAGAGGTGCGCGAACCCCTCGAACGGGAGGTCCTCGTAGACGTAACCGCCCTCGTTGTTCTCCTCGCTCACCGCGCAGTGGATGCAGCGCAGATTGCAGCGGCGCGTGGTCTCAACGATCACGAAGCGCAGGGCATAGCGTTCTCGCTCTTCGATCACGAGGGCACCGTAGCAAGGTCCAGCTCGATGTGCTCCGCCCCACGGTGAGCCCGCGCTCGCGTCGCGCGCCACTCCTCCGACTCGCGCGCCGCCTTGCAGAGGAAGAGATCGGTCGGGAGCTCCCCCGCCGAGAGCGCGCGCGGATCGGGGGCCGAACGGGCCGCGTACTCGCGATGGAGGCGATCGAAGAACGCGTCGACCCACCCGCCGAAGCGCTCGCGCGAGAAGCGCTCGGCGCGTCGCCGCGCCGCGGCCGAGAGCCGTGACCGCTCCGCGTCGCGCTCGATGAGCCGCGCGCTGAGGTCGACCAGCTCGCCCAACCGATCGAAGCGGTAGCCCGACTCGCCGTGCTCCACGATCTCGGCGAGCCCACCGCCGTCATACACGATCGGCACACACCCGTTCTGCATCGCCTCGACCGTCGTCATCCCGAAGTGCTCACAGAGGTGCGGGTCGTCCTCGCCGAGGCCGCACGGGTGCCAGAACAAGCTCGCGCGCGCGTAGAGCTCGCCCAGCGCCGAGCGAGGAACGTTGACGTGGAGCTCGATCGGCAGCGTCGAGCTGGCGACGAGCTCGCGGACGCGATCGAGATATGGATTCTGCTCGATGCTCCCGCCGACCAGCGCGAGCCGCCACCCCTCGGTGAGCTCGGGGTGAGCCGCGAGCAGGCTCCGGAACGCGTGCACCGACAGGTGCTGCTTCTTGCTGCCACCCGACTCGAAGCGAGCCGCGGCGAGGATGAGTCGCTCCTTGTCCCGCGCTGGCGCCTCCATCGCCACCGGCGGGTAGAGGATCGCGTGCGGGTCGATGCCCCAGCGCTCGCGCGTCCAGCGCCGCGTGTACTCTGAGTTCGCGAGCACGGCGGAGTAGTCGTCCACCGCGAAGCGATCGCGTCGCCGGATGTCGGGGAAGTGACAGAGGAAGATCGAGAACGGGGAGCGCGGCTGGATGAGGGCGAGCATGTTGACGTTCACGAGGACGTCGAACCGCTCCGACGCCGCCGCCACCGCGTCGAAGGGGTTTCGGTCGCGCGGGCCCACCGCGTTGACGTCGGGCACCTCGCGCGGGTCATCGAACCCCTCGAGCGGCAGGATCTCGAGCGCGCAGCGCGAGAGCGGGACGCCGTACCAACGCTCGAGCCGTTCCTTGTCGATCGGTTGGCTCGTCAGCAGCGTCACGTCGTAGCGATCGGCGAGCCGCGCCGCCATCTCGAGGCCGTAGCGCTGACCACCGCCGACGACGTGGAGCGCGTGGTCGTAGAACGCGACGGACATGCGGCGGCGTCCTCGGATCGCGTCGACGCGCCGCGGGAGGTGCGCGGCGGCGAGCGGGCCGAGCAGGCGCTCGATCGTCGCGATCACATCGCGCTCCGTGCGCTCCGCCACGCTCGGCGGGTGGCGCTCGTGCGCCTTGGTCAGCGCGAGCGCGCTCGCCTGGTAGAGCGCGTCCAGCTCACCGCGCTCGAGGAAGCGCGATGTGCCGATCGCGCGCGCGAGCTCGCTCGGATGGAACTTCGCCACGTACTGGAGCCGGTTCCGATCGCAGAAGTGCTCGGCGAGCGACGGACCCTCGCTCGAGCCGTGGAAGCGATGACGCGCGATCGCCTCGGGCACGTAGCGGATCCGCCAGCCCGCCTCGCGCACGAGCACCGACGCGTCGACGTCCTCGACGTAGAGCACGTAGTCCGTGTCGAGCGGCGCGATCGCGTCGAGGCACCGGCGCCGGAACATCACCGCCGCCCAGCACACGCCCTCGACGTCGCGGGCCTGTTCGTACTGGCCGGTGTCGGGTTGGCCGAAGCCTTCGTCCTCCCAGTAGAAGTCGTCGAGCGCACGGTGGGCGATGCTGTTGATGCGGCCGTCGACGAAGAGCAGCTTGCCGGCGGCGCAGCCGATCGTCCCGTCGTCGGTGATCGTCCGCGCGAGCGCGCCGAGCCACCCTCGATCCACGAACACGTCGTTGTTCGCGATGACGAGGAGCTCGCCCTTCGCATGAGGGAGAGCAAAGTTGACGGCGGCGGCGTAGCCGTTGATCGGGTTCTCGAGGACGACGAGGCGACGCTCACACGGGCCGAGCGCGCGGTGGGAGCCGTCGCGCGAGCCGTTGTCGACCACGAGGATCTCGACGCTCGGGTAGTCGCTCGCGGCGAACGCGTCGACGCAGCGCGCGAGATCCTCGCCGCCTTCGTAGTTGACGATCACCACCGTAACGAGGGGGGCTTCGCGATCCGCGCTCACCGTTTCGTCGGGCTCCTCTCGGTCGACGATATCAGAGCGCGCCCGGAGAACGTTTGACGCGGGCCAGCCGAGTGAGCACATCCTCGCTCCCGCGCGAAGCCGTGTCCTCCCTCCCGAACTCGTCCAGCGTCCGAGGGGCGCTCACCGTCCCCAAGACGGGCCGCCTCGTCGCGACCGACGGGCGCGTCCGCCTCGATGGCTACGTGGCGTCGCGCGGCGCGGCGCCGATCGGCGCGCGGCTCGTCTTGCACGGCCACGGGACCTTCGAAGCGCGCGAGGCGCTGCGGGGCAACGACGGAGGCGCCGCCCGGTTCTGGTTCGAGACCTGGGTCGTGCTCGGGAAGCGCGTCCGCGAGCTCGACGTGGAGGTGTGGGCCACGCTCGCCGATGGCACGCGCGCGTTCGCGAGCGGCGCCCATGTCCCGGTCGATCACGCGGACGGTCCGGCGTGGACGCAGCTCGCGCTGGCCGGGGGCCAGATCATCCGCGGCGCGCTCGACGCGCCGACCGCGAAGACCCCGATCGAGGCGGACGCGCCGCTCACCGTCAGCGGATGGGTGGTCGCCGAGCCCGTGCCGGTGCTCCGCGCGTGGATCGCGCGTGGTGCCGAGGATGTCCCGTTGACACTCGGGGTCGCCCGCCCCGACGTCGCCAGCGCGATGAAGACGGTGGTCCCGGGCTCCGACCGCGCAGGGTTTCGCGCGACGCTGCCGGCTCCGTCCGCGGACGAGGTGGCGCACGGGCACGTCGACCTCGAGTACTGGGTGGAGCTCGCGAGCGGCGCGATCGTGCGCTGGATGAGCCTCCGCAGCCCGGTGTCTGCGTCGATGCTCGAGTCCGGTCCGCTCGCGCAACGCGCATTGCAGATCTCGGGCGCCGCGCGGGCCCAACGCGACCAGGCCCGCGCGCGGATCGCGGCGTTGGGGTGGGGCCGGGGGCCGGCGCCGGGCGACCAGGACGATCGCGACCTCGCCACGCTCGAGACGGCCGACCCCGCCGAGCCCTCACCGCGTCAGGGCCGCCCGCCCGACGAGGTGGCGCGCGCCCTCGCGTACGCGCGTTGGTGCGAGACGAATCACCTCACGCCGCAGCTGCGCGCCCGGATCACCGATGCCACGCGCGTGCGCGCCGAGGCGGAGGCTACGCTCGGTCTCCTGCTACCGCTCCGCGACGCTGCGGCAGACCGCGCGCTCGGCGCGATCGAGTCGGTCCGGGCGCAGCTCCACCGTCGATGGACCCTGCACGTGCTCGACGATGGGACCTCGGGCGCCTATCTCTCTCGCGCGCTCGCTCGGCTCGCCGAGGACGATCGACGGATCCGGATCCACGGGGCCCCGATCCGTGAGGCTCCGATCCACGAGGCTCCGATCCACGAGGCTCCGATCCACGAGGCTCCCGTCGCCGGCGCGGCCGCCGCGCAGCATCTGTTGCGATCCTCTATGGAGGACGTCGTCGCGCTGATCGATCCCGACGACCGGTTGGCGCCGCACGCGTTGTCGCACGTGGCGATGCGGCTCGCGCGGATCCCCGATCTCGAGATCCTCACGTGCGATGAAGACCACCTCGACCGCGCGGGCACGCGGAGCGCGCCGGACTTCAAGCACCCGTTCTGCCCGTCGCTGCTCTTCGCGCGTGACGCGGTGGGACGGCTCGGCTTCGTACGGCGGAGCACCGCGATCGCGGCGGGCGGCTACGACGCGGCCTCGGGTGATGCGCACGCGTACGATCTGTGGTTGCGGCTGAGCGAGGGGGTGAGCCGCGCGCGCATCGATCACGTGGCCGACGTCCTCTGCCATCGCCTCGCGCCGCGCGGGCCGAGCTCGTCGGGTCCATCCGACGCCGCGCTCGACGCGGTGCGCCGCGCGCTCGCCCGGCGCGGGCACGGCGAGGTCGCGACGCCACGCGCACACCCGCGTGTGCCCGGCGCCATCGAGGTGGTGTGGAGCGACGAGGTCCTCGCTCGGGTCCCGACGACGATCGTGATCCCGACGCGCGAGCGGGTGGACCTCCTCGAGCGCTGCATCGAGAGCCTGCGTCGGACCGTACCGGCCGACGCGCTGCGCGTGATCGTGGTCGACGATCGCAGCGAGGAGCCGGCCACCCTCGCGTACCTGAGGGACCTCGCGAGCGACCCGCGCGTGCGCGTGGTGCGACCGACCGCGCCGCGCGACGGGTTCGACTTCGCGTCGCTGATCAACTTCGGGGCCGAGCACGTCGACACGCCCGCGATGCTCGTCCTCAACAACGACGCGTGCGCGATCGCGCCGGGGTGGCTCGCCCGGATGGTCGGGCACCTGGGCGAGCGCCACGTGGGCGCGGTCGGCGCGCTGCTCTTCAGTCCCGACGGGACGATCGATCACGCGGGCGTGGCGGTCGGACCGCACGGCGGGCTCGCCGATCACCTGATGCGGCGCGCGCCGGTGGGAGCCGGCGGCCCGGGCGGGATCGCGCACCTGACCCGCGAGGTGTCCGCGGTGACCGGCGCGTGCCTCCTGACGTACACCGCGCTCTA
The DNA here is from genome assembly GCA_050186575.1 of Sandaracinaceae bacterium. Lineage (GTDB taxonomy): Bacteria > Myxococcota_A > Polyangia > Polyangiales > Sandaracinaceae > JAUHXR01. The sequence continues at coordinate 18,758 of JBFWYI010000002.1, read as the reverse complement.
CCGCGAGCTCGGCGGGTTCGACGCGGAGCGCTTCCGCGTCGACTACAACGACATCGACTATTGCTTGCGCCTCCGGCGCGCGGGCTATCGCGTGCTCATGGCGCCGGGCGCCGAGCTCGAGCACGTGGGCGCGGCGTCGCGCGGCCGCGGGAGCGACGAGCGCGAGCAGATCGCGTTCGTCGACGAGCACCGCGCGCTGCGCGATCCGGCGCTCGACCCGAACTACGCGGTCGACGGCCTCCGCTACGAGATCGATCCGTACCGCGTCGCGTCGCGACCCCTCGCGCCTCCGCGCCTCCGGATCGCGATCTGCTCGTCGCTGGCGGACGACGACGCCGGCTCGGAGCTCTCGGATCTCTGTGCGCTCCACCTCGCGCATTCTCCCGAGCTCGCGCTCGTGCGCGTGCGCGAGCGCTTCGCGATCGAAGACGACACGGTGCCCTCGTTCCGCGAGCGGATCCGTCGCCGCATCGACCTCGCGAGCCTGTCGGGGATCGACGCGGTGCTCGCGCACGGGTCCGGCGGGCTGTTCGGCATCGAGCTCGCGCGGCAGCTCGGCTGCCCGTCCGTCGCGTACCTCAACCTCCGCGGCGGCCCGGCGGAGGTGGCGGCCGAGCTCGGAGGATCGCCGGCCGCGCACGAGCTGGTGCATCGCGCGCTCGCCGCCGCGACGCGCGTCGTGTTGCCGTCGGTCCACTCGGTCCCCGGGTTCGTGTCGGACGGCTGGAGCCATCGCTTCGTGGCGCTGCCGATCGGCGCGAGCCGCGGGAGGCTCGACGCGTTTCGCCGCACTCACGACATGAGGGAGCTCCGCGCGCGCCACGGCTGCGCCGACGCGGATCGGGTGATCGTGTACGAGGGACCCGACGATGGGCCGCTCGCGCACGCTGCGCACGTCGCGTTGCGGTCGGTGCGCGGCCGGCCGATCGTGTATCGAGCGCGCGGCCGTAAGGCGTATCCGATCGAGCGCGCGGGTCCGCCGGCGGATCTGCTCGATGCGATCGCGATGTGCGATCTCGTGGTGACGAGCGACGGAGGCCCGCGCGTGTTCGGGCGCGCGCTATTGTCGGCGATGGCGTTCGGCGTCGCGGTGATCGGTCCGGGGCTCCCGGGCGTCGGCGAAGTGGTCGGTCACCCCGACGACGGCACGCTGGTGGACACCGCTCACGCCGGCGAGCTCGGCGCGGCGATCCAGCGCTGCGTCGACGATCCGGATCACACCGCGAGCGTGGGCCGGAAGAACCGCAGCATGTTCGTCCGCCACTTCGACACCGACCGCCTGGTCGGCCGTCATCGCGACGTGCTGCTCGACGCGGTGATGACCGGCTGAGCGTCGGGTGGTTGATCGGCGCACCGACCCCGGACACGCTCCCTCGATGCAGCGACGCGCGCGCGAGGAGCGGTGGCTCGCCGGCCTGATCACGTCGGTCGTGGTGGTCGGGGCGTGGGGCTGCGGATCGTCGAGCACGGACGAGGACGCGGGCGGCGCCCCCCACGACGCGGGATCGATGGCGACGTCGGACGCGGGCTCGACGAACGACGCGAGCTCGCCGAACGACGCGGGCTCGCTCGCCGATGCGGGCTCGATCGACGGCGCGGCCTCTCCGGACGCGGGCGCGGCGCCGGTCGACGCCGGATCGATCGGCGTCGATCCGCACTTCGAGGTCGACATGACGTTCGCGACCGCGAACATCGGCCGCAGCTACGCGAACCGGGCCGAGATGGTGGCGGCGCTCGATCGCGTGGCCGACGCGATCGACGCGCGCGCGGGCCCACGGCTGATCGGCTGGCAGGAGATCGGCGAAGGCGATCCGTGCGGCACGTGCGAGATCGAAGAGCTCGAGGCGCGCTTCACCTCGCCGTGGGTCACCCAGCATCCGCGCGGGACGCGACCGGGCGGCTCCGAGCTCGTCAAGGTGCCGGTCAGCGCACGCGGCGTCGGCGATCCCGCGGTGGTCCGCGCCGTGTTCGCGTCGCCCGGGTGGGCCGGGGTGAGCCCGACGCGCTTCGTCACCGTGGCGCGCTATGCCGATCGCAACCTCTCGTTCGTGAACACGCACTTCATCGCGAGCGCGTGGTCGTGCGGTTCCAACGTCGCGCAGCGTCGCGACTACTGGCGCCAAGCGTGGAGCACGCTGAAGGACGAGGTCGCGCGCGAGCACGATCGCGGGCTCAACGTGATCGTGACCGGCGACCTGAATCGGCCTCGCGCGAGCAACGACTGCAACCCCGCGTGGGATCCCGAGACGCTGCACCCAGACGCGCGGGTGATCGGCGGCGCGGGGATCGACTACGTCTTCGCGGTGCCCGCCGCGGGTTGGAGCTTCGCGTACACGCGCGACGGAGGCGGGGCGATCGAGCGCGGCGACGTCGGGCTCGGCATCGATGGTCACCGCGCCCACTGGGTCGGCGGCCACTTCACCGCGCCGTAGCGTCGCCGATCCTCAGTACCCGCTCGGGTGATGTCCCGCGCGGTCGACGTAGGGCGCCCCGTTCATCCACGCGATCGCGTCGCGCATGAGGTAGCGCGCCGCGTCGTCCGGCCCGCGCGCCGCCGCCGCGTAGACGATGAACGTGCCGAGGTCGTCCTGGAACACCGCGCCGCCCGGTCCACCGTGCGCGAAGCGGTTCGGGAGATCGCGCGCCTGGATCACGTGCAGGACGCCGCGGTCGCCGCTCTCGCGCATGCGCCACCCCGTGCCCGCCGTCGTGCAGAGCGGCCCGCAGTTGCTGAGCGCGTGGCCCGTCGCGTAGGACGAGTCCGCCCAGTGAGCGCCCGAGAAGAGCATGTGGAAACGTTCGTTGTCGTCCATGTAGACGGCCGGGTTCTCGCGGACGTTGTCCTCCCACGTCCCCGGCCCGCCGTACCCGTTCATGATCTCGACCTCGGCGCCGCTGAGCCCCGTCCACGCGTCGTCGACGCGCGACCCCATGATGCGCGAGGGCACGCCGCTGCCGTACTGCTTCCAATAGACGAAGTGACCGCCGCCGCTCGGGTTGCGGAACAACATCGGGTCGATGAACTGATCGCCGCGCGCCGCATCGATCGCCATCCGCTCGAAGCGCCACGGCCCCGTCGGCTCGGGCGCGGACAGGACGGCGAGCGAGCGCGTGTCCCAGCGTCCGTCGACGCGCTGCGCGTCGGCATCCGGCACCGACACCCACATGACGTAGCGCGCGGCGCCGGGGGCGTAGATCACGGTGGGCGCCCACCAGGATCCGAGCGCCTGGCTCTGGGTGGGCATCGCGCCGAGCCGGAGCTCCGTCGAGGAACGAACATTGTCGAAGCGATCCCAGTCCTCGGTCCGCCAGATCCGCGCCATCGAGGTGCAGTACACGTAGTAGACGCGGCGTTCGTCCCGCTCCGAGACGACCGTCGGATCCGCGCACGGCATCGGCTCGCCGTCGCGGAGGAGGAGGCCGACCTGCGGGCTCGCCGCCGTTCCCGCGTCCGAGCCTGCGTCGGTGGGAGTCCCCGCGTCGCCGCCCGCTTCGCCCGCGTCGGTCGCGCCCGCGTCCGCGACGTCCCCCGCGTCGACACCGCTCATCGGGACGCCCGCGTCGCGCGAGGCCGCGTCGATCGGGGCGGGGCTCGGGTCACCGCACCCGGCGAGGCCGAGCGCGGCGAGGAGCGCGAGGCGAGCGCAGCGCATCCGGCAACCTAGCAGGCGGCGGCGCGCTGCGGCACGCGCCATCGAAGAGGTCAGCGCGGCGGGCGGCGGATCGCGCGGGCCGCCTCGGTCACGAGCTTCGTTCGCGCCTCCGCGTCGAGCTCGCCGGCCGCGCTGGCGCGGCACACCGCGTCGATGAGCTGGGCGACCGCGCTCGCAGGGCTCGGGTCCACGCGCGCTTCGGCGAGCTCGCGGAACGACGCCTCGAACGCGCGCACGTACGCGTCGCCGCTGAACATCCGGAGCGCGCGCGCCCGCGCCGCCTCGGCGATCGAGGAGCGCTTCGCGTCGTCCCGGAGGAGCTCGATCGCGGCCTCGGCCATCGGCTCGGGCTGGCCGATCTCCGTGAGGCGACCGCTCACCCCATCCTCGATCAGCTCGATCGCGCCGCCGGTGCGCGAGCTGACGACCGCGACGCCCTCCGCCATCGCCTCCATCACCACGGTGGGCAGCGACTCGACGCGCGACGGCAGGAGCACGATGTCCGCGCCCGCGACGAGCGAGCGCGCGTCCTCGCGGAACCCGAGGAACGTGAACGCCCCCGCGATCCCCGCCTCGCGCGCGAGCCGCTTCGTCTGCTCCTGCGCGCCCGCGTCGGCGCCGACCAGGACGCAGCGCGCGCTCGCGAACGCGCGGCGAACGCGCGTCATCACCGGCACGAGGAGCGGCGCCCCCTTCTCGTCGCTGACCGTCCCGGTGAACAACAGGATCGGCTCGTCGGTGGCGCCGAGCTTCGCGCGCGCGCTCGCGCGGTCGTTGCCGATCGGATCGACGCCGTTGTGGATGACCTCGATGCGCGCGGGGTCGACGTGCGGCGTGAGCGCGTCCGCCACCGCCTGAGACACGCACGAGACGCGATCCGAGAGCGCGTCGAGGAGCGCGAACGACGCCTCGAGCGGCAGTCGATGGGCGAGGTTGCGGTGCGCATGCAACGTCTCGTGCACTCTCCAGACGTGCGGCACGCCGACCCAGCGCGCGGCCAGTCCGGGCTCCACGATCACCGAGCTGTTGGTGAGCACGAGCTCGACCTCCTCGCGCTCGATCCAGCGGGCGAGGGCGGACACCCGTGCCGACAGGCCGTCCCCGAAGCGCTCCCAGTGCCGCGTCGCGCTGCGATCGATCCAGGGGACGAGCGGGGTGAACCCGAGCGGCACCCCGAGCGCGGCGAGCCGGTCCTCCAAGACTCCGTTCGCCGGCAGGAGCACGGTCGGGTCGAACGACTCGAGGTCGATCCGACGGAGCAGCTCGTAGAGCGTGCTCTCGGCGCCCGCCCAGTTCGCGGAGTGGGTGACGAACAGGACCTTCACGCCCGACCCTCGGTCGCGTGAAGAGTGCGATACTCCTCCTCGCCCGAATGGACGACGACCTCACCCGGCAAAGAGAGATCGACGCGATGCTCACGCGCGTTCGCCGCGAGCTCGCCCGCGTCGGAGAGGTGCCGACCGCCGAGATGGAGACCGCGAACGACGTGGACACGGCTCCGGCGCCCTCCCCACCGCGTCCGCTCTCCCGCGCCGGCGTGCGCGCGGTGCTCGTCCGCGCGGTTCGGTTCGCCAAGCGCTTCACGGGCTGACGCCTCGAGCTCAGCCGGCGCGGAAGTGCGTCTCGATGCGCTCGGCGAGCTCATGCTCTTTCCAGTCGAGCACCATGACGCGCGGGATCTCGAGCACGTCGGTGGCGGTGGTCACGACGCCCGGCTCGTTCGCGCACGCGGCGGAGAAGCCGCACTCGCGGACGAGGGACACGCTCGTCCGGTCGTAGTCGCGCGCGCTCCCGAACGGATAGGCGAACGTGCCCACGCGACGGTCGAGCGTCGTTTCGAGCCACGCGCGCGAGTCCGCGATCTCGGCGCGCTGATCCGCCATCGGGAGCGCGGACAGCTGCGCGTGCGTGACCGTGTGCGCGCCGATCGTGATCAGCGGATCGCGCCCGAGGAGCAGGAGCTCGCCCACGTCCATCGGCCGGTGCGACGGGCGCGCCGCGCGCTCGATCCCGATCGCGGTGGTGAGCTGCGCGATCGCCGCGCTCCGCGCCATGTCGTCGAGCGGGCGGAGCGCGTCGAGCGCCTCGCGGAACGCGACGTGGCGCGGCGTCGGGGACTCCGCGTCGAGCACGTTCCACGCGCGGTGCTTCTCGAGCTGCGCCTCGCTCCAGCGCGCGTGCTCGCCGAGCGAGTAGGTGAGTCGACGATCGCCCGCCTCGATGACGAGCGGATCGGGGAGCTCGACCGACTCGAGGAGCAAGCGATCGATCGCGTCCCACCAGAACTCGCGCTGCGCGCCGATCTGTCCCGACGTGATGAACATCGTCGCGGGGACGCCGAAGCGGCGGAGCTCGCCGGCCGCGCTCAACAGGTTGTCCGCGTAGCCATCGTCGAACGTGATCGCGATGCCGCGATGCGGGACGGCCCCGCGCTCGATGCCCTGCGCGAGCTCGGTGAGGCTCAGCGGCTGACCGAGCTGGGTGATCACGTCGAGGTGTCGCCGGAACGACTCCGGCGGGACGCTGAGGAGGTGCGGATCGCGCTCGAGCTCCGCGGTGCGGTGATAGAGCAGCACGAGCGCCCGCCCGCTCGCCTTCGCGGCGGCGAGCGCGCGCGCCGTCGGCGCCGCCTCCGCGATCGGTCGCGGCTTCTGCACGCGCGCGCAGATCACGACCGCGAAGCGCGGGTCGTGCACGTCGAGCTCGTCCGGCGAGAGCTCTTCGGCCACGAGCCCGCGGAGCTGAGCCGCCGCGGTGAGCGAGTTGCCGTACGCGACCACCTCCGCCGCGCCGGATCCGAACGCCTCCTCGAGCAGCTCGGTGAGCCCCTGCACGGTGAAGCGCCAGCGCTCGCCGTAGCGCGGCTCGCACATCGTCACGTGGGGCACCGCGAACAGCACCGTGCCGCCCGGTCGCAGGATCCGCGCGAGCTCGCGCACCGCGCGGCGCGCGTCGAAGATCTCGTGCAGCACGAACGTGCACACGATGGCGTCGAAGCGGTCGGACGGGAGGTCGTTCGCTTGCGTGAGGTCCGCGACGATCGTCGCGCGCGGGTTCGACGCGTCGAGGTGGAGCACGTCGACCGACTCCACGCGCTCGGCGCCGTAGCGGAGGACATAGTCGTCGCCCTCGAACTCGAGGCACGCGCCGCGCACGTCGCCCGCGTGGCGCCGGAGGAACTGCTCGACGTAGTAGCGGGTCAGCGGCGTCCCGCGGTCCTCGCCGAACTCGTCGCTCAGCGGGGTGACGCCGATGCCGAGCCGCGCGCGGGCCCCGCTCGCCCGGAGCGTGCGGCGCGCCGTGCTTCGCACGAAGGAAGCGGCTTTGCCCAGCGCTTCGAGCACGCGCGCTCGCGTCGGCGCGGGCTCGCCCTCGGTCGTCGCGCCGGCGCCGCGGAGCCTCGCGATGCGCGCGTCGATCTCTCGGAGGCGCACGAGCGGGTGGTCGGGATAGATCCGCTTCACCTCGCGCTTGGCGTCCTCGAGGAACGCGACCTCGGCGCGCCGCGCGACCTCGGGCATCGCGAGCGCCTTCAACAGCGCCGAGCCGTCGTGGCGCCGATAGCGCACCCACGGCTGATCGTGGATCGCGATGCGCCAGCGCGCGGCGATGAACCAGGCGAGGTACTGGTCCTCGCACTGGCTCCCCTGGGCCGCGCTGCCGAACCGCGCCGCCGCGAGCAGCGCGTGCCGCTGGATCAGCGAGCAGCTCGGGAGCGGGGTCGCCGCGTACTCGTTCGCAAAAAAACTGGACAGGAGGGTCGGCGGCTCGAACACGCCGGGCGTACCGGGCGGCATCGGCTGCACGTAGTCCGCCGCCGGATCGTCGGGGTGCCAATAGAGCGCGGGCCCGTAGCTCAACACGACGCCGCGCGGCGCGACCTCGGCCCAGCGCGCGAGGTGCTTCTCGAGGTACGTCGGCTCCCACACGTCGTCCTGATCGAGCATCGCGATCACGTCCGCGCGCGCGTGCTGAGCCGCGGCGACCCGCGTCGCGAGCTGCCCGCGGTTCGCGCGCCCGGGGTGCGAGAACGCGCGCACGCGTGGGTCCTTCGCCGCGAGGTCGCGACATCGAGCGAGGCTGCGATCGCGCGAGCCGTCGTCGAAGAGCAACAGCTCCCAGTCGGCGATCGTCTGCCCGCGCACCGCGGCGAACAGCTCATCGAGGAAGGCCACGCCATCGAAGACGGGGACGACGATCGAGACGCGAGGCACCGCCGAACGCATGGGCGAAAGAGGATGCCTCATGAGGCTCGCTCCGTCCCGCCTCATTCGCTCCGAACCGACGAGAAGCGGGTCGATCCGAACCTACCGGAAGGAGAGGAGGGGCGAAGCGGGGAAGGGGGCTATTTGAATTTCACCTTTCCGCCTTCTGATCTCTTCTCCCCTTCAGGTGCCGCCGCAGGCACGCTCGCCCTCAATCGGGCCGCGCGTCGCGCGGAACCGTCCGGAACTCGCCCAGGTAGCGCAGCCCCGTGATCGTGGCGCGCCCGGGGTACGCCATCGGGTCGATGCGGATGCGCAGCTGCGTCGCGCGTAGCTCGTCCGGATCGCCGAGCGGGACGCCGACCGTCACCTCGCCGCCCTCGGGGCCGGGCGGGATGACGAACGAGCGCCGATGGATCGCGGGATCGAACGGATCCCCTTCGAGCGTCCAGAACGCGTCGAAGAGCGGACCGCTCGGCTCGCCGGACGCCTCGACCGCGAGATGGAAGCGCACCGCGGCCACGCCGAGCGGGAGCGGCGGCGAGACGAGGTACGGGTCCGGGTCGTCGGTCTCGACGATCACGCCGCCGTCGGTCTCCGTGGCGCGTCCGTTGACCACCTGCCACGCGGTGATCGGCGGGTACTCCGCGTCCGGATCGAAGGAGGGGCGATCCACCTCGCCGAGCACCCACGTGCGATCCTCGAGCTGCTCGGTCGCGGCGTCCCAGCGGAAGACGCAGGTCTCGCCGTCGCGCGCGTACTCGCGCACGTCGAATTGCTCATGCTCGGGGAGGTCGCTCGGGATCTCGCTCCGCTCCACGAACACGTGGGGGTTCTGCGGATGGAGGGTCTGGAGCGCCGCGATCAACCCGTTGCGCCACACGAACGCGCCATCCACGTTGTCGGGCGGGCCGAACACGAGGATCGACGGGCGCGTGCGGTCCTCGCCTGGGCAGCGCTCGAGGATCGTCGCGATCGTCTCGCGCGCGAGGCGCGACCCGTGGGACCACGGGATCGCGTGCGCGATGCACGTCACGAGGTAGAGCGCGATCACCGCGCCCATCGCGCTCCTGGCCCACGCGCGGGGCAGCGCGCCGAACGCGAAGGCGAGGGCGACCGAGAAGAGCGCCGACGGGAGGTAGAGGTAGCGCGAGCCCTCGAGGTTTTGGAGCAGCCCGCTCGGCGCGAACAGGGCGGAGGGCGGGCCGAGGCACGCGATCAGCGCGAGGACCGCGAACGCGCGCGCGCGCCACGAGACGGGATCGAACAGCGACACCGCGAGCACGAGGACGACGGGCACGGCGAGCGCGACGATCAACGGGAGCGTGTAGTCGCCGGCGAGCTCGCGGTTGATCGGCGTGACGAGCCCATAGACGGTGAAGAGCGCGGCGTCCGTCACGTAGTCGACGCCGAAGTGCGGGATGGGGCGGAGCTCCCCGGTCGGCGACACGTAGGCGCCGCTCGAGCCGAGCACGCTGATGCGATAGACCGCGTAGATCGCAAGACAAGCGACGCTGTAGGCGACGCGCGACCATCGGCGCGCGCGCGCGGCCAGCCCCTCGTACGCGGCGAACGCGAGCGGGAGGAGCAGCGCGCTCTCCTTACTGAAGATGGCGGCCACGAAGAGCGCCACCGACGCCGCGAGCCAGCCGCGCGAGCCGCGATGATCCGCGCGGACGTACGCGAGGAGCGAGGCGAGCGCGAAGAACGCCGCGACGAGATCGAAGCGCGACCCGAGGAACGAGACCGCCTCGGGGTGTCCGGGGTGGAGCGCGAACAACACGCCGGCGAGCACCGCGACGCGTCGTGTCCCGCCGAGCTGGCGCGTGAGCGCGGTGACCATCGTCGCGATCGCGCCGTGGAGGAGCGCGTTGATCACGTGCGACGCTTCGGGGTGAAGACCGAACACCGCGTAGTCGAGCGCCATCGACACGCGCGAGAGCGGCCGGAAGAAGTCGCCGGGCCGCCCCGGCGTCGTGAGCATCGTCCAGAGGTCCGCGAACGACATCCCGCGCAGGAACTGGTGGTCGTAGTCGTCGGAGACCCAGTAGTCGCCGAAGTTGATCGAGTAGACGAGCACGGAGGCCGCCATCGGCAAGAGCAGGGCGGCATCGAGCCGCGCGCGACGAGCCGATGCGGCCGGTGCCTTCGGCGGCTCCGGCGCGGGCTCGTCCGCCACGGGCTCTTCCGCCACGGGCTCGTCCGCGACCGGTTCGTCCGCCACCGGTTCGTCCGCCACGCGTCGAAGCTACCAGCTCCGCGCGCTCTCTCGACACCACCCTGTCAGGGGGAGGGTCTAGGCTCCGATCGATGTCCTCGCGCTGCCGTCGAGCACGTATCCTCCCGCCACGATGCGGCGCGCCGATCGACTCTTTCGCATCATCCAGCTCCTGCGCGGGCGGCGCCGCGCGGTCACCGCGAAGACCATCGCGGCCGAGCTCGAGGTCTCGGAGCGCACCATCTATCGCGACATCCGCGATCTCGTCTCGTCCGGCACGCCGATCGAGGGCGCGGCCGGCGTCGGCTACTCGATCAAGAAGAGCTACGACCTCCCGCCGCTGATGTTCGACGAGGAAGAGATCCAGGCGCTGGTGCTCGGGGCTCGCGTGGCGGCCGCGTTCGGCGACGTCCAGCTCGCGCGCGCGGCGGAGCGCGTGCTCAGCAAGGTGGAAGGCGTGTTGCCGAAGTCGATGCGCCCGCTCCTCGGCGAGGCCGCGCTCTACGCGCCGCGACCGTCGGCGTCCGATCCCGCGCGCGAGCGTCTCCTCGTGGTGCGCACCGCGATGGTCGAGCGCCGTAAGCTGTCCATCGCGTACGAGGACCGCGACGGCGACGCGACCGAGCGGGTGGTCTGGCCGCTCGGCCTCTTCTTCTGGGGCAGCTCCTGGACCCTCACCGCGTGGTGCGAGCTGCGGGTCGCGTTCCGCAACTTCCGCGTCGATCGCATGCGCGAGGCGAGGCCGCTCCCCGACGTGTTCCCCGAGTCGCCGGGCCGCACGCTGTCCGACTATCTCACCGCGATGGGCGTCGCGGACGAGCTGATGCCCGGCGCCTAAATCAGGCGGAACTTCGCTCGCCGCCGCGGGTCCTCCTGCGCATGCCGACGACCGCGCTCGCGCCTCGCGCTTCCAACCCCGGGGCCCGGGTGGTACGAACCGGGTCCACGGTGGCCCAGTCCCGGTCCCAACGGCGCCGCGCGCTCATGGAGCGCCGCGCCCGCTCGTCCCTCGCGGCGGCGGCGGAGGCGTCCCTCGTGGCGCCCGAGCGTAGAGCGGTCGCGCTGCGCGAGGTGGAGCGCGCGGAGCGCTGGGTGGACCTCGTCCATCACACGCCGCTCGTCACGATCGACGTCGAGCTGCTCCGCTCGGCGGTGCGCTTCGCGTTCGAGTCGGGCGACGCGGGCGGCCTCCTCGGCAAGGCCGTCGACGAGGCGCCCGTCGCGGAGAGCCGCTGGGATCCCGAGGTGTTCGGCGGGAGCCTGTTCCTCCGAGAGCTCCTCGCGAGCTCGTTCACGATCCGGATCGATCGCACGACCTACGAGCCGTCGCAGCGCTACCTCGCGACGATGCTCAGCCACCCGCCGCTCGAGCGCCGCGACGTCGACACCCGGCAAGGCGTGTTGCGCGAGCTGGTGGGCGACGACGCGCTCCGAAGCGCGCTCTCCAAGGTCTACGTCGCGCTCCGCGAGCTGCGCGGTCTCCTCGACGAGCGCCCGATGAGCCCCGGCGAGACGATCCGCCGCAAGGTCGAGGTGCTCGGCGCGCTCAAGAGCTTCCTCGATCACGCCGACGAAGGCCTCGCCTCCGCGACGAGCGCGCTGTCTCGCTTGCACACGTTCGCGCACGAGGTCCGCGAGTCCGAGGCGTACACGCGCCTCAGCCAGCTCCTCGACTTCGATCGCAACATGGCGGTCAACGAGGTGCGCATCGTCCTCGGCTCGGACGGCAAGATCCGCGACTTCCGCCTCATGGCGGCGAGCGAGAACCGCGAGAACCCGCTCGTGCTCTCGCCCTGGAAGCGCGTGTGGTCGCGGCTCGTCGCGTGGCTGCGCGGCTATCAGTACACGGAGAGCGAGGTCCTCCTCCGCGTCATCGACGACGTCTTTCGCGAGCTCGAGGACGTCATCTTGCCGTGCTTCGAGCTCATCGGACACGTCGAGCTCTACCTCAGCGCGCTCGGCTTCCGCGACCGCGTGGAGAAGGCCGGCCTCGAGGTGTGCCTCCCCGAGATCGAAGACGCCCCCATCGATCCCGAGGTGCGCGGCGGCTTCGCGCTCGAGGGCCTCTTCAACCCGCTCTTGCTCCTCCAGGACATCGTCCCCGTCCCCTGCACCATCGAGACGAGCGGGCACGACGCGTTGCTCCTCGTCACGGGCCCGAACTCCGGTGGCAAGACGCGCATGCTCCAGGCCGTCGCGCTCAGCCAGCTCCTCGGCCAGAGCGGGCTCTTCGTCCCCGCCAAGCGCGCGAAGCTCACTCACGCGCCGACCATGTTCGTCTCGCTCGTCGAAGGCGCCCCCGCCGATCAGCGCGAGGGCCGCCTCGGCACCGAGCTCGTCCGCGTGCGCCAGTGCTTCGAGCAGCTCGAGCCCGGCTCGATGGTCATCCTCGACGAGCTCTGCAGCGGCACCAACCCGAGCGAGGGCATCGCGATCTTCGAGATGGTGATCTCGCTCCTCCCGCGTCTACGCCCGCAAGTCCTCGTGACGACCCACTTCCTCGACGCCGCGCGTGAGCTCGAGGAGGAGAAGAAGGTCGAGCGCCTCGAGTTCCTCCAGGTCGAGCTCGACGAGGACGAGAAGCCCACCTACCAGTTCGTCCCCGGCGTGGCGCCGACGTCGCTCGCCCACGCGGTCGCGTCGCGGCTCGGCGTCACGCGCGAAGAGCTCGAGGCGCTGGTCGAGCGACAAGAGAAGAAGGCGTTCCCGGCCGGCTGAGCGCCGCGGGGGGCGGCACCGGACGAGGACCCGCATGGCGTGCCGCGGACTCGTTCGACGACCCTCCCCCTAACCCCCTCCCGCGAGCGGGCGGGGGGACCGTACGCCGCGGCAGCGAGTCAGAGCTCGTGGTCGCGCTTGAACTCCTCGCTCAGCGGCGGGAACGGATCCTCGAGGAGGGACCACGTCGACGGTCCGCTCGCGGTCATCGCGTCGTCGAGCAAACACCGATCGAGGCGCCGGCGGATGCCCGCCTCGTCCATCCCGATGCCGATGAACACGAGCTCCTGTTGGCGATCGCCGTACGGCGGCTCCCATCGGTGCGGCGGACAGCCGTCTTCGCGCTCCGTCGCGGGCCAGGCGTCGAGCGCCCACCACGAGTTCGCGGGCTCGGCCTCGCGCTGCGTGCCGGCCTGCTCCCACACGTAGAGCACGGCCGGGCGCGTCGCGATCCAGAAGAACCCTTTGCCGCGCAGGACCCCCTCGAACCCCGTCGAGCCGCGCAACAAGGTGTGCAGCTTCCTCGGATCGAACGGCGCGCGCGCGCGGTAGACGAAGCTCGAGATGCCGTACTCGAGCGTCTCCGGGACGTGCTCGCCCTCGAGCTCGCGGCGCCAGCCCGCGCTGAGCTTGGCCCTCTTCATGTCGAAGCGACCGGTGTCGAGGACCTTGTCGAGCGGGACCCGGCTGCGCACCGCGCGCACGAGCTCGGCGCCGGGGTTGAGGTGCGCGATCGTCGCCTCGAGGCGCGCGAGCCCCGCCTCGTCGACGAGGTCGGTCTTGTTCAGGATGATCACGTCGGCGAACTCGACCTGATCGAGCAAGAGGTCGGTCACCGTGCGCGTGTCGTCGGGGCCCGCTTGCTGCCCGCGATCGGCGAGGCGATCCTCCGCCTTGTACATCGTGAGGTACGTGGACGCGTCGACGACGGTCACCATCGTGTCGACGCGCGTCACGTCCTCGACGCTCGTCCCGTCCTCCATCGTGTGCGCGAACGCCTGCGCGACGGGGATCGGCTCGCTGATCCCGGTCGACTCGATGAGGAGCGCATCGAAGCGCCCCTCGCGCGCGAGGCCGAGCACCTCCGCGATCAGGTCGTCGCGCAGGGTGCAGCAGATGCACCCGTTGCTCATCTCGACGAGCGCCTCCTCGCGGCGGCTGAGGGTGACCGCGTCCTTCACGAGCGCGGCGTCGATGTTCACCTCGCTCATGTCGTTGACGATCACGGCGACGCGCCGACCCTCCCGGTTGGTCAGGATGTGGTTGAGCAGGGTGGTCTTGCCGGCCCCGAGGAAGCCCGAGAGCACGGTGACGGGGAGCCGATCGTCCATGCGGCGGACTGTACCAGGGGCTCGCGGGGTGGGTTTGGCGAGCGGTGGGTGAAGCGCGGTGGACTCCGACTCGGACACGGAAACGGAAACGGGCACGGACACCGACACCGAATCGGGCACGGGCATGGGCGTGGGCTCCGACCGGAAACGGAATCGGACTCGGAAACGGAATCGGAAACGGAATCGGACACGGAATCGGACACGGAATCGGACACGGAATCGGACACGGAATCGGACACGGAATCGGACACGGAATCGGAATCGGACTCGGACACGGAATCGGACGCGGAATCGGACACGGAATCGGACACGGAATCGGACACGGAATCGCACTCGGCGGTCGCAACCCTCGTTGCGACCGCCGAGGTGTCTCAGCGCCGCCGATGCTGACAGCGCCAGATCGACGCCGCGATCTTGTCCGCCAGATCGAACGCCGGCTCTCCGCCGCACAGGATCTCGGACGCCCACGCGACCCGCAGGTGCGTCTTCACCTCCTGCGCGGAGCCGTAGGCCGTCTCGAAGCGCTCGCGCTGGTGACCTCCGCGCCGATGCATCCCCTCCGCGACGTTCGCCGACACGGAGCCGGCCGCCTTGTGCAGCTGACCCGCAAGCGACCTGTCGTGCTTCGCGATCTCCGCGACCAGCGGCCGCACCAGCACGACCAACCGCACCGCATCCTCGAGCACCCCGAACCGACTCTCGATCCGCGCCCTGATCCGAAACTCAGTCATCTCGACCTCCAGCGTGCCCGTCCCGAGCGCGCGCCCGTCGCGCGCTCGTCCGTTCACGCCGCCCCGCCGCCCTCCGAGCGCGCGCCGGGTCTAGGACGAGGAGCGAAGCGACGAGGCCAGCGCATCGCGCTGGGGGCGCAGCCCTCCTTGAGGCGGGGGGCGCTCGGAGGGCACCCTGGGGCACCCGAACGGACGAGCCCTCTACCTCGACGATCGCAATGAACGTCGACGCGAAGGACGCGGGCTCGGAATCGGAAACGGACTCGGACACGGAATCGGACACGGAATCGGAATCGGAATCGGAATCGGAATCGGAATCGGAATAATCGGAATCGGAATCGGAATCGGACACGGACCCCGACACCGAATCGGGCAGGGGCACGGGCAGGGGCATGGGATCCGACACCGGCTGCGCCTCCCAAGCGCAATCCACCGGAATCCGATTCCTTCTCCCTCCGCGGCTCTCCAGACCCCGCGCGAGCGCTCGGCACGGCGATCGTGGCGGTCCGAACCCCCACTCCTCCCTCGGTCGTTACCGAATCACTAAAAGAAAATAGTGAATAGGTAACTGTCAGCGATCGGACCGGGTTTGAACCGTCAGGATCGCTGTCGGTCAGCGATCGTGCGGGTTTGGAGCCCCCAGATCGCTGTCGGTCAGCGATCGTGCGGGTTTGGAGCCCCCAGATCACTGTCGGACAGCGATCGTACGGGTTTGGAGCGCCCGCATCGCCGTCGGTCGCTCGTCACCACCGCGCGACGCCACGGCACGCTCGTGTGGATCTCCCCGGTGACACCTCGCCCTCGCGAAGCCCACCCGCGCGTCGGCACGGCCGCTGCATTCGCTGCGAGCGATGCCGTCCGTTGCGCAGGTGTCGTACGACGCGGACCTCAGCCACCTCCACGCCCGGGGATCGGAGCCCACCGAACGCGATCCGGACGCGGGCGGTCTCCTCCTCGTCTGCGAGGAGCCGCGGCGCGGCGAAGCGCTCATCCACGCGCTGGGCCGACGCGGCGCGGTGGTGCGCGAGCTCGCGGACGGCACCCCACCGGCCCGCCACGTGCTGTTCTGGGTGCAACGACCCGTGCGATGGGACACCCTGCGCGCGCAGCTCGAAGCAACGCGGCAGCGTCGCGTCGCGGTGATCTGTCACCCGCGTCAGAGCGCGATCATCGACGACGCCGCGGCCTGCGGCGCGACGGTCATCACGTTCCCCGACGCGGAGACCCCCCTCGTCGACAAGGTCCGCGGTTGGCTCGCCGAGCCGGCGCCCGGCGCTCGGTTCGGGCGCGTGGTGGCCCCCGGCGAGATCGCCGAGCACGTCGGTCGCGCGCTCGAGCGACGCCTCGGCGCGGGCGCGCCGGCGCTCCGGGTCACCAGCACCGCGAAGATCGCGGCGCTCGCGGATCAGCTCGCCGCGCGGGTGCTCGCCGCGGCGCGCGTCGGCGAGCGGCGACCGAAGCCGGGGTGGGACAGCGAGCCGACGCCCACCTTGTCGCCGGCCGACGCGGAGCGCTTGAAGGAGCTCGTCGCCGCGGTGGCGCCCAAGGATCGCACCGTCCGTCCGCCTCCTTTGCCCGCGCGCGCGCGCCGCGACGAGCCGTCGGGGCCCCGGCCCGTCACGCGCAGTCTCCGCGTCGCGCGACCGGTGGATCCGGAGCACGCCGAGACCGGGAAGATCGGCGACTTCCTCCGCGCCCCGCGGCCCACGCCGTCGAACCCGCTGCCGAGCCCGCGCCCGCCGTCGCGCGCGATCGCCCGACCGCCCACCGCGCATGTCGAGCCGGATGACGCGTTGACGAGCATGGAGCCTCCCGAGCGTCAGCGCGCGCGCGCCGCGGCGCATCGGCCGAGCTGGGTCGCGCCGCCGCTCGCGATCATCGTCGTCATGTGCGTGATGGGCGCGGCCGGCGGCTTCGGCGCGATGCTCCTGTTCCACGATCGGCTCCCGGCGGATGCGCGCGCCACGATCGCCGCGTGGTCGGACCGATGGATCGGATCGGACGACCTCGCGACCGCCGCGGCCCGACCGGAGCCCACGCTCACGGCGATCGATGCGTCGCCGACCTCGCCGGTTCGCGCGCCCACGATCGCCTCGCCGAACGACCCGGAGCGCGGGACCGTCCAGCGCGACGACACCGCGCACGACGACACCGCGCACGACGACACCGCGCACGACGACTTCGCGCACGACGACACCACGCTCGACGACACCGCACGCGACGACACCGCGCACGACGACACCGCGCACGACGACACCGCGCACGAGACTGCGCGGAACCCGTCCGCCTCGGCGCGGACGGATCTCGCGCGGGACGACACCGCTCCTCTCGGTCGCTCGCCTCTCGACCCGATGGCGGCGACGGCGCCGGACCCGCGCGAGGGAGCCGTGAACCGCCCGAGCCGAGATCGCGTTCCCGCGTCCGGCCGCGCGGAGTCTCGGCGCGCGCTTCGGATCGAGCGTGGTCGTCGCGCGCTCGCGCTCGCACAGCATCACCGCGACGCGGGCCACCCCGAGCTGGCGCTGGACTACGCGCGTCGCGCAGCGCGGTTTGCGCCCCACGATCCCGCCGCCCGCGCGCTCGTCGCGCAGCTCGCGGCGGTGCAACCGGAGGGGGACGACGGCCCGCTCGAGGCGGACGAGCCCGTCGAGCCGACCGAGGACGACGAGGCGGCGGACTACGGCTGGGAAGAGGTCGACGAGGAATCCTGACGGCGGCGTGGCCGCGGATGATCCGCGCGAAGCTTCGCGCTCCGGCCGCGCCTTGATACGCTCCCGCCGCCGCGATGACGTCGTTCTTCGAAGGGCCCGAGAAGAAGTTCGAGCTCGTGCTGCGCGAGGGCCACGCGTCGCTCCGCCGCGCGCCCGAAGAGCTGTGGCGCGACGTGATCGGCGCTGCGCGCGCGCACATCCTCGGGCGCCGCGCGAGCGAGCACATCGACGCGTTCCTCCTGAGCGAGTCGAGCCTCTTCGTCGCGGATCGTCGCCTCACCATGATCACGTGCGGCCGCACCACGCTCGTCGGGGCGATCGAGCGCGCGCTCGCGTACATCGACCTCGACGCGGTGAGCCTGCTCGTCTACGAGCGCAAGAACGAGCATCGGCCCGAGCTCCAAGCGTCGTCCTTCGACGACGACGCGCAGCGCCTCACCCGCTGGGTACCCGGCCGCGTGGTCCGCTTCGGATCATCGGACCCGCACGGCCTCGCGCTCTTCCATAGCAAGGGCGTGCACACGCCCGAGCCCGGCGAGCGCACGCTCGAGGTCCTCATGCACGGCATCGAGCCGGCCGTCGCCTCGAAGTTCGTCGCCACGGCCGAGCCTCGCTTCGTCGCGAGCGCCGCGCTCACCCAGACGCTCGCCGGCTACGACGTGCACGAGCACCTCTTCGATCCCGTCGGCTATTCGTTCAACGCGCTCCGCGGCGACTCGTACGCGGCCCTCCACGTGACCCCCGAGCCGCACGGGAGCTACGCGAGCTTCGAGACCAACGACCACGAGCTCGAGCTCACCGTCGCGCTCCGCGAGCTCATCGAGCTCTTCCGCCCCGAGGCGTTCGAGCTGCTGTCCTTCGACGGTCTCCGCGCGCCTCGAGGGCACGTAACGTTGACGGGCTACCGCCACCTCGAGGAGTCGGACGAGCGGGTGAGCGGCTACTCGGTCCGCTTCCTCCGCTACGTGCGCATCGGCTGAGCCGCTAGTCAGTGTCCTGAGCCCTCGATCCGTCACCGATTCCAACGGCTCTCACGCCGCACATCGGCGTCGCTCCTCCTCGAAAGTATCCGTTCTACGGATCCGTCCTGGCTGAGTAGCCGCGGAGCGTGCTAGCGGCGCTCGGCTCAGGAGCGGAGCGTGAGCTCGCGATAGGGATCGGCGTCCAGCTTGGCCCGCACGTCCTCGCGGC
>JBFWYI010000001.1:0-368371 GCA_050186575.1 Sandaracinaceae bacterium | reverse complement strand
AGCTCCTCAACTCATCGCATTCCCCTTTCCCAGGCTTGACCTGGCGCACCGAAGCGACGAAGCCAGCGCATCGCGCTGGGGGCGCAGCCCTCCTTGAGGCGGTGCGCGCTCGGAGGGCACCCTGGGGGCACCACGAGGACGAAGCCCCCGCCTCCGACGCCCTCGCGATCTCCGACTCAGCGATCACTGAGGAAGCGAGGATGCTCAGGAAGCGAGGAGGTGCGTCCGCGACGCGAACGCGAGAGCAAGGCGACTTCCGATTCCGATTCCGATTCCGATTCCGATTCCGATTCCGATTCCGTTTCCGATTCCGATTCCGATTCCGTTTCCGTTTCCGATTCCGTTTCCGATTCCGTTTCCGATTCCGATTCCGATTCCGTTTCCGAGTCCGAGTCCGTTTCCGAGTCCGAGTAGTCCGAGTCCGTTTCCGAGTTTTTCGACTCCGACTCCGTTCCCTCGCCAGAGTCGCGAAGCAAGACACCGATGCCTCCGCCGCGCCTCAGCGGCGCACGGCCCTCGGCTTCGCGCTCGCTCGGCGCTCGATCTACCAGCAGCCGGTGATGACCTCGCCGGAGCGGAATCGCTCGACGTGGACCATCGCCTGCTGGATGCGGCCTCGCTCCACTTCCAGTCGGATCACGAGGCGGCTCTCACCGTGCGAGAGCGTGATGACCTGGTAGATGCCCGTCTCGACCACGGGCCCGAGGCACCGCGTGAGCGCGTCGAGCCGCGTGCCCTCGAGCATCCGCGCGCGCTGGGCCGGCGCTTCGGCCCAGCCGAACCGGATGAGCTCGCGACACGCGCCGTGTCGCGGGACGTGGATCGGCCGTCCGGTGACCAGGTTGGTGTAGCCGTAGCTGGTCTCGGCCAACGCACGGTCTTGCGCATGCACCGTCGCGGTCGGCAGCGCGAGGCACACGGTCAGCATGAAGAGCGCGATCCGCACGCGTCGAGCGTAGCGCATGCTCGCGCGACATGAGAACGTCCCCGCGCGAGCCATGCGCGGGGTCCCCATCGATGGTACGAGCCGCCCGCATGAGCGCACCGCGGGCCGCGATCTTCGATATGGATGGGCTCCTCATCGACTCCGAGCCGATCTGGCGCGAGGTCGAGATCGAAGTGTTCGCCGACCGTGGGATCGCGCTGACCGACGCGATGTGTCGCGAGACGACGGGGCTCCGGATCGACGAGGTGGTCGTCCATCACCTCGCGCGCGCCGGCCACGGTCCGGACGGCGCGAGCGCGATGGTGGATCGTATCGTCGATCGGATGATCGAGCGCGTACGCGCGGAGGGGACACCGATCGAAGGATCGCACGAAGCGTTGACGCTCTGCGCGACGCTCGGGCTGGCGCTCGCCCTCGCGTCGTCTTCGCCGCGGCGACTGATCGACGCGACGCTCGAAGCGCTCGGGATGACCGCGCGCTTTCCCGTCGTCCGCTCGGCCGAGCACGAGGCCTACGGCAAGCCCCACCCTGCGGTGTATCTGCGCACCGCCGAGGCGCTGGGCGTCCCGCCGACCGCGTGCGTGGTGCTCGAGGACTCGATCAACGGCGTGATCGCCGCGAAGGCGGCGCGGATGCGCTGCATCGCGGTCCCCCAGGAGCCGAGCCCTCGGTTCGCGGTCGCCGACGCGGTGATCGACAGCCTCGGCACGCTGTCGGATCGCCCCGAGCTGCTCAGCGAGTAGAATAGAGACCCCGTCCCCTGGAGGTCTCATGCGCCCCTTGTCTTGTGTGCGCGCCGCCCTCGCGGTGTCCGTCGCCGCGTGGCTCGTCACCGGCTGCGACTGCTCGGCGATGCCCGAGGGTGACCCGTGTAGTGACGACTCGATGTGCTCCGCCGATCAGATGTGCGTCGACGGTCACTGTCGCGCGCGCGTCGACGGATCGACCGGCCGCGATGGCGGCGGCACCGGGATGGACGGCGGCGGGATGGCCGACGGCTCGACCGATCGCGACGGCGGGGTGCTCCCGCCCGGGGAGTGTCGCATCACCCCGTCGGCGCAGCCGTTCGCGAACCCGGCGCTCGACCTCCACTGGGACGCCACCGGGCTCGTGTTCCCCGACTACTCGCAGGCGATCCACTCGCCGGTCGTGATCGACTTCATCCAGGAGCCGCTCGACTCCGACGTCGTGCCGGAGATCCTCTTCCTCAGCTACCAGGACGGAACGTTCGGACCCGGCGTGCTGCGCGTGGTGAGCGGCCGACCGCCGTACACCACAATCATGACGCTCGCGGGCGACGGGACCGGACCGGTCGTCGACGACTCGGTGGCGACGCCGAGCTTCCTCCAGGACTGTCACCCGGCGGCGGGGGACCTCGACGGCGATGGCCGACCCGAGGTGGTCGTCTCGATCCGCGGCGGCGGCGCGGTCGCGCTCCACGCCGACGGGAGCGAGTACTGGCGCGTCCCCGCGTCGGCGCTGCCCAACGGCGAGATCACCACCAACGCGTCGTGGGCGATCCACGACATCGAGGGCGACGGCATCCCCGAGGTGATCGTCGGCCGCGTCGTCCTCGAGGGTCGCACCGGCGCGGTGCGCTTCACCGGCACGGGCACGCGCGGTGTCAATGGTCAAGGCCCGTTGACGTGCGTCGCGGACGTCGTGTCGAGCTCGCCCGGTCAGGAGCTCATCGCGGGTCGCACCGTGTACTCCGGCATCGACGGCACGATCCTCTGGCAGGGCGGCGACTCGGACGACGGCTTCTGCGCGGTGGCCGACCTCTTCATGGCGGACGGCACGCCGGGCCGCGACGG
Organism: Sandaracinaceae bacterium; assembly: GCA_050186575.1. Lineage (GTDB taxonomy): Bacteria > Myxococcota_A > Polyangia > Polyangiales > Sandaracinaceae > JAUHXR01. The sequence goes on along the minus strand of JBFWYI010000001.1, from coordinate 365,611 downwards.
GCTCCCCGAGGTGATCCGCATCGCGAACGGCCGTCTCCGCATCCATGACGGCGAGACCGGGATGCAGGTCTTCAACCAAGCGATCAGCTGTCCGTCGGGCGGGGCCGGCAAGGGTGGCGCGCCGACCGTCGCGGACTTCGACGGGGACGGCTTGATGGAGGTCGGGGTCGCGGGCGCCAACTGCTACGCGGTGATGGATCCCGAGTGCCTCGGCCCCATGATGCCGACCGGCTGCTTCGCGGCGGGGATCCTCTGGGCGACGCTCACCGAGGACACCTCGAGCAACGTCACGAGCTCGACGGTGTTCGACTTCAACGGCGATGGCCGCGCCGAGGTCGTCTACAACGACGAAGAGAACTTCCTCGTCTTCGACGGCGTGAACGGCTCGGTCATCTTCATGGAACCGAATCCGTCGCGCACGCGCACCGAGCAGCCGGTGGTCGCCGACGTCGACAACGACGGCAACGCGGAGATCGTCTTCACCGCGAACAACGAAGCCAGCTTCGCGGGCGACTCGATCCCGGCGGCCGAGCGCATCCCCGGCGTCGAGATCTGGTCCAGCGCCGACGACGACTGGGTCGGCGCAGCGCCGATCTGGAACCAGCACACGTACCACATCACCCACGTCAACGCGGCGGGCGCGATCGCGTCGCCCGAGCCGGCGAGTTGGATGACGCACAACACGTATCGCCTGAACCTGCCGATCGAGAACGCGCTGGCCGCGCCCGATCTCACGGCCGACACGCTGACCACCGACAACGCGCGCTGCGGGGAGACGCCTCCCGTGCTCCGGGTGTGCGCCGAGGTGTTCAACCGCGGCGACGTGCAGGTGGGACCCGGGATCGAAGTGATCTTCTTCCAGGGCGATCCGGCGATGGGCGGCACCGAGATCGGGCGCACGACTACGATGACCAACATCGATCGCGGTCGCTCCGCCGTGGTGTGCATCGACTGGGTCGGCGCGCCGACCACCGCGACCGAGGTGTGGATCCAGGTGGACTCGGGCGACATGGCGCGCGAGTGCATCGAGGACAACAACGTGGTCGACCTCGGCGAGGCGCGCTGCAACTCGATCGAGTAGCGATCAGCGGAAGAGGCGCGCGGCGAACGTCTCGTCGGCGCGCAACACGCCGGCGAGCCACGTGGCGAGCACGCGGTTGCCATGCGGGTTCGGATGACCGTCGCCCGGGATGAACATGCTGTCCTCGCGCGGCGACTCGAGCGCGAGCGCGACGCCGGGGAGCGGCGGGAGCTCCGCCCACGGGACTCCGTCCGCGAGGAAGTAGCTGTAGACGAGGAGCGGCGGAGCGGTGCCGCCGCGCAGCGCGCCGAGCCGATCCCATTGCTCGAGCATCTCCTCGCGCTCGGCCGGACCGACGCGATCGCTCAGCGCGCTCGTGTTCCAGACGAGGGCGGAGATCTCCGGGCCGAGCAGCAGCTCGAGGAACGAGTAGCCGCCGACCGACGAGCGCAGGACCACCTCGCTGTTGATGTCGAAGCGGGAGAGATCGTTGGGGAGCGTCAGCCCGAGCGCGATCACGTCGCAGAGGAGGACGCGCGCAGCGTGGTCGGTGAGCGCGACGTGTGAGCGCAGGTTGTGCCCGGGCACCCCGAGGTTGAGCACCTCCACCTCACGATCATGGCCGAGCTCAGCCGCGAGCCGCTCGCTCAGCGTGTCGCGCTCTTCGACGCCCGAGCCGAACACGAACGAGTCGCCGACGAGGCAGACGCGCGGACGCTCGTCGCGCTCGCGCGACCAGTCGGCTCCGCGGAAGCCGTATGCGTTGAACCGGTAATGTACGCGCGGGCGGCCGGGGTAGCGCTCGACGTCCGTGCTCCCCGGCTCGTGCATCGCGAGCGAGGGCAGCACGGCGTTCGGCGGGGTCGCGCGCGCGAGCTGGACCACGTAGACGATCGCAAGGCTCATGGCCACCGCGAACGCGAGCGCGCCGACCCGTCCACCCGCCTCGCGATAGGTCCGGACGAGCAGCGCGAGCGCGAGGCTGCACGCGAGGAGGAGGACGACGCGCAGCCCGATCTCCATCACGCTCGCCGAGCGCGCGATCGCGCCGGCCGCGCCGCGGAGCGACCGGTGCGCGAGGTGCACGAGGAGGAGCGCCCCGAGCCCGCCGATCCAACGACGATGTCGCGTGATGAAGTCCTTCAACGCGTGCTCTCTCTGTTCCGGTAGAGCTGCACCCCGGACACGACGAGTAGCACGAGCGGCTGTGCGATCAGAACCGCGAGCGCGACGCCCGGTCCAGCCGCGTCGGCGAGCGCGCCCAGGAGGAACGGGAGCGCGAGGGTGAGCGGCGTGTAGAGGTGGGCCGCCGCGTTCACCGTGCCCGAGCGCCCGGGGAGCGCCGCGTAGGCCTCCGCCTGCGCGATCGGGTACATCGGCGCCGCGGTGGCGCACACGACGGCGAAGCCGAGCGCGAGCGTCCAGACATCGTGCGACATCCAGAAGAGCCCGAAGGCGACCGAGCAGGCGGCGCTCACCACGAAGAGCACCTTCATCGGCGAGACCCGCGCGAGCGCGCGCTCGGACGCGATCGAGCCGATGATCGCGCCGGCCACGCCCGCGCCGAACACGAGCGAGCGCTCCATCTCCCCGATCCCGAGGTCGTCCTTGAGGTGGAGCGCGGCGAGGACGACCACGATCTCGTCGAGGAGCTCGCACACCGCGGCGACGCCGAGCCACCCGACGAGCCGGCGCGAGCCGAGGGCCTCGCGCACCGCGTCGAGCACGCCCGGCTCGGGCTCTTCGCCTCCCTCCTCGGGCGACGTCTCCGCCTCCGCCTCGAAGCGCTGGGCGAGCCCGAACGCGGTCCAGGCCGCGAGCAGCGCGCCGACCACGACGAACGCGGCGCGCCAGTCGAGCTCGAGCCACGCGAAGAGACCGAGGAGGAGCGGCGCCACCATGTCACCGAGCTCGCCAGCGAGGTTCCACCGCGCGAGCACCCGCGCGCCCTCGCCCGGGTGGAGATCGACGAGCGTCGCCTGCGCGAGGCCGACGCCCATCCCGCTCCCGACGAACATCACCGAGAGCGCGAGGCTCAGCGTGAAGGGACCGATGGAGCAGGCCAGAAGGAACGCTGCGGCCGCCATCGCGGCGAGCCCGCCGAGCACGAACCATCGGCGCGGATAGCGATCCGCGAGCACGAAGAGCGGCGGCTCGAGGACGAGCGCGACGAGCGTGGGCAGGACGAACAGCCAGCCCATCGCGGCGCCGTACGAGAGCTCGAACGACGCGCGCACCTCCGCCGACGCGACGTAGGGCACGCCGGAGACAGCCTCGTCGAGCAGCTCGACTCCGAGGAGGAGGACGACGAGGCGAGCGACGCGGGGTGCGCGTCAGATTCGTTCGGTGTGGTCCGAGCTCACGACCGGAGAGTAGCAGAGCCGACGCCGACGCTCGACGGCATCGAAGATCAGTCCTCGCTCGTCCTCGCGACCACCCGGGCGGGCAACCGCGGGCGACCACGCGCGCAGTCGGTCAGACGACCCGGACCCTCCACCCTCGCGCCGAGCTCGGAACGCGGGCACCGCTCCGGACGAGGTGGCGGCGCGTCGCCCGCGGGCCACCGGTGAGCTCGCGTGAACGCGGGACGTCGACGCCGCCGTCGACGGGAAAGCCGCACGACGATCGGCAGCACCCAGACCAGCCACCACGCGACCGGGTTTGCCCCGAGCGCGACGGTGCACCCTCCACGGGCCGGCGCCCCGCCCGCATCGGCGGGCGCCCCCGCGTCGGGGCGCGCCCCCGCGTCGGGCTCCGCCGCGGCGAGCGCGACGCAGGCGCTCGACGACGCATGCTCGCCACAGAAGCGGCGGAGCGCGGCCGCGACCAACAGCATCTGCTCGCCCTCGGAGTCGTCGTCCAACACGCGGACGCGTCGGCACTCCCCGTCGTCGGCGTAGTCCTCGGCGCCGCGCTGCAGGATCGCGATGAGCTCGCCGCGATCGCTGAACACGCCGGCCCCGGAGTGGCCATCGAACGCGTCGACCGTGCCGCTCGCGAAGCTCCCGGCGCGGATCGACGTGAGGTGGCCGCCCGAGTCGATCTTCATCGGGATCCCGTTGGGGTGACCGATCAACGCGAGCGACATCCCGATGTCGCTCCGAGGCGCGGGCGGCGCGGGAGCGTGGCCAGCGACCGCACGGTCGAGCCGGATCACCGCGTAGTCCAGCAACAGGTCTTGCGAAGCCACGGCCTCACACGTGTAGACGTCTTCCGCGGTGAGCTCGCGGAGGTGGTCCGGCGCGTCGTAGTAGAAGCCGAACACCCACGCCGCGGTCTCGCACGTGTGGTCGTCGACGCAGTGCCCTGCCGTCAAGACGTGCCGCTCGTCGATCAACACGGCGGAGCACACGCCGGGCTCGATCTGCTCGACGAATCGCTCGTCGGGGCAGAGACCCTTCGCTTCGCCGAGCGTCCGCGTCCAGTCGATGCGCGGCGCGTCGGGCTGGCTCCGATCGACGAGGCTCGCCGCCAGCTGCATGGCGACGCTGTCACGCGCACGGTCGCGCAGCAGCTCGGACGGATGCTCGTAGACCTCGACCCGATCGTCGTCGCCGTAGACGACCGGCGCGCGCGCGCCGCCGATCTCGGATCGACAGGAGGTGAGCGTGCAGACGAGCACCACCGCCGCGACGACCACCAAGCTCCTCATCGGTTCCTCCTCGCGCGGCGCGCGATGTAGCGCGCGGTTCGATCCGTCGCGCGGCACCGCATCACGCGTGCCACGTCGACCGTCGGAGGAACCGAGGTCACGTGCGCTGGCCGACGCGCACCTGCGAGCAGGTCGACGCAGCGGACGTCGACTCAGAGGATCCCGGCCACCTTCGCGATCAGCACGGCGATCATCACGAGCGCTCCGAGGACGAAGCCCAGCGCGAGCCCACGAAGGACGACGTGCCGCGCGTCGCTCGCGGACGGGGGCAGCGGCGAGGGATCGAGCGAGGTGGTCGGCGCGCTCCCGTCGAGCGCGACCGCGTGGGCCGATCCGCCGTTCGCCGTCGGGCTCGTCCAGCCATCCGGGCTCGTCGAGGGTGGGTCCGTAAAGCCCCGTCGGGTCGGCGGGATCTCGAGCGGCGCGGCGATCGCGGCAGCGCGGGGCGCGGACGTCGGCTCGGGGCTCCGCCGGCGCGAACCCGTCTCGGTCGTCAGCTCCTCGACGAGCGCCGGGATCGATCGCGCGCTCTCGCGCGACAACGCTTCGAGCAGCTCGGTGGAGAGCGCGCGCGCCATCGTCCCGAGCTCGTCTCGGTGGTCCGGGGTCACCAGGAAGGCGTCGTGCATCGCTTGATGCATCGCCATCGCGCTCGGCCAACGCTTGGCGCGGTCTCGCTCGAGCGCACGCATCACGACCGAGGACACCGCAGCGGGCACCCGCGGATCGAGCTGATGAGGCACGGGGATCGGCGCCGACTGCACGGCCTCGAGCACCTTCAGCGGGTTGGGTCCGGTGAACAGCCGACGGTCGGTGAGCAGCTCCCAGATCACGACGCCGAGCGAGAACACGTCGCTCGCCTGATCCACCGAGCCGAGGGTCTGCTCCGGGGAGAAGTAGCCGATCGTCCCCACGATCATGTTCCCGCTCGTCTGCCACTCGGTGTGCAGCGCCTTCGCGATCCCGAAGTCGGTGAGCCGGGCGCGTCCGTCGAGGCCCACGAGCACGTTGTTCGGGGTCACGTCACGATGGACGATCGCAAGGCGCCTTCCCATCGTATCGGTGGCGCCGTGCGCGTCGGCCAACGCGGCGGTGGCGTCGAGCGCGATCGCGACGGACGGTCCGAGCGCGAGCGGACCCAACGACTCGCGCAGCCGAGCCACGCTCGTGCCGAGGACGAGGTCCATGATCATGAAGGGGACGCCATGCTCGTCCCGACCCACGTCGAGGACCGGCACGACGAATGGACTGTGCACGCTCGCCGCGATCCGGGCCTCGTCGAAGAACATCGTCTGCATGCGAGGGCTCAGCTTCGCGCCATGGCGGACGCGCTTTGCCGCGAACAAGCGCTCGAATCCTTGCTCCGCCCGCAGCCGCGCGACGAACACCTCCCCCATCCCGCCCTCGCCGAGCGGCATGAGGAGGTCGTAGCGACCGAGCCGCGGCCGCCCTCCCGCTGGTTCGCGCTGCACGGGAGGAACGTCGCACTCACGCACCACGCCGTCGAGTCGAGCTGCGCGCGCGAGACCGGGACGAGCGCCTCGGCTATGGTGCGCGGATGTGGCGATCCGCCCGGCCGGAAGACGACTCGCACGTCATCGCGCTTTGCGCAGCTCTCTATGAGGAAGACCCCGGGTCGGAGCCCGTGCCGGTCAGCCACCACGCGCGCACGCTCGAGACGCTGCGTCGCGATCCCCTCCGCGGCGTCGCGCTGGTGCTCGAGGAAGACGGCGCGGTGCGCGGCTATGCGTTCCTCGTCGCCGTGTGGTCGAACGAGCTCGGCGGTGAGGTCGTGACGATCGACGAGCTGTACGTGACGCCGTCCCATCGCCGCCGCGGTCTCTCGACGGCCCTAATCCGCGCGCTCGGCGAGCCCGACGGACCGTGGACGGGGCGACCGGTCGCCCTCGAGCTCGAGGTCACGCCGGACAACGCCCGCGCGCGCGCCCTCTACGAGCGGCTCGGGTTCCGGATCAAGCGCAACTCCGTCCTGCGAAAGAAGCTCCCATGAGCGACGTGCGGCTCGCGACTCCGATCACCGCCGATGCCTACGCGGACTACGGTCACGTCGTCGCCGCGAGCTCGGCGGTCCCGCGCGTCGCCAACCACGGGACCGCCGCGGCGTGGGACGACCTCGCGCCGCTCGTGAACGGGCGCCCGGCGAGCGCGCGCCCGACGGTGTCCGTGTTCCGATGTGCGCCGTTGGATGGGACGGCGCTCGACGTGCGCGTCCTCGAGCGTCACCCGCGCTCGACGCAGCTGTTCGTCCCGATGAACGCGAGCCGCTATCTCGTGGTGGTCGCGCTCGGCGCCGTGGCGCCGCAGACCGAGACGCTGCGCGCGTTCGTCGTCGAGGGCGCGACCGCGATCACGTACGCGCCGGGGATCTGGCACCACCCGATGGTCGCGCTCGATGCGCGGATCGACTTTGTCAACGTTCTGTTCGCCGACGGGACCGCGCTCGACTGCGAGGAGCGCTCGTTCGAGCCCGCGCTCGCGCGGGTGTCCGTCCCGTCGCCACGCTGACCGAGGCGGGCTCACACGCGCACGGTCACGACCACCGGCCCCTCGAAGTCGCCCGAGACGCTCCCGCTCGCTTCGAAGAGCTCGCGGAGACACCGGCCTTCCTCGGGATCGATGCCGCCGGTGAAGTCCAACGAGACGCTCGACGGTCCGGCTCCGCTCGAGTAGGAGAGCCGGACCCTCCGCGTCCCGCTGCGCCCGCCGGCCGCGCCCCAGCAGGCGAGGAATTGACGTTGTCGAATCCGCGCGAGCCTCGAGGGGATGCTCGAGTCTCCGCGCTCCGCGCTGCCACGTGCGCTGACCCGCGCCACCCTCGAGGACGACGGGTCGGCGGGCGGAGCGGTCTCGCGAACGGGCGTCGGAGCGGTCTCGCGAACGGGCGCCGGAGCGGGTGTCGTCGGTTCGCTGGAGATCGAGTCGGGCTCGGCGCTCGGCGCGGGCGCAGGAGGACTCTCTGCAAGTTCCGTCGCGCGCAAGGCTTCTGGCGCAGCGTCGACGACCGGTGGGTCCGGCGCGACGTCGTCCGCCCCCCGGTGGGCGACGGGAGGGCCCGTTCGCGCGGCGCCGATCACCACGACCGCCGCGCCGACCGCCAGCGCGAACCCGACGATCGCCGCGGCGCCCGCGGTGACCCACGTGGACGAACGCGAGGCCGAGGTGGGCGAGCGCAGCGCACGCGCCGAGGGGACGGCGCGGAGCAGCGCGTCACGCATGTCGTGCATGCTCGAGAAGCGCTGGGCGCGGTCGGGGCTCATCGCGCGCTCGACCACCTCGCCGAGGCGACCGACGTCGGGCCGGAGCACCGCGAGCGGAGGTCGATCGCCGCGGACGATCGCGGCGACCGTCTCGCCGAGCGACGGCGCGGTGAACGGCACGCGGCCCGCGAGCACGGTGTAGAGCAACGCGCCGAGCCCGTACACGTCCGTGCGCTCGTCGGCGACGCCGCCTCCGAGCTGCTCGGGCGCCATGAACGCGGGCGTGCCCACGATCTCCCCGGTCAGGGTGAGCCGCTCGTACGTCGCGGTCGCCTTCAGCGCGGCGATCCCGAAGTCGATGACCTTCGCGGTCTCGGAGCCGTCGGCCCCGTGCGCGAGGAGGACGTTGGTCGGCTTCACGTCGCGGTGCACGATGCCCAGCGCGTGGGCGGCGGCGAGGCCGTCGGCGATCTGCGCGCCGATGCGAGCCGCGCGACCCAGCTCGAGCGGTCCCGTCGTGTTGACGACCTCGAGCAGAGATGGACCGCGGACGAGCTCGGTCACGAGCCAGCGCTCTCCGTCCGGCTCTCGGCCCAGCGCCATCGCGCGAAGGAGGTTGCGGTGGTCGCACGAGAAGAGCGCGCGCGCCTCCCGTTCGAAGCGAGCCCTCGCGCCGACCTCGCCGGTGAGCGCGCGCCGCAACGTCTTCAGCGCCGCGCGCTCCCCCGTCGCCGCCGCCGTGACCTCGTAGACGGTGCCCATCCCGCCCTCGCCGAGGACGCCCTCGACACGGAAGCGCCCGGCGCCGAACGATTCAGGAGGGTTGGCCACGCGAGGATCTTATCTGCGGTCGTTCGGGCGCGGACGGCCCACGCGGCGTTTCTCCGCGTGGGCGTCGTCGCGGGCGTGGGTCGGTCAGTCGGCGTCGAACTCGAGGACGGGCACGAAGCTCGAGCCGGAGAACGGATCGAAGTCACGGCTGACTCGGAACGTACCGACGAACACGCCGCCGATGGAGACGCCGATGTCCGCGTCCACCACCGTGCTCTCCGCGCCGAGCAGCCCGCAGTCGCTGAACGCGCCGAAGCCCACCGTGTACGTCCCCGCAGGCGCATCGGGGTTTGCCCAGTACGCGCTCTGCACGTAGTCGGACGGCTGCTCGAACGTGCAGCCCTCCTCGCGCGTGCGGCTGAAGCGCCCGCCATACATCACGTCCTCCGAGACGGGGTCGAGCCGGTGCCCGCCGATCGGGCTGTCGACGCCGAGCGCGAAGTTCATCTCGATGTCCTGGCTCATCACGACCTGCACGCCGTCGCCGCCGTTCACGCCGCAGGTGTCGTCGATCACGCCGTTGCAGTCGTCGTCACGGGCGTCGCACGCCTCGCCGGTCCCCGGAGCGCAGGTCGGCGCGAAGAAGAGGACGCCGGGGACGAGGGCGCGGAAGCCCGCGGGGAGGAGCGTCACACCGCCGCCACCGCCACCGCCTCCACCACCGCCACCGCCGCCGTCGCCCGTGCCGTCGACCACGGTGACGCACCCGCTCGCGAGCGCGGTTGCCAAGAGCGCCACGAGCATCGCCTGAAACTTCATTTGCTTCACCGATTCCTCCCCGTATCCATCCACGATCGTCAGAGCGCGCCCTCGAGCCAGGAAAGGAATCCGCCGTACGTGATGTGGCCGTCACCCACGAGGTCGCCGTTCGTGCGGAACACCAGCGTGTCGCCCTCGATCGCGATCGAGTCGGTCGACGCGTCGGTGAAGCCGTAGCGCACCCCGTGCACGCGCTGCTGCATCGCGCCGCGTTCCATGTCGCCGCGATGACACATCGCGACGAGCGCGCGGTTCAGATCGTTGAAGCGCGAGCGCGTCCCCGGGTGCAGCCCGTCCTGCGTGCCCACCACGAGGCGTCCGGCGAACGACTGCGCGTCGATCTCGACGCCGACCGGCATCCGGCACTCGCGCGCCATCGAGGTGAGGTCGCTCTGCATCAGCTCCCACATCGCCTGGATCGCCGCGCGATCGCGGAGCGACCAGCTCGGCGGGTTGAACGGCTGCACGACCGCGACCGGCGCGGTGGTCGGGTTTGGCGGCGCGGGGATCCTCACCCGAAACAGCACGGAGACTTGCGCCGCCGCCGCGCTCGCGAGCGCGAGCGCGGCGATCACCAGGACCGCACTCAGTAAGCGTCGATGTCGGTTCATGAACGTCCTCCCGCCGGCGCCTCGTGCACTCGCCATGCCGTCGCCGATCGAGTGAGCCGCGGCCCGCGCGATGGGCGGCATGCGCTGTCCGGAGCGCGGCCGTCGTCCCGCCGACGCGCTGGGGAGCGCGCCTTCGCCCGCCTCCCGCTACACCGCCGCCGTCACGAGGTCGCGCGCACACGGGTGGCCGAGCTCGACGTGAACCGGCCGGACACCGACGAGTCGGGGACCGCGCTCCGCACGCGGGTGCTCGTCGATCGCCGACGCCGCGACCGCCACCGACGATCTCGAAGCCTCGCCACGCTCAGCCGAGGAGCCGCGCGAGCTCGTCGGCCGTGTCCACGAGGTGGTCGGGGTGCGCGGCGGCGAGCGCCTCCCGGTCGGCCGCGCCCCACGTCACCGCGATGGTGCTCACCCCCGCCGCCCGCCCCGCGTGGAGATCGTGCGTCGCGTCGCCGACGAACACGACGCCGCGGCCCGCCGAGCGACCGAGGCGCTCCAGCGCCAGAAGCACCGGCGCGGGATCCGGCTTGTGGCGCGTGACGTCGTCGGCACCCACCACCACGCGGAACGCCGCGCGGAGGTCGAGCCGCTCGAGCCCACGCAACGCACCTTGTCGACGCTTGCTCGTGACGATCGCCATCGGCACCCCGCGCGCGTCGAGCCGATGGATCAGCTCGGTGACCCCCGGATACGGCGACGTGAGGCGGTCGTGATTCTCCAGGTTGTGGGCGACGTAGGTCGCGATCAGCGCCTCGACGGGGGCGGTGGCGCCGAACCAGCGCACGAACTGATCCTCGAGGGTCTGACCGAGCCCCGACAACACGTCGTCGTCCGTCCGCGGCGGCAGCCCGTGGGCGCTCAACGTGTGACGGTAGCTATCGAGGATCAGCTCGATCGAGTTCAGGATCGTGCCGTCCAGGTCGAACAGCACCGTGTCGTAGTCGCTCACGCGGGCCGTGTACCACGCGACCGAGGGCTCGGCCGCAGGCCGACCGGCTTCGAAGTCCCGCTCGGCGGCAGTTTGGGATATGACGTCGCCATGGGCTCACGGACCGCGGCTCGCCCCGGCCCAGGCTGGGTGCTCGCTTGCGTCGCGATCACGCTCGCGGCGGCGTGCGACGACGGCTCCGCGTCGGACGCGGGCGAGGAGCGCGACGCAGGCGCGACGCGCGACGCGAGCCCGACCGAGAGCTGTTCCGACGGCGTCCGAAACCGCGACGAGACGGACGTGGACTGCGGCGGCGTGTGCGGCGCGACGTGCGCGGTCGGGCAGCTGTGCGGGGACGCGGGCGACTGCGTCTCCCGCTCGTGCACCTCGGGGACGTGCGATCCGGCGGCGTCGTGCGAGGACGGGCGCGTCAGCGGGACGGAGACCGACGTGGACTGCGGAGGCCTCGCGTGCCCGGCCTGCGACGACGGCGCGAGCTGCCTCGTCGGCTCCGACTGCGTGAGCCGGTCCTGCGAAGCGGGTCTGTGCGCGGCGGCGATCTGTGGCGATGGGATCGTCAACGGCGACGAGGCCTGCGACGACGGCGGAGGCGGATCGCCGGCGCCGAGCGCGACCTGCGACGACGACTGCACGGCGGCGCGGTGCGGCGACGGACGACTGAACCGAGCCGCCGGCGAAGCGTGCGACGGCGACGGCGCGGGCACCGGCGGCGAGACCGCATCTTGCAATTCGGATTGCACGCTCGGCGTCTGCGGCGACGGGATCGTGAACGCGAGCGCGGGCGAGGCGTGCGACGGCGACTCCGCGGGGATGGGCGGCGAGACGGCGGTCTGCGACGACGACTGCAGCGCCGCGATGTGCGGCGATGCCCACCTCAACCGGGCGGCGGGCGAGGAGTGCGACGACGGCAACGCCGACGACGCGGACCGATGCTCGGACGCGTGCGTCGCGACTCACCCCGACGTCGTGATCGCCGTCAACGCGACGTTCGACACGGACACCGGACGCCTCGACGGCACGCTGCTCCCGGGCTGGAGCACGACGCAACACACGCTGACAGTCGCCGACTTCGTCGTGCGCTCGGGGGTGGTCTTGCGCGTGAACGGGAGCCGACCGTTCGCGATCGTGGCGGCGGGCGACGTCGACGTCGCGGGCACGATCGACGCGTCCGGCCGACCGGGCGGCGCGGCGCCTTCGTGCGACTCGCAGGGCGGCGCCGGCGGCGTCGGAGGACCCGGCGGATCGCGCGGCGGCGTGGGCGGAGGCTTCGGGCTCACCACGATCGACGGTCAGCCCGGCCAAGGCGCGGGCGGCGGGAGCGGCGCGACCGGCGACGACGCGGGCGGCGGCGGCGGCGGGCACGACGCGCGCGGGCTCGACGGGACCGCCGACGGAAGCGGCGCCCCCGGCGTGGGCGGCGGCACGTACGTGAGCTTCGCGTCGCTCACCGGAGGGTCGGGCGGCGGCGGAGGATCGAGCGACGACGACGCGCCCACGGGGATCGATCCGACCGACGACGGCGGCGGCGGCGGCGGCGGTGGCGGTGGCACCGTGGTGATCGATGCGCTCGGCGACGTGTCGGTGTCGGGCCACATCGACGCGACGGGCGGTCCCGGCGGATTGAGCGGCTGCAGCGCGGGCGACGGAGGCGGTGGCTCGGGCGGCACGATCGTCGTCACCTCGCCGCGCCGCGTGATCGCGCCGCTCGCGCGGCTCGACGTGCGCGGCGGTCCCGGCGGCGTCAACAGCGGCGCGGGGGGACGCGGGCAGGTCTACGCCGGCGCGCCGCCGACGTGCACCGATGGCGTGCGCAACCTCGACGAGACCGACGTCGACTGCGGCGGGATCGTCTGCGCGGGATGCCCGGTGCGCAGCGCATGTCGCGTGGACAGCGACTGCGGGGCGGGCGACTGCGTGCGCGGGTTCTGTCAGGCCGCGCACTGCGGCGACGGAACGCGCTCGGGCACCGAGACGGACGCCGACTGCGGAGGACCCGCCTGCCTCGCGTGCGGCGACGGCGCGATGTGCGCGATGGACCGCGACTGCGTCGGCACGTGCGACGCCGCGACGTGCGTCAGCTGCGCCGATGGAACGCGCAACCAGGGCGAGAGCGACGTCGACTGCGGAGGGCCCGCGTGCGGCGGCTGCGCGGACGGCGCGACGTGCTCGCTCGACGCCGACTGCGCGGGCAGCGGCTGCGAGGGCGGACGGTGCGTGAGCTGCGTCGACGGCGTGCTCGACGACATGGAGACCGGCGTCGACTGCGGCGGCCCGGAGTGCGGCGGCTGCGCGGGCGGCGAGCCGTGCCACGCCAGCCGTGACTGCCTGAGCGGGATGTGCACGGCGTCGACGTGTACCGGCGACGCGCGGAGCTGCGCCGAGATCCTCGCGCGCTATCCGGGCAGCCCGAGCGGCCGCTACACGATCCGCCCGGCCCCGAGCGAGCTGGCGCGCGCGGTGTGGTGCGACATGACGACCGACGGCGGTGGCTGGACGCTCGTCGGGGCGAGCTTCGGGACGCCGCTCGACGACGCGGCCAGCGCGTACTACGCGGACCTCGCGACGATGGCGCCGAGCACCGCGAACCCGGGCATCTGGGACGGTATGCGCCCGCTCCTCAGCGGGCTCTCCGACGTCCGCTTCACGTGCACCGCTACGTACGCGGGAGCGCCGACCGCGGTCGACCTCTCGTTCTACGCGAACGACATGTACGCGTCGTTCACGGCGGGCGATGACGCCGCCTCGTGCGGCCGCACCTACGGCGGCACCGCGGTCCCCCCCTACCCCGCGCGGCGTGACAACGCGACGGGACGTATGCAGGCCGAGGGCGACCGCTTCGACTGCGCGGCCGACGGCGTCGGCCCGATCCTCGAGGACTTCTGCGGGGACACCGCGGACTTCACCGTCGACTTCGACGACCACGGGATGGACTGCGACCAGGGCGACGGCACCGACTGGGGCGAGGACGACGGGACACCCAAGTGCGGACAGAGTGGCGTCACCGCGGGAAGCTGGCAGGTCTGGGTCCGGGAGTAGGCGATTGCCGCGAGCGATCGGGGCACCCTCGTAGATCCACCCTCCGAGATCGACATGAACCAGCGGCGGGCAGACATCGTCCTCTTCGGGCTCGCGCTCGCCGTGCTCGTGTACTCGCCGATCCTGAATTCGTGGGGCAACAGCGGGTTCGGGGACTGGAAGTGGTTCCACCACAGCTGGGAGGTCGCGTACGTCGCGATCCATCGCTGGCACGAGCTCCCCGTATGGGACCCGCACCACTGCGGCGGCGTACCCGCGTGGGGGCAACCGCAGTCGCAGCACCTCGCGCCGACCTACTGGCTCACCGGGCTGCTGTTCGGGACGGTGCGCGGCAGCAAGCTCTTCATCTTGCTCCATCACCTGATCGGCTACGCGGGGATGTACGTCCTCTGCCGTCGCTTCTTCGCGATGCGAAACGTCGCCGCCGCGCTCGCCGCGATCACGTTCACGTTCAACGGCTACTTCGCGTGGCGCGCCGGCGGCGGGCACAGCACGTTCCTCGCGTTCCACTACTTGCCATGGATCTTCTATTGCTGGCGACGCGCGAACGACGACGTGCGCTACGCGGGCGGCGTCGCCGCGCTGATGGGGATGGTGCTCGTCGAAGGCGGCACGTATCCATTCCCGTTGACGTGCGTGTTCTTGGGTTGGGACTTCTTCACCCAGCTCGTCCAGGGACCCACGCGGCTCCGCGTGCTGAGGACGGCCACGATCTCCGGCGCGCTCACGCTGGTGGTCGGCGCGATCCGGCTCTGGCCGATCTACGAGGTGATGAGCCGCTACCCGCGCGAGACGCGGATGGAGGACAGTCAGCAGCTCACCGACCTGCTCGAGTCGTTCGCGGCGCGCGATCCGCATCCGTGGCAGTGGGGACACCGCTGGGTCTGGCCCGAGTACTCCGCGTACCTCGGCTACGGCGTGCTCGGGCTCGCCGCGCTCGGCGCGCTCCTCATCCTGCTTCGACACCGACGCTGGTGGGGATGGGTCGGCGGCGCGCTCCTGTTTGCGGCGATCTCCATGGGTAACCGGGGACCGCACTGGCCGTGGCCGCTGATCCACGAGCTGCCGGTGTACGGCAACTTGCACGTGCCGAGCCGCTTCCACGTCATCCTCGCGTTCTACCTGACGCTCCTCGCCGGCTTCGCGGTGCACCGCATCACGAACCGCGTCACGAGCTGGACGGCGCGGCGGTGGCTCAAGCGCGGGATGGTCGCGTTCGCATGGTTCATCGTGCTGGCCGTGTGCACCGACGTGCTCAGCAACACGGTGGTGGTCAACACGAACAAGTGGGAGGGCATGGACATCTACGGGGCGGAGGAAGACCACTTCCACCTCGTGAGCGGCCCGACCTACATGCAATCCTACTTCCACTATCCACACCGCAACCTCGGGACGCCCGACTGCTACGACCCAGTCCCGTGGAACATCTCGCGGCGGTTGTGGGTCGGCGACGTCCCGCAGGCGCGCATCGAGCCGCCGACGGCCGGCGAGGTCACGCACGAGTCGCGCACCCCGAGCACGACGGTCACCGAGGTGACGCTGCGCGAGGGCGCGCGCGTGCTGTTCAACCAGAACTACGATCCCGACTGGCACCTCTCGGTCGGGCCGGGCGTCGATCAAGGCGGCTTGCTCGCGGTCGACGTCGGTCCGGGCACCCATCGGATCGAAGGGCGCTATCACCCTCCCGATCTACCTTACTCGCCGCTCGTCACGCTGGGCGGCCTCCTCGCGTGCCTCGGGCTCGGGCTCCCGCGTTGGATCGCGCGAAGGCGTCGTCGACGCGCGTTGGCCGCGTGAGCGCTCAGCGCGCCGTGCAGAGCGCGAAGTAGGAGAGTCCGGGAACGCTCAGCCCGCGCGCGGCGAGCCCGCGCGAGATCCGTGTGTCGACCGCGAGCGCGCCATCCACCACGCGGGTGAACCAGCGCGGCGCTCCCCACTCCGCGCCGCGCGACGCGTTGAGCCCGCCGGGCAGCGCGAACTGGGCCACGCGCTCGAGCGCGCGGATCCCGAGCAACGCGTGGAAGAGGCCACCGCTCGTATGGATCGCGAAGCCGGCCTCCTCGAGCCGCGCCTCCGCTTCACGTGGCTGATAGCGGCGCACGTGGTGAAGGAACTTGTCGTGCTCTCCGAACAGCTGCGGCCACGCGGGCACGCTGACGAAGAGCTGACCGTCCGGCGCGAGGTGCTCACGCACGAAGCGCAGCATCTCGCGATCGTCCTCGACGTGCTCGAGCACATCGAACGCGGTGACGAGATCGAAGTGGCCCTTCGGCGTGTCGCGCGTCGCGATGATCCGGCGACCGTCCGCCCACGCTTGCCGCGCGAGGTACTCGTCGGTGTAGTGGATGTCCCAGCACGTCAGCTCCGCCTCGGGGAAGAGCCGCGCATGGAGGCTCGTCGCCGTCCATCCGTCGCCCGAGCCGACGTCGAGCCAGCGGCGGACCGGCACGCCGCGCTCTCGCAGATAGTGCTCGAAGAACGCGACGCGCGCGCGATGCCACGGGTGGCGGGTGACGACCTCGCCGTCGTCGGGGAGCTCCCTCAGATCCACGCTGACCTCAGAGTCACCGCCGCTTCGGACATCACCGTGCCCGCCTTCGGATGCGCAGGATGTCGCGCAGCGCGACCACCCCGTCCATGAGCTTGACCTTGCTGCCGCGCACGTCGCGCCACGTGAGCAGAGGCTCCTCGTGGATCACCGCCGTCGGGTCGAGCCCCCGACGCAAAAAATCTTGCTTGAGCCTCGCGAGGAGCTCGACGTCGAACATCCACCGCGCGGTGAACGGCTCGGCCAGCGCGGCGGTGAGCGACTCGTCGACGACGAACAGCTTGCTGCCGCACTGCGTGTCGTAGACGGGCAGCTCGAGGGTCAGCGCGATCAGCGTCGCGAACCCGCGACCGAGGAGGTGACGCATCGGCTCGCGATCGACCTGCCGACCGAGCAGCTTCACGCGCGAGCCGAGCAGCGCGCGCAGCGACGCGTTCTCCTCGAGGATCGTGAGCATCCGCGGCAGCTCCGAGAGCGGCGTCGCGAGATCCGCGTCCCAGAACCCGACGATGGCCGCACCGTCCGCGATCGCCGCGTTGAGCCCGGCCCGCACCGCCTCACCCTTGCCTCGGTTCTCGGGCAACTTCACCACACGGATGCGGTCCGGCGCGCGTTCGCGGAGCGACTCGAGCACGCGGTAGGTCCCGTCCTTACTGCCGTCGTCGACGAACACGAAGTGGAGGCTCGGCACCTCGGAGAGCGACGCGAGCAGATCGGCCGCCGGGAGCCGCTCCTCCTCGTTGTAGCAAGGCACCACCACGCTCACGCGCGTCACGGGCGGAATAGTGGTCGGGCCGCGCCCAAATGCAACCGCGCCGCGCGCGCCTCGGCGCTCAGCGCACCTTGCCGTGCGGCGTACCCTCGCCGTAGCCGTTCACCGTCTGCACGCCGACCACCGCGGTCTCGTGGAACGCACCCAGCGTCGTCGCGCCGACGTAGGTGAGCGCGGACTGCAGGCCGGTGATCATCTCGACGAGGATCGCGCCGACGCTCTCCTTGCCCGGCTGGATGTAGATGCGTGAGGTGCTGATGCCCTCGCGGAAGAAGGCTTTCTTGGCACGGTCGAACGGATCCTTGCCCGCCGTACGCTCGGCCACCGCGCGCGCCGAGGCCATGCCGTAGTTCTGCTTGTAGATCTTGCCCTCGGCGTCCGCCTTCACGTCGCCGGGGCTCTCGAACGTGCCGGCGAGCGCGGTGCCCATCATCACGCGCGCCGCGCCCGCCGCGCAGTAGATCGCGACGTCGCGCGGGTGCTTCACGCCGCCGTCGGCCCACACGTGCTTGCCGAGCCTTCGCGCCTCCTCCGCACACGCGCGCACCGCGCTGAACGTCGGTCGGCCGACGCCGGTCTGCATCCGCGTCGTGCACATCGCGCCGGGACCCACGTTCACCTTCGCGATGTCGGCGCCCGCCTCGAGCAGCTCGCGCGTCCCCTCCCTCGTGCACACGTTCCCCGCGACGAGCGGACGGTCCCGGACCACCTCGCGCGCGGCGCGGATCGCCTCGACCATCCGGCGTTGATGCCCGTGCGCGGTGTCGAGGACGATCGCGTCGACGCCCATCTCCGCGAGCGCCGCCGCGCGATCGCGCGCCTCGCTCGAGATGCCGACCGCGGCCGCCACCATGAGCTTGCCCTCGCGCGCGATGCTCGGCGCCATCAGCTCGAGTCGCACCGCGTCGTCCTTGGTCAAGACACCGTGCAACCGTCCATCGGGACCGAGCACGGGGACCGCCTTGACACGCTCGCGCTCCATGAGGAGGAACGCGTCGCGGTTCGACGTGCCTCGGGCGATCGTCACGACCTCGCGCTGCATCACCGCGTGCACCGGCAGGTACTGATCGCGATCGCGTAGGTCCGCGAGGGTCACGATGCCCACCGGCCGATCGTCGTCGTTCACCACCACGACGAGCCCGTGAGCGCGCTTGCGCATGATCCCGTCGACGTCGCGCAGCGTCGCCTCGGGCGAGACGCTGAGCGCGGTGTCGTAGCGCGGGTCGGCGGCGCGGATGTGGCGCACGATCCGCTCGACCGTCTCGAGGCTCATGTCTTGAGGCAGCACGCCGAGCCCGCCGAACCGCGCCATCGTCTCGGCCATCCGCTTGCCGGTGACCGCGTTCATGTTGGCCGCGACGATCGGGTGCGATCCGCCGGCGAAGTCCTCGGGCCTCAGATCCGTGTCGAGCCGCGACCCGCCCCCGTAGTGACCCGGCAGGAGGAACACGTCCTCCAGCGCCAGCTCGAGGAGGTCGTCGCGCTCGGGGTGCAACATCCGCATCGCGCCGGTTCTAGCAGGCTGTGCCCCACGCAGCCTGCTCCCTCGCCGTTGCCCTCGCCCGTGGGATCCGCAGCCGCCGAACCCGGGCGCAAAGACGCTCGGTCGGAGCCCTCACCTATGGTAGGCAACCGGCACCATGTCGAACGCAGCGACCGAGTCCTTTCGCATGCAGGTGGTGTCCCGCGCGCGGGCGTTCAAACGCAGCTGGGTCGACATGGCCGAGGCGCTCGTCGAGGTGCGGAACCGAGACCTCCACCGCAGCTGGGGCTACGAGACCCTCCACGGCTACGCGCAGGAGGAGCTGAACATCAAGCGCTCGACCTGCGAGAAGCTCACCGGCAGCTATCACGCGATCGAGCGCCACGCGCCGCACGTCCTCGGGTGGGACGGCGTCGCGCAGCCGATGCCGGAGATGGACACCGTCGACTTCTTCGCGCGCTCCGTCGAGCCCAAGCCGCGTCGCGACGGAGAGATCCCCGACAAGCCGGCCCCCGAGGTCGTCGCCGATCTGCGGCGCGCGCTCTTCGAGGACAACGCGACCATCCCGACGCTCCGCAAGCGCCTCAACGAGGGCAAGCCACCGAAGGACGACGACGAAGCGCGCCGCGCGCTGATCGAACGCGTCCGCGCGTCGGCCAGGAAGCTCGAAGAGCTCGTGGTCCACGTCGATGGCCTGAGCGAGGAGCGCGTCGAGCAGGTCACCAGCTGCATGGAAGAGCTCCGCTCCGACCTCGACGAGCTCGCGCGCTGAGCGCGACGGGATCGGCGCGCGCTTCGGGAGCGCGAGGGCTGGGCGCGCCGTGAGAGCATGGACGGCGCGATGCGGCTGACGTCGACCGATGCGTTCGTCGAGTGGGCGGAGCGGGAGTACCTCACCGAGCTCGTGCTCGTGCGCGCATCGAAACGAGGCGTGCGCGTGGGCATGCGAGACCTCGAGCACTCCGGGGCGGGAGAGCGCTTCTTCGTGTGGTCGTTCGTGCAAAGAGGCGCTCGTCGCTGGGAGGTCGAGGGTGCGCTCGACCGGGACGTGGAGCTCACGTTCGAGCGTGCGGACGACGTCGAGGCGAACGTCGCGTTGCGCTTTCGGGCGGGCGGCGTGGCGCTCCTCGCGTGTGACGCGCTGGACGTCGAGGCGCTGCCGCCGATCGTCCGGAGAGCGAAGCCGCGGCCCTGGCAGTCCGACTTCACGATGTGGAGCCACGACACCGAGCTCACCGTGGGCCAGCTCCTCGCCCTGCTCGGGCTACCGAAGCTCGTGTCGTACGAGGGACCCACGAAGGTCGCGGCGCCGGAGTGGAAGCTCGCCGAGCTGCGCTCGAGGAGTCACCGGGCGTGGTACGCGGCCGACGGCGATCGCGGCGTCCTCTCGGTGGCGCCGGTCCACCGCGGGCGCGAGCCAGGGTGGACGATCGGGATCCAACGCCGACGCGCGGCGACGGACGCGGAGTGGGATCGCGCGTGGCGCCTGCCGCTCGCGCTGCCGGTATACGAGATCCTCTCGCGCACGGTCCGGACCGACCCCGCGGGCTGGGCGAAGCTCGAGTGGCGAGCCGCGATGGTGACGACGATCTTCGAGTGATCGCGGCGGGTCGCTCAGCCGGAGAACGAGACGTCGAGGACGCCGCCGCCGGGCGGGCTGCCGCCCGTGACGCGAAGGCCGACGAGCGCGCCGGAGATGCAACGCGCGACGCCCTGGTTGCCGGTGCCGTTGTTCACGACGCGCGAGGTGGTGATGCGCCCGTCGTGGGCGACGGAGATCTGCACGGTGACTTGTCCGTGCGCGGCGTTGCTCGAGAAGCATTGGCTCGACGCCTGACGCACGAGCGCGCGCGCGCGCGCTTCGTACGTCTGACGCGGAGACGCGCGTCGCGCGTTGGCCGGACCGTCGTCGGTGGCCGGGTCGGCGGGCGGCGGCGTCGGGTCCGGCGGAGGTGGGGTCGGCTCGGCCACGACGGGGGGCTCCTCGACCGGCGTCGGCTCCTCGGCCGTCGGCGTCGCGGGCTCGGTGCCCTCCGTGCCTTCGGTCGCCTCCGTACCTTCGGTCGCCTCCGTACCTTCGGTGCCCTCGGCCTCGGTGCCTTCGGTGCCCTCACCCTCGACCGCAGCTTGCACGCCTTCTTGCGCGGCGTTCGCCTGGTCCTGCGCGTTCGCCACCGCCGCGTTGGCCTGCTCGGTGGCGGCGTTGGCCTCGGCCTGCGCGTTCGCGATCGCCTCGTCCGCCTGCGCCTGCGCGTTCGCGATCGCCTCGTCGGCGTCCGCCACCGCGTCGTCGGCGGAGTGAGCGGGTAGCCACCAGAGGAAGTACGCCGCCGCCGCGCCGCCGCCTCCCGCGAAGAGGAGGAACACGAGCACGATGAGGAACAGGCCTCCGCCGCCCTTCTTCTTCACCGGCGCGGCGGGCTGCGCGGCCACCGGCGCGGCGCCCGTCGCCGGGTCGGACACCGCCATCCCCGGCGAGGAGCCGGGCTGCGGCGCGAAGCTGGGCGTGTCGCTCATCGCGGGCGGCGCGCCGGCCGGCTGCGCGAACCCCGGGTTGCTGATGCCCGATCCCCCGCCGCCCATCCCGCCCATCGCGGGCGGGGGCTGGCTCGCGGGCGGCGAGATGCCCGAGAAGGCGGCTTGCGGATGTGCGGCCGTCGCGGGGAAGGAGGGTGAGCTGCCGCCGTGTCCCGGCGACGTCTCGCGGCCGCCGCCCGGCGGACCCCAGCTTCCTTGCAAGGCGGCCCCGCATCGCTCGCAGGACAAGGCGCTCTGGGCGTTGGCGTGCCCGCAGTTCCCACAGATCATGGTGCGGAGGATACCCATAAAGGCCGCGCGCGCACCCTCGCCTTGCACGGGTCCGGTTTCGAAGGGAGGGTGTCCGCCTCGAGCGCCCCGGCGCGGAGGAGGGACCGGTGAGCGAGAGCCTGTACGACATCGAGGTGAAGCAGCTCGACGGGACCCCTCAGTCGATGCGCGAGCTCGAGGGCAAGGTGCTCCTGATCGTCAACGTCGCGAGCCGCTGCGGCTATACGCCCCAGTACGAGGGCCTCGAGGCGCTCTACCGCAAGTACAAGGATCGCGGGCTCGTGGTGATGGGCTTCCCCTGCAACCAGTTCGGCGCCCAGGAGCCGGGCAGCGAGGCGGAGATCGGCGCGTTCTGCTCGTCGCGCTACGACGTCACGTTCCCGATGTACGCGAAGATCGACGTCAACGGCGGCGACGCACACCCGCTCTACCAGTACCTCAAGCACGCGCAGCGCGGGATCCTCGGCACCGAGCTCATCAAGTGGAACTTCACGAAGTTCCTCGTCGACAAGAGCGGCAACGTGGTGGAGCGCTACGGCTCGCGCACCACCCCGAGCGAGCTCGAAGCGCCGATCGAAGAGCTCTTGTAGCGCTCGAAGAGCCAGGCTGGCGGTCAGCGACCCACGGCCGCGTACGTCACGCGCTCGGCGCTCGCGCCGGGCACGTGCTCGCGTAAGAACGCGAACTTGTCGATCCACACCTGGCGCGCCTGCGCGAGGAACACGAACGCGTGGAACGCGTGGATGCCGCCCTCGTAGTAGCGATCGTCCACCGTCGCGCCGAGCCCGCGCAGCGCGGTGGCGAGTCGACGGGTATCGTCGAGCAGCGGATCGCGCGTCCCCACCGGCAGGAAGAACGGCGGGATCGGTCGCGCCGGCGCGTCGCCGCGCTCGACCCACGGCAACACGTCGGCGAAGTCGAGCGCCGCGCCGTGCGCGCTCGGGTCGAGGCCGATGTAGTGGCGCTCGACGTCGTCGATCCGCTCCTGCACGAAGCGCGACAGATCGCGGCGGCGCCGAGAGAAGCGCGCCACGTCCGACACCTGGAAGATGCCGCACGCCGGCGCGCACGCCCTGGGGACCACGCCGGTGCGATGGATCGTGCGCGCGTAGGGCTCGTCGCGGTCGTACACGGTCGCGAGCGTCACGGCCGTCGCGAGGTTCGCCCCGGCCGACTCGCCGGCGACGACGAGCCGGCTCGGATCGCCGCCGTAGCGCGCCGCGTGATCGACCACCCAGCGATACGCGAGCGAGACGTCCTCGACCGCAGCAGGGAACGGATGTTGCGGAGCGAGGCGATAGCTCACGTTGAACACCACGTAGCCGCGCGAGGCGAACGCGAGGCCCATGATCCAGTGCGTCTCCTTGCTCAGGATCTGGAAGCCGCCCCCGTGGATGTAGAGCACGATCGGGCACGGCCCCGAACGATCGCGCGGTCGGTACACGTCGAGCTGGTGCTCGCGCACGCCGCTGCGCTCGACGTAGGGGATGTCGCGGATCACCTCGACGCCATGCCGCGCGGGGTCGGCGCGCGGGTGCATCCGCCCGAGGTTCGCCGCGCCGGCGAAGAAGCCCTGCATCGCGCGCCCACCCGCTCGCTGGCGCAACCGCTGAATGCCCAATGTCACGACGGCAGGATAGCGGCTGCGCGGCCCTCGCGGGAGGCGACGGACGGCTCGGCGCCTCCTTCGGGCGGCTCGCCGCGTCCTCGCGACGGCTCGGCTCAGGCGGGGAACGCGCGACGGAGGGAGACTGTCGGTTCGCCATGCGTCGTCTCGCGTGCGCCGCGTTCGCGCTCGCCTGCGCCCTCGTGGCGCTCCGCGGGGTCGGGCTCTACTTCGGTCGGGGCGCCGATGCGCTCTACGACGGCGAGCTCGCGGCCGAGGCCGCGCTCGCGCGCGGGGTCGACGATCACGTGCGAGCGCACCTCGACACCGACGACTTCGCGACCGGCTCCTCGCGCTTCGACGGCGAGTGGCTGTTCGCGACGCGGATGATGGCGATCCTCGGGTACGCACAGACCGCGCGCGAGCATCCCGCGCTGCGCGCGCGCCACGCCGAGCTCGCGAACCTCGCCGCCGACGGGCTCATCAGCGAGGCGGGCCGCGCGTTCGACAGGGACGCGTGGGGCCACGACGCGCTCGCGGATCTCGGCTCGGAGCGACCTCACGTCGCCTACCTCGGCTACCTCGCGCTCGCGCTCGCCAACCTGCGCGAGCTCGATCCCGAGACGCCGCACGCCGCGCTCGAGGCGCGGATCATCGAGCACCTGGCGGCGCGCCTGGACGCGAGCCCGATCGGGCTGTGCGAGACGTACCCGTCGGAGGTCTACCCGATCGACAACACGTCGTTCTTCGGCGCGCTGGCCGTGCACGACCGCGTGACCGGCGAGGATCATCGCGCGCTCCTCGATCGGCTGCTCGCGACGCTGGTCGATCGCTATCGCGATCCGCGGAGCGGGCTCCTCTATCAGTCGGTGGATCCCGACGACGGCGCGCCGCTGGATCGTCCGCGCGGCTCGGGCACCGGGCTCGCCGCGTACTTCCTCCACTTCGCCGACCCCGCGCTCTCGCGCGCGCTCTACGGCTCGATCAAGGACGGCCTCGTCACCGACGCGTTCGGCTTCGCCACGGTGCGCGAGTACCCGCTCGGCGAGCTGGGCGGCGGCGACATCGACTCCGGACCCGTGGTGCTCGGTCAAGGCGTGAGCGCGACCGGGTTCACGATCGCGCTCGCCCGCCTGCACGGCGACCGCGCGACGTACCACCACCTCCTCGCGACCGCGTCGCTGGTCGGCGGGCGCACGAGCGGGGAGGTGACGCGCTTCGCGCTCGGAGGTCCGATCGGAGACGCCATGTTGTTTGCGATGCTCACCGCGCCGCGGGAGACGCCGTGAGGCGGGTCCTCTCCGGCTGGGCGATCGCGTGGCTCGCCCTCTTCGTCTCGGACGCGATCCTCGTCGAGCTCGCGATCGACGGTGACGTCGCCGCGGCGCTGCTCTCGCCGTCGAGCGCGGTGTCGCTCGGCGCGTTCGCCATCGCGCTCTCGTTCCTCCTCGTTCGCGTCGCGCTCGTCGCCTCGGTGCCGCTCGGCGCGGCGCACCTCGCGTGGAGCGCCACGCGGAGCTGGCGCAAGGGCCGCGCGCGTCTCGCCGCGTCGACGCTTGACAGCGACGGCGCCGCCGCGATGCCCTACCGAGGTGGAGGGGAGCGGGGATAACCCGAAGCTCTCCGGACAGTCGGTCCGCGACATCCGGTGGGCGTTCGAGCAGCTCGTCGGCGCCGACGTCGTCGCGACCGCGCTCGCGCGCCTCCCCGATCCGGTGCGCGAGGCGTACGGCGACGCGTCACCGCTCGAGTGGGTCGACTACGACGTGGTGGTCGACGCGCACGACGCGATCGCGCGCGAGGCTGGCACCACGATGGAGGCGCTGCTCGAGCAGGCGGTGCCGCTCGCGGTCGAGCGCGCGTTCCGCACCGTGTGGCGCGTGCTCGTCCGCTTCACCAGCGACGCCGCGATGATCGCGCGGACGCCGCTCTTCTACTCGAAGACGCGAAGCAAGGGCGAGATGCGCTCCGAGCTCCTCGGGCCTGGCGTCGCGATGTGCGAGCTGACCGGCTGGCCCAAGGTACCGCCGCGCGACGTCCGCGCGCTCACGCTCTCGATCGAGACGCTCCTCCGACTCTCGGCGCGCGAAGAGGTGGTGGTCACCGCGACGAAGAGCCCCGAAGGCGCGCGGTTCGACATACGATGGCGTCCGTGAGGCGATCCGCGGGGGGCCGCGCGACGTAGTCCCCGGCGGGAGCCTTCGAGGGGTAGAGGCCGTGCAACCAGGCCACGTCGTCGGCGGTCGCTTCGAGATCCGCGCGGTCGCTGGCCGCGGGGGGATGGGGACCGTGTTCCGAGGCCTCGATCGCGAGAGCGGGCTGTCCGTCGCGATCAAGGTGCTGTCGGATCCGCAGCAAGAGTCGGCGCGCTTCGAGAGCGAAGCGAAGATCCTCGGCGCGCTCGAGCACCCGAACATCGTCCGCTACATCGGGCACGGGACGACGCCCGATCGGTACCCCTACCTCGTCCTCGAGTGGTTGACCGGGATCGATCTCGCGGAGCGGCTCCTCAAGGGGCCGCTCGACATCGGCGACACGCTCCGGCTCGGCCGCGTGCTCGCCCGCGCCCTCGCCGCCGCGCACGGCCGTGGCGTCGTCCACCGCGACGTGAAGCCGGGCAACGTGTTCCTCGTCGAGGGTCGCGTGGAGCTCGCGAAGCTGTTCGACTTCGGCATCGCGCGCTCCGCGCTCGTCTCCCATCAGCACACGCACCCGGGCACCGCGCTCGGCACCCCCGCCTACATGGCGCCCGAGCAGGCGCGCGGGGCGATGGACGTTGACGCGCGCGCCGATCTGTTCTCGCTCGGCTGCGTGCTCTTCGAGTGCCTCAGCGGTCGTCCGCCGTTCGTGGCCGAGCACGTGATCGCGGTGCTCGCGAAGGTCCTCTTCGAGGATCCACCGCGCGTGAGCGAGCTGCGCCCCGAGGTGCCGAGCTCGCTCGACGAGCTGATCGATCGGCTGCTCGCGAAGGAGCGCGACGCACGATTCGCGAACGCAAGCGACGTAGTCACCGCCATCGAGGCGATCCAAGCCGGCGTGAGGAGGGCGAGCCTCGTCCCGGCCGAGGACGAGACGGCGGTGAGCATCACGGGTGACGAGATGCGCTTGCTCGCGGTCGTGTTGTCCGCGCCACCGCGCCACGGCATGCCGGCCGATGCGCAGACGATCGACGCGAGCGGCGCCGCGTCGTCGCTCACCGCGCTCGAGCGGATCGCGGGATCGTTCGACGCGCGGTTCTCGCCGCTCGCGGACGGATCGAGCGCGGCGGTGATGACGCTCTCGGGCTCGGCGGAGGAGCTCGCGCTGAGGGCCGCGCGCTGCGCGCTCGCGCTCGCCGATGCGTCTCACGCCGACACCACGTTCTCCGTCGCGGTCGGTCGCGGCGTGGCGAGCCAGCGCGTGCCGACCGGCGAGGTGATCGATCGCGCGGCGGCGAGCCTGCGCCGCGAGGCGAGCGAGCGGGCGAGCGCGCGCGTCCGCATCGACGATACGTGCGCGGGGCTCCTCGGGGAGCGCTTCGAGATCGGCGGCGACCGCGGCGGTCTCTGGCTGCTCCGCGAGCGCGAGCTCGGTGACTCCTCGCTCCAGCTCCTGGGCCGTCGGAGCCCGTTCGTCGGCCGCGACGCCGAGCGCGCGCTGGCCAGCGCGGCGATCGAAGGCTGCCTCGACGCGCGCGCGCCGCGCGGGCTCGTGATCACCGGCGAGGCGGGCAGCGGCAAGTCGCGCCTGCGGGCCGAGGTGCTGAGCGACCTCGAGCGCGCGCGGCCTTCCGCCTACGAGGTCTGGGTCGGTCGCGCGGATCCGATCGCGGTCGGCGCGCCGCTCGGCGTGATCGGGGCGCTCCTGATGAGGATGGCCGGGGTCACGGCGGGCGAGCCGAGCGAGGTGAAGCAACGTAAGTTGCGGGCCCGCGTCCAACGGTCGCTCGAGGCCGAGCGCGCGGACCACGCGACGGAGTTCCTCTCCGAGCTCATCGGTGCCCCGGTCACGGAGCCGAGCGTGCAGCTCCGCGCCGCGCGGATGGACCCGACGCTGATGGGCGATCAGCTCGCGAACGCGTTCGAGGAGCTGGTGCTGGCCGAGACCATGGAACGCGGGCTGGTCGTGGTGCTCGAGGACATGCAATGGGGCGACGGCCCCAGCGTGCGCCTCGTCGAGCGCGCGATGCGGCGCGCGGAGGGCCGCGCCCTCTTCGTCTGGGCGATCGCGCGCCCGGAGGTCTACGGCGCGGTGCCGCAACTCGCCTTGCTTCCCTCTACCGAGGAGCTGGCGCTCCAGCCGCTCGACGACGCGGCCGCGCTCGAGTTCGTGCGCGCGATGCTCCCCGACGGGAGCGGCGCGATCCACCGCGAGATCGTGCAGCGGAGCGACGGCAGCCCGCTCTTCCTCGAAGAGCTCGTGCGGCACGCGGCGGTCCACGGACCCGCCACCCTGCCGCTCACCGTGCTCGCGATGCTCCACGCGCGCGTCGAGCGCCTCGCGAAGGAGCCTCGTCGCCTGCTCCGCGCGGCGAGCGTGCTCGGCCGCACGTTCTGGGCCGGCGCGGTCGCGTACCTCCTCGGGGACGCCGAGCGCGAAGGCGCTGGGTTGACGGAGGAGCTCGACGCGCTCGTCGCCGCGGAGCTGATCGAGCACCGCGCGGGCGGACGCTTCCATCACCAGCCCGAGTATCGGTTTCGGCAATCCCTCTTGCGTGACGCGGTCTACGCGACGTTCACCGACGACGATCGGCGCACCGGCCACCGGCTCGCCGCCGAGTGGCTGGAGCGCGCGGGCGAGCACAACCCGCTCGTGCTCGCCGAGCACTTCGAGCGCGGGGGAGCGCCGGAGCGCGCGGCGCAGTTCTTCTTGCGAGCGTCACATACCGCGCTCGATGGCCACGACGTCACGGCGGCGCTCGAGCTGGCCAAGCGCGCGCGCGCCAGCGCCGAGCACCTCGTCGAGACGCTCGACGCGGACGCGCTCAAAGGCGAGATCGCGCTCGCCGAGTCGGAGGCCCTCACTTGGCTCGGCGACTTCGCGGCGGCCGAGCTCGCGGCGACCGAGGCGATGGAGCTGCTCGAGCGCGGCAGCGCGAGCTGGTTCCGCGCCATCTCGCACGCGATCGCGGCGAGCGGTCGGCGCGGCGCCTACGACCTCGCGATCGACTGGCAGGATGCCGTGGCGACCGCCGAAGCGGCGAGCGCCGACGCCGCCTATGCCCGGCTCAGCGCGCTCTGTGGGGCGGCGCGGCAGCTCTTCCACGCGGGTGGCTACGACGTCGCGTCCGAGCTGATCGAGCACCTCGCGCGCGCGCTCGAGTCGGAGGACCACCCGCTCGCGCTCGCCGAGCTCTATCGCGTGATGGGCGCGCAGGCGCGGCACATCGGCGACCTCGCGGGCGACATCGAGTACTACGAGAGCGCGCTCGCCGCGTTCGAGCGCGCCGGCGATACGCGCAACGCGTGCAACGCGCGGGTCAGCGTCGGCTTCGCGATGATCGAGATCGGCTACCACGAGGAGGCCCACGAGCTCCTCGACGAGGCGCTCGCGCAGGCCGACCGACTCGGCCTTTTGACGGTGCAGAACCGCGCGAGCCAGAACCTCGGGCTCCTCATGACCTACGAGGGTCGCTTCGACGATGCGGTCGCGCTGCTCGAGCGCGTCGTCCGAGACAGCCACGCACACGGCAACGTGCGCTTCGAGGGTTGGTCGCGGATCTACCTCTCGCGCGCGCTCCTCGGCGCGGGGCTCACCGCGAAGAGCGACGCGGAGCACGATCGTTGGATCGATCGTGCGCTGGCCGAGGCGAGCGAAGCGGCTCGGCTCCTCGAGGTCACCCCGCCGGCGAGAGCGGGCGCGCTCGCGATGCTCGCGTTGACACACCTCGCGGCGATCGGTCGCGATCGCGCGTCGTCGTTCCGCGAAGCGGAGATCCACGCGCGCGGCGCGCTCGCGGTGCTCGAGACGTTCGGGGGGATCGAGGAGTTCGAGTCGCTCGTGTGGCTCGCCGCGGTGCAGACCGCCCGGGCGGCCGGTGACCTCCACACCGCGCGCGAGCGCGTGCGCGCCGCCATCGCTCGACTGCACGAACGCACCGAAGCGATCCCCGATCCCGACGTCCGCACGAGCTTCCTCACCCGCGTGCAGGAGAACGCGGAGCTCGCCGCGCTGGCCGAGGCGCTCGACCCGCCGGTCGAAGGCGGGGTCCCGCCCGCGTCGGTGCGCCGCGCGTACGCGACGGATCTGTTCCGCGCCGACGCGCGCCTGATCGTCGACGCGATCGAGCGGCACCTCGCCGACTCGATGCGCGGCGAGGTCGCCGTGATGAGCGAGCTCGCGCCGCCCGATGCGATGCTCGCGCGCTTCGATCACGCGTTCGCGCCGGATCCCGCGCCCGAAGGCACGCTCGGCGCGATCGTCGACGCGCTCCTCGCGAGCGCGTCGCGCCAACATCATCCGCGCTACCTCGGCTATCAGCTCAGCGCTCCGCTCCCGCGCGCCGCGGCCGTCACGATGCTCGGATCGATCCTGAACTCCGGGATGGCGGCGTTCGACTCGGGCCCCGCGCCGACCGCGATGGAGCGCCGCGTCTGTGACTGGATGCTCGGCCTCGTGCCCTGGCCGGAGGGGAGCGGCGTGCTCACGTCGGGCGGATCGCTCGGCAACCTCACCGCGCTCCTCGCCGCGCGTCGTTCGGTGCACGAGCGCGAGACCGCGCGCCCCGCGATCCTCGTCGGCGAGCACGCGCACTACTCGATCGATCGCGCCGCGCGGGTGATGGGGCTCGACGGGGACGCGGTGATCCCGCTCGCGAGCGACGCCTCGTACCGGATCGATCCGCGCGCGATCGGCCCCGCCGTCGAGGCCGCACGCTCGCGCGGGCTCCACCCGTTCGCGCTCGTCGCGAGCGCGGGATCGACGGGGCCGGGCGCGATCGATCCGCTCGACGCGATCGCGGACGAGTGCGACCGGATCGGCGTCTGGCTCCACGTCGACGGCGCGCACGGCGCCTCGGCGCTCTTGTCCGAGGGGATGCGGCCCGCCCTCGACGGGATCGAGCGCGCGCGATCGTTGGTGTGGGACGCGCACAAGCTGCTCGCGATGCCCGCCCTCGTCACCGGCGTGCTGTTCGCGAAGAGCTCGGACTCGTACGCGACGTTCGCGCAGCGCGCCGCGTACCTCTTCGAGGAGCGCGACGGCGAGCCCTGGTACGACATCGGCCGGCGCACCGTGGAGTGCACGAAGCCGCTGCTCGCGCTGCCCCTCTACGTGTGCCTCGCGACGCACGGGACGCGCGTGTTGAAGGACGCGGTCGAGCACGGGCTCGCCCTCGCGCGCGCGCTCGCGCAGCGACTCGAGGCGGCGCCGGACTTCGAGCTCCTCACTCGCCCCGACCTCAACATCCTTTGCTTTCGACACCGGCCGGTGGACGCGGCCGTCGATCTCGACGCGCATCAGCTGGCGCTCCGGATGCGCCTCAAGGAAGACGGCGCGTTCTTCCTCGTCTCCACCGTGCTCCAAGGGCGCACGTGGCTCCGCGCGACCCTGATGAGCCCGACCACGCGCGAGTCCGACCTCGACGTGCTGCTCGCGCGCCTGCGCGAGGCGGCGGTCGCGATCAGTCCGCCGCGTTGAGGCGCTCGTCGAGGTTCTCGAGCCCGCGCTCGAAGTCCGCCCCGACCATCGCGTCCATGTCGACGAAGAGCCCGAACACCTTGCCGATGAAGTTGTTGTGGCCGTCCATCCGCCACGTCACGTCGGTGCCGTCGCCCGCGGCCGCCATCTGCATCACCACCACCGCGTCGTCCTCGAACGGCTCGTCGAAGTGGAGCGCGTAGCGGACCTCCGCGTCGCTCGCCTCGACGATCTCCATCCGGCCCGCGCCCGTCTCGTCGCCGTGCCACGTGTACCAGGCGCCCACCCCGACCGGTTCGCCCGGCGAGTACTCGATGCGCGCGGTGCGCTCGTACTCCATCCACGGGCTCCACGCGTTCCACTCGCGGAGATCGGTGAGCTGCGGCGCCACCTCGGCCGGGCTCGCGTCGATCCGTCGCGTGCGCGAGACCGTGTAGTCGTTCGGCTGGAACGCCGCCGCGATCGAGACGCCCGCGATCGCCAGCGCGACGATCGCCACCATCGCGAAGACGACCTGCTTGATCCGCTTCATCGAAAGGACGCTAGCACTACACAGGATCGCGTGATGCGCGTTCGTCGGCGCGGTGGCGGCACGGCGGCGCTTCGACCTTCGTCGGCGCGCCTGCGGCGGGCAACAGGGAGACGAGGAGACAGGGAGACGAGGAGAGCGCATCGGCTGCGCTGCCGCGGCAGACATGGAAATGATCTTGCGCCTACCCGCCGAGCGGTTCGCCTGTCCCGCTCTACGCGACTCTGGTGGGTCCGCGAGTCAGCGACCGAGATGGAACCGACGCGTCCCGTCGGCGCGGGTGAACACGTCGACGTGGCTGCCGGAGCCCACCACCACGAGATCGCGACGCACCTGGATGAAGCCGGGGTCGACGTTGCTCGGCGTGAGCTCCGCGTCGAACACCCGCGTCCCGTCCGCGAGCCGGATCGCGGTGACGCGCGCGGGCGCGTCGTTCTCCATGGTGTAGGCCAGGAAGGCTTCTTCCGATGCGAGGAAGACCGCTGTCGGCGCGTCGTCCTCGGCGAGGAGCGGCGCGACGCCCGGCACGTCGACCTGCCAGCGCCCCACCATCGCGGCGATCGGGACGTGCGTGCCGGTGGCGCGCTCGCCGACCGCGAACGTGCGCTCGCCGTCCGACCAGATCGCCTCGACGCTCATCCCCTCGACGTCGGCGTCCCAGTCGCGCTGGCTCGTCCACGGCGGCTCGGCGATCCGGTGCGGCCAGAACGCGTCGACCGCGTCGTTCATCAGCCGCGGGCAGGCCTCCCCGGGGTCCGGCCGCGCCGATCCGTCCGTCAACGCGACGCGCGTACGACGACCGTCGACGGTGACGAGGATCGCGCCGCCCGGATCGGACGCGCAGAAGCGCTCCGGTCGCTCGCCGACGTTGAAGTGCCAGCGCGGCCGGCCGTCGCGCAGGCCGAACGCGCGGAGCTCGCCGGTGCTCGTCGCGAGCAGGATCGCGTCGTCCGCGATCGCGGTGACCGAGCTCGCGCGGCTCTCCACCGTCCCCAGCGACTCGCTGATCCAGATGCGGCGCCCGCTCTCGCCGTCGTACGCGGCGAAGTGGCTGGTCGGATCGCTCGACGCGCTGAAGCGCATGATGGAGCCGACCACGTCCTCGTCGCCGTCGCCGTCGGCGTCCGCGATCATCATCACGTGCGGGGAGTGCGGGAGATCGAAGTCGAGCGCACCGCCGCCGAATCCTCCGCCGCCCGCTCGCGCGCTCTGTTGGTACGCGACCCCGGCCATCATGCCGAGCCCGATGACCATCGCGATCGGGACGAGGACGACGACGCCGACGATCAAGAGGACGGCCACCACCCACGGCCAGACCCGCTTCGGCGGGCTCGCCGCGCTGGGCATCGCTGCGTGGGGCGTCGCGGCGTGGGGCGTCGCGGCGTGGGGCGTCCCGGGGTTCGACAAGGCGGCGTTCGACAACGCGGCGTTCGACAACGCGGCGTTCGACAAGGCGGCGGATCCAGGTGCGCTCGAGAACCCCGCGTTCGGCATCGCCGGGCTCGGCGTGGGCCATTGCGCGATCGGCGAGGTCGACGGGCTGGACGCACCGGGACTCGAGGCCGCGCCCGACGGGCTCGGGCCCGGCATGCCCGCGTTCCCCACGGGCGGCGAGGTCACCGCCGGCGCGGTGATCGGCGTGCTCGCGCCCGGCGGCGAGGTCGACGGATCGAGCAACGCGGTGTGCCCTCCGACCGCGCCGTAGCTCGGCGCGTGGCCCGCCGTCGGTGGGATGCCCGCCCGCGCCCACGCGGAGGGAGGCGAGCTCATCGGTCCGGTCGCGCCGCGCCCCATCGCGCCCTCCAGCGCGCGCGCCAACGCGTGCGCATCGGACGGGCGCGCCGCGGGATCCTTGGCGAGGCACGCGTGCACCACGCGCACGAGCTCTTGCGGCACGTGCGGGGCGAGCGTGCCGAGATCCCTCGGGGCCTCGGAGTAGAGCTTCGCGATGAGCTCCGGCACCGTCGCCGCCTCGTACGGCATCGCGCCGCTCAGGCACTCGAAGAGGATCACGCCGATCGCGTAGAGGTCGGTCCGCGGCTCCACGTGGCGGCTCGCCTTGGCCTGCTCGGGCGCGAGGTAGTGCGCGGTCCCGATGATCGCGTCGGCGGCGGTCAGCGCGTTCACCGCGGCCGTCTCCTTCGCGATCCCGAAGTCGAGCACCTTCACGCGCTCGCCCTTCGGTGTACGTTCGAGAAATAGATTGTCGGGCTTGAGGTCGCGGTGGATGATCCCGACCGCGTGCACGGCGCCGAGCGCGTCGAGCGCCTCCGTCACGATGCGCACCGCCTCCTCCGGCGCGAGCCGCCGCTGGCGCTCGAGCCGCTCGCGCAGGCTCTCGCCGTCGAGGAGCTCCATCGCCATCCATGGCGCGCCCTCGTGCTCCCCCGCGTCGTAGACCTCGACGATCCCGGGATGGCGCGCGCGCGACGCGGCGACGCCCTCGCGGAAGAAACGTTGCTTCCACTCGGAGCGCGTCGAGTACGCGTCGCCCATCACCTTGAGCGCGACGCGCTTCTCGAGGACGAGGTTGGTCGCGACCCAGACCGAGCCCATCCCCCCTTCGCCGAGCAGCCGGTCGATCCGGTACTTCTCCGCGATGACGACGCCGGGACCGATCACGCGCGCAGGGTAGCGCGTCCGTCACCCCGCGCGACGATCCGATCAGTAGTCGAGCTCGCCGAACACGCCGGTGCTCGTGCGCTGGAGGCCCGGAGCCTCCTCCTCTTCGGCGTCGTCCTGCGCCCCGCTCCGCGCGCGTCGCCCTCCGCGCGCGCTCGGGGGGGACGGCAGCTCGACCTCGTAGTCGCCGTCCGCCTCCGCGACGTGCTGGACGCTCCAGCGACGCCGGTCCAGCTCGACCGCGATCTCGTGCGCCGCGCCGTCGGCCGGCAACGCCACCTGACCGCCCCGGAGCATCGCCGCGCGGCCGTCCACCGTGAGCGCACCCGCGGCGGGGACTCCCCGCAACGTGACGTGCACCTCGCGCGGTGCGGGGGGCGGCTCCTCCGGGACCGGGGTCGAATCCTCAACCAGCGGCGCAGGCGTGGGCGCGACGGGCTGGGTGGGCGCCGGGAGGGGTGCCTCGGCCACGTTCGGGCTCGGCGTCTCCGCGCTCACGACCCAGTACAGCCCGCCCGCGAGCAGCGCAGCGACGGCGGCGCCGACCGCGAGGCTCAGCGGAAGCCGACTCGTCGGGACCCCGGCCGGAAGCGCTTCGTCGGGGGGCGGCGGGATGGCCGACGTCGTCTCCGCCACCGCGACGATCGGCGGCGGTTGGGTCGAGGGGGTCGGGATCGGCCCGCCGCGGGTGCTGCGACGCGAGTGCCGCACGATCGGTCGATCGCTGGTCCGTTGATCGAGCCGCTCGGAGCTGAACGCGAGGCGCAGCGACATGTCGAGCTCCGGGCTCCGCCGCTGAGCGTCGAGGATCGCCTGCTTCATCTCGGTCGCGTTGTCGAAGCGATCCTCGCGGTCCGGCGCCATCGCCTTCTTGACCACGTCCGACAGCGGCTGACCGATCTCGGGTCGGAGCTCGACCACGCTCGGAGCCCGGGCGCTCACGATGTCGAGGATGAGATCCCCCACCCCTTCGGCGTCGTAGGGCAGGTGCGAGCAGAAACACTCGTAGAGCATCACGCCGAGCGCGTAGAGGTCGACGCGATGATCGATGTCGCGCTTCCCGCGCGCCTGCTCCGGCGGCATGTACTCGGGGGTGCCGACGATGCGCCCCTCGGACGTCGTCAGCGCGGAGCGCCGGGTGTTGAACGGATCCGAGACCCGCGAGACGCCGAAGTCGATGACCTTGACCTCGAGGCTTCCGTCATCGCCCTGGCTGATGAAGACGTTCTCGGGTTTGAGGTCCCTGTGGACGATTCCGGCCTGATGGATCGCAGCGAGGCCGTCGCAGACACCTTTTGCGATCTCCAAGACCTCGCGCACCGTCAGCGGTGGATCGCGGATGAGTCGCTCGGCGAGCGCTTCCCCGTCGAGGAGCTCCATGACCATGTATGGGACGGCCCCGAACATCCCGACGTCGCGGATATCGATCACGTTGCGATGACGCACCGACGCGCCGAGGCGTGCCTCACGCACGAAACGTTCCCCCGCCTTCTCGCTCCCGCGCGGCGGACGTACGAGGAACTTGATTGCCACCATCGAGCCGAGCGTCAGATCGTGGGCCGACCACACGACCGCCATCCCGCCTTCACCGATCACCGAGGCCAGCCGATAGCGTTCCGTGACCAGGGCGCCCGACGAAATCTGTGGGATGTCCACGGAAGACAGCACGCGCACAGAGTGCCAGAATCGCCCCGCTCTGCCGATGCTCGGACGGTTTCTCTATACCCTCGTGATCGTGGTGGCCGTGCTCGCCAGCGCGCCGGCCACCACCTCCGCCCAGTCGAGCGCGGCGGATGCCGCGGCCGCGCGCGACCTGTTCGGCCAGGGCGTCCGACTCAGCGAGGAGGGCGACTGGGAGGGTGCGGCCGACCGGTTCCGCCGCTCGCTCGCGCTCCGAGAGTCGCCGGTCGTCGCGTTCAACCTCGGGATGGCGCTCTCTCACCTCGGACGCCTGGTCGAGGCGATCGAGCACTTCCGGATGTGCCGAAACGTGGGCAACGCCGAGCTCGAGGCGGCGGCCGAGGAGCAGATCACCCAGCTCGAGCCCCAGGTTGGTCGGCTCACGATCGAAGTGCGCGGGCCCACCGCGGGCGTCCGGTTCGCGTTGGATGGCCGCCCGATCTCGAGCGCATCGCTCGGGGTCGCCATCCCGGCCGATCCCGGGACCCGCACGCTGATCGCGGAGCGGGACGGCGAGGCGGTGGCGGAGGCGAGCGCCGACGTGACGAGCGGCGCGCTGAGCACCCTTCGCATCGAGGTGCCCCCCGCGCCGCTGCCCGATCCCGAGATCACCATGCCCGATCCGGTCAGCGCGCCCGGTCCGACCGCGCCGGTCGACGGGGACGGGGGCGACGACGCGGTGGCCTGGGGCGTGGGCATCGGGGTCGGCGTGGCGGTCCTCGCCGCGGTCGCGATCGTCCTCGCCGTCGTGCTGACCTCGGGATCCCCGGCCCAGCCGATCGAAGGGAACCTGCTGCCCGGCGTGGTGGAGTTCGGCCCGTGACGAGGCTGCGTCTCGCGCTCGTCCCGCTCGCCTGCTTGGCGGCCTCTGCGTGTACGAACCCGCTCACCGAGGTGCTGATCGTGATCGACACCGACCTCGAGGTGCCGGCCGAGCTGAACGGGATCCAGATCGACCTCGTCGGCCCGGACGCGAGCCTCAAGCGCTCGAGCGGCGACGTGCTCAGCGCGAACGAGCTCCCGCGCACCCTCGCGGTCGTACATCGCGGCGGCGCGCTCGGTCCGGTCCAGGTGACGGTCACGGGCACGCGCGACGGCGCCAACGTGATCCAGCGGCGCGCGACGTTCGACTTCGTGGAGAACGAGGCGCGGATCCTCCGGCTCGATCTCCTCGAGGCGTGCACGCGGATCGCGTGTCCCACCGGCCAGACGTGCGGCGCGATCGGGTGCCGCGACGTACGGGTGAGCCCCGACGAGCTGATCCCGTACGACCCGGGTCTCGTGGATCGCCGCGACGCGGGCAGCCTCGACGGATCGCTGGATGGCAGCGCGGACGCGGGGTGCGTCGCGGCGCCCGAGGTGTGCGACGAGCGCGACGACGACTGCGACGACTCCATCGACGAAGGGTTCGACCTCACCGACGATCCGGTGAATTGCGGGCAGTGCGGCCGCATCTGCCCGATCGACGTACAGCATGGCAAGAGCCGTTGCGCATCGTCGGACTGCGTCATCATGTGCGACGCGAGCTTCGCGGACTGCTCCGACCCGGCGGACGGCTGCGAGTCGTACCTCGGGATGCCGGAGACGTGCGGCGACTGCGACACGCGCTGCAGCGGCGCGGCGGCGTTCTGCGCGCCCGACGGCGCCGGCGGATTCGAGTGCACCGCGGACTGCGGGGGGCTCACCGACTGCAGCGGGAGCTGCGTCGACACGACGTCCGACGTGCGGCACTGCAACGGGTGCAACATACCTTGCCCCGACGTCGCGCCGAGCTCGCGTCCCTCTTGCGACGGAGGGACATGCGGCTACGTCTGCGACAGCGGGTTCACCGACTGCGACGGCCTGGCCGCCAACGGGTGCGAGTCGCGCCTGCGCGAGCTGACGAGCTGCGGCGCGTGCGGCGTTCCCTGCGCGCCGCCGAACGCGACGGGCACCTGCGGGACCGGGACGTGCGCGATCGCGGCGTGCGACCCGGGCTGGCTGGACTGCGACGGCGAGGCGTCCAACGGCTGCGAGGTCGACGGGCGGACGAGCCTCGCGCACTGCGGAGGCTGCGGACGATCGTGCGACGAGCCGGCGAACGCCACCGCGGAGTGCATCGCGGGCACCTGCACGATCACGTGCGACGCGGGCACGCTCGACTGCATGGGCGACGCGGGCTGCGAGGCCGTCGCCAGCTCGCCGAGCACCTGCGGCTCGTGCGCCGTCTCGTGCGGCGGCGCGACGCCCCTCTGTCTCCCGGTCCCCGGCGGGTACACGTGCGGCGCGTCGTGCGGGGGAGCGCAGATGCTGTGCGGCTCGAGCTGTATCAACACGCAGAACGATCCGCTCCACTGCGGCGGCTGCACGACGGTGTGCCCGAGCCCCGCGCACGCGCGCGCCACGTGCTCGTCGAGCACGTGCGGGATCATGTGCGATCCCGGTTGGGCGAACTGCGACGGGGACATGGCGAACGGCTGCGAGGTCGACACCCGCACCGACGCGATGCACTGCGGCTCCTGTCCCAACGCGTGTCCCACGGCGGCGGGAGCGACCACGTCGTGCGCGATGGGGTCGTGCCGCCTCGACTGCCTGCCCGGCCTCGCCGACTGCGACGGCGCTCCGGGCTGCGAGGTCGACACGATGAACGACGTCGCGAGCTGCGGCGGGTGCAACCAAGCATGCACGCTCCAAGCCCACGTGACCTCGGGTGCGTGCCAGGCCGGGAGCTGCGCGATCACCGCGTGTGAAGCCCCGTTCGCCGATTGCGACGGGACGTTCGCGAACGGCTGCGAGGCCGACACGAGCGCGAGCCGCTACCACTGCGGCGGCTGCGGGATGGGGTGCATGCCGCCCCGGCGCTGCTGCGACAGCGCGTGCGTCCCGATCATGATGGGCATGTGCCCTCCGCCCTGATCGCGGGTCACGGCAAGAGGAAGCTGAACACCCGCACGTCGAACGTGAGCTGCCATCGCGACGCGTCGACCGCATCGCCGCTCGGCGGGCTGGTGTGCGCGAACGTCGGCCAGCCGAACCGCACCCCGACGTCGAGGAGCGGACCGCGGCGGCTCGGGCCCGGGATGACGGCGCCGGCGAAGAACGAGAGCGGGACGATCGGGTCGCCGTACTGCGGGCCCTGCAGCAAGATGCCGGTGACGAGCCCCACGTACGCGTAGTCGGTGATCGAGAACCCGACGCGCGCATCGAACAGCAGATCCGCGATCGGGTCGAGATCGCCCGCGAGGTTCTCGCTGAAGCGCACGGTCACGATCGGCAGCGTGAGATCGAGGCGCGCGAGATCTTCGATGTGGAAGCGCAACAGGAGCGCACCGTCGAGCTGGGTGACGTCGGTGAGGCGCGCCGCTCCGAACAGGCGGCGCTCGGGACCCGGCTCGACGACGACGCCGGGCGACGTGGTCAACGGGACGACGAGGTTTGCGTAGAGCCCTACTTCGACGACCTCTTCATCGAAGATGCGGAGCGTCGTGCCGAGCGAGGGCGAGCCGTACGCGACGACGCCCGGCGCGCGGTGGATCGGCACCGCGGCGAGCTGGAGCTCGAGGAAGTCGAGCACGCCGAAGCCGAGCCCGAACGTGACGTCGACGATGCCGTCGACCCCCGGCGGATTTCGCACCGCGACCGACGCCTCGGGGACGAGCATCCCCGTGAGATAGGTGAGCGGACGCTCCGCGTAGCCGAACGGATAGTCGCGCGGATCCTCGTGCTCGAGGAACCCGACCTCCGGCCGCGCCTCTTCCTCGCGCGGCGCGTAGATGCCGTCCGTCTCCCGCTGGCGCGGCCCGACGACGATCGACGTGCAGTGATCCACACACCCGTCGTCCGCGCAGTCGACGGCGCCATCGCCGTCGTCGTCCTCACCGTTCGTGCACGCCGCCTCGGTGACCTCCTCGGGCCGATGGTTCACGCAGAAGATGAGCCGCCGACAGCCGTCGTCGTCGCAGTCGATCGCGCCGTCGCCGTCGTCGTCGGCGCCGTTCTGACAGAGGGACGGGGTGTTCTCCACCAATGGAGTGTTCTCGACGACCTGCGCGCTCACGATCGACGGGGGGAGGCTCAGCAGCACCACGGGGATCCAACGCACGACGGAACGCATCGCGCGCGATCATACCGCGGCGGGCCGCCGAGAGACGAAGAGACGGGGAGCCGCGATGCCGCTCGGCCAGTCAGCCCTCCGCTCGATCTCTCCTCTCCTCCGACTCTCCTCGTCTCTCGGTAAAGAAGCTGACACGGCGACCACGCCCCCAGCCCCGATGTGATGGAGACCCACACGCGTGGTAGTACGCCGAGCGATGGTCCCTTTCCCGCCGCGCTTCGCGCCGCCGCGTGTCGAGGTCACCCCGCGCGCCGACGGCACGACGATCGTCCGCTCCCCCGTCGCGCTCGGGGAGGTGCCGCGCGCGGTGACCACGTGGCTCAGCGCCTGGGCGGAGCGCGCGCCCGATCGCACGTTCCTCATGGCGCGCGGGGCGGACGGCTACGACCGGTTGTCCTACCGCGACGCGCTCGCGCAGGTGCGCGCGTGCGCGGCGGGCCTCCTCGCGCGGGGGGCGAGCGCCGAGCGGCCGGCGATGATCCTCAGCGAGAACTCGATCTCGCACGCGATCTTGTCGCTCGCGGCGATGCACGTCGGCGTGCCCGCGGTGCCGGTGTCGGTCGCGTACTCGGTCGCGTCGAAGGACCACGCCAAGCTGCGACGCATCGCGGCCAAGGTGACTCCGTCGGTGGTGTTCGCCGAGGACGGCAGCGCGTTCGCGCGCGCGCTCGAGGCCATCGCCGCCAGCGGAGCCACCGTCGTGACGCGGCGCGGGCACGCGGACGGCGCGATCGACTGGGACGCGCTCGCGATCTCACCCGGACCCGAGGTCGATCGCGCGCACGCGGAGGTCGGCCACGACACCGTCGCGAAGATCCTGTTCACCTCGGGCTCGACCGGCGAGCCCAAGGGCGTGATCAACACGCACCATATGTTGGCGGCCAACCAGCGGATGATCGCGCAGCTCTGGCCGTTCCTCGAGGACGAGCCCCCGGTGCTCGTCGACTGGTTGCCGTGGAGCCACACGTTCGGCGGCAATCACAACTTCAACATGGTGCTGATGCACGGCGGGACGCTCCTCATCAACGAGGGCAAGCCGGTCCCCGCGCTCAGCCGCGCCACCGTCGACAACCTGTGCGAGCTCCCGCCGACGCTCTACTTCGACGTGCCGCGCGGCTACGAGGTGTTGCTCGGCCACCTCGAGGAGAACGAGGCGTTGCGCGCGCGCTTCTTCTCGCGCCTGCGCCTCGCGTTCTACGCCGCGGCGGCGCTCCCGCAGACCGCGTGGGACCGCATGGACGCGGTGAGCCGGGCCGCGCGCGGCGGGGAGCCGATCCCGATGGTGAGCGCGTGGGGCTCGACGGAGACCTCGCCTCTCGTGACGAGCGTGCACTTCCCGATCCCTCGCGCCGGCGTGATCGGCCTCCCCGCGCCGGGCTGCGAGATCAAGCTCGTGCCGAGCACCGGCAAGCTCGAGATGCGCGTGCGCGGGCCCAACGTCACGCCGGGCTACTGGCGCGCGCCGGAGCTCACCGAGGTCGCGTTCGACGAGGAGGGCTTCTACCTCATCGGCGACGCGGGCCGCTTCGAGGATCCGGAACATCCGGAGAAGGGCCTCGTGTTCGATGGCCGCGTGAGCGAGAGCTTCAAGCTGACGACCGGCACGTGGGTGAACGTCGGCACGCTGCGGGTCGAGCTCATCGCCGCGTGCGCTCCGTTCGCGCTCGACGCGGTGGTCACCGGTCACGACCGGGACGAGGTCGGCATGATGATCGTTCCCGACGCGATCGCGTGTCGCCGCGCGGCGGGGCTGTCCGACGACGCGCCGCTCGACGAGGTGACCTCGCATCCCGAGGTGCGCGCCGGCATCGCCCGCGGCATGCGCGCGCACGGCGAGGGTCGGGGCTCGGCGCACCGCGCGGAGCGGGCGCTCGTGCTCCTCGAGCCGCCGTCCATCGATCACGGCGAGATCACCGACAAGGGCTACCTGAACCAGCGCGCGATGCTGGAGCGCCGCGCCGAGCTGGTGACCGCGCTCTACGACGACGCAGATCCGCGGGTGATCCGGAGCAACGACGCTTGATGTCTCGACCCTCGCTCGGGAGCGGAGGCGTCCGGTTGCGCGCCGTCGCGCTGGCCGGCCTGAGCGCTGCGATCTCGGTCGCCTGCGGCGCCGGCGCGTCCCAGGTCGCCCGGAGCGCTGCGCCCCCGCGCGCGACGACGCCGGACGCCGGCGTCGCCGAGGACGTCGACGAGCACGCGACCGACGACGACGTGACCGCACCTCCCGCCGCGCCGCCGCCGCGCGCGGTGACGATCGGCGCGTCGGGCGACATCCTCGCCCACCTCAAGGTGATCCGCTCCGCCGAGGAGTTCGCGAACGAGGGCGGGTTCGTCCACGTGCTCGGCCGGCTGCGCGAGGTGATCGGCGACGACGAGATCGCGTTCGCCAACCTCGAGACCCCGCTCTCGATGCGCGTCCCGCCCGAGACCGGCGACCCGCCGGTCCTCGGCGCGCCGACCAGCGTCGCGGACGCGCTCCGCGACGTCGGCTTCGACGTGGTCTCGGTCGCGAACAACCACGCGTACGATCAGACCGCGGTGGGGCTCGCGGAGACGTTGGCCGCCCTCGACGCGGCGCACGTGGGCGCGGT
Source organism: Sandaracinaceae bacterium (assembly GCA_050186575.1). GTDB lineage: Bacteria > Myxococcota_A > Polyangia > Polyangiales > Sandaracinaceae > JAUHXR01. Next base: position 323,179 of record JBFWYI010000001.1, on the reverse strand, counting down.
CGGCGCATCGCTCGACGCCGCACGCGCGCCCGGTCCCCTCGTGATCGAGCGAGGGGGCGTCCGCGTCGCGTTCGTCGCGTTCACCGAGCGCGTGAACCGCGGTCCCCTCGCGCAGGGGACGTCGGCGACCGTCGCTCGCTACGACGACGACCGCGCGCGGGCTGCGCTCGAAACGGCCCGCGGGATCGCCGACGTGGTCGTCCTGTCGATCCACTGGAGCCACGACTTCATCGACAGCCCGCGGATCCTCCAGCGCCAGCGGGCGCGCCTCCTCCTCGACGCGGGCGCCGACGTCATCCTCGGGCACGGTCCACACGTCTTGCAGGAGGTCGAGCGCACGACCTCGCCGCGCGGCGACGCGGTGATCGCGTACTCGCTCGGCAACCTCGTGAGCAACCAGGGCATGCGCTACTGGCCGGGGCGTCCGGTGCCCGAGGACATGCACCCCGCGCTCGTCCAGCCCGGCTCGCGTGACGGCGTCTGGCTGAGGACGCGCGTGCGCCTCGACGAAGACCGCATCGTGGTCGACGACGTCGAGGCGGTGCCGCTCTGGACGCGCAACAACTACATCGAGGTCGCGCGCGAGCGCGCCGGCTTGCTCGACATCGGCGTCGGCCCGCTCACCGACGCCCCGGCTCCGCTCCCCGCCGAGCGCGGCCGCGCGATCCGAGCCGCGTTGGGCGACGGCGTCCGCGTGGCCGGAGAGGCGTCCGAGGACGCGCGGAAGTGGCACCGCGTGAAGCCGGCTCGCAGATAGTCTGTTCTCCGCATACTTCGTTGCACGCCAGCATCCCCGGCTCGAGGAGGAAGGCGCGCCCCCGGGTGGGCGACGCGCTCACACGCGGTGGCTCAACGGCCTCCCGCGGCGGAGGACGAAGTAGCTCGGCGTCCCCACGCGCAGCGCGCCCAGCTCCACGTACGACCAGCCGAGGAGCAGCTCGGAGTCGCCCGCGTTCACCGCGACGATCGGATCGCGGACGCGCCGCGTCGGATCGAGCGGCGGGTTCTTGCCGAGCCCGTAGTCGAGCATGAGCCCCGCGTCGTAGGGCCGCGGCATCGCGTACCCCGCGGTCGGGCGCACGAGGTAGTGACCGTAGGTGACCGGCGCGCCGCGCTCCAGCTGGAGCTCCCACGGCTCGCTCAACGGCGTCTGCACCACCCGACAGTTCCACCCGCGCAGCGACCCGTCGCGCTCTCTGCAAAATACTTTGCAGAACTTCAGCCACGTGAGCTTCACGACGACGCCCGGCAGGTTGAGGCTCACCCCGTCGTACTCGCGATCTCGGAGGACGTCCTCGTCGATCGGGTGTCCGTCCTTCATCGCGCGGTCGAGCTCGTCCGCGCTCATCGCGATCACTTCGTCGAACGAACGGGCCGTCATCGCGCGCGAGCTTACAACGCGCCCGCCGATCACGGACCGACGGGATGGCGCACGCGCGTCACCTCGCCGCTCCGCACCGTGACGCGCTCCGTCTCCGCGGAGGCTCGCCCGAACGGATGGATCGAGAGCACGTAGCTCCCCGGGTCGAGCTCGACGCGGAGCGGTGTGTTGCCGAGCGTCCGCGCGCCGAGCCGCACGCTCGCCCAACCGCCCGGCGTCGCGATGTTCACCACGCCCGGCGCACGCGGGCGGCGCGTGGAGCGACCGCGTCGCGGCTCGCTGGCCGGCTCCGGCTCGGGCGCCTCGCTCGGGTCGGGATCCGCGGACGGAGTGGCCGGGGCAGGATCGCGGACGGGCTCGGGCGCGCTCGGGGGATCCGGCGCGCGATCGGGCGGGGGGACGGGCTCGACCCTCGCGCTCAGCGCGGGCCGCGGATCCGGCTCGCCGTCGCGGAGCCCGAGGTAGAGGCCCACCGCCGCACAGACCCCGAGGACCGCGCCGGCCACCAGGATCGCCGGCGAGCGAGCCCAGCGACGCGACGCCCGGGTGTCGAGGTCGGAGAGCGCCTCGACGCCCGAGCCGATCGTGGCCTCGGTCGCGCGCGTGGGGACCGCGTCGCCGAGCTGCGTGGCGAGCGCCTCGAGCGCGGCGCGCTCGCGCCTCGCCCCGACGAACAGCTCGTCCATCCACGCCGCCACGTCGTGGAGCCCCATCGGCGCGCCGTCGACCACGGTGAACGGCAGGAGCGCGCGGGCCAGCTCGCGCGCGCTCGGACAGCGCTCTTCCGGATCGCGCGCCAGCGCCCACAGCACGACGTCGTCCAAACCCTCCGGGATCCCCGGCACGATGCTCGACGGCGCGGGTACGTCGAGCGTGAGCACCGCCGCGGTCGTCGCCCCGTCCGAGTCGCGCCGGAAGAGGCGGCGCCCGGTCAGGCCCTCGAACAGGATCACGCCGAGCGCCCACACGTCGGCGCGGCGATCGATCGGTTCCGAGCGGAGCTGTTCGGGAGACATGTAAGAGAACTTGCCCTTCACCATCCCGGTGTTGGTCTGGTGGAGTCGACCGCGCGCGCGCGCGATGCCGAAGTCGACGACCTTGCAGACGCCGTCGAACGTGACGAACAGGTTGTGTGGGCTGACGTCGCGGTGGACGACCTCGAGGGAACGGCCGCTCGCGTCGGCGAGCTCGTGGGCCGCGTGCAGACCCTCGCACGCGTCCGCGACGATGCGCGCGATCAGCGCGGCGCGCCTCCGTGGATCGGTGCGGACCTTCGCGCCCGCGCGAAACACCCGGCTGAGCGGCTCGCCGGCCAAGTACTCCATCGCGAGGAACTGCGTCTCGCCCTCACGCCCGAAGTCGAACGTCTGACACACGTTCGCGTGATCGATCCGCGACGCGACCCGCGCCTCGTCGAAGAACATCTCGGTGAACGCCGAGTCCCTGGTGAGGTGCGGGTGGATCACCTTCACCGCCACCAGCTTCTCGAAGCCGGCCTCGCCCTCCGCGCGCGCGAGGTACACGCTCGCCATGCCGCCGTTCGCGAGCTCGAGGCAGAGCCGATAGCGACCGAGGCGTTCCCCGCGCCGCGGCGGTGTGCGCAACGCGTCTGTCACTGGTCCAGCATGGGGAACATCGGCCGTCCGAGCGGGCTGTCCGGCTCCTGGCTCAGCACGATCCCGAGCGTGATGCCGACCGCGGCGAGGACCGCGAGCCCGATCCCGAGGCCGACCCAGAGCCCCGTCAAATCCTCTGGCGCGTGCTCCACCACCGGACCCGGATCGAGGATCCGCGCGCGGGGGCTCTCCTCGTCCGGCACCGCGGCGACGATCCGCGGGTCGCCCTCCGATCCGTCGCGCGCGAGGATCGCGCCGCCCGGACCGATCGCGGTCGCGTAGTAGCGGACCGCGCGTCCGCCGGTCGCGACCTCGAGCCGGCCGCTCGAGCTGGTGCGCCACTCCGCGTCGCCCTCCACGCGCGCGTGGATCCGCGACTCGCGCACGAGCGCGGCGGGGTCGCCGCCCACCTCGGCCCGCAGCACGACGACGCCGTCGATGCGCTGCGCGCTCACCGACTGCCGCAATGTACCGTGCGATGCGACGCGCGCCTCCGTCAGCGCGGTGCGGAGCTCCGGGGGCCGCGTGGGCGCGAGCTCGTACGCCGGCTCGAGCGAGACGAGCCCGAGCAACAGCGTCATCGGCGCGGCGCCTCCGCTGACCGCGAACTCGAGGAGCGCGCGCAGCTCGAGCCATCGCACCACCTCCTCGCGCGCCAACGCACCGCTCGCGCCGAGCTCGTCGAGCTGGGCGCGCGCCGCGTCGAACTCCGCGTCCGAGATCAGCGCCTCCGCCTGCGTCAGCCCGTCCTCCGCCTGCGCGTGCGCGCCGCGCGGACCGAGCGTGAGCGTGACGGCGAGCGCACACGTCGCCCACCCCCACGCGATCGACCGCCCTCGCATGCCCTGCACGGTAGCAGCCCGGCGAGCCGTGGTGACGGATCTCGCGCCGTTGGTCCGCCTCGATTCGAGCTACCGTAGCGGCCGTGTCGGATGGGAAGACCGAGAACCTGCGCGTCGCACGCGGCGGGACGCAGGTCACCGAGGGGACCGACGGCCCGCGCCTGGACCATCGCGTGCTCCGCCTCGCGATCGTCGAGGGTCCCGACCGAGGCGCGCGCTTCGAGGTGGCGAGCACCCACGTCACGATCGGCTCCTCGCCCAGCAACGACGTGGTCCTCCGCGACGAGGCGGTGAGCGGACGCCACTGCGAGCTCCGCGTCGACGGCGATCGCGTGCTCCTCCGCGACTGCGGCTCGACGAACGGCACGGAGCTGAACGGTGTGCGCGTCGCCGAGGCGGAGCTCCCGGTGGGCGGGCGCATCCGGCTCGGACGGAGCGAGCTGCGCTTCCAGCCTCGACGCGAGAGCCATCGCCTCGGGGCGAGCGAGTCGACCGGGTTCGGCGAGCTGACCGGCCGGTCGGCCGCGATGCGCGAGGTGTTCGGCCTGCTCGAGCGCGTCGCGCCGACCGAGCTCACGGTGTTGCTCACGGGGGAGACGGGCACCGGAAAAGAAGTGGCCGCGCGATCGATCCATGCCGCGGGGCCCCGACCCGATGCGCCGTTCGTCATCGTCGACTGCGCCGCGATCAGCGCGTCGCTCAGCGAGAGCGAGCTGTTCGGTCACGAGAAGGGTGCGTTCACCGGCGCGCTCCGGACGCACGTGGGCCCGTTCGAGGAGGCGCGCGGCGGGACCGTATTCCTCGACGAGGTGGGGGAGCTCCCGCTCACCCTCCAGAAGAAGCTCCTGCGCGTGCTCGAGGCGCGCCAGGTGCGGAGGGTCGGCGCGACGGAGTGGATCGACGTCCACTATCGGCTCGTCGCCGCGACGCACCGCGATCTCTCGGCGATGATCCGGGCCGGTGAGTTCCGCGAGGATCTCTACTTCCGCCTCGCCGAGGTGATCGTCCGGCTCCCACCGCTGCGCGATCGCGAGGGGGACGTCCTCGCGATCGCCGAGGCGATGCTCGCCGCGCAGGGCGCCGGGCTCTCGATCGGCGAGGACGCGAAGCAGCGGCTGATCGGCTCGAGCTGGCCCGGCAACGTGCGCGAGCTTCGCAACGCGATCCGTCACGCCGCGGCGTTCTGCGAGGACGGGGTGATCGGCGCGGCGCAGCTCCCCCTCGCCGAGCGAGAGCCCGGAGCGACGGACGCGCCGAGCCCGAGCGGGGCGATCCCCGCCGCGACGATGGCCGGCGAGCCCGACCGTCCCGCCGTCGAGGTGTTGAGCGGAGTCACGATCAAGGAAGCGCGCGAGCACGCGCTCTACCCGATCACGCGCGCGTACCTCGCGCAGCTCCTCGAGCGCCACGGCACGGACCTCGACGCGGCGGCCGAGGAGGCCGGGTTGCACCGCAAGAGCCTCTTGCGGCTCCTGCGCGAGCACGATCTCCGGCCGTCGTGGCTCCCGCAGCGCCCGACGAATGACTGACCCGGCGAGCTACCAGCCGATCCGCCAGCTCGGCGCGGGCGGGATGGCGGAGGTCTGGCTCGCGCGCCAGTACCGTGCGGAAGGGATCCAGCGGCTCGTCGTGATCAAGCGGATGCTCCCGCCCCTCGCGTCGGATCGCGACGCCGCGCTCGCGTTCCTCGATGAAGCAAGACTCATGGCGTCGCTGAGCCACCCCTCGATCGTGACGCTGCTCGACCTCGTCGTGGTGGACGGCGCCTACGCGATGGTGCTCGAGCACGTCGATGGCGAGGACCTCGCCTCGATCGTCGACCGGCAAGGTGCGTTGCCGATGGGCGCCGCCCTCGCGATCGGCCTCGCGGTGGCGGAGGCGCTCGCGTACGCGCACGCGCTCTGCGACGAGCTGGGCGACCCGCTCGGCGTGATCCACCGCGACGTGAACCCGACGAACGTGCTGATCGGACGCAACGGCGCGGTGAAGCTCATCGACTTCGGGATCGCGGCGGCGGAGACGCACGAGCACCGCAGTCGCACCGGCGTGCTCAAGGGGACGTTCGGCTACATGGCCCCCGAGCAGCTCACCGGCGCGCGCGACCTCGACGCGCGCGCGGACGTGTTCGGCTTCGGCGCGCTCCTCTACGAGGCGCTCACCGGCGCAGCGCCGTTCGAGACCGCAAAGGACATCGACGCGGCTCGCGCGTCGAGCCAACGCGCGCCGGCACCGGTCCGAGAGCGCCGCGCCGAGGTGAGCGAGCGCCTCGCCGAGCTGGTCGAGCGGTGCCTCGCGCCCGACCGCGAACGCCGACCGCGGGACGGCGGCGAGCTGATGAGCGCCCTGAGCGAGGCGCTCGGGGACGCGCGTGCCTGGACGATGAGCGAGCTGTCCGCGTGGATGCGCGGACATGCGCCCCCCGAGCCGGCCGAACCGTCGATGACCGATCTGGCGAGCGTGCGATTCACGCCTGCGCGCGAGCGCGTGGTCGCAGCGCCGACGAGACCGTCGCGCGCCGCTCTCCAGATCGCGGCGCTCACCCTCTTGGGCGGCGCCGTCGGCGCGATCGCGTACTGGCTCGGTCGACTGCTCGCGAGCTGACGCCGCGCGTGAGGTAGCATCCAGACGGTGCGGGCCGCGCTCGTCTCCTCGCTCTCTCTGCTCGCCGTGTTGAGCGGCTGCCGGACGGCCCCGCGCGTCGAGTGGGAGATCACGTTCGCGAGCTCGGACCTCGAGCGGGCCGCGCGCTGGGTCGGCGCGGAGGTGCGGCGTGAGTCGTGCGAGGGCGAGATCGTGTTCGCGACGAGCAGCGACGACACGAGCACCGAGTCGCCGCCGGACCTCGGGTCCGGGCGATACGCGTTCGTCGCGTATGCGCATGACGCCTCGTGCGTCCGCATCGCCGAGGCGTGTGAGGTGCGCGACGTCCCGCTCGCCGCGCCGGAGCCGATCCAGCTCGTGCTCACCGCCGTCACCGCACCGCCCGCGTGCGCGGCGACGTCGTGCGCGAACGGGCGCTGCGAGGCGAGCGACGCGAGCGTCGCCGACGCGGGCCCCGACGCCGGCGACGTCTGCGATTGTCCCTGCGCGGGGGACACGTGCGACGGCTCGGCGTGCGTCCCTTCGCGCCCGGCGACCCGCCTCTCGATCGGCGTCGACGTCGGCTGCGTGATCGCCGACGGCGTGATCTGCTGGGGCGACGGCGCGAGCGCCGCCGCGCTCGTCGCGAGCACCGAGCGCCTCGTCGAGCTCGCGGTGGGCTCCAACCACATCTGCGCGCTGCGCGACGACGATGCGCTCGTGTGCTGGGGCGCCAACTCGGCCGGACAAGCGGGCCTCGGATCACCGAACCAGATCGACGTGCCCACCCAGGTCGGCTCGGCGACCGACTGGTCGGCGATCAGCGCGGGTGACTTCTGGACGTGTGGGATCCGCGCGGGCGGTCAGCTCTATTGCTGGGGGGCAAACGGAGACGGCCAGCTCGGGCTCGGGAACACGAGCGCGCAGCACACCCCGGCGCGCGTCGGCACGGACGGCGATTGGACGGCGGTGTCGGCGGGATCGGGCTTCACGTGCGGGCTGCGCGGCACGACCGCGTACTGCTTCGGCGCGGGCGGCGAAGGTCGCCTCGGCTCGGCCGCGGCGTCGGCGACGACCCCGGTGCGCGTCGATGGCTCGCACATGTTCGATCGCATCGCCGTGCACTCGTCGCACGCGATCGCGCTCGAGGCGGACGGCAGCGCGTGGTCGTGGGGCAGCAACGCCACGGGTCAGCTCGGCCTCGGGAACATCGGCGGCTCGCGCGCGATGCCCGTCTCGATCGGCCGCGCGTTCGACGCGGTGCGCGGAGGCAACTCGTTCCACACCTGCGCGCTCGACGGAACGACGCGCTGCTGCTGGGGCCAGAACCGCGACTACGAGCTCGGGCTCGGCGACACGATGAACCGCGGCACCGTCACCTGCGCCGACGCGGACGAGGTCGCCTGGACGGCGCTCGCATCGAGCCTCTACTACGGCTGCGGCCTCGACACGCATGGCGCGGTGTATTGCTGGGGCCGCAACGACGCGCGCCAGGCGGAGCCCGACGGCGATCCGATGGCGCCGCCGCGAAGGCCCGTCCGCGTCTGCCTCCCGGCCGACTGACGTTCCCGCGGGAACGAACGATGTTCCCGCCGCGAGCGCGGCGTCTCGCCCACCCGCGTTCGCAACGGCCGCGCGCTGGCACGCCGCGTGAGAACGAGCGCGTCCGGAGGATCAGGAAATGAATCGCTGGATGATGACGATGGCGTGCGCGGCGCTCGTGGGCTGCGCGGTGGACCCGACCTCGGGCGACGAGGGGATCTCGGTCGCGCACGTGCGGGCCGAGACCACGAGCATGACCGGCTCGTCGACGTCGAGCGGGAGCTCGTGGACCACGCACTCCGTGGTGGTGACCCAGCCTGGAACCCTGACCGCGACGTTGTCATGGCCGGACGCGTCGGCGAACGCGAACCTGTTCGTCTACGACCCGACCGGCGCGATGCTCGCGTTCGCGAACGGCACCACCGACAACCCCGAGGTGGTGAGCGCCGACGCCGACATGGCCGGTACGTACGTCGTCGGGGTCAAGTGCAAGACGGGACGCTGCGACTACACGCTCGACGTGACGGTGGAGGCCCCGACGATCGAGACGACGTTCGTCGGGTCGATGAGCGCGAGCAGCGGCTCGTGGCTCGTCCAGCCGTTCGAGCTGCGGGACGGTGAGCACGTCGACGTCGAGCTGCGCTGGGACGATCCGAGCGCCGACCTCAACGTGTTCCTCTACTCGCCCGATGGCGATCGTCCCGTCATCTTCGCGAACGGCACCGCGGATCGCCCCGAGCGCCTCAGCTGGGACGCCGACGTGACGGGCGACTGGCGCATCGGCATCAAGTGCAAGACCGGCGCGAGCGCGTACGAGCTCGTCGTCACGATCCGCGATCAGGACGAGGGCGGCCCGACCCCCGATCCGGTGCCCGAGCCCGAGCCGCTCTACCCGGGGCAGCCCGACGTCGGCAGCGTCTACTGGGGCGCCGCGATCACGGGCAACGGCGACCCCGTCACGCGCCACGAGAACGCGGCCGGCGCGCCGATCACGATCCACCGCACGTTCTGGCAGTGGAGCGCGCGCACCGGAAACCTCGTGACCACCGCGGAAGACGACGTGGCGCACGGAAGGCTCCCCTGGGTCTCGGTCAAGACGCCATCCTGGGTCGCGATGGGTCGGGGCGACTACGACGCGCAGATCGATCAGATGCTCACGGCCCTCGACGCGATCGACGGACCGGTCTGGCTCACCATCCATCACGAGCCGGAGGGCGGCGGCGGCGTCAACGCGCCCGACGATCCGGGCGGCCCGTCCGCGCACATCGCGATGAACCGGCGCGTGCGCGAGCGGATGACCGCGCTCGGCACCGACAACATCGCTCTCGCGCCGATCCTGATGACCTACACCTGGAACGCGCGCTCGGGCCGCGACCCCGAACAGTGGTGGGCGCCGGGCATCTACGACTTCCTCGGGGTGGACCACTACCGCGATTCGGAAGCGACGTTGCTCGACACCCAGTGGGCCGCGATCCGCAGCTTCGCGGGAGCGCACGGCGTCGACGTCGCGGTCGGCGAGTGGGGCATGCGCGGTACGAACGCCGCGGCCGGAGCGCGCGTCCACGAGTGGTACGACGCGGCGATCGGCTCCGCGACGGACGGCCTCGGCGGCCGCGTGGTCGGGCTCTGTGCGTTCGACTCGGGCCTCAACAGCCCGAACGGCAGCTGGGAGCTCACCGGCGGTCAGCTCACCGCGTTCAGGGAGCTCATGCGCGATCCGCGCACCGCGTCGATCCTCACCCCGTAGCGCGGCGATCCGAAGGCGATCAGACGACGCGCCGCGGCGGGAGGTCGACCAGCCGCTGCGCGTTGACCGCCTCGACGTGCTCGTCGAGCTCGATCCAGGGACAGAGCACGGACTCCTGGAACACGTTCGAGTTGGCGACGTAGATGCTCGTCGCGTCGGAGCCGCACGCGAGGCTCTCGAGCGACAGATCGCTCCCCGAGATGTCGATGCGGTCGTGGATGACGACGCCCTCGTCCCCGAGCTCGATCGTCCGGGCGAACCGCGCGTCGCTGCGCGGCTTCCCGGTGATCAACACCTTTTGCAATGTCGAACGCACGAGGTGCGGGTTGAGGCGACCGAGGGTGAGGTTCATGCCGCGGAACGCGATCTGCTTGAGCGGATCGGAGAGCTGGTGGCGCCGCTTCTTCATCTCGCCGCGTGCGCGGAGCGTGCCCGAGCGCTCGTCGACCTCGAGCTCGTAGTCGTCGACCATGTGTGAGACCAGCACGTCGCCGCCCGCGGTCCTCGCGATGAGCCCGGTGTCGCTGTAGAGCGGACCCGACTCGTCGAACACCTTGATGACCCCGCCTTTGGCGAGCGAGACCACCGCGTAGTAGCGGTCCGTCTTCTTCACGAACAGGCGCGCGTCATCGAACCAACGCGTGAACGGCCCCCGGTGGTCGTGGACGAGCCCGTCGCGGTGCTCGGCGTCGTACGCGATCCACGCTTGCATCCAGTCGATCACGCAGTGCGAGATCATCCGGTTGTCTTCGTTGTGATAGCGCCGCCGGTCCGGGAGCATCTTCTCCAAGACGGTTTGCGCGATACGGCCCGCCCAGGGCGTGTGCCGCGCCATCACCTCGAAGCCGTAGGCGTAGAAGTGGTAGGTGTTGCGGCTCCCGTACTCACCCGCGTAGCTCCCGTCCGGGTGGAGGAAGTACGTCGCGTACTCGACCGCGCGACTGAGCGGCTCGACCAGCTTCTCGTCGCGCGACTTCGCGTAGAGCCGCCCGAGGAACGCGATCGAGCAGCTGTGGTAGCCGGGGTCGGACCCCTCGTACTCCTGGAACCATCCCTCGGCGTGCTGCCAGCTCAGGCAGATGTCGCGGAAGTGATCGCTCCGTTCCTTGTACTTGGCCTCGCCCGTGATCTCGTAGACGTTCCACAGCGCGAGCGCCGCGAACGCCTGGTGGTTGGCGAGCTGCCCGCTCTCGTTGTTCGCGATGAGCCAGTCGCCGCGGAGCCGGAAGAGGTCGACGAGGTCCGGCCGATCGAGCCCGAGCACCTGATACGCCTCGGTCATCGCGTACGTGCTGAACACGTGCGCGCCGAGCGCGCGCTCGAACGGGAAGTAGTCGTCCGTCGAGCCGTCGGGGTGCGTGATCTTCCCCGCGAACTCGATGCCCGCGATGGCCAGATCGCGCAGCCGCGCGTTCCCTGCGTACGGGTTCTGCCCGCCGAAGTCGTGCGCGTACGCGAGCGCGAGCGGGAGGCACATCTCCTGGCTCATCCCGCACGGGAAGTCGACGGTGCGGTAGTGCCAGTACTCGCGATCGAAGCAGCCGTACGTCTTCGAGTAACGGTTCTTGTCGACGAGCTGGATGATCGCGGGCAGCGTCCGGATCGCCTCGTACGCGTACCAGTCGCGGCTCCCGCGCGCGGGCTCTTTGAATCGGTCCATCCGAATCGTCCTTCTCGCGAGCTCGATCAGCGAGGCTTCTGCGCGACGAGACCCTGGTTGACGAACCCCGGCTTGCCCAGCGGGCCGAGCCGGCGGACTCGCGCGTCGATCTCGAGCGCGCGCGCCGGGCTCACCCACAGGTTCGCGTAGGGCAACACGCCTACCGGCGCCCACATGAACGGCTCCGTCTCGCAGCGCTCGAACCCCGCCTCCTCGGCGAGCCGTCGCATCTTGTCGCCCGTCATGTGATCTTCGTGGTGCTCGTCCGCGACCATGCGGAGCGCGCCCGCGATCTCGTCCCACACCGGGTGCGGGCACGACGCGACGAACACGCCGCCCGGAGCGAGGAGGTCGTACGCCGCACGCACGCACGCGAGCGGATCGGGAAGGTGCTCGAGCAGCGCGAGCGCGGCGATCAGATCGTAGCTGCCGCGCTCGAACGTCTCCGGCGGCGCCATCACGTCCCCGCACACGAGCCGCACGTTGGAGGGGAGCGGCGGCGCCTCGTCGATCAGATCCGGCTGGAGCTCGAGCCCTTCGAACACGCCGTCGCCGCCGAGGAGCGCGCGCATCTCGAGCAGCGTTCGCCCGTCCGCCGCGCCCATCTCGAGCACGCGGAGCGGGCCCGTGCGATCCGGTCGACGATCGCGGAAGCGATCCGCGGCGTAGCGCGCGCGCACGCAGTAGCGCCAGCGCAGGTACGCGCGCTTACGCCGACCCTCGGCGTAGCTGCGATCCATGACCCCGAGGTGAAGCTCGCTCACGTGTCTAGGTCCTTTGCCCGCGAGGGCCTTGCGGCGACCGAGGTGGCGACACGCGCGGGTCGGTCCTTCGCCATCAAAGGGAGGCCGACGATAGCGGGCAGCCATGTGGCGATCAAGGCGTAGAGGAGCGTGGTCGCGATGACCGCGGCAGGATCGATCCCGAGGACACCTTGCTCCTCTAGGAGCACGAGGAACGCACCGTCGCGCGTGCCGAGGCCCGCGAACGCCACCGGCAACAGGCCGACGAAGATCGCGAGCGGCCAGAGCGCGAGCGCGTCGAGCAACCCGAAGCCGGCGCCGGTCGCGAGCCCGAGCAGCCATACAAGGCCGATTGCATTGATCCAGGCGATCAACGACGTGAGGCACACCGCGAGGAAGCGGATCGGATCGTGCCGAAGGGCATCGAACGCGGCGAACAGCGCCTTCACCTTCTCGGGCGCGCGGCGCAAGATCGGCAAGCTCGCCGCGCTCGTGCCGACCTTGAGCAACAGGATCGCGACGCCCCACGCCCCGGCGAGCGTCAGCGTCGCGAATCCGATGAAGCGCCACTCCCCCGCGATCGCGCCACCGACGATCGTCAGGAGGCACAGGCTCTGGACGTCGACCGCCTTCTCGGCGAGCACGCTCCCCGCGCCCTCGAGCGGCGGGACCACGTCGCGGAGCAGGTACGCGCGCGCGAAGTCCCCCGCGCGCGACGGAGAGAGCGCCGCGATCGGCCAGGCGCCGAGGACGGTGGCGAGCGCGCGACCGACGGAGACGGGATGACCCATCGCGAGGAGCACGAAGCGCCAACGGATCGCGGACAGGACGACGCTGAAGCTCATCGAGAGGACGGCGAGCGGCACGAGCTCCCAGCGGAGCGTCCGTGAGATGCGCAAGAAGCCTTCCATCCCACCGACGTACCGGTAGAGCACGTAGACGAGGGCGGCGCTCACCACCATCGCGACGAGCCCCGACGCGAGGCGCCTGATGCGGGCGCGGCTCAACGGATGCGGCGGTTGAGCATGTCCGCCATCATGCCCAGCGCGAGCAGATGGATGCCCGTGACGAAGAGCGTCACCGTCGTCACGTCCATCACCCGGCCGAGCCACACGTAGCTGCCCACGCCCACGCCGATCGCGGACACGACGAAGAACAGCGCGAGCGGCAAGAACACGCGCAGCGGATCGAAGTACATCACCGTGCGCACGATGAGCCGCAGGAAGTTGAGCGTGTCCGCGATCGGCCGGATCTTCGAGCGCCCCTCGCGCTTCAGGTAGTTGATGGGAATGTACTTGACGGGGTTGCCGGCCGAGATCATCGCGATCGTGATCGTCGTCGTGTAGGAGAATCCGTTCGGGAGGATCCGCTCGTACTCGACGAGGCGCTCCTTGCGCATGAGGCGAAGGCCGCTGTTCAGGTCGGGGATCGGGAAGCCGCTGAGCGCGGAAGCGAGCTTGCGGAGCACCCACTTCGGCGGTCGACGGATCAACGGCACCGCGCTGACCTTGCCGGTGCGCGCGCCGACCACCATGTCGTGCGTCGTGCGGTGCGCGAGCAGCTCGGGGATGTGCTCGTTCGGATAGGTGCCGTCCGCGTCGGTGATCAGGATCCAGTCGTAGCGCGCCTCGCGCACGCCAGACTTGATGGAGGCGCCATAGCCGCGGTTCTGCGGATGTCGGATGAGGCGGACGCGCTCGCCCAAGAACGGCTCGATGCGCGCGGCCGTCTGATCCGTCGAGCCGTCGTCGACGATGAGGACCTCGATCGGACAGAGGCGGCTCAGCTCCTCGTCGATCACGCGCACCAGCTCGTCGAGCGTGGGCGCGACACCGTTCTCTTCGTTGTAGCAAGGGATGACGATCGACACGCCCTCGGCGGACGCCACGTCCTCCGGCGGCCGAGGGGAGACCGCCTCGTCCTCACGCACCGCGCGGACGTTTCCCATGCCGGGACTCTCGACCGCAGATCGAGCCGGGTCAAGGCGAGCGCTCGACGTCCGCCGCGAAGCAGTAGTGCCAGGTGCCGCCCCGCTCCGCCTCCACCACGAAGTCCAGATCGCGCGTCTGCCCCTCCAGCTCCGGCGTCTCGAAGCGGGCCTCGCTCCATCGGAAGCGACCTTGCGGGGACGCATGGCCGAGCTCCTCATCCCCGACGCGCGCGGTGATCGTCATCACGCCCGCGCCCGTCGCCAAGAGCCCATGGCCGAGCACGATCGCGCGGCCCATCGGGATGCCGGGAAACCGGATCCGGAGCTGCTTGCCTTGGACCGGGTGCGCCCAGATGCAGCGCCGCAGCCGACCGTCCGTCGGCAGCACGCCGTCTTCGTCGGCCATCCACTGATACTTGATCCCGACGTAGTTCCACTCCGCGTCGGAGCACTGGTGCCGGCCGGGGATCGCTTGGACGCACGGCGCGACGTCGTCGCCGTTCACCACCGCGACCTCCGCGCGCTCGAGCTGCGAGGCGAAGTCGCGGCGCTCGGGCAGAGGTGCGCGAGCCACCTTGACGAGCACGAACACGGCGACCAGCACGATCGCGACGCCCGCCACGAGCACGCCTCGCTCCTCGATCCTCGCGAGGAGCGCGAGCGGGCGTGCCGTCCAGCGCTGGAGTCGGTGAGGCCAACGCCAGGCGATCAGGAAGACGACGAGCAGCGCGAGCGCCGCGAGGCTCACCAGGTTGCCGACGACGTTCGCGGGTGGCGACACGGTGTCGAAACGCCAGTCCCCATCGCGCGCGCGCACCGAGATGAAGCCCTCGTGACCAGCGAGGCTCGCGGTGTGGATCGCCGCCGGCTCGCCGTCGTGCCACGCGCGCCAGTTCGCCCAGTTGCCGACGTGGAGGATCAGCCTCGAGCGCTCGGACGCGCCGCGCACGGTGAGCTCCATCCCGTCGCCGCCCGGATCGAAGGTGTGCACCTCGACCTCGCCGGGACCCTCGAGCGTATAGCGCTGCGGCGTGTACGACTCGAGCTCGTAGATCCGAACGCGCCCGAACTGTTGCACCGGCGCGAACCCCGGTCTCCGCTCCTCGCCGCGGACCACCGCGTAACGTACGTTGAGGACCTCGAACAACGCGGGATCGTTGCGGGCGAACTTGTAGAGGTACGTGGTGGCCGGCGTAAACCCCACGGTGAGCGAGGGCGTCTCGGTGTGCATGATCGCCGTCAACGTCATGTGCGTATCGGGATCCTGGTCCAGATACGCGACGCGAAAGTACGCGTCGCTCGACTCATGCTGCTCCCTGATCCACGCGAACGCGCTCATGTAGTCGGCGTGATCGGGGAAGTCCTCGATCGTCGCGACGCGCATCAGCGGGAGGTAGGCACCCCACGCGATCATGAACGGCACGAGGAGCGGGGCGAGCACCACCCCGACGAGCCCGCTCGCGGTGAACGCGCGCAGCGTGGATCGCGCGGCCACGAACCCGCCGGCGAAGAGCGCGCTCATCGCGTAGGCCCCGAGGATCGTCGCGCACGGCTTGCCGATGTACGCGAAGCGCTCGTACTGGATGTTCGCGAACCCCGCGGCATACCCCGCGAGATCGAGGCGCTCGATCGCGTCGCGCGACATCACGAACGTCGCGATGGCCAAGAGGGCGAGGAGGAACACGCCCTCGTAGCGCTTCTTGGCGAGCGCGAGCGCGCCACCGAAGATCGCGAGCGCGCTGAGGAGCGGCGGGAAGCCGGCGAAGACGGTGCCGGTCCACATGCGGTTCGCGGTGTCCTGAAGATCGCGATAGATCTCGCCGCCTCCGTAGAACCACGCGCCCTTGGTCACGAACGGCAACAGCCAGAACGCGGAGAGCGCCCCGCCGATCGCGAACGCGAGGCCCGCGCGCACCACCGCTCGGCCCGGCGCCTCCTCCCCGAGCGCGGCGCGAGCGAGCAAGAAGAGTGGCGCCCCCAGCCCGTACCACACGACGGAGAACGGATGCGCGATGATCGAGAACCCGATGCACGCACACAGCGCGAGCCAGTCCCGCGCGTGGCCGCGCTTGATCACCGGATCGAGCAGCGCGAACGCGAACAACACGAACGCGGTCGCGAGCGTCTGCGGCCACACCCCCGTGTCGACGGCGAAGATCCATCCGCCCTCGCGGCCCCCGCCGCGCTCGAGCAGGGCGAAGAGTCCCGCGATGAACCCGGCCGCCGGCCCGAACGCGCGCCGCGCGAGCACGTAGTGAGCGATCACGTAGAGGACGAACGCACCGACGAACGCGAGCGCGTACGTCGTCCGCCATCCGAGGAGCCCAAACGTCGGCAGATAGAAGAGCGTGATCCAGAGATCGCCGCCCATCCCGTAGTCCTCGCCGGCCGGCCAGCCCGCGAACCAGAGATCGCTCCAGCCGCGCAGCCGCCCGTGCGCGAGCTCCTGCGTCACGAAGTGCCACGCTCGCGTGATGTGGACGGGGTGGTCGTGCCCGTACGGGACCCGCCCGATGAAGCACGGCCAGAGGAACCCGCACGCGGCGAGCGCGAGGAGGATCCCCGGCGTCGCGTCGCTGAGGCGCGGCCAACGCGCGCGGTAGCGATCCCACAGCGCGGTCGCCGGCTCACGCAGCACGTGCGCGGCGCTCAGGCACGCGGTGATGAACAGCGCGACCCCCGCGACCTGGAGCGCGTAGCGCGGGCTCAGCACGAGCCCCACACCGATCCCGACGAGCGCAACGATCGCTGCGCCCGACAGGAGCTGCTCGCGGCGGAGCGCGTTCATCGATTCCCCATGTGTCTCGCCGATGTGCGGCCGCGCTCCCAAGGAGGCGGTTCGACGCCTCGCGTAGTAGCACGCCAGGCTCGTCGCGCGCCGACCGCCTACCGCCGTCGCGCGATCCCGTGCCGGGCGCTCACGCCTTGCTGTGGAAGAGCCGTCGGCGAGCCATGTCGCTGATCACGCGGACCGCCGGGTGCGTGATCTTGCGCTCCACCGAGATGGCGTAGAACCGCTCGGTCACCGATCCCGCCTGCCCGAGCACGGGCGTCCCGTACATGTCGGCGATGTCTCGACGGATCGCGGTGGGACCCGGAAACAGCCCCGCGCCTTCGCTGCCGAACGCCTTCAAGAGCGCGCTGTCCTCGAACTCCGCGGTGATTTGCGGCCGCACACCGATCTCGGTGAACCAGTGCTCGAGCGAGCGCCGCAGCAAGGTGTTCGCGGTCGGCACGAGGATGGGCGCACCGTCGAGCGAGCGTGGGAATCCCTTCTTGAAGCGCCGGACGAGCTCCGCCGTGCCAAAGAACGAGACCGAGCTCTCCCCGAGCGGGTGGTTGAACGCGCGCACGCTCGCTTGTCCCGCGAGAGGCGCTTCGGCGATCACGAGGTCGAGCGCGAACGTGGAGAGCTCGGCCAGCAGCCTCTCCGTCTTGTCCTCTCGACACACGACTTGCACCGCATCGCGCATGTGCAGCGCAGGCGCGATGAGCTGGTAGAGGATCAGCTTGGGCACGAGGTCGCTCACCCCGACGACCAGCTTCGGCGTCTTGATCATGGCGCCGCGCGCGATCGCCTCCTGCATCTCCGTCCCGAGCGAGAAGATCTCGTCCGCGTAGCGGAGGGCGACCTTGCCCGTCTCGGTGAGCTCGAGCCGGCGCCCCACGCGCTTGAACAACCGATCTCCCAGCGAGTCCTCGAGCAGCTTGATCTGCGCGCTGATCGTCGGCTGGCTCAACCGCAGACGCTTCGACGCGGCCTTGATCGAGCCCTCTTGAGCGACCGCCCAGAAGTAGTGGAGGTGGTGGTAGTTCAGCCAACCCATGCCGATTCGTATTTTCCGAAGAGTTTAGTTCGATTTTTCGATTGGCCCTCATCATGCGGCGTCCTTAGAGACGTGTCCATGCGCATCACGACGCTGTTGAACGGGCGCCCCGCCGACTCCGATCTGCGCCGACGCGTGGAAGAGCGTCTGCGGAACGGCGTCGGCGGACGCTCCGCCGCGGTGGACTCGCTGGTGGTCGCCCTCGCCGGCTCGGTCGACGACTCGCTGTCCATCGTCGCGCAGCTGACCCTCGGCGACGGACGCCCGCTGTCGGTCAGCACGACCGGCCGCGGCCTCGTCCCCCTCTTGGACTTCGCGGCGGCGCGCCTGAACGCCGCGATCGAGCGCGCGCAGCTCGGATGGCCGGTCGGCCCGACGCAATGAGCCCCGACCCATTGAGCCCCGACCCGATAAGCCCCGACCCAATGAGCCCTGCAACTCGAGTAGACACCGTGGAGGGAGAGTCGTCCGACGTAGACGGCGCGCTTTGGTCGACCTTGCTCGACCCGCTCTGCTTCGCGCTCGGCAAGGACCCGACCTCCGCCGGGGCGAGCGTCACGGCGGCTCACCTCGGCAGCGCCGACGTGGAGGGCTGGACCGAGCGCGTGGCGCTGGCGTGCGAGGACCTCGGCGCCGCGTTCTTCGTCGGGACCGCGGCGCTCCCCGACGTCGTCCGCGCGGCGGGACCTCAGCACCCGGTCGTCGTCGCGGACGAGGATGGCGGCTGGATCCTCATCACGGACCGTCGAGGTCGGAAGGTCGAGATCGAGTCGGCGCGGTCGGCGAGCCGCGAGTGGGTCCACCTGCGCGAGCTCGCGGAGCGGATGCCGGTCGACCAGACGGAGACCACGTTCGTTGCGATCGAGCCCGCCGGCCTCGGCACCTCGGCCGGGAGCGAGGACGTCCCCGCGCCGCGCAGCCCATGGAACCGTCTGCGCGCGTTGATCCGCGCGGAACGGCACGACGTGATCGTGGTGCTCATCTACGCGATCGCGGTCGGCCTCCTGTCACTCGCGACCCCCGTCGCCGTGCAGCTCCTCGTGAACACCGTCGCGTTCGGCACGCTGCTCCAACCGCTCCTCATGCTGACCCTGCTGCTGCTCATCGGGCTCGGCATGTCGGGCGTGTTCCGTGCGCTGCAAGCGTGGGTCGTCGAGATCCTCCAGCAACGACTGTTCCTTCGTCTGGTCAATGACCTCTCGTACCGCCTGCCGCGCGTCCAGCGCGCCGCGTTCGATCGCGCGTCGGGGCCCGAGCTCGTGAACCGGTTCTTCGATCTGTTCACCATCCAGAAGGCGGTGTCGTCGCTGCTCGTGGGCGGCCTCGAGCTCGTCCTCGCCGCCGTGGTGGGGATGCTCGTGTTGGCGTTCTATCACCCGTATCTGCTCGCCCTCGACGTCCTCCTCATCCTCTGCGTGCTCGGCATCCTGTTCGGGCTCGGGCGCGGCGCAACCCACACTGCGGTGGCCGAGTCCAAGGCGAAGTACGAGGTCGCGGCGTGGCTCGAGGAGATCGCGCGCCACTCGACCGCGTTCAAGCTGGCCGGCGGTCCCGCCCTCGCGCGCGCCAGGGCGGACGAGCTGGCGACCCGCTACCTCACCTACCGCAAAAAGCATTACCGGACGGTGTTCTCGCAGCTCGTGGGGGCGCTGACGCTCCAGGCGATCGCGAGCGCCGCGATCCTCGGGATCGGCGGCTGGCTCGTGATCGACCGACAGCTGACGCTCGGACAGCTCGTCGCGGCCGAGCTCGTGGTCACCCTCGTCGTCGCGTCGTTCGCGAAGGTCGGAAAGCACCTCGAGACGACGTACGACTTGCTCGCCGCGCTGGACAAGGTCGGACAGCTGCTCGACCTGCCGATCGAGCCGCCGCGCGCGGGTCGGGCCATCGAGACGAGCCGCGCCGCGCTCTCGATGCACGGCCTCGGCCTACGGTTCGACGACGGAGCGCGCCTGCTCGCCAACGTATCGTGCGAGATCGAGCCGGGCGCGCGCGTGGCGTTGCTCGGGGAGAGCGGCTCGGGTCGGAGCGCGCTGGTCGACGCGACGCTCGGGCTACGTCCGGTGAGCGGCGGTAGCATCCGCATCGACGGGGTCGACCTCGAGGACCTCGACCGCCGCGATCTCCGGGAACGCACCGCGCTCGTGCGCGCCGACGAGATCATCGCGGGCACCATCCTCGACAACGTCGTCTTCGGACGCCCCTCCATCGACGCCCAAGGCGCTCGCGCGGCGCTCGACGCGGTGGGGATTCTCGACGCCGTGCTGGCGCTCCCGGCGGGACTGAGCACCCGCCTCATGCCGGAGGGCGCACCGCTCTCGAAGGGCCAAGCGGCCCGCCTCGTGCTCGCGCGGGCGATCGCCGGTAAGCCGTCGCTGCTCGTGATCGACGGAGCGCTGGACGGTCTCGACCCGACCACGCGCGAGGCGGTGCTCGAGAGGCTGGTCGGTCGCGACGCACCGTGGACGTTGCTGCTCGTGACCAACGATCCCGACACGGCGGCGCGCTGTCACCGAACGCTCCGCATCACGGATGAAGGGAACCTCGTGGAGGAGTCGCGATGAGTCAGGTCTCGAACGTTGGACCCTACCGCGAGCCGGACCGGATCTTCCGCGCGGAGCGCCTCGTCCCGCCGCCGGTCAACGCGCGGCGCGTGGCCGTGGGCCTCGCCGCCGTCTTCATCGCGATGGCCCTGTTCACGCTCGTCTCGCCGTGGCAACAGAACGCGCGCGGGACCGGGCGGGTCATCGCGTATGCGCCGCTCGAGCGCCGACAGAACATCGAGGCGCCGATCGCGGGTCGCGTCGTCGAGTGGTTCGTCCAAGAGGGCGATCGCGTGGCGGCGGGCGACCCCATCGTGCGCCTGTCCGACAACGACCCGTCCTATATGGAGCGACTGGGAGCCGAGCGCGCCGCGACCGAGGACAGGCTGCGCAGCTACGAGGCGCGAGCCGAGTCGCAGCGCGCCCGCCTCGAAGCGGTCACCCGGGCGCAGACGAGCGCGATCGCGAGCTACGAAGCGCAGGTTCGCGCGGCCCGCGCCACGCTGAGCGCGGCCGAGCAGTCGGAGACGGCCGCCGACGCGTCGCTGGACACGGCGCTGCTGAACCTGGCCCGTCAGCGTACCTTGCACGAGCAAGGGTTGGCGTCGCAGCGCGAGCGAGAGCTCGCGGAGCTCGCCGAGGCGCGGGCTCGGACGGAGCGCGACGCGGCGCGAGCGCGCGTGCTCGCGGCCCGCGACCAGCTCGCCGGTAAGCAAGCGGACCTCGAGCGCGCGCGCTCGGACCGCGACGCGGCGATCGAGAGCGCGCGCGCCTCGCTCGCGTCAGCCGAGAGCGACGTCGCGAGCACGCGCGGCGCGCTCGCCCGGCTCGATGTCGGCATCTCGCGACAGGAGGCGCAGCTCGTCGTGGCGCCGCGGGCGGGCGCGATCTTCAGGCTGTCCGCGGTCGTCGGGAGCGAGCAGGTCAGCGCCGGAGACATCCTCGCGGTGCTCGTGCCCGACACGCGCGAGCGCGCGGTCGAGATCTGGATCGATGGCAACGACGCCTCGCTCGTCTCACCTGGCCGGCACGTGCGGCTGCAGTTCGAGGGGTGGCCCGCGGTTCAGTTCACCGGGTGGCCCTCCGTCGCGGTGGGCACGTTCGGTGGGATCGTCGCCTTCGTGGACTCGACCGACGACGGGCGCGGGAACTTCCGTATCGTCGTCGTCCCGGATCCCGACGACGAGCCGTGGCCGCAAGTCCGCTTCCTTCGTCAAGGCGTGCGGGTCAACGGATGGGTGCTCCTCAACGAGGTGAGCGTGGCGTTCGAGCTCTGGCGCCAGCTCAACGGGTTCCCGCCGGTGCTGGACGCGCCACCGAGCACGGATCCCGCCGGAGGCGGCGGAGGTAGCTATGGGGGAGCTGGCTACGGGGGAGCTGGCTACGGCGGGAGCGACTACGGCGGATCCTCGTCCAGCGGCGGATACGGGAGCGACTACGGCGGTTCCTCGTCGAGCGACGACGAAGAAGGCGGAGGATACTGATGGTGCCCTCACGACGAACGTCGCACGCTTCATTGTGCCTGGTCGCGCTGCTCGCCTGCGTCGGGTGCGCGTCCCTCGCGTCGGCTCAGCTCGCCGACCACGGCCTCGACGTCCCCCCCTCGACCGCGAGCATCGAGCGGGACGCGGACATCGATGCGGCGCGCATGGTCGAGGAGATGGGACCGCTCGCCCCGATCCCGCGCGTGGAGATCGGCGGCGGGGCGACGTTGACCCTCGCGCAGGTGCTCGCCTCCGTCGAGCGCCACCACCCGGCGATGGAGGTGGCACGCCAGCGCGTGCGAGGCGCCGATGGAGACCGTCTGGCGGCGGAGGGAGGGTTCGACCTCGGCGTCGAGGCGAGCGGGTGGGCCGCGCCGGTCGGCTACTACGACTGGGGGCGCGCGAACGTGACCCTCAGCCAGCCGACCCCGCTCTTTGGCGCGAGCGTGTTCGCGGGCTACCGGATCGGTCGAGGCGGCGACGTGCCCGCCTACTACGGCGAGTACGAGACGCTCGACCTCGGTGAGGTCCGCGCGGGGATCCGCGTCCCGCTCTGGCAGGACGGACCGATCGATCAGCGTCGCTCGCGCCTCTGGCGCGCGGAGCACGCGGCCGACGCCGAGCGCGCGACCCTCGACGCGAGGCGGCTCGCGATGCGCCTCGAAGCGGCCAGCGCGTACTGGTCCTGGGCCGCGGCGGCGCGAAAGTACGAGGTGGCCTCGCGGCTCTTGTCGTTGGCGGAGACCCGCGACGGCCAGATCCGGGGCCGCGTCGCCGCAGGAGCGCTGCCCGCGCTGGAGGCGTTGGAGAACCGACGCGTGGTGGTGCAGCGCCGCGGGAGCCTCGTCTCGGCGCGTCGCGCCCTCGAGCAAGCCGCGATTCGCTTGTCGCTCTACCACCGCGATGGATCGGGCCGCCCGCGCGTTCCACGAGGCGCCGCCGCGCCCCGCGCGTTCGAGCTCCCAGGGCCGGTCGAGGTGGAGCTCCGGCGCGAGGTCGAGCGCGCCTGGGCTCAGCGACCCGAGACGAGCCGCTTCGAGTCGCTCGTCGAGCGCGAAGAGGTGAACGTGGAGTATGCAGAGAATCGCCTTGCACCACGCATCGACCTCGGCGTCGCGGCGTCGATCGATCTCGGCGCCGGATCCGATCCGATAGAACGAGAGGTGCTCGGTGCTCCCGTGCTCGAGGGATCGGTGCTGGTCTCCTTCCCGCTCCAGTTCCGCGAGGCGCGCGGCGGGATCGATCGCGCGCGGGCGGACCTCGCTTCGCTCAGGGAAGAGGCGAGGCTGATGCGCGATCGGATCGCCACCGAGGTGCAGGACGCGCACAGCGCGGTGATCGCCGCCGAGCAGCGCCTCGACGCGGCGCGGGAGTCGGTGCGCGTCGCCGACGCGGTCACCCGGGCGGAGCGCCGCCGCTTCGAGCTCGGCGCGACGCAGCTCCTGTTCGTGAATCTGCGCGAGCAAGCGCTCGCTGCGGCAGAGGCCGAGCTGGTCGACGCCGAGGCCTCGCTCGCGTTGGCCCACGCCGCGTGGGACGCGGCCCGAGGGGGCGCGGCGCGCTGAGGCTCCACCTGCATCCGCGGCCACGAGCGTCGCCGATTCTCGAAATGGCGGCGGCCCGCTCGGCGTCGAGAAACCAACCGAAACCGCTCCCGCCCGCGGCGCTTGAACCCCGCGTCCGAGTCGACGACACTCGTGCCCGCCCGGGGGTCAGTGAGGACATGGCCAACAAATTCCTGAGAGCTCTCGCCAAGGTGAAGCTCATCGAGATCGACGGCGACGAAGCCGAGGAGATCACCAAGTCCAGCACCGCGGACCTCGACCTCGCGGAGGTCGATCGCGTGCTCGCCGAAGAGGAAGCGCGCGAGAAGGCGCGCGGCACGCCGGTGATGCAGAAGACCCCGGCGGCGCCAGCGAGACAGGCCGCGCGCCCCGTCCCGGCGACCGCGCAGATGCCGGCGACACAGGTGCCCGTCAGCGCGCCTACCGCCACCCCACCGGCGGGCGGCACCGGCGACATCGTCGAGGGCCGGCCGTTCGAGGAGATCTACGCGATGTCCTCGGTCCCCGGCGCGCCCTACGCGGCGGAGAAGCTGCTCAAGGTGCTCGACGGCTTGCGCGCGATGGATCCCCACACCCGCACCGCCGCGGTGCTCGCGATGGACGCGGCCGACGACGCGTGGTCGATCGCGGACGTGGTGCTCGACGCGCAGCGCAAGGTGCGCGCGCTCAACGAGTCGGTACAGGGGCTGAGCGCGCAGCTGCAGCAGCTCGCGCAACACTCGCAGCAAGAGAAGCAGCGCCGCGACGAGTACCTTCAGAAGGCGAGCGACACGATCCGTCAGAAGATCGCGGAGCTCGAGGCGACGCTCGCCCAAGAGAACGCAGACGTCGCGCGGCAGAAAGCCGAGATCGACGCACGCCTGCAGAACGCGCAAGCCGCGTGTGCGCGCGAGGTGACCCGCCTCAGCGGCGAGGTCGCGCGTCTCCAGGAGATCCCCCAAGCGTTCGCGGTGGGCCGACAGGGCTGAGCCCGCGAGCCCGCGTCGGATCCCGCTCGTCGCATGACCGAGCCGCCGTCCCCTCATCGCTGTTCGAACCGTTCGCTGCTCACATCGCGTTAGGAGAAGACGAAGACATGGCCGAAGCCAAGCTGACCCCGTTCGCCAAGGTGCTCATCGCGCTCGTGATCCTCGGCGCGACCGCCGCGGCCGCCTGGCACCTCGGGGTGAAGGACATGTTCACCGGCGACGGTGGCGACACGACGACGACCACGACGACCGACGGGGAGGACGGGACCACCGGCACGACCGGCTCGGGTACCAGCACGTCGGCGAGCGGTCCGCTCGGCAGCGCGGGCAACCCGCTCAAGGTCTCGATCGTCAGCTTCCACGGCTACGCGCCGGCGCTCCTCGCGAACGGCAACAGCCTCACCACCCAGCCCAACTCGATCATGGCGAACGCGGGCGCGCACGTGGAGTTCGTCATCCAGGACGACATCCCGACGCTCGCCACGATCTTCGAGTCGGGCGCCGCGCACTGCGCCTGGCGCACGAGCGACTTCTGGGCGCAGGAGCAGCCGAACCTCCGCAACAACTCGCTCGACGCGCGCGCGATCATGGTGGTCGACAACACGCAGGGCGCCGACGCGGTCATCGCGCGCGATCCGAGCGTGCGCCGCATCGAGGACCTCGTCGGTAAGCGCGTGGCGCTCCTCCAGTTCACGCCGTCGCACGGCATGATCATCGACGCGGTCGAGAACTCGAGCCTCACCGCGCGCGAGCGCACGCAGATCGACTACGTGTTCATCAACGCGGACGAGGGCACGGCCGGCGTGCGCGCCGCGTTCGCCGGCGGTCAGGTCGACGCCGCGGTGCTCTGGGATCCGGACCTCTCGCTCGCGGTGAACGCGGTCGACGGCGCGCACGTGATCTACTCGACGCGCATCGCGACGAACCTCATCTACGACGTGATCGTGTGTGACAGCCGCGTCCTCACCGACGCGAACCACGCGACCATCCAAGGCTTCGTCCAGGGCTGGATGGAGGGCGTCACCGCGGCGCGCGCCGATCACGATCGCGCGCTCCAGGCGCTCACCGCGACCGAGCCGTTCTTCCAGCAGCTCGCGCGCGAAGAGGGCGAGTCGTTCGTGAAGGGCCTGTTCGACAACCTCGTCTGGACCGGCCTCGAGGACAACGTCCGGATCCTCGGCCTCGCAGGCGGCACCAACCACTACGAGCGCGTCTACTCGCGCTTCGATCGCATCTACCGCGGCCTCGGCGCGCTCGCGAACCCGAACGCGCCGGTGATCACGCCCGCGCAGTCGATCGACACGAGCTTCATCAGCGCGCTCATGCAAGCGCAGCCCGAGGTTCGCGAGGAGGCGCAAGCGCCGGAGTTCACGTTCACCGAGCAGGAGCGCGTCGCGGTGCAGGAAGAGGCGCCGGTCGTCACGCGCCCGGTCATCGTCGTGTTCCAGAGCGGCTCCGCCGAGCTCAACCGCCGCGCGCAGCAGCAGATCGATCAGGAGATGGTCCCGATGATCGAGAACCACGGCTCGGCGTACTTCACCGTGTCGGGCAACACCGACTCGACGGGCACGCGCGCCGCCAACCTCCGCATCTCGCGCGATCGCGCGACCGCGGTGGTCGACTACCTCGTGTCGCAATGGAACTTCCCGCGCGAGCGCTTCAACATCGTCGGCAACGGCCCCGACCAGCCGCTCTGCGACGAGCGCAACCCGCCCGAGGGCGAGTCGCTCGAGGACTGTCAGGCGCGCAACCGGACGACGCGCCTCGCCGTCCTGGCGCGTGAGCAGGCGGACGGGACGCCGGCCGGCCAGCACCCCTGACCTGAGATGTGGAACCCGTACGCGGAGCTGACGCCGGGCAAGCGATGGGGGCTCGGCCTCTCATCGGTGATCGCGGTGCTCGCGATCTGGGCGGTGCTCACGACGTTCTCGCTCGTCTCGCCGGCCAAGCTCCCTTCCATCCTCGACTGCGTGAGCGCGTTCGGGCGCCTCGCGTGGGATGGCCAGCGCGGCGAGAGCCCGTTGATGACGGCGACGATGTGGTCGGTCGCGCGCGTGTTCATGGCCGGCGTGATCGTCGTCTCGGTCGGCGTGCCGACGGGGATCCTCATGGGCGCGTCGCCGTCGATCAACGCGCTGCTCTCGCCGCTCGTCGATCCGTTCCGCTCCGCGCCGGTCGTCGCGATCTCGCCGATCCTCGTGATGTGGCTCGGGATCGGCGAGACGATGAAGATCGCGTTCCTCTTCCTCGGCGCGGTCGTCTACCTCATCCCGATGGTGCGCGACGCGATGATCGCGGTGCCGCAGCAGTATTGGATCGCGGCGCGCGATCTCGGCGCGAGCGAGTGGGAAGCGATCTGGCACGCGGTCTTCCCGATGGCGAAGCCGCGGATCGCCGACGCGATCACCGTCGCGGTCTCCGTGATGTGGACGTACATCACGGTCGCCGAGTACGTGAACGCAGAGCAGGGCCTCGGGCAGCTCATCCAGAACGCAAGACGCTTTTCGGCGATGGACCAGGTGTTCGTCGGCGTGTTCGTGATCGTGGCGCTCGCGCTGTTGACCTACGGCGCGATGGTCTGGATCAAGCGCAAGCTCTATCCGTGGGAGAGCGAGTGACCGAAGAGACCGCCACCGAGGGCGAGGCCGCCCCGAGCGCGCCGAGCGCGAGCGGCTTCATCGACGTCGAGCTCGACGGCATCGTCCAGGAGTACCCCAAGCCCGACGGCGGGGTGACG
Source organism: Sandaracinaceae bacterium (assembly GCA_050186575.1). Classification (GTDB taxonomy): domain Bacteria; phylum Myxococcota_A; class Polyangia; order Polyangiales; family Sandaracinaceae; genus JAUHXR01. The sequence continues at coordinate 296,014 of JBFWYI010000001.1, read as the reverse complement.
CGCGTCCTCGACGAGATCACCCTCCGCATCGAGAAGCCGAGCATCAACATGCTGCTCGGCCCGTCGGGATGCGGGAAGTCGACGCTCCTCCGGATGCTCGGCGGCGTGCGCCCGTTCGGCGTGCCATCGCCGACGAGCGGCAAGGTGATCATCGGTGGCGAGCCGTGCGACGGGGCGCACGACGACTCGGTGATGGTGTTCCAGCGCTACGCCAACCGGCCCGATCTCAGCGTCGAAGACAACGTGAGCTTCCCGTTCCGCTTCTCGCTCTGGAAGAAGCGCATCGACAAGGCCGAGCAGAAGAAGCGGGTCAAGGAGATGCTCGAGGCGGTGGGCCTCAAGGACAAGGGCGAGCTCCGCCCGAGCCAGCTGTCGGGCGGACAGAACCAACGCGTCGCCCTCGCGCGCGCGCTCGTGTTGCAGCCGCGGATCCTCCTCATGGACGAGCCGTTCGGCGCGCTCGACGCGCAGACTCGCGAGGAGATGCAGCACCTCTTGATCGATCTCTACAAGGCGCGCGAGTGCCTGATCGTGTTCGTGACCCACGACGTCTCGGAGGCGCTCCTCCTCGGCGATCGCGTCCTCGTCCTGTCCGCGAGCCCAGCGAAGATCGTCTACGACTTCTCGATCGACGAGCCGCGCCCGCGGAGCGACGCATGGCTCATGAGCTCGCCGATCATGAAGATGAAGGACCAGATCCTCGAGCGCCTCCACGGCAGCCCCGGCCATGGTCAGGTCCGGGTGTCGTACTGACGGTCTATCGATGGCCCACTGGAGCAAGCGATCGAAGAGCGAGACCTCCTATTTGATGGAGATGCTCAAGCACAAGTACAGCCTCTATTCGGGCCTCGGCTCGCTCGGGCTGGCCTTCGTGCTCTCGATCCCGTTCAGCTTCGGCGTCGCGCTCCTCCCCGTGCTCGGCTGGGGCGCCGGCGCCGCGCTCGCCGCGCTGTTCATCCCCGGGAGCCGGTGGTGGCGCGACAAGGTCGATCGCGAGAAGGAGACCGAGCGACGCGAGTCCGCGCGCAAGTACATGCTCGGCGAGATCCAGAAGCGCGTCGATCAGACGAACCGCTACTGGGAGGTCTATCGCCGCCTCCTCGATCGCCGCGACTCACTCCGCAAGATGGCCGATGCGCGGGAGAGCGCGCTGAGCCAGGAGGAGGTCGATCGTCTGGACGACGCCACCGTCGACTTCCTCGGCCTCTGGCTCGGGCGCATCGCGATCTACGAGCGCCATCAGGCGTTCAGCGCCGACGACCTCGAGCGGCGGATCAAGCAGATCGATCGTCAGCTCGAAGACGTCGAGGCCACCGCGGACAAGCGACGACTGCTCAAGGCGAAGAAGGATCTCGAGGACCTCGTGCGGCGACGCGACGAGATGCTCTCGCGCGACGCGGCGGCGGATGCGGCGATGCTGTCGATGGCCGACACGTTCGACGAGGTGTACCAGCGCCTGATGGCCAACCCGAACAGCAAGGAGAATGTCCGGGTCGAGCTCGAGCAGGCGGTCAACCGAATGAACATCGAAGAGGAGCTCGACTACGTCCTCGAGGAGGAGGTCGAAGCGTTCTTGGAAGGGGGAAAGTAGAATGGTCATCGAGCGCGCTCACCTGAAGGCGCTGTGCGACTACGAGGCAGAGGCGGCGAACGTGCGCGCCGCGTTCAACGCCGCGTCGACGGACCCCGTCCGGCTCGTCCGGTTCCTCAGCTACTACACGTCGTGGAACAGCCTCTTCGGCTCCGGCGTATCGAGCCTCGCCGGCAAGATCGGACGCAGCCGCGCGCTCTTCCGTGAGCCGGGCCTCCCCCACGCGGTCGCCGACCGCAGCGTGCTCGTCGCGAGCTACTTCTTCGACGCGGCGCGCGACGAGTTCGACGATCGCGACACCGAGCACCGCGACACGCATCGATGTCTCGCACAAGCTACGTTGATCGGTGCGCTCGGTTGGGCGCGCACCCAGTCGAAGGCCAAAGAGCTCGACGACGCCTCGCTCGACGCGTTCCTCGCCGAGCCGATGTGGCTCGCCGCGCTGCGCCACCGCGTCACCGTGGGCTACGGCGGCGGTACCCCCGACGAGGCGAGCACGGTGTTCCGATCGATCGGCTATCACCTCGGCAGCGAGCTGCTCGCCGATCAGGAGTTCAGCCAGCTCGATCTGTGCCTGCGCGAGCGCTGCCCAGGCCTCGTCGAGCATCTCGAGGGCAACCAGGTCACCATCGCCGGTCAGGCCCACGACGCGTACCAATGGATCGGCATCCACTCCGGCCACGGCGGCGGCGCGGAGGCCGACCACTTCGACTGGGCGCTGCAAGGGGCGTTGCGCGCGTTCGAGTTCGTCGACCCCGCCGACCACACCGAGCTGCGCCACCAGATCGAGGACGGCTACGTCGACTTCGCGCGCGACCACCGCGAGTTCTTCGAGCGCAGCGCGGGCTGAGCGACGACGACCTCGCGGGATGCTCGCGTCGGAGGCGTACTGTATAACGCAAGTAAAGGTGTAGTCGGGGAGCCCCCTCACCTCGCGCATCGCGCTTGCTCAACCTTCGCCGCAGTGCGAAAAGACCCCCCGTGAGCGAGGAGCCCAACGCGGAAGTCGCGGGTGTCGCGGTCGGCGAGCCCGAGCCGTGGGAGTTCGCAGGCTGGGGCCACGCCGAGAACCTCACCGACGTCGAGACCTCGGGGGTGAAGGTCCATCACCTCGACCAGGCTCACAAGAGCCACCTCGGGGTCTGGGCCTCCACCGCGATCTGCGGCAACGACATCACCTCGAGCTGCCTCTACGTCTCCGCGCTCTGCGCCGCGCAGGCCGGTCGCTACGCGCCGATCGTGCTCGGCATCGTCGCGGTCGTCCTCTACCTCTTCCGCAAGGTCTACGCCGAGGTCGGTAGCGCGTTGCCGTTGAACGGCGGCACGTACACCGTCCTCCTCAACACGACGAACAAGAAGATCGCGGCCGGCGCCGCCGTGCTCACGCTGCTCTCGTACGTCGCGACGGCGGTGATCAGCGCCGGCGACGCGATGCACTACGCGCACAACCTCTGGGACGGTCTCAACGTCTTCTGGGCGACCGTCGCGCTGCTCGGGCTGTTCGCGTTCCTCAACCTGATCGGGATCAGCGAGTCGGCGGTCGTCGCGCTCGTGATCTTCGTCTTCCACATCGGGACGCTCATCGTGCTGTCCATCGCGTGCGGCCGCGCGATCATCCAGCACCCCGAGCTGCTCGCGCAGAACTGGGGGACCCCTCCGCCGCAGGGGATCGGGCGCGCGCTGATCTACGGGTTCGCCGCCGCGATGCTCGGGATCAGCGGCTTCGAGAGCTCCGCCAACTTCATCGAGGAGCAGAAGCCCGGCGTCTTCCCGAAGACGCTGCGGAACATGTGGCTCGCGGTGGCGATCTTCAATCCGCTGATCTCCTTCCTCTCGCTCGGGATGCTCCCCCTCGCGACGATCGAGGAGGTACCGCCCGACATGCTCGCGCAGATGGGCTACCTGAGCGATCCGACGGTCGGACCGATCCTCCGCACCTGGGTGAGCGTCGACGCGGTGCTCGTGCTGTCCGGGGCCGTGCTCACTTCGTACGTCGGGGTGACCGGGCTCGTCCGCCGGATGAGCCTCGATCGATGCCTCCCGCAGTTCCTCTTGCGTGAGAACAAGGTCCGCCAGACGAACCACTACATCATCATCGGCTTCTTCGCGCTCTGCTGCTCGATCCTCGCTGCGACCGGCGGAGTGGTGGAGACGCTCGCCGGCGTCTACACGATCTCATTCCTCTGCGTGATGACGCTCTTCGCGGTCGGCAACATGCTGCTCAAGGCGACGCGCAGTCGACTGCCGCGCGACGTCAAAGCGAGCTGGCCGACGGTGGTCACGGCGGCGGCGGCGGTGGTCGTCGGTCTGATCGCCAACCTCTTCCTCGATCCCGAGAACATCTTCATCTTCCTCGTCTACTTCCTCTCCGCGCTCGCGGCGATCGTCGTGATGTTCCTTCGCATCGAGATCCTGAAGGTCGTGCTCCTCACCTCGCGCTCGGTGCTCGACAGCGTGAACGCGTTCAACGAGTGGGTCCGCAAGGCGGTCCGCAACAAGATCGCGGAGATCACCGGCCACGTCGTCATCTACTACACCAAGGGCGACGACCCTCAGCTCCTCAACCGCGCCGCGCTCTACGTGCTCGAGAACGAGCAGACGAGCCACATGAAGGTGATCCACGTCTATCGGGACGAAGGGGAGATCCCCGACGCGCTCGCCGAGACCCTCTCGCACATCGATCGCCTGTATCCGCAGCTGCGGATCGACTTCCTGGCGGTGAAGGGCACGTTCGGCCCGGAGCTGATCGAAGCGCTCTCGCAGCGGCTCGGGGTCGCGAAGAACTACATGTTCATCGGCACGCCCGGCGATCACTTCCCGCACCAGATCCAAGACCTCGGCGGCGTGCGCTTGATCGTCTGATCGCGCGCCGGCCGCGCCGCGTATGAGGAAGCTCGCGCCCCCGGTGCGTGGGGGGTTCCTCCGCGCGCATCGGTGGATATGTGCGGGGCATGAAGAAGAACGAGCCCATCAAGAGCATCATGAGCGATCAGGTCTTCACCGTTCACACGGGTCAGAAGCTGAGCGACGCCCGCAAGCTGATGGTCCAGCACGGCATGCACCACGTCCCGGTCGTCTCGGGCGATCGCCTGGTCGGGCTCCTCGCCGCCTCCGACATCCTCGGCCTGAGCGTCGAGGGAGTCGGCAGCGATCAGCGCGCGATGGACGCGTACCTCGACCACCAGTTCTCGATCGAGGATCAGATGATCAAGGACGTCCGCACGCTCGAGAAGGACGGGACGATCCGCGACGCGGCGGAGCTGCTCGCCGACGGGAAGTTCCACGCGGTGCCGATCCTCGATGACGGCGCGCTCGCGGGGATCGTCACGACGACGGACCTCGTGCGGTACCTGCTCGTACAGTTGACCTGAGCGCGTCCGTTCCGCGCAGGGTCGAGCGGAGTCAGTCGCGCGGCTGACGCTCGATCGCACGCCGCATCGCGAGCGCGACGTCCTCGAGGCGGAACGGCTTGTGGAGCGTCACCTCGAGCGAGATCTCCGGCCCCGGCTCGGCGGGCGGATCCGGATCGAACGAGGAGACCATCACCACCGGGAGGTCGGGCCGGACGTCGCGGACGCGCCGCACGAGCTCCTCGCCCGTCATGTCGGGCATCACGAGATCGGTCACGAGCAGGTCGAACGCGCTGGGCGTCGCCTGGAACGTCGCGAGCGCGTCGTCGGGCGAAGTGCGCGCGGTCACCCGATAGCCGAGTGGCTGTAGCTTATCTTGCAAGCTCGATGCGATCACCGCGTCGTCGTCGACCACGAGGACCCGCTCGTTCCCCGCGAGTGTCTCGGCGACCGACGCCTCGAGGGGCTCGGGTTGATCGGGGAGCGCGGGGATGAGCACCGTGAACACCGTCCCCTCGTTCGGCACCGACTCGAAGCGGATGGAGCCGCCGAGCCCATCGACGAGCCGCCGCGTCACGGAGAGCCCGAGGCCAGTACCCACGCCCGGCGGCTTGGTGGTGAAGAACGGATCGAAGATCTTCTCCGCCACCTCCGGCGGAATCCCTTCGCCGGTGTCGCCGACCACGATTCGGAGCATCGGGTCTCCGTCACGAACGACGCGGTCTGCCGCGATCGTGAGCTCGCCGCCGTCGGGCATCGCCTGCACCGCGTTCGCGGAGAGGTTCGAGAGGATCTGGAACAGGTCGGATCGACGCGCACGCACACGCCCGCACTCGGCGTCCACGGTCGATCGCACGCGGATGCCGTGCGGCGTCGCGGCGGACACGAAGCTGACCGCTTCGGTGACGAGACCCTCGACGAGGAGCGAGGAAGGCTCGGTGTCGTTGGTCCGCGCGAACATCAGCACTTGCCGGACGAGGTCCCGCGCGCGCAGCGCAGCGCGCACCACCTCGCGCAGATCGTCGACCTCCGGCAGCTCCGGCGGCAACGTCGCCACCGCGGCGTCGGACAGGAGCAGGATCGGCGTGAGGAGGTTGTTCACGTCGTGCGCCATGCCGCCGGCGAAGATCGCGAGCGCCTCGAGCCGCTGCGCCTCGCGCAGGCGTTCCTCGCCAATCTCACGCTCGGAGAGATCGCGGCCGATCGCCTGGAACCCCGTGAGGCCGCCGTCGGCGCCGAAGAACCCGCGCAGGGTCCAGTCGATGACGTTGGCGCGGATCGCACCGTCGACCGAGATCGGATGGCGGTAGCGCGTGAGCGGCTCGTCGGGGGTCACGCGGTTCGCGGCCTCGCGGACCAGCCCGTGGCTCGCCACCGGCGCGAACTCGAACACCGAGCGACCGCGCAGCGCCTCCGCGCCCTTGCCGAACATCTCGCCCGCCGCGCGGTTCGCGAGGAGGATCGTCCCCGAGGGAGCCGAGCGGATGAGGATGTCGGTCTGATCGTCGACGGCCGACCGATAGAGCGTGAGCAGCGAGTCGCGCTCGTTCGCCGCGATCCCCATCGCACACTGGTCCGCCACGCTCGTCGCGAACGTCGCGTCGTCGACGGACCACGCGCGCGCCGATCGGGTCTCGACGCAGAGGACGCCGAGCGGGCGTGGACCCAGGAACAGCGGCACGTGGAGGACGGACGCGAGGTCGCGCGCGCGAAGGTAGGGCTCGAGCTCACGGGTGCGCGGATCGCGCCGCGCGTCACGCGCGTCGATGAAGCGTGACGTCGCGAGGGCGCGCGCGTAGTCGGGCACCGTCTGCATCGAGCGGGGGTCGGCGATGCCGTGCCCGGTCGCGCGGTCGTAGAGGTCCGCGCACTGGAGCAGGCGCTCGTCCTCCCGAGACCGCCAGACGCTGGCGAGCTCGACGTCGAGCGTCGACGCGAGCATCTCGGTGACGTGAGCGAGCAGGTCTTCGAGGCGTTGGGACGGACGTCGCAGTAAGAGCGCGAGCTCGGCGAGCGCCGCGCTCCGGTCCACCGGTTCCGTCCCCATCCCGGCTAGGATAGTTCATGCAAGGATCGATGACGACGCTTTGTTGAGCGCTCTCAGAGGCCCTCGGTCGAGCCCTCCATGGCCCGAACCTCGGCCGCGAAGCGCGCCGGTCGTGCGCGGCGCAGCCGATCGAGCTCCGGCGAGTAGCCGCGGTGCGCACGTGGGGCCACCTCGACGAGGCGGTCCAGCGCGGCCTGCGACAGGGTGAGCTCGATCGGGAAGAGGACGTGCCGATCTCGGGTCCCCACCACGCAGAGGGTCCGCGTCGTGCCGACGGGGATGAAGTTGACCGAGTGGCGGGTCTCCTTCGGGTAGAACCACACCACCTCGTCGGTCGCGATGACGTCGTGCGCGAAGCCCACTCCGACGATGAAGCGGTCCGTGAAGATCCACGAGTCCACCATCGTGGCGTGGCCCGTCTCCACCATCCGCTCGACCTCGGCCGCGAGGGCGAGGGGATCACCGTACGGCGCAAACTCTTGGAGGATCGGGTGCCGCGACGGATCACGCAGGCGCCGGATCGCGACGGTGATCCGCCAGCCGACGAGCGCGAGGAGCGGCCACGCGAGGGCCGCGGAAGGCAGGGCGTCGCGGACGTCCTCCGCGTGCGCGAGCCCGATCGCGTGCAGCACGGCGATCGCGACGAAGAGCGCGCCGTTCCGGATCAGCGCTCCCCATGCGCTCCGCACCGCGCGCGCGCGGAACGAAGGGCGGCTCACCTGAGGGCGCATCGGTTCCTTCTACGTCCGCTCCCCCGAGCGCGCCCCCGATAGTTCCGGCCTCGATCGCTCGCGACGGGCGAGCACCCAGAACACGAGCGCTTGCGCGACGCAGACGACGGGGACGTAGAGGGTGAGCACGTACCAACCCACGCCGAGCGAGCGCGCGTAGACACCCGTGCCGAGGCCCGCCGCGAGCGCGAGCGCGATGTCGATCGAGCTCACCGCGCTGAACAACCAGACGAAGGACAGCGCGCGCCGACCCCGGAGGTGGAGCGCGACCAACGCGAGGAGCGCGAAGGTGAACGAGGTGAAGTCACCCCACGCGATCGTGCTCGCCACCGCATCCGAGACGCCGGGATCCATCTGGCCCGGCGCGAGCAGCGCGAGCGGCGCGTGGCGGAGCGCGTGGACCCAGAGCAGCGGCACCACCGCCCGATGCCGCGGCATCGCGCGCAGGCGCGGGATCCCCACGGTGAGCGCGAGCACGCCGAGCGCGACGAAGCTCGCGACGATCTCGATCGCCAGCAGCGCGAGGGGCGGCACGTCAGGCCCTCCGCGTCGCGCGGGCGTGCGCGAGGAGCTCGTCGAACGACCACTGGTCGTCGGCGTGCGAACCCCGCTTCAGCGCCAGGATCGTTCCGTCCGGGGCGATCAGGAAGTCGCCTGGCAGCCCGAACGATCCGTCACCCATCCCCGCCGTGGGGTCTTTGGACGCGAACGACGCGGCGGCCCGCGCCGCCGCCGCCCATGCGGAGGGGTGGAGGAGCGCCCGCAGCGAGGTCCCCACCCCGAGCTCCGCGTAGAGGCGCTTCTCCGGATCGGGGATCACCGCGAAGGGCAAGTCGACGTGCACCTTGCGGAGCTCGGTGGCCGACGAGTGGAAGACCGCCACCTCGACGATCCGCTCTCGGATGAGCTCGTCGTGACGACGCGCGAACGCGCGCAGGTGGAGGCTGCAGATCGGGCAGCCCGCGAAGCGGCGGAGCTGGAGATGGACGAGGCGGCGCGGGTCGGGGACGCGCACCGGCTCGTCGGTCAGGGTGGCGAGATCGCGCGCGGGGAGTCGATCGCCCACGCCGATCGGCTTCGGGACATGGCTTCGAGCATCGCTCGTTCGAGGTTCCGTCATGCGTCGAACCTCGGGAGCGGAGCGTCACGCGGACATACCCGCCGAGGGAAAAGCGCGGAGACGATCGAACGCTCAGCCCGCGAGCTCGCGGAAGAACCGATCCGCCTCCTCGTCGCGCGGTTGGAGCACCTCGACCGAGAGCTCCTCGAGCGTGACGTCGCGGCTCGGGCCGAAGCGCATCGTCATGCCGATCGTCCGCACGGTGCGATCGCCGATGCGGAACGTGGGGCAGAGGACGAGCTCGCCCTGCGCGTCGAACGGGGGGCGCGGGACGTCCGCGAGGTACTCGTCGAGCCTCGCGCGGATCGGCGCGAGGTCCTCTCGCGCGTCGAGGTGCGCCGTCGCGCGGAGGAACCGGTCGCGCCACGACCACGCGACGTCCGCAAAGTTGACGAGGCTCTCGCGCGCCGGACCCGGCGCGAGGAACACGTCCACGAGGTTGGGTCGCTCGAGGCCCGACGCGAGCATGCGTCGCCCGGCGGTGTTCGCCTCCTCGAGGTCGAGCACCGAGTCCACGACGAACGCGGGGTACGGCTCGAGCGCGTCGAGGAGCCGCGCAACCGCCGCGCGATAGGGCGCGAGCGCGGCGTCGCCGAGCGAGTGCGAAGGGAACTCCGCGGCGAGGCCGGCCGCGATCAAGAGCTCGTTCCGGGCGCGGAGCGGGAGGTCGAGCGCGTCGGCGAGACGGAGCACGAGCTCGCGCCGCGGACGCGAGCGACCGTTCTCGAGGTACGAGAGGTGGCGCGTGGTCGTCTCGACATCGAGCGCGAGCGTCAGCTGACTGAGCCCGCGCGACGCGCGAAAGTGCCGAAGCAGCCGACCGAACGCGGGGCGCGCGGACATCGGCGGCGACTCTCGGGTCGACCGGGACGCGCGCGCCATACCCTGATCGGGAAAGGGCTCGACGCTCAGTGACGCTCGGGCGGCGCGACGAGGCGGGCGATGCCCTCGCTGATCGCGTTCTGCTCGGCGGGGCTGAACCCCTCGCGCTCGCGCACGATGCGACCGCGGCGATCGATCCAGAGGCTGAACGGCGCGGCGCGGCGCGGGTTGAGCTGCGTGGTCACGCGCGTGTCGACATCGGTCACCACGTCGTAGCTCACCCCGAGGCGGCGCGCGTTGGGGCCGGCGCGCGTGATCGTGGCCTGCGAGTCCATGCTGATCGCGACGACCTTGAGGCCCTGCTCGCGGTACTGCTGATAGATCGACTCGTAGAACGGCAGCTCTTGTTGACAGGGCTGACACCAGGTCGCCCAGAACAGGATCACCACCGGGTTGTGCTCGAGGTAGTCGCCCATGCGGAACTCGTCGTTCGTCGGGCCTCCCGTCGCGGCGGGGAGCACGAACGGCGGGGGCCTTCCTCCGACGCGCGCTTCCACGCGGGTGGGCGCGCCGGGCGCGCCGCCGGGCGCGATCGAGCCGAGGAGCGCCAGCGAAGCGGCCAGCGCGAGCGTCATGGGGGAGCGGAGGAGGCTTCTCTTCATGGGATCTCCCTTGGAGCTACAGGCGTGCGACGAATTCCAGGCGGAAACCTTCAAACGTCGGCACGTCTCGGCATACGCCCCCCGAGCAGAGCTGGCCACCCGGCGTCTGTCCCACGAAGATCGCGACGTAGGTGCCGGGATCGAACGCCCAGCGGCCCTCGAACGACGGATAGAAGGCGCCGCCGAGGAAGTTGTAGTCGCGGTCCTGGCGACGATCGACCACGCCCTGTTGGAAGTCGGTCCACCGGAGCGAGAGGGTGAGCGCGAGCGGGACGCCGAACGTGTAGGTCACCGACGCGCCGCCGACCTGGAACTCGTGGAGCTCGCCGCCGATCAGCTCGCGCTCGTGGCGATGGTCGACGACGAAGTCGAACGAGTGATCACCGGAGCCGATCGTGAGATCGGCGCGCCCGTGGATCATCCAACGGTCGAGGCTGCCCGCGTCGACGATCGACGAGTCCGGCCGCGTCACGTCGTGCATCAGCACCTCGAAGCGGGAGCCGAAGTTGAAGTCGAGGCTCCAGTTGATGTCGCCGCCGTACTCCTGCCGCTTGGCGAGGGTGACCCAGCTGTGGCTGACGAAGATCCCGTCCTGCCACGGATCGGAGCTCGCCTCCTCGTTGAACGCGTACGCGACGCTGTTGACCGAGAAGCTCCAGGGGCCCGGCAGGAACGCGTAGTCCATGCGCAGGCCACCGCCGCGCTGGTTGCCGATCCCGCGCAGGCGCTGCGGACCGTCGAACTCCACGGCGGGTGACGCGTTGTAGATCCGCCACGGGTTGGCCTCCGTGATCGACGTCGCGACCAAGAAATTCGTGTAGTCCTTCCACTCCGCGAGGAGCGTCAGGTTGGTGAGCTGGAGCTGCACCGACCCGTAGACGCCGTGCCCGCCCATCGTCTGCGCCTCGTCGCCGAGCATCTGGTGGCGCTGCATGCCGTTCGCCTCGACGTAGAGCGCCAGCTGCCCATCGGCGAGCGCGGGCGCCTCGACGCTCCACCCCGCGACCTCGAGCGCGCGGTCGCGGTACGAGGACGTCTCGTCGTCCTGGAACCACACGCGCACCGCGTGTGCGCCGACCATGATCCCGGTCTCGCCGGGGATCGTCACCCCGACGTTGCCACCGATGATGTAGTCCTCGGGGTCCTGGAGGATCGCGAGGTTGATCGGATCCTGGTTCTGGGGGTTGGCCACGCCACCATGGAGCCCGAACCGAAAGTTGTCACCGCGATAGCGCACGTGCCCGCCGCGCAGCGCGTTGTCGACGCCGAGCAGATCGACCTTGCGGAAGCTCATCGCGAGGCCGCGACCGATCACGATCTGCGAGTCGCCCGCCTCGAGCGTCCAGTCGTCGGGCTCCCACCGGAGGACGAGGCGCTCGGGTCGGAAGTCGGGCCGGATGTAGCAGCGCGGGTCTTGGTCGCCGAGCGGCTCGCCCGCACAGCGGTTGTCCAGGAACACCGTGTGGGGGATGAACGTGTCGAGCCGCGTCTCGAGCCGCACCTGCTCGCCTTGGAGCGCGACGTCGAGGCGCTCGTAGAGCGAGCCGAAGTCGTCGTCGAACAGGTTCGGATCGTAGTTGGAGCCGCGGAAGCGGAGGATCGACGTGTTGGTGAGGGTGAAGGTCGTGCGACCGAACAGCGGCAGATCGAACGACAGATCCTCCTGCGCACGCACGCGAGAAGGGGTGAGCGATCCGACCGCGAGCAGCGCGGCGAGACCCATCAAGCGCCACGGGCGCCCCCCAAAGGGGACGCCCGCATCCTTCGCACCCATGCAACGCATCCGTCGTCGTCAGGCGCCGGGCGTCGGGCTCACTCCGCCAGGAGTCGGTCGAGCTCGCTGCGGATCGTCCCCAGCGCCTCGGAGAAGCCGTACTCGCGGTGGCGGATGACGCCGTGCGAGTCGACGATGAGGTTCGCGGGGAGGGCGTTACCCGGGAAATAGATTTGCGTCATCTGAGACGGGTCGATCATGACGTCGTTGGTCAGGCCGTACTGGTCCTTCCAGCCTTGGCAGAAGTCCAGATCGGGCGCCTGGTACGAGTTGTTCTGCGTGAGGACGGAGACCACGCGGACGCCCTGGGCGCCGTACGCCTCCACGAGGGCCGCTTGCATCGCCGTCGCTTCCATGCGGCAGGGACCGCACCAGCCAGCGCTCATCACCACGACGGTGAAGCGGGCGTCGCAGTAGCCCTCCGGCTCGCCGTAGAACTCGAACATCGATCCGTCGCACCGCTGGAGCGTGAACGGGAGCAGGTTGCTGCGGCCGGCGCTCGTCCCGAAGCCTCCCGTCGGCACCTCGCACTCGCCCGTGACTTCACCGGCGTCCACCCCGCCGCCGCCGGCGTCCGGCATCGGCATGTTGCCACCACCATCGCACCCGTAGGCGCCCGCGAGCGCCATCGCCGAGGTCAGTAGAAGAACGTGTCGCATCAGTCACCCTCCAAAATCGGAATCGCGAACCACACCCCGGCCCTTCGGCGCGAAAGGAGTCTGCCTCAAGTCACATGGGAGCGCACACGCTCCGCTCGTTCATCGTGCCCGCGTCCAACGTCTGGCATTCGTACCCCGTCGGGCACCCGGCCATCGTGCAGTCCCCCGGGACGCAGATCCCGGTCGGATAGGTCGCGGCGCCGCCGCTCGTCTGGAACGACGTCAGGCACGTGTAGCCACCACGGCACGTCCCGGACTCCGTGCACGCGTCGTAGCAAGTCCCGAGGTCGCGCTGCGAGGAGTGCGCGAACGTCTGCGGGATGCACAGCGCATCGCCCGGACAACCGCCGTTCGGGAGCTCCGGCCCGTCGAAGAACGAGTTCGAGTTGTACCCGGCGGGCAGGATGCAGTTGCCGGTGCAGTAGCCGCCGACCCACCCCGTCGGCACACCGTTGCGGTCCACCTCGGCGATGCACGCGCCGCTCTTGCACTGATCGCCGTTGTCGCACGCCTCGCCGGTCACCGATCCGGTGGTCGGGATCGCGTCCGTCGTGCACGTGCCGGTGTAGATGTTGCACATCGCGCCGTCGCCGCACTGCTCGTCGCTCGAGCACACCGGGATACACGCGCCGCTGCCATCGGCGAACGTCGTCGAACAGGACCAACCGTCACGTCCGCAGTCGAGCCCGTTGAGACAACGGAGCTCGCAGAACGTCGCGGGATCCTCGCCGCGCGCGAGGCAATGGTTGTAGACGAAGCCGTCGTCGCAGAGCGTGCGGTCCTCGCAAGGAACCGTGCAGTATCCACCGGGAAAACCCTCGGCGGAGGTGCGGCACACCGCGTCGGCGCCAGGGCATTGCGAGTCGTCGACGCACTCGCCGAACAACGTGCTCATCTCGAGCCCCGCGCCGGCGTCGGAGCCGCCGGCGTCGCTCCCCCCGTCGCCGTCACAGCCGTAGAGCGGCGAGAAGGCGAGGAGGACGGCCGCGGCGAAGCGCGCGCGGCCATGGGCGATGGAGAAGGACGGTTCGCTCATGCTGGGTCGAAGCCTCGAGAAGAAGAGTGGAACGAGGGAGGTGGGCCCATCGGGCCGCGCCCTGGAATGCGCCCCAGCGAATTGGGCCGAGACGGGGTGAGTGTTGTTCCGCTCGACGGTCCGAGTCAACGCGGGGAGCACCTTGAACACGCCGAACGTCGAGGCTCATGCTATGGCTTTGCCGCGCCGCGGGCGGCTCGCCCACCGCGTCGCTCGTCCCCTCCACCCGCCGGCCCGTGCTCGTTCCTGCCGTCGGCTCACATCCTTTTCGAGGTCTCCATGTCCTTTCGTCGCGCTCTCATCGTGTTGCTCTCCTTCGGCCTGATCGCGTGCGACGGCGACGGCTCCGAGACCGACGCGGGCGCGGACGACGCGGCCGCGGTCGACGCGGGCGTCAGCTATGTGTGTGAACGCACAGAGGTCCTCGAGGGCGAGCTCGACACCGCGGTGAGCACGACCTTCGACACGAGCATGGAGTCCCTCGCGCCGCGCGACCTCGGGCTCGACTGCGGGAACCCCGACGCCGAGCTGCGCTGGGCTCCGCAGCACGTCATCGAGTACCACGTGCCCGGCACCGACCCGGTCATGATCGACTTCACGACGATCAACGACACGACGACGCCGACGATGGTCGTGGTCGTCCAGGCGAGGGTCAACGAGTGCACCGTGCCCCCGGGCGGTCGTTTCCCGCCGCTCTGCTTCGGTCCGGCCTCGCCGAACACCGATCCCGCGGAGTGGCGCTCCAACGGCCAGCTCGTCGCGAACGGCGGCGACACCGTCTACTTCTTTGTCACGGGCTACAGCGAGGTCCCCGACATGGGGATGATGCTCGTCGATCGCGGCACCGTGAAGATCGACATCACCGCGCGCTTGAACAGCCCGCCGACGCTCGACTCGGCCAGCGTGATCCTCGCGGGCAACGACGTGCGCGTGGAGGCGAGCGGCAACGACCCGAACGCGAACGCACGCGGCGCGGTGCTCCGCTTCTACACCGCGGCGGGCGAGCTGATCGACATCTACGGCGATGGCCGCGCCACCCCCGAGGGCTCCGTCTTCCCCGCCCGCTTCGATGCGCCGGTGTCCACGGGGTTCGACTTCACGGGGGGCGTGTGGATCCGCTCGACGCCGAACGATGGCGCCACGCAGCTCGGCGAGTACCTCGTCGCGCAGGACATCCGCCGCGCGTCGGTGCAGGTGTTCGACGCGCCCAACGGGGTCAGCGCCGAGATGATGGTGGACATCCAGACCGCGACGTTCGTCGGCTACAACGAAGCGTGCGACGCCGCGATGCTCTGCCGCCCCGAGATGGAATGCAGCATGACGAGCATGACGTGCCAGCCGACGATGGCGGTCGGCACGGCCTGCCAGACGGCGGAGGACATCGCGCTCCCCGCGTTCTCCGACACGGCGGTGACCGTCAACCTGATGGCCAACACGCGCGTGGGCGCGGGCCAGTTCGAGCCCGGCGCCGACTGTGGCGTACCGAGCGCCAACGCGGCGGGCGCCGAGCACATCTACGCGTTCGACGCGCCGGCGGCGTTCGATCTCCTCGTGACGACGGACCTTCCGGGGACGGGAGCCACCGACACGATCCTGTACGTGCGCAACGTGTGTTTCGACCGCGGCGCCGAGCTCGGATGCAGCGACGACATCATGCCGCCGGGCAACGTGCACAGCTCGCTCGAGATCCGCGACCTCGCGGCGGGTGGCTACTACGTGTTCGTCGAGGAGTTCATCCAGGATCCGCAGCCGGGCACCGGCGATCACGAGATCCAGATCACGGCGCGACCGATCCTCGGGACCGGCGCGACGTGCGACATGGCCGAGGTCGACAACCGCTGCATGGCTGGCCCGTGCGCGGCCGGCGTCTGTCCGTGAGTCAGCCGACTCGACGCCTCGCCATCTGGACCAGACCGAGCGCGCCCAGCGCGCTCAGCGCCCATCCGACGTAGACGACCGGCGGGGTGCGGAGGCGGATCACGCTCCTCCGCTCCGTCGCGAAGAACAGCTGGAACGACGGCGTCGCGAGGTACACCGGCTCACCGTCCGGCGCGATCCAGTCGGGGAAGTAGCCTTGACGGATCCACACCGGGGTGGGCCGCGAGGGACTCCGGCTAAGCTCGATCGTGGCGGTCGTCTCGTCGAGCGTGGCCGAGGTCACGCGGGGCGCGTCGTGGAGAGACCGGCTCGACGCCTCGAGCGCATCGAAGAGCCGCGCGAGGGTCGGCGCGACCGCGTGCCGGTCCGGCTCGCGACGCACGAGTCGGATCGCGTCGAGGCCCGCGCGCTCGAGGCCGTCGAACACGGTGCGATCTCCGTCCGCGGCCGGCTCGAGCGCGATCACCGCGCCGCCGCGCCGCGCGAAGCGGGTCAACCGTGAGAGCGCCGCGCCCGCGTCCCGAGTCGGGTACTCGGTGAGCAAGACGGCGCCGAACCGATCGTCGTCGAGCTCCGGCGAGCCCTCGATCGTCGTGGCGCGCGCGCGCGCGAGCGGGACGTCGAGGCGCGCGGTGACGAACATCTCCTCCGAGAGGCGGACGAAGTCGTACGCGTTCGGCGCGCGCTCGCTCGCGGTGAACGGCGCGAAGACGAGCGCGGGCGAGCGCGTCGGGACGAGCGCGTAGCTCACCTCGCCCTCTCGCTCGAGCAGCGTCCACGCGCCCTCGCGGGCGACCTCGCGCACGCGGACGGCGCCTCGGACGCGCGCGATCGACTCGGGCTCTTCCAACAGGAGCCACCGCACACCGAACAGCTCGAGCCGCGGCTCGATCCGCTCCGGGTGCGAGCCGTAGAGCGCGTGGGGATCGATCGCGCTGTCCGTGCCGAACGTCTCATGTCGCAAGGAGATCGAGTTGCGGAGCGCGGGGGTGAAGAACGCGTTCAGCGACGACTCCCGGTGCACGCCGCTCACCCCGTACGCCCCCCAGCGCGTCGGCAGGCATTGCGCGACGAAGCCGAGCGCGCCGGCGCCCTGCTCCGCGACGAAGCGGCCGCGCCGCGCGCCCCGCATCCGCGCCGCGAGGCGCTCGAGCGCGCGCGAGGAGACGCGGCTCGGATGTCCGGTCGCTTCGCGCGCGGGGTGGACGTACGCGAGGAAGAGCGCGGTCACCGCGAGGCCCGCGAACAACCGCGCCCGCGGCCACGTCGTCAGCGTTCCGATGCGATCGACGAGCGTCGCGATCAGCACCGCGCCCATGTAGAGGAACGCCGCGAGGAAGCGGGCGGGTTGGATCGCGAGGCCTTCGAGGTGGAGCCACCGCCCGAGCGGTACGGCGCCGAACAGGAGCAACGACAGGAGGCCGCCGGCGATCCCCAACACGGCGCGGTCGCGCGCGCGGATCGCGGCCACCACGGCGAGGACGCCGTAGAGGGAGACCCGCAAGAAGCCGTGCACCACCGCAGCGGGGTCGGGGACGTCGAGCACCTTGGTGGGGACGTACGCGAGCCGCGCGAGCATGGGGAGCACCCAACACGCCGACACGAGGACCGCACACGAGCCGATGCGGAGGTACACGCGCAGGTGCGCGGCCGCGATCGGACGGGCCCGCCCGACGATCTGACTCGCGGCGAGCGGCACGAAGAAGAACAGCGCGTCCCAGACGACGTGGACGTTGCTGAGCGGGACGGCGGCGAGCGCGAGCGCGCACACGACCTCGGCCCGTCGACTGCGCGGCGCGTCGAGCAACGTACGGACGAACACGAGGAAACAAACGAAGCTGACGGTCTGCGCGATCAGGCCGACGTTGAACGTGGCGTGGAGCGAGACGCCGAAGTCCGAGACGGTCGATCGATCGAGCAGGTAGCCGACCGCGATCGCGCCGGCCACCATCGCGGGGATCTCGCGGCCGGTGAGCCGACGCGCGATCGAGGCCACGAGGAGCGGCACCGCGAGGCACGCGGCCAGCTCCACCGACCAGAACGCGACCTCGTACTCGAGACCGAGCCGCGCGAGGAGCGCCGCCGCCGCGAAGAAGAGCGGCGGGTAGAACGTCGGAAACGGCATGCCGGCGAACTGCTCCGGCATCCACGCGAAGAACCGCGGCGCGCTCGCCTCCGCCCAGCGCGCCCCGACCGCGAAGTGACAGACGCCGTCCCACCCTCCCGGCTCGCGGTGCGCGAAGATCGCATCGAGGAGCGGATAGGCCATCGCGATCGTCGCCGCGAGCAGCCCCGCGCTCGTGATCACCGCGCTCGTGATCGCGGCGTCGCGACGCGCGCTCCCCGCGCGCCCGCGCCGATGCGCGACGCGCTCGATCCAGTGGAGGAAGGCGGGCACCGGGACGTCGGGGGCATGGTACTTCCCAAGCTCCTGAGCCTGGTGTTAACTGGGTGGTCGATGGGGCGCCGAACCTCGAGGATCCAGCGCGAGCGACGCGCGACCCGCTCTCCGAGCGACGCGCGGAGCGGCTCACGGCTGCTCGTCCGCATCCTCTTGTGCGCCGCGGTGTTCGAGGCGTTGCTCGCGCTCGGGGGGAACGGCGTGCTCGAGCGGCTCGGGTCGGTCGGCTTCGCGCAGTACGGCCATGCCACCGTCAGCGCGCCCAAGGATGCGCGCTCGAGCCGCGACGCGCTCGACGCGATCTGCTCACCGGACGTGCGACGCTGAGGTGAGCGCGTCCGGCACGGGCGACCGACGCCGACGCGATGGAGATCGGCCCCCGGTCCGCGGCGCGAGACTGCGGATCGATCACGGGCTCGCGGCGCGCTGCCTCTCGGCCATCGCGCTCGCGATGACCTGGGGCTGCACCGAGAGCCAGGGCGCGTGCGTCGGCACGACGCCGGGTTGCTACCTCCGCGATACGTCCATGTGTTGTCGAGCCGGGCCGCTGACGGCGACATGTCAAAGCGACGTGTGGGTATGCCCCGTCGGCCGCGTGCTCGGGTCCGAGTGCGCCGAGATCCGGTTGAGCTGCGACGGGGTGCTCGACGCGGGCGCCCTCGACGGTGGGCGCTCGGACGCCGCACCGATGGACCCCGACGGTTCGACCGTCGACCCCACTCCGGCGCTGACGGTGTCCGAGGCCGGAGGTGCCCGCACGGCGGCCGACTTCGACTGCCTGGGCGGTGCGCTCGTGCCAGGGACCGACGTTCCCATCCGCTTCGTCACGCTCGAGGGCATGCCCCGCGACAACGCGGATCTCAGCGTCTTTCCCGACGATGTCCCCGACGTATCGACGTGCACGCCCCCTTGTCGGCGGATGACCACCGATCCGAGCGGAAGCATGGTCGTCGCGGGGACGTCGGGGCGCTTCGCCTACCGCTTCGACACGCCGCTCCAGGTGGGCCACCACGTCGAGCCCCGGGCGGACGGCGTCCAAGACGTCCCGCTCATCTCGTCGAGCGACGCGAACCTGCTGATGGGTCTCGCGGGAGCGAGCGGACCGCTGCGTCTCGCGACCATGGTGGTCGACTGCCAAGGACGCGCGGTCGCCGGCGCGCGGCTGCGCGTGTATGCGGGCGGCGACGAGCTCGCGTTCAACCGCTCCGGAACGAGCGCCGTCCGCGCGTACATCGACCCGAGGGAGATCGTCTCGACGTCGGCGGAGTGGACGACGGAGACGGGTTCGGCGGTCTTCTTCGACCTCGACGACAGCGCGTCCGTACCGCTGCGCGTCGAGGCGTGGGGCCGGATCGACGCCACCTCACCGAACGAGACGCGCATCTCGTGCGCGGAGGTGTTCTACGACCCGAGGACGATCACGTCGATCATGGCGGGCCCGGTCCGCGACGACGCCCCGTCCGAATGCGCGCCGTGACGTCGCATCGAGCGGCGCTCGATCACACCTCGATGACCGTCACGTCCGGCGCGAGCATGTAGCCCTCGCCGGTCGTGAGGAGGAGATCGCCGAGCCCGAGCTTTCGCAGGCGGTTGATCGTCACGTAGACGCGGCGCGCGCCCGAGTCGGGGCTCATCCGCTCGCCCGGCCAGCCCGACTCGAGCACGTCGTCCACCGTCATCGGCGACCCTGGAGCGGTGCGGCGATGATCGACGAGGGCGCGTAGCACGCCGCGGAGCGCGCGGCGCCGGGTGAGGTCGACACCGTCGTCGCTCTCCTCGGTGCGGAACCATCGCGCGCCATCCGAGACCTCGAGCCGCCCTGCGCTCGGCGCCGGTGCGTCGCCGAGATCGCGCCGCAGCGCCTGGAAGAGCTCCGCGATCCGGCGCCGCTCGATGGTGCCCGAGCCCCCCGGCGGCGGCGGTACCGCCTCGACCGGCTCGCCGCGCGCCAGCGACGCGCGGGCTCGCGCGATGGCGGAGAACCCTTCGAACAGCTCGACGAGCTCGTCGCCCTCGGCGCGCGCGAGCGCCTCGCGCGCCGCCTCGGCGTGGCCCATCAAGGCGCGGGCCGCCCCCGCGTAGCCCCAGAGGCGGCGCGCCTCGGTGCCCTCGTCGCCGAGCCGCTCCGCCGCCTCCTCGAGCGCCTCGCGCGCGGCGCCGAAGTCCTGCTCGAAGAAAGCGACCTTGCCACGGAGGCCGAGCGCGCGCGCGAGCGGCGCGTTCATGGCGAGCCAGCGCGCCCGCTCGAGCGCGGCGTCCGCGTCCTCGTGCGCGCCGACGAGGTCATCGCAGAACAGGCGCGCTTCGGCGCGGACGAGCGCCTCGAGCGCCCACTGCCTCACGTACCCGAGCGCCTCGTACGCCCTGAGCGCCTCCGTCGAGTGCCTCTCCGCCGCCTCGAAGCGCTCCGCCCGCAGCATCGCCCCCGACAACGACGCATGCGATAGCGCGATGAGGCCCGGTATCTCCGTCGAGAGCGCGAGCTTGAGCGCCGTCTCGAGCTCCCCGCGCGCGCGCTCGATGTCGCCGCGCTCCGCGAACAGGTAGCCGAGCCCGTTGCGCGCGTTCACCTCGTCGCTCACCCGACCGCTGCGGGTCGCCGCGTCCAACGCGTGGGTGAGGTGCGCCTCGAACCCGGCGAGGTCGCCCGCGCGGAACGCGTTCGCCGCGAGGTTGCGCGCGCAGCCCGCCTCGGTGACGACGTCGCCCGCCTCGCGCGCATGGGCGAGGGCGCGCTCGATCGCCTCGTTCGACGCGTCGAGCTCCCCCGCCCAGCGCAACCCTCGTCCGCACGCGAGCTCCGCCTTGGCGAGCAGCGCCGGATCGCCGAGCGTCGCCGCCGCCTCGCGCACGTCGAGGACGAGCGCGCGATGACCCTTGAACGGACCGCGACGCTGGAGCGCCATGTGGACGACGAGCCCGAGCCTCACCTTGACGCGCGGATCGCTCGCGCGCGCGTACGCCTCGGTCAGGTTGGGGAGCTCGACGACGAGGCGCGCGGTGTGGAGCAGCTCGTCTTTGCTCTCGATCCCCGCGTCCCACGCCTCCGCCTCGTCGGCGAACCAGCGCGCGTGCCGCTCGTAGGCCGCCGCGCGCGCGGGCTCTGCCAACGAGCGCGCGGCGCGATCGCGCACCGCGCGGAAGAAGTCGAGGCGCACCTCGTGCGCGAGATCCGGCGCGGACTCCGCGCGCAGGAGCGACTGGTCGACGAGCGACTCGAGCACCGTGAGCACGTCGGGCGCCGCCGCGTGCCCGCTCAGGTCGACGATCGCCTCGGCCGCGTCGACGAAGAACCCGTCGCGGAACACCGTGCACTGCGCGAGGGCGTCGCGCTCCCACGGGGTCAGCTGCTCGAGCGCGCGATCGATCGCCTCGTGGAGCGCGCTCACCGATCCGGCGGTGCTCTCGAGGCGAGCGAGCAGGCGGTCCGGTGAGAGCAGCCGCAGCCGCGGCGCGATGAGCTCGATCGCGAGCGGGAGGCGATCCACCTCGTCGAGCAGACGCTCGACGCTCGCGCGCTGCCCGGCGCTGACCTCGAAGTCCGGCCGAACCCGGCGCGCGCGCTCGACGAGCAGCCGCTCCGCCTCGTCGTGGGTCAACGGACCCAGCACGACCTGCGCGCCTTCGCCGCGTCGGATCGCGGTCAGCACGATGCGCGCGTCTCGCCAGCGCGCCAGCGCGGACATCAACCCTTCTTGCACCGGATCGGCATCGTCGAGCCAGAGGACGAACGGCGCGCGGGATCGAAGGACCTCACCGACGCGCTCGATCACGCGCTCGTCTCCGTCCTCGGGACCGAACGAGAGGCCGAGCGCGCGCGCGATCCGGAACAGCGCGTCGGACGTGTCGGCGGCGGCGCCGAGATCGGCGCGCGCATGGGGGACGCCCGACTCGGCGAGCCAGCGATGGACGAGGCGGCTCTTGCCGACGCCGGGCGGGCCGCTGACGGACACCAGCCCTGACTCGCGCGCCGCGGCCTCGAGGCTCGCGAGCGCGCGCTCGCGCCCGACGAACGAGGTCGCCCATCCTCCGTGCCCTTGGCTCACCGGACCGATTGTGACCTTTTGTAATTGGGCTCTCAATCCGCGCGCTTGCACGCTCGATCCATCCGCTGGGGAGGGTCCATGTCGCGCACCGCTCGTAGGATCGATCGTCACCTCGCAACGCTCGCGCTGATCGGCGCGCTGGCGCTGCCGTCCGCGCCCGCCTCCGCACAGTCGGTCAGCCTGATGATCCGGCTGCGGGCCGAGCTGAACGTGCGGAACCCCGAGCAACCGGGCGCCGCGCTCGAGCCGCTCCCGCTCACCGAGGAGCGGGTGGGCGCGGTGATCGACGGGCAGCACGCGACCACCGAGCTCGTGCAGGTGTTCTCGAACCAGACGGGCGCGCGCCTCGAGGGGCGTTACGTGCTCCGGCCGTCGATGGACGCGCGCGTCGAGGGCTTCGCGTATTACATCGGCGAGGAGCGCATCCAGGGCGAGATCCTCGAGCGTGGCCAGGCCAACGCGGTCTACACCGCGGTCACCCAACGGCGCCGCGATCCGGCGATCCTCGAGCAGACGGCGGACGGCGAGTTCGCGTTCCGCGTCTTCCCGATCGAGCCGGGCGAGAACAAGCGCATCGAGACCACGTTCAGCGAGTGGCTCCCCCAGCGCTCCGGCGAGGTCACCTACCGGGTGCCACTGCCGAGCGCGCTCGCCGGCATCGACATCACGATCCGCGATCCGCGCGCGCGCCGCGTGCGCTCGACCTCGCACGACATCGACGTCGAGGCGATCCCCGGCGGCGTGCACGTGCGCGGTCGCGCGCGCCGCGACGGAGGCGATGAGCTCGTCCTCCGGTGGAACATCGACGAGACGGCGTGGGCGCCGAACGCGTACGTGCATCGCGACGATCAGCAAGACGGCTACTTCATGCTCACGCTCGCGGCGCCGCCCGGCTTCGAGGATCGCGTCGCCCCGAAGGACGTGACGCTCGTGCTCGATCGCAGCGGCAGCATGACGGGCGAGCCGATCTCGCGGGCGCGCGAGGCCGCGGCCGACGTGATCCGGCGGCTCGCCCCGCACGATCGCGTGAACGTGATCGCGTTCGACGACGACGTGGATCCCCTCTACCAGGTGCCACGGCCGGTCGACGCCGAGACGCGCGCCGACGCGCTCTCCTACGTCGCGCAGCTCCACCCCGGCGGCGGCACCGACATCGCGTACGCGCTCGCCGCCGCGTTCTCCGCCCAGGACGTGCCGAGCGCGCGGCCGCACGTCGTGATCTTCCTGACCGACGGACAGTCTGAGGCGGGTCCCGCGCTCGTCGTCGCGCAGCGCGAGCAACGCGACGTGCGAGTGTTTACCGTCGGCCTCGGTGACGGGGTGAACCGCGCGCTCCTCTCGCGGCTCGCCGCGGTGAAGCGCGGCACGTTCACGTACATCGAACGAGCCGAGCGCCTCGAAGCGGACGTCGGCCACCTCTACGCACAGATCAGCCGTCCGCTCCTCGTCGGGGTCTCGCTCGACGTCGAGGGCGCGAGCGCGACGCGCGTCTACCCGCGCTCGCTGCCGGATCTGTTCGTCGACGACGAGCTCGTGATCAGCGGCCGCTTCCGCGGCACCTCCGAGGCGTTGTCGTTCGTCGTGCGTGGGACGCTCGGAGATCGCCCGGTCGAGCTCCGCACGAGCGCGTCGGCCGCGGCGACGGGTCCGCGCCCCTGGGTCGGACGGCGCTGGGCGATCTCCCGCGTCGATCACCTGATGGAGCAGATCCAGCTCGAGGGTGAGACGCCCGAGCTGCGCGGCGAGGTCGTCTCGCTCGCGCTCGCGTACCGCTTCGTCACGCCGTACACCGCGTTCCTCGCGATCCCGGCTCGCGAGGTGACGCCCGAGGCGGCGAACGTGTTGGACGCGGCGCGCGCGCAGCGCGAGCAGGCGGTGGCGACCCACACGGACGCGCAGGCGCTGGCGCGCACCGAGGCGACGGCCGGCGGGGACGCGTACGGCGGTGCCTCGTCGGGATGGGACGGCGAGGCGGACTACGA
The DNA here is from genome assembly GCA_050186575.1 of Sandaracinaceae bacterium. GTDB lineage: Bacteria > Myxococcota_A > Polyangia > Polyangiales > Sandaracinaceae > JAUHXR01. Next base: position 271,915 of record JBFWYI010000001.1, on the reverse strand, counting down.
GGCCGAGGCCCCCGAGCCGGCGATGGCCGACGCGGGCGGCTACGGGCAAGCCGGCTGCGCGTCGTGCTCGGTCGGAGCGACCCGGCCGCTGCCGCGCGGTGCGGTCGTGCTGTTGGGTCTCTCCCTCGGCCTCGCGCTCCTCCGGCGCCGCCGAAGCTGACATGGGGAGGGAGCGACATGCGATCGAGCTCGGCGAGCTCGGCGAGCTCGGCGAGCCCGCCTCGCATGTCGCAAGCCGTCTTGAGGCTCGGTCCGGTCTCCCGACGCGAGTGAGGTTTGGAGCCGAGGAGCGTAAGCTGCGGCCGGTGACGCCCCGTCGCATCCTCCTCGTCGCCCTGCCGGTGGCGCTCGGCCTCTTCGCGAGCGCCGCCTCCGCGCAGGAGGACGAGGAGGAGCAGCCCGCCGAGAACGCGACCGACGCGGACGGCGAGGCGGAGGAAGGCGGCGGCTACGAGCCCGATCAACGGGGGTACGAGCCCGATCAGCGCGGCGAGACCGACGGCGGCGGTCGGAGCGGCGAGCCCCAGTCCGGCGGCGATGGCGGCGAGACCGGCGACGGCTATGAGCCCGACCAGCGCGGCGAGGTCGACGGCGAGGACGAAGAGGCCGAGGCCCCCGCCCCGATGAGCGCGGACTCCGCCGGCGGCGCGGAAGCGGCCTACGACTCCGACGAGCTCGGCTTCGATCTCCGCCTCGCGCTCGGCGCGGGCGCGAACCTGCTCGACGCGATCGAGGACGACAACTTCGCGCGCGATCAGCAGCGCGGCGGCTTCGGGGGCGGCTTCGCGCTCACGCTCGGGCTCCGGCTCGATCAGGTGACGTTCGGTCCGCGGTTCGGCGTGTCGGTCGACCCGAGCATCTCCTACGCGTCGTTCGGCTTCGACGTCATCGGACGCCTCACCAGCGATCGCTTCGCCCCGTACGTGCGCGGCGCGGTCAGCTACGCGCTCGCCTTCTCCTTCACCGACCCGCTGCCCTCGCAGAGCGCGTCGCACGGTATATTGACCGAGCTCGCCCTCGGCTTCGGCGGCCGCATCGTCGGCCCGATGACCCTCGGCGCCGAGCTGTCGGTCGGCTGGCTCGCGCTGTTCCGCAACGGCGCCGATCCGTGCGTCGATCCGTGCGCGGCGGACGGCCTCGACCTCTCCGAGCCGGGCCACACCCACGGCCTCGTCCTGCGGGGGAGCGTGTACGTCGGCGCCGAGCTCTGAGCCCCTTCTGCATCAAACGTGAGCCGGGCGGTCCTCGGGTCTACACTGTCCACGTGACCCGACGTTGGCTTCGAATCGCTGGTTTTCTGCCCATTCTTGCCGTGGCCGCGTGCGGACGTAGCGGCCTCGATCCACGCCCGATCGCGAACGGCGACGGCGGCATGCCGGACGGCGCGATGTCGTGCACCGCGGATCTCCAGTGCGACGACGGCCTGATGTGCAACGGCGCGGAGGTGTGCGTCGGCGGACGGTGCGCGCCCGGCGCGCCGCTCGACTGCGACGATGGGATCGACTGCACCCAGGACCTGTGCGACGAGGCGAGCCGCGGGTGCGTCGCGTTCCCCGACAATACCCGTTGCATGGCTGGCGAGATCTGCATCGCGGGGAGCGGCTGCGAGCAGCGCATCTGCCGCGTGGACGCCGACTGCAACGACGGCGTCTTCTGCAACGGGCTCGAGCAGTGTGAGTCCGGCTTCTGCACGGGCGGTGAGCGCCCGTCCTGCAACGACGGTCAGGCGTGCACGACCGACATCTGCGACGTCGCGATCGACCGCTGCGCGAACGTGGGGGCCGACTTCGACGGCGACGGCGAGCTCCCGATCGGCTGCGGCGGCCGCGACTGCGACGACAACGATCCGCGCATCCACCCCGGCGCGCCGGAGCTCTGCCGAGACGGTCGCGACAACGACTGTAACGGCCTCCTCGACTGCGCCGACGACGGCTGCCGCGGTGCCCGCGAGTGCGCGTGCACGATGAACGAGGTGTGCGGCAACCGGATCGACGACAACTGCGACGGCCTCGTCGACTGCGCCGACCCGCTCTGCACCGGCTCGCCGGACTGCTGCGGGCCGATCGAATTCTGCGACAACGGCATCGACGACAATTGCGACGGCCGGATCGACTGCGCGGACCCGCAGTGCGCGATGGATCCCGTCAACTGTCGTTGCGGTCCGATCGAGATCTGCGGCAACGGGCGCGACGACGACTGCAACGGGCTCATCGACTGCGCCGACATGATCTGCCGCGTCCGACCCGAGTGCCGCTGCATGCCGACGGAGATCTGCGGCAACGGCGTCGACGACGACTGCAACGGCTTCGCGGACTGCTCCGATATGGCGTGCGCGGCGCTCCCCGAGTGCCGCTGCCTCCCCGTAGAGCTCTGCGCCAACGGCCGCGACGACGACTGCAACGGCCTCACCGACTGTGCGGACCCGCGGTGCGCGATGGATCCGTCCTGCCGCTGTGGTCCGTTCGAGATCTGCGGCAACGGGCTCGACGACGACTGCAACGGCGCGATCGACTGCGCCGACCCCGTGTGCTTCGGCACACCGCTCTGCGGGTGTGGGCCGGTCGAGGTCTGCGGCAACGGGCTCGACGACGACTGCGACATGCTGATCGACTGCGGCGATCCCGACTGCGCGATGGCCCCCGCCTGCTTCTCGAGCTGCGCGATGGTCGTCGACCTGCTCAGCCGCGTCGGTCCTTCCGTGGCCACCGGCTCGACGATCGGCGCGCCCGACACCCTCGTCCCGAGCTGCCGCCCCGGCTCGCGCGCGGGCGAGCGGGTGTTCAGCTGGACCGCGCCGACCTCGGGCGCGTGGACGTTCGACCTCGTGGGCTCGACCTACGACACCGTGCTGATGGTCCAGTCCGTCTGCGGCGGGATGGACATCGCATGCAACGATGACGCGATCGGGCTCCAGTCCCAGATCGTCCTCACCCTGATGGCGGGTCAGCGCATCGTGATCGTGGTGGACGGGTTCGGGTCGAGCATGGGCACGTTCGTCCTGAACATCACGCGCGGCGCGCCGATGGAGGTGTGCAACAACTTCCGTGACGACGATGGCGACGGCCTCCTCGACTGCGCGGACCCCGACTGCGTCGGCAGCCCGCTGTGCTGCACGCCGCGGCCCGAGGTGTGCACCGACGGCGCGGACCAGGACTGCGACTCGCTCATCGACTGCGCGGACCCCGACTGCGCGATGAGCCCCGCGTGCTGCGTGCCGCGCCCCGAGATCTGCAGCAACGGGGTCGACGACGACTGCGACTTCCGCATCGACTGCAACGACACCGACTGCCGCACCAACCCGATCTGCTGCGTGCCCGTGCCAGAGGTCTGCAACGACGGCATGGATCAGGACTGCGACCTGCTCGTCGACTGCGCGGATCCCGACTGCTCGGGGACGCCCGCGTGCTGTGTGCCGCGCCCCGAGATCTGCTTCAACGGACGCGACGACGACTGCGACACGTTCACCGACTGCGCCGACTCCGACTGCAGCATGACCCCGGCGTGCTGCGTGCCGACGCCCGAGCTCTGCTCCGACGGCGCCGATCAGGACTGCGACCGGCTCATCGACTGCGCGGACCCCGACTGCGCGATGAGCCCGGCGTGCTTGCCGACCTGCCCGGACATCGACCTCGGATCGATGAGCGGCGGGATCGTGTCGAGCGGCACCACGGTGGGCGCGGACGACGACTTCACGCCGACGTGCGGGCCGGCCGGCACCGCGCCGGACCTCACGTTCACGTGGGTCGCGCCGACCACCGGAACGTTCGTGGTCACGACGGTCGGCTCGGGCTTCGACACGATCCTCTCGCGACGCGCGAGCTGCACCGGGCCGACGCTCGCATGCAACGACGACGCGGGCGGCGGCTCGACGGGCTCGGTGCTCACCTTCTTCGCGACGGCGGGGCAGCGGCAGGTGTTCATCCTCGACGGCGCGGTGGGCATGTCGGGCACCTATCAGCTGATCATCTTCTCGATCTGATCGAGCGAGCGGCGGGAAGCTCGCGAGCGCAGCGAGCGCCGAGCCGGGAGCAAAGAGCCGCCAAGCGGCTCGGAGCGAGCGGCGGGAAGCTCGCGAGCGCAGCGAGCGCCGAGCCGGGAGCAAAGAGCCGCCAAGCGGCTCGGAGCGAGCGGCGGGAAGCTCGCGAGCCCAGCGAGCGCCGAGCCGGGAGCAAAGAGCCGCCAAGCGGCTCGGAGCGAGCGGCGGGAAGCTCGCGAGCGCAGCGAGCGCCGAGCCGGGAGCAAAGAGCCGCCAAGCGGCTCGGAGCGAGCGGCGGGAATTCAGTCGCCGAAGATCGCGAGGTGTACCTCACGCAAGAGGCGTTGCGACTCGCTCGGATCGAGCTCCAGCGCCTTGGCGAGGGTGTCGATCGCGGCCGCCTCGGCGTGCGCGACGAAGTCGTCGACGAACGCGACGCCGGCCGCGAGCTGGAACGCGAAGCCTCGCGCCTCCGGCGCGCGGATGCGTGAGGCAGCGCTCGCGAGCCGAGCCGACCATCCCTCGCGCGCGAGGAGGTCGCCGAGCTCTTCGAGCGTGCGGTCCAGCGTCTTGGCGTCGAGCGCCTGCATGTCGCGGAGCGCCTCGACGCTCGCGCGCAGCTCGGCGAGCTCCTCGTTCGAGATCTCGCCGTCGACCGCGGCCATGAGGAACATGACCTCGACGATCGCGATCAGCTCCCCGTTGACCTGCTCGACGGGGCTCGCTGGAGCCGCATCGGGAGACGTCGCGAGATAGGACTCGATGGCGTCGGACACGCTCATGCCGGTCGCGATCTTTTGGATTCGGGCGTCGAGCTTCATCGGGGGGAGCCTGCGCGGTAGAGGGCGCTCGATCAAGCGAGCATCCCCCCTTCAAGCGGGCGCGCGCTTCCGTTAGGTTGGGATCACCCCCCACCATCGACGGAACCACATCCCGCCATGCGCTACGCAGTTCGGCTTCCCGCGCGCCTCGCTCTCTCGCTCCTCCTCGCCTCCGCTTGCGACTTCGACCAGGGTCGCGACGATGGCGGCCCCGCCGACGGCTCGGCGCCCGGCGACGACGGAAGCACCGGCCACGACGGTGGCGACATCGGCATGGACGGCGGCCACACCGTCGCGTGCGGCGATGGCCAGCTCGACGCGCCCGAGGTGTGCGACGACGCGAACACGATGGGCGGGGACGGCTGCAGCGCCGACTGCATGACCGTCGAAGACAACTACGCGTGCGTCAGCCCAGGTCGCCCGTGCGTGCGCATCGTGACGTGCGGCAACGCGCGCATCGAGGGCTCCGAGACGTGCGACGACCGCAACACCACGCCGGGCGACGGCTGCGACGCGAGCTGTCAGCGCGAGCCGGGGTGGGTCTGCCCGGTGGTCGGCGCGGCGTGCAGCGCGGCGCGGTGCGGGGACGGCCTCGTCGCGGGCTTCGAGGGCTGCGACGACGGCGGCCGGTGCAACGGCGGCGCGAGCACCGCGTGCACGGCCGACGCGGACTGCGTCACGGCGGGCGATGGCGACACGTGCGCGCCGGCCGCCGGAGACGGATGCAACGCCTCGTGTCAGCTCGAGACGGGCTACGCCTGCCCGACCCCCGGGGCGCCGTGCGTGACGACGACGTGTGGCGACGGCGTGGCCGAGGGCACCGAGGAGTGCGACGACGGCAACCCGTTGATCGGCGACGGGTGCACGCCGTTCTGCACGCGCGAGCCCGATTGCACCGACGGCGCGTGCGTCGCGGTGTGCGGTGACGAGGTCATCTTCGCGCCCGAGACGTGCGACGACGGCAACACGATCGGCGGCGATGGGTGCAGCGCGAGCTGCCAGGTCGAGACCGGTTACACGTGCGACGAGACGCCGCTCCCCGATCCGCCGTCGATCGAGCACCCGATCGTGATCCGCGACTTCATCCCGACGTGCGGCGGCGGCTCGATCGTGACGCGGCTCCCGGACACCGCAGCCGGCGCGACGCCGCCGTACGGTCATCCCGACTTCCAGTGTTACAGCGGCTCGGAGACGGCGATGGTAGAGACCATGCTCGTCGGTGGGGTGCCGGTCCGGTCCGCGAGCGCGACGCGGCTCACCTCCGACATGGACTTCGCGCGGTGGTACCGCACCGACAACGATTACAACCGCACCGTGGTCCAGCGCATGACGTTCCCCGCCACCGGGAGCGGCACCTACCGCTATGACAACGTCTCGTTCTTTCCTCTGTCGACGCCGATCGACGGCTCCGCCCCGGCCGGCTTTCCCACCGAAGGTCTCGAGATGCTCGACAACGACTCCGGCGGCTCGGGGAACCAGGACTTCTTCTTCACGAGCGAGGTCCGGTTCTGGTTCGCCTACGAGGGCACCGAGACGCTGGAGTTCTCCGGCGACGACGACGTGTGGGTGTTCATCAACGAGCGGCTCGCGGTCGACATCGGAGGCGTGCACGGACGACTGGACGGATCGATCACGCTCGCCGACTGCGCGAGCGCCGACCCCGCGATGAACGCCCCGACGTGCCTCGCGCCGCTCTCGCTCCGGGTCGGCGGCATCTACGAGGCGGTCGTATTCCAGGCCGAGCGCCACCTCTCGCGCTCGCAGTATCGACTGACCCTGAGCAACTTCGATCGCGCGCCCTCCACATGTCGCTCGACGTGCGGCGACGGAGTGATCGCGTCGGACGAGGCGTGCGACGACGGCGCAGCCAACGGCGCGACCTACGACGGATGCACCGCGATGTGCGAGCTCACGCCCTACTGCGGCGACGGGGTCGTGCAGACGGAGCACGGTGAGATCTGCGACGACGGCCTCAATCTCGGCGGCGGCCCGAGCGCGTGTGCCCCCGGCTGCATGATGCTCGGCGCGCGCTGCGGCGACGGCGTGGTGCAGACGGACGCGGGCGAGCGCTGCGACGACGGCAACACGATGAACGGCGACGGCTGCGACATGAATTGTCAGTTCGAGATCGAGTAGCGCCGAGGCCGAAGGCCGAGGCGCCCCCTGCCCGGGCCCCTGCCCTCCTTGCTCCCCTTGCTCCCCCGTGCTCCCTCCGCTCCTTCCCCTCTTCGTTCCGAAACGCGCGGAGACATCGCACTCCGTCCTGCTCGGTGCTCCTCGAGGGCAGGGGCAAGGGCAAGGGCAGGGGCAAGCAGCGTGAAGAACGTTTGCGTTCTTCATGCTGCCTGCTAGTCCGGGATGAGAGCGAGCGGGGTCTCGGGATCGAGCCGATACCCGCCGTCGATCAGCTGGAGCACGTCGCCCAGGCCGAGCTGGCGCAGGCGATTGATCGTCACGTAGAGGCGGTTCTGCGCGCTCGCCTGGCTCATCCGTTCGTCGGGCCAGCCGGCCGCGATGAGGCTGTCCGGCGCGATCGCGGCGCCCGGCTGCTGCACGCGATGACGCGCGAGGCGCACGAGGATCCGACGGAGCGCTTGGCGACGCCGGCAGTCGACGCGATGCCCTCCCGGCGGCTCGAACCACGCGCCACCGGGATCGATCCGCAAGGATTCTTGCGTCGACCCCGCCTGCTCCAGCGCGGCGAGCGCGTGCCGGACGATGCGGAGCGCGATGCGCGTGTCGGCCGAGCTCGCCTCCGGGGCGGAGAGCCCGCCGCGCGGCGCGACCGCCTGCGCGAGCGCCGGTGCGATCGCCGCGCGCGCCTCCGCCTCACCGCGCGCGGCCCGCGTGATCAGGGTGAGCACCGAAAGCACGTCGACGCTCGCCTCGATCCGCGCGTCCGGGTGCGCGCGCAAGCTCGCGCGCGCCCGCGCGAGGTGCGACTCCGCGTGATCGGGATCGCCACGCAGCGCCTCCACCGCGCCGACGTACGCACGGAAGAGCGCGCCGTGACGGTGCTCTCCCACCCGTTGGCTCACCCCGCACGCCTCCTCGAAGTGCTCGCGCGCGGCTTCGAGATCACCGAGCTCGAGCTCCGCGATCGCGCGATAGCCGAGGCCCGTGCTCAAGAGACGTCCCTCGCCGATCTCCTCGCAGATCTGCGCGCCCTCCGCGTACGCATCGCGCGCTTCCTCGAGGTGGCCCTCGAGCTGCGCGGCGCCGCCGAGGATCTGGAGCATCAGCGCCTCCGCCACTCGGATCCCGAACTCGCGGTGGACGGTCAGCGCGGACTGCGCGTGCTCGCGGGTGCGATCGATGTCGCCGTGCTCGAGGTAGAGCACCGCAAGCCTCGTGTGGGCTTGCCCCTCGTACCACGCGTTGCCGACCTCGCGGTGGATGAGGAGCGCCTCGCGGTAGAGCGCCTCCGCCGCCGCGTCGTCGCCGCGCTCCTTGGGCACCGCGCCCATCGCGCCGAGGACCATCCCCTCGAGCTGCCGGTCGCCGGCGTCGCGCGCGAGGGTGAGCGCCTCCTCGCAGAGCGCGTTCAAGCGATCGAGGTCGCGCTCGCGCAGGTAGGTCCACGAGAGATCGAGGAGCGCCCGACCGCGCTCGCCGCCGGAGTCGGCCAGCTCCGCCGCCCGCTCGAGGTCCGCCCTCGCGCGCGCGAGCGCGCCGCTCGCTGCGGTGAGGAGCCCGCGCGCCCGCAGCGCCCGCGACAACCGTCGAGGATCGAGCTCGACCGCATCCGACGCGGCGATGAGCGCGTTCAGCAAGTCGCGCTGCCCACCGGTCGGCCCGCGCGCCGCGAACACGGCGTCGACCGCGAGCGCCGCGTCGAGGGCGTCGTCGAGCTCGGAGGTCGTCCGCTCGGACCGCGACGTCGCGCGCTCGACGACGGCCACGCAGTTGTCGACCTCGCGGCCGAGCTCGAACAGCGCGTCGGCTCCCTCGGCGGTGAGCGTCATCTCGACGAGCGCGCGCCCGAGGTGACCGAAGTAGCGCGCGTGCCGCTGCTCCGCCGCGAGCTGGGCGGCGGCGTCGGCCTTCAGCCGCTCGGCGCCGTAGTCGCGCACCGTCGCGAACATCGCGAGCCGACCTGGCGCGTCGACCACCCGCCTGAGGAGCGACTTGTCACGCAGCGCCTGCAGCACGTCGAGCACGCCCGGCGCGCCCTCGAACGCCGCGAGATCGATCACCGACTCCGCCGCGTCGAGCGAGAAGCCGCCGCGAAACACCGAGCACTGGCTGAGCGCGTCGCGCTCCCACGGCTCGAGGAGCTGGAACGACCAGTCGAGCGCGCCCTCCATCGTGCGTCGCCGCGCGGTGCGATCGCGGCTCCGATCCTTGAGCACGTCGAAGCGCCGCCCCAACCGATCGCGGAGCTGCCCCGTGCTCATCAGGTTCGCGCGCGCCGCCGCCAGCTCGATCGCGAGCGGGATCCCGTCGAGCCGGGAGAGGATCTCGAGCAGCGCCTCGCGGTCGTCGGTCGCGGTGCTGTAGGAAGGATCGATCCGTTGACGCACGCTCGACCACAGCATGAGCGCCTCGCTCATCCGTTCCTTGTCGTCCGGATCCTCGATCTCGAGCGGGTCGAGCTCCCACACCACCTCGCCCTCGAGCCGCAGCACCTCGCGTGACGTCACGATCACGGTGAGGTCGGGGCAGCGCGAGAGCCAGCGGCTCAGCGCGCCGGCGTGAGGCGCGATCTGCTCGAAGTTGTCGAGGATGAGCACGCCGCGCCGCAGACGCCGGAGCGCCGCGACGAGGTCCTCCTCGTTCGTCCCGCGCGCCTCGAGCGCGCGCGCGAGCGCGGTAGCCAGCCCGTCCGCGTCGTGCTGCTCCGTCAGATCGACGAAGCGGATCGCGTCGCCTCGCTCGCCGCGGCGCCGCCCGAGCTCGATCGCGAGCCGCGTCTTGCCGATCCCGCCCGCGCCCACGATCGTGACGAGCCGCTCGCCGCGCTCGAGCACCTCGGTGAGGTTCCGGAGCGCGCGGCGCCGCCCGATGAACGGGGTAGCCGGAGTGGGAAGCACGGCGTCGCGCGGCACGGCGGCAAGCCTACCACCGGCCGCGCGCGCCGCGTGGCGAGCGCGCGCAGATGCCATGATGGCCCTCATGCGCGACGCGCTCGGTTGGCTCGCTCTCTCGACGTGCTTGCTCGTGGGGTGCGGAGACTCGACGACGGAGGACGCCGGCGGGATCGGCATGGACGCGGGTCGAGCCGACGGAGGCGCGCGCGAGGACGCAGGCTCGATCCTCGACGCCGGCCGTCGTGATGGCGGTCGGAGCGACGCGTCGTCGCTCGACGCGGGCGGTCCGCCTGACGCATCGATGGACGCGAGCATCACTTTCGACGCGAGCACGAACGACGCGGGCGAGACCGACGCGGGCCCGGCGATGGACGGCGGGGCCTCGAGCGCCGACGCGGGCGACGGCAGCGCGGGATCGAGCGACGCGGGCACGTTCTTCGACGGCTGCGTCCGGCTCGCCAACGACCCCGCGTCGATCGGGATGAGCTGCTCGCCGGTGGGCGCCGCCTGCCCGGCGGGGTACTCGTGCGTGGGCTTCTCCGGGATCATCGTGACCTACAGCTGCCAGATCCCGTGCACGTACGACTGTGAGTGCCCGGCGACGACCGCGTGCGTGCCGGTCACCGACAAGTCCGGCGTGCACTACCAGTGCGGCTGAGGCCCGTGCGGCGAAGCTCCTCGCGGCGGAGCCGCGTCAGGCCGCGCGTGCGCTCGCGGTGACGAGCCGGTGCACCTCGGCCCGCGGTGCGGAAGACAGCTTGCGCGATGCAGGGCGGAGCCACCACGAGGCGAACGCGATCCCGAGGAGGACCAGCGGGGGGAGGACCTTGCCGATCGCGTCGCCGCTGAAGAGGTGCGACGCCACCGCGCCGCCGAGGTCGAACGCGATGCCGGCGTACGCCCACTCCTTGAGGCGCCCGAAACGCGGCGCGAGGATCGCGACCACGCCGGCGAGCTTGAGCACGCCGAGGATCGTCATCACGTAGTCGGGGTAGCCGAGCGATCGCATGCCCTCGACGAGCGCGTCGGCGTGCACCAGATCCATCACGCCGCCGTACGTGAGCGCGAACGCGAGGAGGCCGGTGAGGACCCAGTAGGCGACGGTCTTCTTCTTGTCTTGCATGAGCGGTCTCTGGGGCGCTCGCGATTCGTGCAAACCGGCGAACATTGATCATCACCTGCTAGGATTTCGATCGAATGAAGGACCCCCTCGAGACGGCGGCGCTGGCCGCGTTCGTGCGGATCGTGGACGCGGAGTCGATCTCCAAGGCCGCCGCGGAGCTCGGCGTGCCGCGCGCGACGGTCGGTCGACGGCTGTCCGATCTGGAGTCGCGGCTCGGCGTGCGGCTGATCCGTCGGACGACCCGGAGCCTCGCGCTCACCGACGCCGGCGAGACGCTCTACCGTCACGCGCGCATCGCCCTCGACGCGGTGGCCGCGGCGGAGGGCAGCGTGGCCCGACCGAGCGGGGCGATCGAAGGCGACGTGCGCGTGTCGGTTCCGCCGCTCCTCAGCCCCAGCTTCGCGCGCTTGGTGGCGGACCTCGCGGCGAAGCATCCGCAGGTTCGCTTGCATGTTCACTTCTCGACCGAGCTCGTCGATCTCCAGCGCGGCGGGTTCGACGTGGCCCTTCGTGCGACCAGCTCCGCTCTGCCACCCGGGCTCGTCGCGAAGACGCTGTCGCGCGCTCGCGCGGTCGCGATGGCGAGCCCGGCGTACCTGGAGGCGCACGGGGTCCCTCGCACGCGGCGCGACCTGGCGCGACATCGATTGATCATCGACTTCGAGCGAGGCGAGCGGCCGCGCGCGCACTGGCCGCTCGTCAGCGGCAAGAGCGTCCGGGTCGAGGGTGCGTTCTACTCGAACGATCTGCGCATGTTGCTCGCCGCCGCGGTGCGAGGGATCGGGATCGCGCTCTTGCCCGAGGCGTGGTCCCAACCGCTCGTGGAGACGGGGGAGCTCGTCCCGGTGCTCGAGGGCGTGGTCGGGACGGAGACGCGGATCGCGATCGTGTACGCAGAGCGCGAGCTGATGTCGCCGGCCGTTCGCGCGTTGATCGACGCGGTGACCGAGTGGGCGCCCGACCAGCTGCCTCCCGATCCGTTCCGCGAGATCGAAGAGTGCAACGCCGAGCAGGCCGTGCGGAGAGCGCAGCGGCGGCGACGCGCCGGTGCGAAGTGAGCCGGTGCTTCGCGAGCGGCGCTCCCCGAGGGCATAGTCGGAGCGCGTGACGGCGAACGCCCTCGACCTCTCCTCGTTGCCTCCCGGCCCGATCGCCGGGCGCTACGAGGTCCTCGCGCCGATCGCGGCGGGCGGGATGGCGGCGGTGTTCCTCGCACGTGCGCGCACCGGCGCGGGGTTCGGGAAGCTCGTCGCGCTCAAGTGCATCCGCCCCGAGCTCGCGCGCGAGCAGGCGTTCATCCAGATGTTCCTCGACGAGGCGCGCGTCTCGATGAGCATCGATCACCCGAACGTCGCGACGGTGTTCGACGCGGGCGAGGACCGCGGGACGTACTACCTGGCGATGGAGTATCTGCACGGCGAGACGCTCCACGCGGTGCTGCGCCGCTGGGCCAAGGGCTCCATGCAGCAGCCGAGCGACGCCACCGAACTGATCGCGCGCGTGGTCGCCGACGCGGCGGCCGGGCTCCACGCCGCCCACGAGCTGCGCGGCCGCGACGGAACGCCGCTCGACGTCGTGCATCGTGACGTATCGCCGCAAAACATTTTTCTCACCTACGGCGGCGCGGTGAAGGTGGTGGACTTCGGGATCATGAAGGCGCTCGGCCGGCTTCAACCGTCGACCGTGGTCGGCGCGCTCAAGGGCAAGGCCGCCTACATGAGCCCCGAGCAGCTCGAAGCGCGCCCGCTCGATCGCCGCTCGGACGTGTGGGCGCTCGGGGTGGTGCTCTGGGAGGGCTTGACGTCGCGTCGGCTGTTCAAGCGCGATCAGGACGTCGAGACGATCGGCGCGATCCTCGAGTGGACGCCGCCCGCGCCTTCGAGCATCGAGCCCACCGTGTCGGCCGACCTCGATCGAATCGTGCACACCGCGCTGTCACGCGATCCGGCCGGCCGATACGCTACGGCGCGAGATCTCGCGAGCGATCTCAACGCCGCCATCGCGAAGCGCGGGCAGCACGTCGGGATGCAGGAGGTCGCGGACCGGATGCGCGCCACGCTCGGAGCGCGGATCGCGGAGCGCGACGCGTGGCTCGAGTCCGCGCGCCAACGACGTCCGACCGCCGCGCTCCCCGCCGTCGCGTTCGACAGTCTCCCGCCTCCTCGCCTGGCCTCGCCGCCGATCGCGGCGACCACACCGATCGGCGCGCCGTCGGTGACACCGTCGACCGTCCCTCCCGCGACCGGGCGGACCTCGAGCCCGCGCCCGACGTCCGGGCCGACGCCGATGACGCCGACCCCGCCCGGCGGCCGTCAAGTTCCCTTGAAAGTCGCGATCGGGTGTGGGGTCGCGTTCGCGATCCTCTGCACGGCCGGCACCGGGATCGGCGTGCTGGTCGGCCTCCGATTGCGACAACCCGACGCGTCTGCTCTCGATGGGCTCGAGCCTCTCTGGGAGCCGCCCGATCTCGCCCCGACCTACCCGGCACCGCCTCCTCCATCGCGCGCGCCGCACCTCGTGAGAGAGACGCGGAGGATCACGGGACAGATCACTCCGAGCTCCCCGCTCTGCTACCGAAACACACCGGCCGCGACGAGCCGGGTGCGACTCGGGCCGGGGGAGGTCGAGCTATCGGCGCGCGCGACTGCGTTCACCGCGGTGCTGTTCGTCGAGTCCCCTTCGGGGACGCGCTACTTCAGCGCCGACGCGTGGGGCGGCGATCTCACGCTGGAGCTCACGGAGGCGGGGCTCTACACGGTCGGCGTCACGTGCCGAGATCCCGAGGACTGCGTCGGCTTCTTCGATGTCGTGATCAGCGCCTGGGTCCCGGCCCCGTCGCTATGAGCCTTGCTTGATCACGCGCACGAACGCGCGGATGCCTTGAAGCAGCTCGCGATCCTCGGTGAGCTTCGCCATCGATCGCTCGAGCTCGAGCAGCACGCGGTCCACCTTCTGCTCGTAGCGCGCCTCGCGCGCTCGCGCGTTGTCTCCGTGCTCACGCACGAGCTCCTCGATGCGCCGGTCGGCTGCGCTGAGCTCCGGCAGATCGGCGCGCTCGAAGCGCTCGATCGTCTGCTCCATCGTCTCGACGCGGGCGCGGAGGAGCACGACGTCCTCACGCGGATAGCGCGCGCGCTCGCGCAGCTCTTCGAGCCTCGCGCGAAGGTGCAGATACATCGCGCCGGCGGGACGCAGCGCCATCGCGAGGACGAAGAAGCCCGCGAAGTAGTAGCCGACGGTGCCGTGGGACGAGTAGGTCACCGACGCGATGATCGCGGCGCCGACGAGGTGGAGGGCGATGCACGTCGCCAACAGGCGAGGCAAGAGACGGCGCGCCGACGCACGGTCGCGCTCTGAGACGTCGATGCCGCGCTCCGCGCTGTCGTCGTGATCGAGCGCGACGCCGCGCGCCGCGAAGTAGAGATCCCACGGCAGCCACACCACGAGCCACAACCCGACCAGCGCCACCGCGCCCATCGCGAAGTCGAGCGCCTGCGGCATCGTGAGCCAGCCCATCACGCCGGCGAACACCGCCGCCGCGACACCCAGCGTGACCAACCACGCGGCGCCGAAGCCGATCCGTCTCATGGCCGACCTCATGGCATTCTCCGTGCCGACCGCTTCGTGGCCTCGCGAGGGTGACGGGTTCCGAACGATGTGCACGCGATGTCCGCGGCGCGCACCGAATGCCGCGGACCCGCTTGATCGCGTCGGGTCGCGCGGGGTTTGATCGAGGCATGGACTGGGTCTCGGTGGCCGAAGCGGCCTATCGGCTCGAGCGCACCGACGACGCATGGTTGGAGGCCGTGCTCACCGAGATCGCCGAGATCGATCACGGGCTCGGCGTGGTCGCCCAAGTCTTCCGCGAGACGACGGAGGGCTCGGAGCTCGTGCGGGTCGCGACGTTCGGAGGACCGCCCGACCTCGCCGATCACGTCGCACGGATCACGACGAAGATGCCTCCGCAATTCGTCTCGCAGATGCGCGCGGTCGGACGGATGCGATCGATGCGCACTGCGATGCGCACGTTCGGCGGCGAGGAGCTGTTCGTGCAAGCGCTCGCTTCGCTCCCCGGACCGCACGCGGACGTGCACTTCGTCGC
This sequence comes from Sandaracinaceae bacterium, assembly GCA_050186575.1. Classification (GTDB taxonomy): domain Bacteria; phylum Myxococcota_A; class Polyangia; order Polyangiales; family Sandaracinaceae; genus JAUHXR01. The sequence continues at coordinate 256,863 of JBFWYI010000001.1, read as the reverse complement.
GATCCGTGATGGCGAGGATCACACGCTGGCGATCTCGGGCGGACGGCGCACCGTCGGCGAGCCGATGCCCCATGCGGGACGGCTCCGACGGGTGGCGGCCCACATCGGCGCGGGGTTCCGGCTCCGGCGCCGGCTCACCACGCAGCCGTCGACGGCCGAAGCGGTCTTGCGCCTCGACGGAAAGCTCGAGGATGGATCGCCAGAGGCGATCGACGCGCGCGAGGTGCTCGCCGACGCGGTGATCCGGAGCGAGCGCGCGCGCGGTCGCGCGCGGCGTCGCCCCGACGAGGCGCTCTCGCTGTGGCAGGGCCTGGTGGCCGGCCGCTGGTCCCTCGTCGATCGGATCGAGCGGGACGGCAAGCGCCTCATCGTCGCGCACCAGAACGCACCGCACATCGCGGATCCGCGCGGGCTCACCCAACGCGAGGCGGCGATCGCGCAGGCGCTCGGCGACGGCTCCACGCTCAAAGAGATCGCCTACGACGTCGGCGTGAGCGTCAGCGCGATCACCAAGGCGGCGACGCGCGCGCGGACGAAGCTCGGCCTGCGGACGCTCGGCGAGCTCGCGGCGTTCTTCGCCCCGGCGACGCGCCTCCGCGCCCACGAGCTCGACGTCGCCGGAGAGCGGTTCCTCGTCACGCCGATCGCGCCGTCGGAGGCGGCGCTGGAGATCCTCTCGCCGGCCGAGCGCGAGATCGCCGAGCGCGTCATCCGCGGTGATTCGAACCGGCAGATCGCGGACTCACGCGGTACGAGCCCGCGTACGGTGGCGAACCAGCTGCAACGTATCTTCCACAAGCTCGGCGTCGGATCGCGGACCGAGCTCGCGCGGCGGCTCACCGCGTGACGCGCGCGAGACAAAGGCGCCTCGGAGCATGCCGCGCGCGGTAGGCCTCGGGTGCATGCGCCTCGCCACCGACGAGGCGGCGGATCGCGAGCGCGCGGTCCGCGTGATCCGCGCCGGGCTCGACGCGGGGGTCACGCTCCTCGACACCGCGCGCGCCTATGGCGAGAGCGAGGCGTGGATCGCGGAGGCGCTGGACGGACGGAGCGACGTCCGGGTGGTGACCAAGTGCGGGATGCGGAGACCGCGCGGCGCGTGGGTCCCCGATGGAAAGCAAAAAAGCTTGCGCGCCGACGCCGAGGCGAGCCGGGCCGCGCTGCGGGTCTCCGCGCTCGACGCGGTCCTCCTGCATGCACCCGATCCCACGACGAAGCTCGCCACCAGCGTGCGCGGGCTCGAGGCGATCCGAGCCGCCGGCGTCGCGCGCGCGATCGGGCTGAGCAACGTGACGCGCGGGCAGCTCGACGAGGCGCGAACGATCACCGAGATCGCGTACGTCGAGCTCGCGCTCTCGCCGTTCGACGAGGACGCCGTGCGCGGCGGGGTCGTCGAGCGCTGCCTCGAGCGCGGCATCACCGTCCTCGCGCACTCCCCCCTCGGCGGGCCGAAGCGAGCGCCGAGCCTCGGCAAGCGATACGCCGCGCTCGGCGAGCTCGCGGCGCGTCGCGGCGTGAGCGCGGCCAGCCTCGCCCTCGCGTGGCTGCGCGATCTCCACTCCGCGATCATCCCGATCCCCGGCGCGCGCACGGAGACGACCGCGACGCAGGCGGCGCGCGCGGCCTCGATCGCGCTCGACGACGACGAGCGGAGCGCGCTCGACGCGCTGTTCCCGATCGCCGCGCTCGTGCGCACCCCGCGATCGTCCCGACGGCCGGCCGCGCCTCGCGCCGAGGTCGTCGTGCTGATGGGGATGCCCGCGGCGGGCAAGAGCACGCGCGCGCGCGAGCTCGAGGCACACGGCTACGAGCGCCTCAACCGCGATGAGCGCGGCGGCACTTTGCTCGGCCTCGCGAGGCTCATGGAGGAGCGGCTCTCCGCGGGCGTCTCCAAGATCGTGATGGACAACACGTACCCGTCTCGCGCGCAGCGCAACGTGGTGATCGAAGCGGCGTGGGCGCACGGCGCACGCGTGCGCGGTGAGTGGCTCGACACCGCGATCGAGGACGCACAGGTGAACGCGGTGCTCCGCATGCTCGAGCGCCACGGCGAGCTCCTCTCGCCCGAGGCGATCGCGAAGGCGGCCAAGCGTGATCCGAATACGTTCGGCCCGCGTGCGCAATTTCGCTTTCGTGATGCGCTCGAGCCGCCCGACCCGGACGAAGGGTTCGAGGAGGTGACGCGCTCGACGCCCGTGCGTCCGCTCTTCGGCGATCACGAGCGCCCCGGATGGATCGTCGATCTCGCGGTCCTCGAGGCGAGCCCCGAGCGCTTGGCTGAGCGAGCTCCGGACGAGCGCGTGCTCGTCCTCGCGTGGATGCCCGGCGCCGATGAAGCATCGCAATCCGCGTTGCGAGCGCGCTACGCGGACGACCACGTCGACGTCGGTATCTGCGCGCACCCGCCCGGCCCGCCGATCTGCTGGTGCCGAAAGCCGATGCCCGGCCTCGCCCTCGCGTGGATGCGCGCGCATCGCATCGCGCCGCATCGCACGCGGCTCTCCGGTGACGGCCCGCTCGATCGCGCCCTCGCCGCGCGCCTCGGCGTCGCGCTCGAGCCCGACGCGTCGTCGCAAACCTGAACGGGCTCGTCGAGCCTCCCGTAAGCCTCCGTGATCGATGGCGAATCACGATCAACCAACCGGAGGCGACCGGGCCCCCGCCCCGGTCCACAACGATGCGGGCTCGAGGCACGCGCTCGAGCACCCACTCCATCCTCGATCGACCGGACCGACAGACAAGGAGGGCATCATGGTCGACCGCACGCTCCCCGTGGCTACCGCGAAGCGCGTCGTGCACGGCGCGGACGTCGTCCGCGGCGGGTTGCTCGCGGCGAGCGTCGTACCGCTCGTCGCCTTCCTCGTGGTGAGCGAACGCATCGTGATCGGCGTGGGCGGCGGGCTCATCACGACCGCCTACGTGCTCTTCGCCCTCGGCATGGGCGCGCGCATCGTGATGCTCGACGGGGTGAGCCCTCGCGACACGTCGGTGCGCATCACGCGTACGCGCGAGCTCAACGCGTTCACCGAGCTGGTGATCGCGGGGGGCGGCGCGCTGTTCCTGCTCGCGCCGGTCGGCTGGGCGATCTACGCGGTCTCCGACGAGCGCCTCTCCACCATCGTCCAGGCGAGCCAGCCCACGGCGATCGGCTTCTTCTTCGCCGCGTTCATGGGCTCGCTCGGTGTGCTCATGGTGTTCTGGCGACCGCAGATCGCCCTCGATCCCGCGCGCTCGCGCGTCGTGCGCTATGCGTTCGCTCGCAGCCTCCCGATCAAGCAAGCGCAATTGCCCTACGCCGAGCTGACGGTGACGAGCGAGGGCTACTTTCGGACGAACACGAGCTATCGCGTCGGCGACGTGATCCGCGGGCGGATCGGCGACTACTCGTTCGAGCTCGAGATGATCGAGGGCAACCTCGCGCCGGCGCTCATCCAACAGCGCGCGCGCGCGTGGGCCGCCGCGCTCGGCGCCACCTACCGGACGCCGCAAGAGGCCGCCCAGGCGCAGCTCGCGCGGGTCGGTCTCGCGGCGTGAGCGACTAGGGAGTGTCTTCAAAGGGTCGGGCCGCTGGGCCGACCGTCGTGCACGTCCTCGTCCTCCTGCACGTCCACATCCACGTCCCTCGACGCCTCGATGCTCTCGAAGATGTGCTGAACCGCGGCGAGCGCGGGCACCTGTACGTACCTGTACGTGCACGTCTACGAGCACGAGCACGGAGCCCCGCTTCGCCGTGCTTTGAAGACACTCCCTAGCGCTTCGCCGCGCTCGGGAGATCCCGCCAGCGCTCGAGCTCGTCGCGCGCGACGGGATCCGCGCCGCGCAGATGATCGACGACGAAATCGAGGTTGTCGGTCCCCCAGAACAGCTCCTCGCCGACGAGCATGGTCGGCACGCCGAAGCACCCCGCGGCGAGCGCCGCGTCGGTGTTCACGCGGACCGCGTCCTTCACCGCCGCGCTCGAGAGCGACGCCGGATCGAGCTCGATCCCCGCGGCCGCGAGCGCGCGGAGGACCTGCTCTGGACCATCGATCCCACGGACGGCGGCGTCGCCCCACGTCGCGGCGAACAGCGCGTCGATCGCCCGGCCGCGATCCTCCTCACCCACCGCCACCGTCGCGCGCAGCGCGGGGAGCGGGTTGAACGGATGGGCCGGCGGAGGCTGGATCGGCACGCCATACCGATGTGCACGCCGCACGACGTCTTTCCAGACGAAGATGCGCTTGGGCGCGATCTCGGCCGGGCCCTTGTGGCCGTGCGCGTTGAGCATCGCGGCGAAGAGCACCGGAACTGGCTCGACCACCGCGCCCTCGGGCTCGACCGCGCGATGGATCTGCGTCCACGCGAGGTAGGCGTACGGCGAGATGTAGTCGAAGAGGAAGCGGACGCGCTCGGCCATCGTGCGCCCAGCCTACACGCCCGAGCCGGCGATCGCGTCAGCGCGCGCTCGGGTCGCTCGGCGGCGGGTGGAACGCGATCCGACCACGAACGATGTGACGCGGCGGCTCCTCCTCGGGCGGCGGAGGCGGCGGCTCCTCGGGCACCTCGGACACCGGCACGACGTCCTCGACCGGCGGGCGCGGCTGGATCGGCTGCATCGGGAGCATCGGGGCCTCTGCGTAGAGCGCGGCGGGGGGCGTCTTCCTCGGCTCGGCCCGGGCCGCGGCGTCGCTGCTCGCGAAGCCGACCGCCGAGGCGAGCGCGGCGCCCGCGCTCAACAGCCCGGTGAACAGCGCGGCGGTGCCGACGAACGCGCGGCGCACCCCGCGGCGGAGCAGCGCCAGCCGGACCGGCGCGCAGTCCTCCGTCACCACGGTGCCGTCCGCGCGCCGCGTGAGCTGGACGCAGAGGCTCCCGTTGTTCGCGGCGACCAGCTCCTCCGCCGCCTCGCGGCTCAGCGCGCTCAGATCGAACACGTTGAGCCGGCACTCCGAGCAGAACCGCACCCGATCGTCGCCGCGCATCGTCTCCCACGGCACCGTGCAGGGCTCAGGGATGTCGAGGACCTCGAGGCGGATGCGCGGCTTCTCCATGCCCCGACCGACCGCCAGCGCCGCGACGACCTTGGGTGGTCAGCCGCCCGGGCAGGAGACCGTCACGCGGCCGCCGTCCATCGCGCACATGTCGCCGCATGGCTCGCTCGCCACGCACGCGCAGTCCATCGCCGCGCATCCGCCCGGGAAGGGCGGGCACGAGAAGTCGGGCGGCAGGCCGGTGTCGTCATAGACGACCCGGCAGTAGGACGCGGCGTCGCAGAACCGGAAGCCGCACGCGAACGTGTTCGGCTCGGGCGTGCAACCTCCGTTGCGATTGACGTCCACCCCCATCGCGTTCGCGCCGCATGCGTTCGAGTACACCGCCCCGTCGCATGCGCACACCGGATCGTAGTTTCGCGGACATCCCATCGGTCGCGGTCGACAGAGGCCCGAGCCATCGGCGAACCCGCAGAGGTCGTCCGGGAAGTCGCAGTATTCGTCGCCCGCGCAGCTCCCCCCGCCGCGGCCACCGCACGACTGGGCCTCGCCGGCGTCCGTCGCCGCACCGCCGTCCGCGCCCACGCCGCCGTCCACGCCCACGCCGCCGTCCACGCCGACGCCGCCGCCATCCCTCTCGGCGCTCGCGTCGGTCGGGAGGTTCGACTCCGGGCACCCGACCAGCCCGAGCGCGGCGAGCATGAGGAGCGTAGGAACGCGCAGGCAGGATCTCGTCATCTCGGGAGGATACGCCCGATGTCCACCGCGATGCTCACGGCTCGTAGCCGAGGACGTGTCCGAGCGCGCGCTCCACCGCCTCGACGCTCGTCTTGCGGCGGCGCGCGTAGTCCTGCACCTGATCACGGCCGATCCGACCGACCGAGAAGTAGCGCGCAGCGGGGTTTGCGAGATAGATCCCGGACACGCTCGCCGCCGGCATCATGGCGAGCGTCTCGGTGAGGCTCATACCGATCGACTCGGCGCTCAGGAGGCGGAAGAGCGCGCGCTTGTCCTCGTGATCCGGGCACGCGGGGTAGCCGAACGCGGGCCGGATGCCCACGTACTCCTCGCGGATGAGCTGCTCGAGCGTCGAGCTCTCGTCCTTCGCGTACCAGGTCTTGCGCACGCGGCGATGGAGCGCCTCGGCGAACGCCTCGGCGAGTCGGTCCGCGAGCGCCTTGGTCATGATCGCGTGGAAATCGTCGTGGTCGGCCTCGAACTCGCGGACCAGCGCGTCGACGCCGAAGCCGGTGCTCACCGCGAAGCCGCCCACGTAGTCGCCTCCTTCGGCGACGTAGTCCGCGAGGCAGAGGTGCGCGCCGCCCTCCTGCGGGCGCTGCTGGCGCAGCATGCAGAAGCGCGCGATCTCGCCGCCGTCGTCGCCGGTCAGCACGATGTCGTTGCGCTCGCTGCGCGCGCGCCAGAACCCGTAGACGCCGCGCGGCTGGAGCGCCTCCGTCTCGAGGATGCGCTGGAGCAGCGGCTGCGCGTTCTCGAACAGCTCGCGGGCCGGCGCGCCGTAGGTCGGGTGCTCGAAGATCTGCGGATAGCGTCCCTTGAGCTCCCACGCGGTGAAGAAGAACGTCCAGTCGATCAGCTCGGCGATCTCGCGGAGCGGCATGTCGTCGACCGTGCGCACGCCGAGGAACGGCGGCGCCACCGGCGCGTGGCTCACCTCGGGCTTCTTCCGGTTCGCCTCTTCGAAGCTCACCAGCTCCTTGATCGGTCCGCGCGCGTGGAGCGTCCGCAGCTTCTCTTGTTCACTTCGGTTCTGCTCGAGATACGCGGGCCGCTGCTCGTCGCTGAGGAGCGAGGCCACGGTGTTCACCGCGCGGGACGCGTCGAGGACGTGGACGACCGGACCCTCGTAGGCAGGCGCGATCTTCACCGCGGTGTGCTGTCGGCTCGTCGTCGCGCCGCCGATGAGGAGCGGCATCGTCATCTTCCGTCGCTGCATCTCTGCGCCCACGCTCACCATCTCGTCGAGCGACGGCGTGATGAGGCCGCTGAGCCCGACGATGTCGGCGCCCTCCGCCACCGCGGTGTCGAGGATCTTCGCCATCGGCACCATCACGCCGAGATCGACGACCTCGTAGTTGTTGCAGCCGAGCACCACGCCGACGATGTTCTTGCCGATGTCGTGGACGTCGCCCTTCACCGTGGCGAGCACCACCTTGCCCTGGCCCTTCGCCGCCGCGCCGAGCTTCTGCTTCTCCGCCTCGAGGTACGGCGTCAAGTACGCGACCGCCTTCTTCATCACGCGCGCGCTCTTCACGACCTGCGGGAGGAACATCTTGCCCGCGCCGAAGAGATCGCCGACCACGCTCATCCCCGCCATGAGCGGGCCCTCGATCACCTCGAGCGGCTTGTCGACGCGCTGGCGTGCTTCCTCGGTGTCCTCGTCGATGAAGTCGATGATCCCGTGCACCATCGCGTGCTCGAGGCGCTTGTCGACGCTCGCGTCGCGCCACGACAGGTCGAGCTCGCGCTTCTGACCGGCGCCCTTCACCGTCTCGGCCAGCTCGACGAGGCGCTCGGTCGCGTCGGGACGTCGATCGAACAGCACGTCCTCGACGCGCTCCTTCAGCTCGGGCTCGATGTCCGCGTACACCGCGAGCTGCCCCGCGTTGACGATCCCCATGTCCATGCCGGCTTCGATCGCGTGATAGAGGAACGCGGCGTGCATCGCCTCGCGCACGCGATCGTTCCCGCGGAAGCTGAAGCTCAGGTTCGACACGCCGCCCGAGACCTTCGCGCCGGGGCAACGATCTTTGATCTGTCGCGTCGCCTCGATGAACGCGATCGCGTAGCGCCGGTGCTCCTCGATCCCGGTGGCCACCGCGAAGATGTTCGGGTCGAAGATGATGTCCGTCGGGTCGACGCCGACCTTCTCGGTGAGGACGCGGTACGCCCGCTCGCAGATCGCGACCTTGCGCTCGATCGTGTCGGCCTGACCCTCCTCGTCGAACGCCATCACGACCATGCCGGCGCCGTAGCTCCGACACGTCCGTGCCTTCTCGATGAAGTCGGCCTCGCCCTCTTTCATGCTGATCGAGTTGACGATCGACTTGCCCTGGAGGCACTTGAGCCCCGCCTCGATGACCGACCACTTGCTGCTGTCGACCATGATCGGGATGCGCGCGATCTCGGGCTCGCTCGCGATGAGCTTGAGGAAGCGCTCCATCGCCGCTTCGGAGTCGAGCATCCCCTCGTCCATGTTGACGTCGAGGATGTTCGCGCCGCCGCGCACCTGGTCGAGCGCGACGCTGAGCGCCTCCTCGAGCTGATCGTCCTTGATCAAGCGAAGGAACTTGCGTGACCCGGTCACGTTCGTCCGCTCGCCGATCATCTGGAAGTTGCTCTCCTTCTGGATGAGCAGCGGCTCGAGCCCGCTGAACCGGCTCACGCTCGGGCGCGCGGGCCGCGGGCGCGTCGGCGCGTCGGAGAGCTTCTGAGCGATCGCGGCGATGTGCGCGGGGAGCGTCCCGCAGCAGCCGCCCGCCACGTTGATGAGGCCGTCGTCGGCGAATTCGCGGAGCAGCGTGGCGGTGTCGTTCGGCGCCTCGTCGTAGCCGCCGAACGCGTTCGGCAAGCCCGCGTTCGGATAGACGCTCACCCGGCACGTGGCGACCTTCGCGAGGTCGACGAGGAAGGGGCGCATCTCGCGCGCCCCGAGCGCGCAGTTGATGCCGACCGTCATCGGACGCGCGTGCTCGACGCTGAGCCAGAACGCCTCCACCGTCTGCCCGCTCAACGTGCGGCCGCTGCGGTCGGTGATCGTCACGGAGATCATGAGCGGGAGGTTCACCCCGAGCTCGCGCTGGACGTCGGTCGCCGCCGCGATCGCGGCCTTGCAGTTGAGCGTGTCGAAGATCGTCTCGATCAGGAGGACGTCGACGCCGCCCTCGATGAGCCCGCGGACCTGCTCCTCGTAGGCGCTCTTCACCTCCTCCCAGCTCACCGCGCGATAGCCAGGATCATTGACATCCGGAGAGAGCGAGAGCGTCCGGTTCATCGGCCCGATCGCGCCGGCCACGTAGCGCCTGCGCCCGCCCGTCGAGTGCTTCGCCGCCGCCTCCTTCGCGAGCTGCGCCGCGCGAACGTTGAGCTCGTACGCGAGGTCGCCGAGCGCGTAGTCGGCCTGCGCGATCCGCGTCGCCGCGAACGTGTTCGTCTCGACGAGGTCCGCGCCGGCCGCGAAGTACTCCTCGTGCAGCGAGCGGATCAGGTCCGGCTGGGTGAGGCACAAGAGATCGTTGTTGCCCTTGAGATCGATCGCATGGTCGCGGAACCGATCGGCGCGGAAGTCCGCCTCGGTGGGCTCGCGCGTCTGGATCAAGGTGCCCATCGCGCCGTCCAGGATCAGCACGCGGTGCTCCATCGCGTGGACCAGCTCGGCCTCGGTGGCGCTCACGGTTCGTCGACTCTCGTTCACGGTCATCGTCTTCTCATCTCGGCTTGTGGGCGAACGCGTTCATGACCTCGAAGTACGGCTTGCGCCGCTCGCGCGAGGTCACGTCGCATAGATCGATCGTCAGGCCGGTCGCCTCGACCAGCTCGCGGAGCTCGTCCCGCGCGAAGCCGGGACGCACGTGGCCGTACGCCTCCGTCACCTGCGCGTGCTCGTGCGTGGAGAGCGTGACCACCGCGAGCCGGCCGCCGGGACGCAGGACGCGAGCCGCCTCGCGCAGCACCGGCTCGGGCGCGTGCGCGAAGGTGAGCACGTTGAAGAGCATCACCTGATCGAACGACGCCGCCTCGAACGGGAGCTCAGCCAGATCGCCTCGGGCGAAGCGAACGTTCTCGTGCGATCGCAACCGAGCTTGCGCCGCGGCGAGCACCTTCTCGCTGCGGTCGAGGCAGGTCACCGAGCGCGCGCGCGGCGCGATCAGCGCGGCGAGCGTCCCGTCGCCGCTCCCCGCGTCGAGCACGTCGCCGAAGCTCGCGAGGCCGAGGAAGCCGCGCGCCGTCGCCTCCCATGTGCGGCCCGGCGAGTAGTGACGCTCCATCTGTCCCGCCACCGCGTCGGGCCAGCCGCGCTCGCGCTCGCGGACGAGCGCGTCGCGCCGGGCGCGATCGTCGCTCAGCATCGGATCGTCGAGGCGCGCGGCGAGGAGCGTCCACAAGGCTCTCGCATCTTCAGGCATCGCCGCGCTGATCCGGTAGTACGTCGACGCACCCGCGCGGCGCGTGCCCAACACGCCCGCGTCGCGCAGCCGACCGAGGTGGGTCGACACCCTGGACTGCGCAAGATTCGTGATCGTCGTGAGCTCGGCCACCGTCAGCTCGTGATCGGCGAGGAGCGCGAGGAGCCGCACCCGGCTGGGATCGCCGAGCAGCCCGAGCCACCCCGTCGCGTCCTGTACGGTGGTCACCGAATCCCCCCCATTCGCGGGCTCTTCCGTACAAATCCGGGCATCACGATGATCGGATATGTCACCGCCGCGCGCCGGCGTCAAGAGCCGGGTCGAGCACGAATGAACTGTAAATGAACGGGCGAGGCGCCCCTCGCTAGCGTCGTCTCATGCGCTCAGCCGCTCTCGCGATCTCGCTCGGTCTCGCGCTCGCAGCCTGCACGGGCACCGCGAGCGAGCCGCGGCGCCCGGGACCGAACGACCCGAACGACCCGAACGACCCGAACGACCCGAACACGCCGATGCACATGTGCGGCGACACGGGCGACGTCCTGACGTTCGTGATCCAGACCTGCGGGCGCTGTCACCAGAACTCGCGCTACCCCGACCTCAGCAGCGAGGCGGCGATCGCGGAGCTCCCCTCGCTCGAGAGCCACATCGTCCCCGGGATGTCCCTGGTGGTGCCCGGCGATCCCGACGCGAGCTTCCTCTACATCAAGGTCGCGCAGCTCCAGGGCGTCGACGAGGGCCAGGGCATGCCGCCGGGCCGCGCGAGCCCGGTCGAAGAGGCCGACCTGATCCGTCGCTGGATCGCCGACGGAGCGAGCACGAGCTGCGACTCGCTCCCGCCGATCCGCCCGCCGTACGATCCGAACACGCTCGACCCGGGCGCGCTCTTCACGTGCGCGGATCCCACCGCGCCGCGCAGCTCACCCTCGCGGGTCCGCCGGATCAGCAACACCGAGCTCACGCAGATCGCGATCAACGGGAGCGGCGTGAGCAAGAACCCGCTCACCCCGCCGGCCGGGCTGCCTTATCCGACGTACAGCGAGGGCGTCGGGATGGACTCTGCGACCCTGCGGCTCATGTTCCTCCACCTCCCGAACGCGACCGATTACTGGCGCAAAGGCGACCCCGGCTCGACGCGCCGCATGTACGGGATCTCGTCGTGCTGTGGGACGATCCGCTCGCAGATCGTGTCGTGCATGACGACGGCGTCCCCGACGAGCGCGTGCATCGACGACTACGTGCACACCCTCTTGCTCCGCGGCGCGCTCCACCGCGAGCCGCTGCCGGACGAATACGATCGGCTGCACGCCTACCTCATGGCGCGGCTCGCCGACGAAGCGTCGCGAGGGGCGACGCGCGAGGAGACGCTCCACGAGGTCGCACAGACCGCGCTCCTCATGACGGGGACGCTCTTCCGCTCCGACATCGGCGATCCCGCGACCGAGGTCGCCGGCGTGCGCGAGCTGTCGGACACCGAGCTCGCCTACGCGCTAGGTAGCTTGCTGACTCCAGCTCCGGTCGGCTCGGCGATCCCGCAGTCGTACAACGCGTCCGACGACCCCGACGCGATGGACTTCTATGGCGGACGCCTCGGCCAGATCGCGGCGGCCGCCGCCGACGGGAGCATCCGCGACCCCGCGACGCGCGTCGCGTTGTTCCGCCACTACGCGAGCGGCATCTCGCCGAACCGTCCCGATCTCTACTCGGGCTATCGCGACGTGCGCGGCGACTACTGGGTCGCGCCGCGCATCAGCGCGTTCTTCCGCGACTGGCTCGCGTACGGCGACGCCACGAGCGCGTTCAAGGATCACCCGTCGGCGACGAGCATGTACGTGAGCAACGGGACGCAGTACTCGCCCGGGGTCACCGGCTACTCGCGCCTCCAGAGCCCAGCGCAGAACTCCGGCACGCACGAGACCAACTACGTGCAGGGGCTCGACGACACCATCGCGCGCGTGGTCGTCGAGTCGGACACGAGCGGGCAGGACGTGTTCGAGGCGCTCCTCACCACGCGCACGTGGTTCCTCCCCGCGTTCAGCGATCGCCCGAGCGCGCTCTGGGCGTACGGGATGGAGGGATCGTTGACGCCCGACGACACCGCGCGCTGGGTGACCATGCCCGCGTCCGGCGTGCGCTACGGCGTGCTCACCCACCCCGCGTGGCTCGCCGCGCACGGAGGCAACTTCGAGGACGACCCGTCGCTCGTGCGGCGCGGCCGATGGCTCCGCACGCAGCTCTTCTGCCAGAGCTTCGGGGATCTCAGCGACGTGCAGGGCCTTCAAGCGATGGTCGGTCCGAGCGCTCCCGACCTCACCGCGCGCGATCGCGTGCGGCTCGCGACCGAGCCCGGCGTCGATCCGGCGGCGGACCTCGACATCGTCCAGCGCTGCTGGGGCTGCCACCAGAACATGAACACCCTCGGTTACGCGTTCGAGGCGTTCAACCACGCGGGCTTCGAGCGCGCGACCGATCACGGCGGGCCGCCCGACGGGAGCGCGGTGATCGACAACCTGCCCGACCCCGCGCTCAACCGATCGTACGCGTCGCCGACCGAGCTCATCGACGCGATCGCGCACTCGGCCTACGCGCGCCGCGGCATGGTGCGCCACGCGTTCCGCTACTTCATGGGCCGCGACGAGGTCCTCGCCGACGGCTGCACGTTGGTGGAGATGGAAGACGCGTTGGAGCGGACGGGATCGTTCCTCTCGATGTTGGAGGCGCTCATCGTGAGCGACACGTTCGTACGACGCGATCTCTCGGGAGGTGCGCCATGAATCGCCGTGACTTCATGAAGCTCGCCGGGATCTCCGGCTTGGCCGCCGCGGCGCCGTTCGGCGCGCGCTTCGCCGGCGCGACCGGCGCGACCTGTCCGAAGTTCCTGTTCGTCGTCGAGGGCAACGGCTTCGAGCCGGCGAGCGTGCTCTGCGACTCGGCGCGCGCCGCGCTCGACGCGACGATGAGCGGTGCCGTCGACACCAAGCGCTGGTGGTGCAACAGCTACCGCCACGACTCCCCGATGGAGCTCTCGACACCGGACCTTGCGCAGTCCAGCTACCTGTCGAGCCAATTCGGCACGGCGTTCCCGCTCGAGCCGCTCGCCGAGCAGGGCCTCGTCGATCAGTCGACGGTGCTCCTCGGCCTCAGCTCTCGGATCGTCGGCGGCGGCCACTCGGGCATGCACGGGGCGCTGAGCTCGACGCGCACGATCGGCGGTCGCCCCGGCGGTCCCACGATCGACGCGTACCTCGCCGGGATCCCCGAGGTGCGCCAGGACACGCCGTTCGACGCGTTCCGCATCGGGGTCGGCGGAGGCGGCATCGACTTCGGGACGTGCGCCTACGGCTACGGTCGGCCGGCGCCGGTGATCCGCGACGAGAGCGAAGCCTACGCGTTCGCGTACGGCGCGTTCGCGTCGGGCAACGCACGGCAGGTGTTCGAGCAGCGCGATCGCATGCTGCGCTTCGCGGCGGAGGACGTCCGGGCGGCCGAGGCGCGCTTCACCGGCAACCCGGGTGAGCTCGCGAAGCTCGGCACCTACGAGGCGTCGATCGACGAGCTGTTGCAGAGTCAAGAACGGTTGCGATCGATGACGGTGACCGCGCCCCCCGCGCCGATGACCGGCCTCTCGCCGCTGCCGCAGCTCGCGCAGCTCCTCGACATGGCGGCCGGCGCGCTGATCGATGGGCTGACCAACGTCGCGGTCGTCACCTCCGGCACCGGCGGCGCGTTCGGCATGACCTACTCGACCGTCTCCTCGACCGCGCGGCACGACATGCAGCACCAGTCGGGCGGCAACCCGACGTTGCTCGACGCGATCCGCCAGGTGAACCGCGCGCAGGTCGACGCGATCGCGAAGGCGGCGCGGCGCCTCGCCGACGCGTCGATCCTCGACCAGACGATCATCGTGTGGATCGGCGACAACGGCGAGCAGCACCACTCCACGAGCAGCGAGTTCCCCATCCTCCTGATCGGCGGGAGCGGGGTCGGTCTCAAGCCCGGCGGTCGCACCGTCCTCTATCCCGGGCTGAGCTCGGCCAACCACCGCCAGCTCAGCAACCTCTGGAACACGCTGGGCCACGTCGCAGGCGTCGCCCTCGACGAGTTCGGCGGCGAAGCGGGCAACCTCCGCAAGGCGCCCGGGCCCTTGCCCGAGCTCCTCGCGTAGCCTTCGCGGCGGGCTCGCGTTGGCACCGGCGATGCACTCGACGATCGTCGATGCACCACCTCGCTTCCGTGCGACTCGCCAGCGACCGCCCGACCTCGGGACCGAACGCGCGTTTGCGCGCGGCATCCACGACCAGCCGTCGCGAGGCGGGAAGGAGCTCCCTGCTCGGTCGCGATCGGATCCTGACGCCTTCACGGCCCCAGGTGTGGCCCGCGGTGCCACACGCGGCGCGCCACGTCGCGCTCGCGCTCTCGGTGCTCGCGCTCTCGTCCGCGTGCGACGACGGCGTCGGTGGAGACGCGGGAGGATCCGACGGAGCGATCGCCCACGACGCCGCACCCGCGCGCGACGGGGGGAACGAGGGGCGCGACGCTGGCCTCGAGGGATTCGATGCGGGCGGCGCGCGCGATGCCGGAGGGGCGACGACGATCGACCCGTACGACTATCAAGGAACGGGTGTTGTCCACGCGATCGGCGCGGGCATGCCGAGCATCATCCTCGATCACATCGACGGTCTCGAGTGCGGCGACACCATCGAGGTCGCGCCCGGGACCTACCAGGGGATCACCCTCCGCGAGCTCTCGGGGTGCGAGGGCATGCCCATCATCGTCCAGCCCGCCGCCGGAGGGGAGGTCGTCCTCACGGACTGGGGGATCGAGCTGCACGCGATGCACCACGTCATCGTCCGCGCCCGCGTGCGCGGCGAGCACCCGTTCCGCGTCACGGCCCCGTACCGCGCCGCCGTGTCGATCTCGGAGAGCAGCACCGACATCGATCTGAGCGGGACCCACGCCGACGGGTGCGGCTACGGGGTCGTGGTCAAGACCGACCCCGCCTGTGACGTGCTCGACCACGTCGCGCCGATGCGCATCGAGGACATCCGGATCCACCACAACCTCATCGAGAGCACGTTCTACGAGGGCATGTACCTCGGGTACTACGATCCCGGGGACGTCGACGTCACCTGCGGCGGGACGACGACGACGGTTCGCGCCGAGCGCCTCGCCCGCGTGGAGGTCTTCGACAACGAGCTCCATGACACGGGCAACGACGCGCTCAAGCTCCGGCTCTGCGTCGATGGATGCGACCTCCATGACAACGTGATCTCCGGCTACGGCGTGCTCCGCACCGACGACTCCGCGTGGTGCTTCGGCATCACGATCGGCGCCGAGACGTGGGGCCGCATCTACGGCAACGTGATCGACCACGGGTACTGCTCGGCGATCGACGTCCGCACGAACGACACGACCCACGAGTACGAGATCTACGACAACACGACCCGGTTCGGCGGAACGCTGCCGAACGGGGCGCAAGGTGCCGACTGGGGTGGCGGGATCCTCTACAACGTCCTCGCCGACGACCAACGGTTCTACATCCACGACAACACGTCGAGCGATCATCGAGGCGCGGACCTCGAGGTGACCAACTATGGGAGCCGGCCTTTCATGGGCCGCGCGTGCCGCAACGGCGACGACGTGACGCTGACGCCCGGCTCCCCCCCGCTCACCGACTGCTGATCGAGGAGCCCACCGCGAGCCGCCGAGGTGCAGGGGACATGGCGAGATCAGCCGGGTTGGGTATGCTCGGTCCGTGCGATCGGGCCGTGGTTGCGCTCGAGGGTGGGGGTTCGGCCTCTTCATGGGCGCGCTCGTGTGCGCCAGCCTCGCGATCGCGCAGGAGGATGGCGAGTTCAGCGAGGCCGAGCGCCAGCAGCTCCGCGCCGGCGAGCTCGTCGCGCGCCACGTGACCCGCAACGAGGCGGGCTATCACTACACCGGCGGTACGAGCTGGCAGCGGGTCAGCGCGCCGATCGACGAGGTCTGGCAGAAGGTGCTCGACGTCCGCGCCTACCCGCGGCTCATCCCCGCGCTGGCGAGCGTGCGGATGATCGAGGACCGCGACCAGGAGCGGATCCTGCGGATGGAGCACCGCTACTCCTTCGCCGCCGCTACGTACTTTGCGCGCGTACACATCGATCAGGAGCACCGGTCGCTGCGCTTCGATCTCGACCGGAGCCGGCCGCACGATCTGCGGGCGGGACGAGGATATCTGTCGCTGAGCGAGTACCACGGGGACACCATCGTGACGTGGGGCGTGCTCGCCGACCTCGGCGGCGGAATGGCCTTCGAGATGTTCGGCCCGCTGGTGCGCGAGTGGCTGCTCGCGGTCCCGCGCTGCGTGCGCGACGCGATGGAGATCCCGGGCGGGGGCTGCTGAGCTCGGTCGCGCCGGGACGCGCGCCCCTCGTCACCCTTCGTAACCGCATCCGCCGCGCCTCGGCGCGGAGCGGCGACGCCCCTTTTCGAGTGATTTACGTGAGGGTTTCCCCCTCCGACGGGCGGGCGAGAAAGGTTGGTCATCTCGCCCTCGTGGCGTGACTCACCCACCGGTCAGGACCTCGCCGCACGGGGAGCGGTGGCTTCGTTCCGAGGGTGGGAGATGCCCATGAAGACGCCTCGTCAGCTCGTCGTCGCGCTCGCTTGCGCCGCTCTCGCGGCGGGGTGCCGCAGCCACTCGGGGGATCGCGCCGAGGTGATGGGCGCCGACTGCGTGACCTGCCATCTCGACGAGTACCGAGCGACCACGAGCCCGGTGCACGAGGGGTTGTTCCCCACCACATGCGCCGACTGCCACTCCGTCAGCGCGTGGGTCCCCGCCCTCGGCGGTGGCGCGGGCGACGTGAACGACCCCGCGCGCGACATCGTCGTCGACGCGCAGATCCCACGCTACTCGGGCACCTCGATCGTGAGCGTCACCGCGGAGAGCGAGTCGCTCACCCAACCGATGATCCATCTCTCGCCGAACATCGACCCGGCCGCGATGGAGTCCTGCTCGAACTGCCACTCGTCGCTCGGCTCGATCTACCCGGGCATCTTCCACGGCTCGCTGATCTCGCACGACATCCCGCAGCCGACGCAGTGCTCCGACTGCCACTCCCCGGCCACCATGCCGGTCGGGTTCGTCGGCCCGCTCGCCACCGATCCCGCGCGCGTGCCCTCGACCGGCGAGATGAAACACGACGCGGTGGTCTGGTCGAACGACGCGCCGACCGCGGAGCCTTTGGTCACCGAGGACTGCGGCACCTGTCACGTTCCACCGTCGAACGATGCGCTCAACGCGACGTGGGCGACGGGGTTCGATGCCGCGACCCCCGCAAGGTACCATGCGTCTCTCGATCGCGCGGGCATCGCGCAGCCCGGCACCTGCGTCGACTGCCACGCGAACTCGCGGCCCGATCACATCATCGAGTCCGGCGAGTCGTCGCTCCCCGAGGGCCTCTCCTTCGATCACTCGCTCGGTGATGGGATGAGCGACTGCGTCTCGTGTCACACCGACACGACGACGTGGGAGGGCGGCCTCTACCACCAGCCCGACGATCCGCTGCCGCCGTCGTGCACCACGTGTCACGAGGGCGAGCGACCGACGAGCGACAGCGGCTGGATGAGCAGCACGTACGCGGACGCGCCGTTCGACTACGGGCTCAACACCTACGGGGTGACTCACGGCGCGGGCGCGGACTGCGTCGGCTGCCACACCGGTCCGGGTACCGGCGGGACCGAGACGTGGGTCGGCGGTCACTTCGAGCACCATCAGGCAGGCGGCCTCGACGCCGGGACCTGCGTCTCGTGCCACGCGAGCCAGCGCCCGGACGTGGTGCTCGGCGTCAGCGAAGCGGCGGCGCTCCTCCCCAACGGCTTCGATCACGCGCGCAACGGCACCGGCGACTGCTTCGGCTGCCATCAAGCGTCGGTCGACGCGGGCACGTACGCGTCCTACTTCAACGCCGGAGGCACGCTGCCGGGCGGAGATTGGAAGGACGGCACCGAGTACCCGGGCAGCTTCGTGAGCTCGACGAGCGTCCACATCACCGTCAACGAGATCGCCTTGCATCGCTCGGGGCCGAACAACCTCGTCACGAGCACGAGCACGTCCGCCGTCGCCTACTACAACGGCATGCTCCACACGTCGATGGCGGTGCCGAGCCAGATCAGCCCCGGCACCTCGCCGACGATGCCCGACAGCGACTCGTGCTGGCACTGCCACACGAGCACCGGCACCACCGTCGACTCGTACGTGGATGGCGAGCTCCACACGTCGATCATGATGTTCCGTGCCACCCCGACCTCGCCGGTCACGCCGCTGACCCAGCCGACGCGCTGCAACGACTGCCATCAGCAGATGCGACCGCACGACATCGTCGAGAAGATGGGCTCGGTGCTCCAGCCGATGGACCACTTCGCGACGTTCACCGGCAACGTCAACATCGGTGGACAGATGGCGTCGGGCGTCGCCGACCTCGACTGCTCGACGTGCCACGGCATGCCGGGCGAGACGTGGTCGGACGGCGTGTTCCACGCGAACATCGGGTCCGCGACTCCGTCGGACTGCACGAGCTGCCACTACCCCGCGATGGCCGACGCATCCCACGCGGACCGCACGTCGGGCACCGAGTACGCGATGCGGCATCGCTCACCGCAAATCACGTTCCAGAGCTGCGGCACGTGCCACACGATGGCGCTCGGCCGCGCGACGATGGCGCCGAGCTGGCCGCTCTGGAACGACGGCAACTACCACGGCCACGCGATGGGTCAGCCGAGCGCGTGCGTGGACTGCCACACGGTGTCGGAGCCGACCACGACGACGCGAGGCGGGGTCGTCTACACGCTCGCGTCGGGCGGCACCGCGACGAACGGCGGGCAGTACATGAGCCACACCACGAGCCACGTGACGAGCCGCGACTGCGCCGCGTGCCACATGGCCGACGCGACGACGATGCCGAGCGGCTGGAGCACCACGACGCCGTTCCACTCGGTCGTGACCTCGGGGGTGACCACCTGCCGCAACTGCCACGGCCTCACGAACGGCCTCGGGATGACGGTCGGCACCAACAACAACATGCCGGCGGGGGTGAACGACACCGCGAGCATCACCGTCGCGCCCGCCGCCACGGGGATCGCTGGACGGCACGACCAGATCGATCACTCCGACATCAACGTCACCGGTCACGACTGCAACTTCTGTCACACAGAGGTCGGACCGGCGGCGAGCGGGGCGGCGCGCGGGCACGAGTGGGCGCAAGGCAGCTTCCACGATCGCTTCAGCGGCAGCTCGACGCTCCTGATCAACGGCACCACCGGCCGCTGCGATCACTGCCACGCCAACCTTCGGCCGACGATGACGATCGACGCGTTCAGCCACTCCGGGATCGGGACGAGCGACTGCAGCCAGTGCCACTCGTTCCCGGGGACCGGCTCCATCACCAACCCGAACTGGGCGGGCGCGATGGGCGGTGCACCCGCGTCGATCTCGGCGGGCGGCTTCACCATCCCCGCCCCGCCGGCGCCGAGCCCACGCACGCAGGGCGGCATCACCGGTCTCCCGCATCCGAGCACCGGCGCGTGCAGCAGCTGCCACACCGGAGGCTCGGGCGGCCGCATGGCGATCGGCTACGACCACGCATCGACCGCGATGACGAACCACTGCAACGCGTGCCACGAGGCGGGCAGCGATCTCGTGAGCCCGGTGTGGAACGGCGCGACCTCGACGTCGGCGGGCGCTGGCGACACGCGCCCGTTCACTCTGCCGTCGGTGCGCGCGACGTTCAGCGGCAACTCGAGGACCGAGACGTACCCGAACCACTTCTACCCGGTCGACTGCGACGAGTGTCACAACGCCCCGAGCGGGATCGCCGTCGGGACGACGGGCAGCGCCTACACCACCGCGTGGCGCTTCAACCACAACTGCCGGACGATGACGCCCGTCACGACCTGCCAGATGTGCCACACGCGCACCCGCTGCGAGTGATCGGATCCCCGCGCGGTGGCGGCGCTGCGATACGCTACGGACATGTCGCGATCGCTCCGCGCACGCGCCGAGCGGTTCGGCGCGATGGTCCAGCTGGACTCACCGCCCGCGCTGCTCGCCGTCGATCGCGCGATGGCGCGGCGCCTCGGGGTGAAGGGCGGCGAGCTGTGGACGCGGCCGAGCCCCGGGCTCGACGTCGACCCGCTCGAGGGTCCGACGGAGGTGCACCTCGCGGTGACGGCGCGCTGTCCTGCGTCGTGCAAGGGATGTTACGCCGACGCGAAGCGAGAGGGCGAGCACCCGACGTTCGCGGAGCTCCGCGCGCGGATCGATGCGATCGCAGACCTCGGCGCGTTCAGCGTGGCGTTCGGCGGTGGCGAGGCGCTGCTGCGTCTGGACCTGGCCGAGCTCGCCGCACATGCGCGCCGCCGCGGCCTCGTACCTACGATGACCACGAGCGGGATCGGGCTCACCCCGTCGCGCGCCCTCGAGCTACGAGGGTTTGCGCAGGTCAACGTCAGCTACGACGGACCCGGCGAGGTGTATGCCGACGTTCGCGGCTTCGACGGAGCGCCCGTAGCGGAGCGCGCGATGGTGGCGCTCCGCGACGCGGAGGTGCCGTTCGGAGTGAACGTCGTATTGACACGTCGAAGCTACCCGACGCTCGAGGCCACGTGCGCGCGTGCGATCGAGCTCGGCGCGCGCGAGGTGCAGCTCTTGCGTTTCAAGCCGGCGGGCCGCGGCCGCCTCGACTACCTCGCGCAGCGCCTCGACGAAGAGCAGGCCGCCGGCTTCGGGCGTCGCCTGCGCGCGCTGAGCTCGACGTTGCCGATCGGGTTCCGGATCGACTGCGCGCTCGTGCCGTTCCTCGCGGACGGATCGCTCGCTCCCACCGAGCTGGTGCGATTCGGCGTGATGGGATGCGAGGCGGGACGCTCACTGCTCGCGGTGAAAGCGGACGGCGCGAGCGGGCCGTGCAGCTTCTGGGAACGCGGAGGCGAGCCGGCCTCGAGCGCGTGGAGCCGCGACCCTACCCTCGTCCGCTTCCGAGAGCACCGCGCCGCGCCGGGCGAGCCCTGCGCCTCGTGCGCCTATCGCCCGGCCTGCCGGGGCGGCTGTCGGATCGTGTCCGCGCACCTGCTCGACGATCCGTACGCTCCCGATCCCGAGTGCCCTCGCGTCCGCGCGCATGCCGCCGAGGCGCGCGACGCATGAGCTTTCATGGCCTCGAGGGACTGGCTAGACTGGCGTCCCCCTCGGCTCCGGAGAGACCATGTTGCGCCTCACCGCTCGCTCCACGCTCCTCCTCGTCACGCTCGTCGGATGCGACGACGGCATGGTCACGACCGACGCCGGCGAGCCGCAGGGCGACGCGGGGATGGCGGTCACGCAGATCAGCTACACGCCCGAAGGCTGTGGCTACGTGGTGGCGACGCCGGTCGTTCGCGACACGGGGATGAGCGAGGACGTGTTCGGCGCGAGCGACGCGATCGATCACGTGCACGTGAGCTGGGCTGGTCCGAGCCACAGCTCCTTCGCGGTCAACTGGCGCGCGGACGGAGACACCCTCGCGTCGAACGTGCTGTACGGCACCGACCAGGCAGCCGTCGCCGCCGCGGACACGGCGGATGGCACCGACGTGCTCCTCCAGGTCGGCCACCACATGGCGTTCCGCGAGATCGGCGCGCTCGCGCGCGTGCACGAGGTCCACGTGTGCGGCCTCGAGGCGAGCACGACGTATTACTACAAGGTCGGCGGGCCGGGACACTGGAGCGAGGTGTTCGACACCACGACCGCGCCGACCCCGGGCAGCATCGAGCCGTTCACGTTCGGGGTCACCGGCGACAGCCGCAACAACCTCGAGAACGCGTGGCCGATCAGCCAGCGGCGCATGCAGGCCGCCGCGATCGACTTCGAGGTCTTCAGCGGCGACGCGGTCCTCGCGGGCACCAACCAAGCCGACTGGAACGACTTCCTCGGCGCCAGCGACGGCACGTTCGGCGTGCAGGATCTCTTGGCGCGGCGCGCCATGATGGTGGTGAACGGAAACCACGAGGGGCTCGCGGTGAACTACATCGCGCAATTCGCGCTGCCTCAGGAGGTCTCGGACTCGGAGGTCGCACAGGGCGAGGAGTGGTACTCGTTCGACTACGGCAACGCGCACTTCGTCATGCTCAACGACTCGGTCGCGGACTCGAGCGTGATCGCCGGCTCGCAAGCGGCGTGGCTGCGTCGAGACTTGATGCAGGTCGACCGAAACCTGACCCCGTGGGTCTTCGCGGTGCACCACCGCCCCATCTACACGTGCGGGAGCACGCACGGTCCCTACCGCGAGGGTCAGACCGCGTGGCAGCCGATCTACGACGAGATGGCGGTGGACATCGTGTTCAACGGCCACAACCACGCGTACGAACGCAGCCTGCCGATCCGCGGACTCTCGGCCGGTGAAGGAGTCGTGGTCACGAGCGGCCCCGACGCGACGCCGATGTACGACGCGGAGGGCCTGCCGACCGGGACGGTCTACATCGTCGCGGCCGGCGCCGGGGCGGACCTCTACCCGGCGGCGAACGACTGTCCGACCTCGCACATCGGGGAGTCGGTGCGACCGTACGCGATCGTCAGCATCGAGGATCGGACGTTGACGTACACCGCGTACAGCATCGTCGACGGCACGATGCTCGACACCTTCACGCTCACGAAGTAGTCCCGCCGGTGGCCTTTCGCTCGGCGAGGACGCGTCGGCTCGCGCTCGCGATCCTCATCGCCGCCCTGCCCGCGACGGCGGGAGGCCAGACGACGGAGCCGACTTCGCAAGCCAATTTGCTACGCGCGGCGGGAGACGCGGAGCGCGCGCATCGACCCGCGGACGCGCTCGCGCTCTACGAGCGCGCGGTGGAGCTGGCGCCGACCTCGCGCCTCGCCGGCAACGCGCGGCGGAGGATCGCCGATCTGCGCGCGCACGCCGAGGACGGCTTCGCTCCGCTCGCCGCGCTGAGCGCGTTCCGCGATCGGCTGCCCGCCGAGCGCACCCCCGAGGTGATCGCCGCGTTCGAGGAAGAGGCGCGCGGCTTCCCCTCCGGCCGCGTGCGGCGCGAGGCGCGGCTCGCGATCGGCGAGGCGTGGCTGACGGCGGACGATCCGGCGCGCGCGCGCGGCGCGTTCGAGATGCTCCTGACGGAGCCCGGCCTCGAGCCCACCGAGCGCGTGCTCGCCGAGACGGGGATCGCGCGGGCGATCGCCGTCGACGACGGAGCCGCGGCCGGCGCCGCACACCTCGAGGCGGCGGGGCTCGACGCGTCGAGCACGCACGAGACGCTCGCGCGGCAGGCCTCGCGCGCGGTGGGCCGCGTCGTCGGGTGGGTCGTGCTCGCGCTGTTCGGGCTCGGCGTCCTCGCGCTCGGTCGCCGCGAGCTCGCGTCCTCGTCGGTCGTGCGCCGCGCGTTCGCGTGGCCGCGCGCGCTCGCCGGGCTCTACGTCGCGGGAGCGCCGATGCTCTTGGCGGGACGCTACGACGCCGAGGCGCTCGACACGTTCGCGATCGTCGGCGCCGCGAGCCTCGGGCTGCTCGCGCTCGCGTCGTGGGTCGGCGAGGCGCTGCGCGAGCGGGACGCGCCGCGCGGACAGGCGATCGCGCTCGCCGCGCTGTGCGTCCTGTCGCACGGGGCGGTCGGATACCTCGCGCTCGATCGCGCCGGGCACGTGGTGTCGTTCGCATGAGCGAAGCGCCCGAGCGCGAGCCGTCGACCGACGACGACGACGAGCCGGGGCGGGTCCTCTCCGTCCACGTCGGGCACAGCGCGAACTGCTCGAGCGTCGGGAGCTTCGTCGACTTCCTGTTCGTCTCGAGCGTGCTCGGCGCGGCCGCGCTCGGTGCCTACGCGATCCTCGTGCGCAAGCAGGGGGAGACCGCGAAGGCGGACGAGCCTGCCGGGTCGGTCGACGATCCGTCCGCGATCCGTCGGGACGAAGAGGAGTGAGCGATCGACGCACCGCGCTCGCCACCGCGGCGGCCGCGTTCTCGCTCACCGCGCCGATCGCGTACGTGACGCAGCGCCTCTACGAGGTGGCGCGGTCGGGCCCGATCGATCCGCTGTCCGTCCTCCGCGACGCGCACACCGCGTTCTACTGGCGCGCGCTCACCGCGACGTGGTGGGCGGGGCTGATCGCGATCCTCGTGTACGCGACCGTGATCCGCCGCGGGGCGAGCGAGCGATCGCTGCGCGCGCTCGCGTGGGTGAGCCTGCCGCTCGCGGTGCTCGTGACCCTCGTCGCGTACGGGTGGCCGTGATGAACGCGCTCGACCTCGCGCAGCGGATCCACGGTCACCTCGGCGTGCTCGCCGCGATCGCGCTCCTCCACCCTGCGATCTTGCTGCGCAACGGCGCCCCGCTCTCGCGTGGGGCGCGCTGGTCGGTGGGGCTCACCGCGGGGGTGACCACGCTCGCGTTCGGCGCGGGCGTCTCGATCTACGAGAGCTACCGCGCGATCGTGAAGCGCCCGCTCTTTTTGGCCGACGAGGCGGCGGGCTTCCTCTTCGAGACCAAGGAGCACCTCGCCTACGCGGTCGTCGCGCTCACCCTCGGCGCCGCCGTGTGCGCGTTCGCCGCGCCGCGCAAGAACGCTTCGTTGCGCAAGCTCGCCGCCGCGCTGTTCGCCGCCGCCGCCCTGAGCTGCGCGGTCGTGGTCACGATCGGCATCTACGTCAGCGCGATCCGCAACTTCGCTCACCCCTGAGGTGGTGTCTTGGCCGCTTTCCTTCCCGGAAAGGGAGAAGCGGGGAAAGTTTTTCCGGGAGACGGGGAGACTCGGAGACGGCGAGAGTGCGTCCGCTTCGCGGCCGCGGAGCAATTCATATTGTTCTGTCCCGCGGCGGCGCAGCCGACGCACGCTCCTCGCCTTCCACTCTCCTCGTCTCCCGGCCGCCCGCCGCAGGCGCGCCGACGAACGCCGAGCCCTGCCTGCCCCGGCGCGCCGCCACCGAATGCCGAGCGGAAACAACTCCTCCTTCTCTCCTTCGCCCCTCCTCTCCTTCCGGTAAACAACCCGCGGGTAAACAACCTGCGTCACCAGTAACGCATGACGTGCGCGTACACGCGCGCGGCGTCGGCGAGGTTCTGGATCGAGACGCGCTCGTCGATGCCATGCACGCGGCCGCGCTCGTTCGCGTCGAGGACGAACGGGACGAGGCGGTAGCTCGGGACGCCGCGGCTCGCGAAGAAGCGGGCGTCGGTGGTCGCGGGGCTGATCATCGGCGCCACCACCGAGCGCTCGTCGGGGTACGCGGCGCGGAGCGCGCTCTCGAGGCTCGTCCACACCTCGCCCTCGATCGGCGCCTCGGGCGACGGGCCTTCGTCGGTGATCACCTCGAGCTGCACGCGCGGATCGTCGATCGCGGATCGGATGCGAGCGAGGAGCGCGTCGAGATCGCTGCCCGGCAGGAGGCGCAGGTTCATCGTCGCCTGCGCGTGCGCCGGGATCACGTTGTCCTTCACGCCCGCCTCGAGGATCGTCAGCGCCATCGTGTCGCGGATCATCCCGTTCGACGCGGGCCGCGACGCCAACAGATCGGTCACCAAGAAGCCGAGCAGCCATCGGTTGCGCAGCGCGAGGCGCTGGGTGAACGGCATCCGCGCGCTGATCCGCTCGAGGAACGCGTCGGTCGCGGGGAGGATCCGCGCCGGCAGCTCGAGCTCGGCGACCTTGGCGAGCGCGACCGCGAGCACCCGCGGCGCGTCGCTCTCGCGCGGCATGCTCGAGTGACCCGACTCGCCGTTCACGCTCAGCGTGATCGTGACGTACCGCTTCTCCGCCGTCCCCACTGGGACGAGCCGCGTCTCGGGCACCATGTCGTCCGCCACGAAGCTTCCTTCGTCCAGCACGGCCCATGGCTCGCCGAGTCGCTCCCAGTGCCGCGCGACCACGCGACCCGCCCCATCGGCGCCGCCGATCTCCTCGTCGGGGTTGATCAACAGCACGACGTCGTGACGCGGTCGTAGGTTCGCGGCCGAGAGCGCGGCGATCGCCTCGAGCTGCGCGACGATCGCGCCCTTGTCGTCGAGCGCGCCGCGCCCCCACACGTAGCCGTCCGACACCACGCCGTCGAACGGCGGGTGCGTCCAGCCCTCGCGCTCCGCCTCCGGCACCGGGACGACGTCCGCGTGGCTGAGGAACAGGATCGGCGGCGCGTCGGTCTCGCCCGCGCGCCATCGCAACAGCAGCGTGCGGTGATCGATCACCTGGTGCTCGAGCCCGAGCGGCTCCGCGTAGCGCTCGATCAACAGATCGAGATAGCCCGGCCGCGGATCGCGTGGGACGGGCGGCGGCGTCACCGTCGGCATGCGGATCAGCTCCGAGAGCGTGGCCGCGGCGCGCTCGCGATCGATCCGCAACGAGAGCGCGGCCGGCGGCTCCGGCCGGTCATCGGACTGGATGGTGCGCACGAGCGCGACGACGAGCACCAGCGCGCTCACGATCGCGACGGCCCATCCGATCCGCTTCAGCCAGCTCGCCCCGCGTCCTCGCGCCATCGCTCAGCCAGCGCGCTCCTCGCCCGCGTGGAGTCGCATCGCGCGAGCATAGGCGGTATCGTCGCGCGCCATGCCGTCTTTCGACGTCGTCTCCCAGCTCGATCACCACGAGCTCGACAACGCCATCGATCAAGCGAAGCGCGAGGTCGGGCAACGCTTCGACTTCAAGGGCACGAACACGACCCTCGAGAAGACCCAGGAAGGGATCGTGATCCGCTCGAACAGCGAAGGCCGCTGCACCGCCGCGCTCGACGTCTTGCAGTCGCGCGCGGTCAAGCGCGGCGTCTCGCTCAAGGCGCTCAAGGCCAACGATCCCAAGCCCGGCGGTGGCAACGACTATCGCCAGCTCGTCGAGATCCGCGAGGGCATCGACACCGACAACGCGAAGAAGATCGTGAAGCTCCTCAAGGACTCGAAGACGAAGGTCCAGGCCGCGATCCAGGGCGACGTGGTGCGCGTATCGCACGGCAAGCGCGATGTCCTCCGGGAGGCCATCCAGATGATCAAGGACGCCGACCTGGAGCTTCCCCTCCAGTTCAAGAACTTCCGGGACTGAGCGATCCTCGCTCGGCGAGCACGAGTTGCCGAACCCCCCCGAGAGCGACGAGCCGCGGACCGACGAGGCGCTGATGAAGGCGTACGTCGACGGAGACCACGCCGCGTTCAAGGCGCTGTTCGCGCGCTACGCGCCGATGCTCATGCGGCTCACCGCGCGCCACCTCCGGAGCGACGAGCTCGCGCGCGAGGTCGTGCAGCAGACGTTCTTCCAGATGCACGCGGCGCGGCGCGACTTCCATCAGGACCGGAAGCTCCGGCCGTGGGTCTTCACCATCGCGATGAACCTCGTGCGCGAGCACTACCGCAAGAAGGGGCGGCGCAAGGAGACCGAGCTCGACGAGCTGCGCCAGCCCGCGGAGCGACCCGAGCGCGGGCCGCTGGAGACGAAGGAGCGCGCGCGGCTGTTGCGCGCGGCGATGCAGACCCTGCCCGCGAGCCAGCGCGAGGTGGTCGAGCTCCACTGGTTCGAGGAGCGCAGCTTCGCCGAGGTCGCCGAGATCGTGGGGACCACCGAAGGCGCGGTGCGGGTGCGGGCTCACCGCGCGTATCGCCGGCTCAAGGAGCTGCTGGCCGAGGAGTTGGGCGCATGACGCATCGGGCCCTAACGACGCGTGCCGCCCGGCATAGGGGGGCGGTAAGCGGATGACCGACTCGCTCAAGCCCGAGCCCGCGTCCGAGACCGGGCTGGATCCGGATCTCGAGGAGTGGCTCGCCGTGGCGCGCGACGCGGATCGCGAGGCGCCGCCCGGCGATCTCGACGCGCTGTGGACGGCGGTCGAGCGGGAGCAACGCGCGGCGGACACGAGCAAGCGCTTCTGGATCCAGAGCCGGCCGACCTGGGTGCGCCGCAGCATCGCGGGGCTCACCGCGCTCTCCGTGATCGCGGTGGGCGGCCTCGGCTCGAGCCGCGCCGACCTCGCGGAGCTGCCGCTGCGCTTCCTCATCAGCGCGGTGGGCGCGCTCGCGTTCCTCCTCGGCGCGTCGGTGTGGCTCGCGCTTCGACCGCTCCATCGGCCACCGCTACCGCGCGCGGCGCACGCGGCGATGGTGGCGCTCACCCTCGGGTCCACGTTCGCGCTGGCGCTGCTGGCGCCGGACGGCGACGATGGAGTCCCGCACACTACGTTGCTTCACGAGATGGTGAGCCCGTGCCTCTTCTACGGGCTCTTCATGGGGCTGCCCGTCTATCTCGTGCTCCGGCTCGTCGATCGCGGGCCCGCGTTGAGCTCGCTGATCGCGGCGTGCGCGGCCGGCCTCGCGGGCAACCTCGTGCTCCAGCTCCATTGTCCGCGACACGCGCCCGAGCACCTCATGGCCGCGCACTTCACCGTCGCCGTGTTGTTCGTGGTCGGGCTGCTCCTCGTGCACGTCGCGGTCGGCCGCCTGAAGAGCGGCGCCTCGTCGCGCTGAGCGGGACGTCACCCGTCCCTGCGACGCGGCGAGCACGCGTGCGCTCGCGCGCGACAGGACGGATCCCCCGCGCAGACGACCCAAGATCGCGCGGGGGCCGGTTGTCTCCCAGCTCAGCGGCGCGCGACCCCGACGCGCCGGGGAGGCATCATGGCGGACGAGAGCGATCCGAAGGGCGGAGCTGTATCCAGCGAGCGGCCGAGCGAACGGCCCGGCGGCGGCGGCCGCCTCGCGATCACCCTCGGCGTCGGGATCGCCGGCGTCGTCGCGCTCGGGACCCTGGCCCTCTCGTCGTTCGGGTCGACGCGCGAGCCGGCCCCCACGATCGCCGCCGCGTCGCCGACCCGCGCCGAGGCCGCCGACGAGGGCGCCCCGTACGCTGCGATGCCGGAGGCTCCGTCTACCGAGGAGGAGGCGAGCGAGGCCGTTCTGGCCGAGCCGGCCGAGCCCGATCCGATGGGCGCGTATGGCGCGCTCCCGACGAGCGCCTCCGCCGATCGAGTCTCCGATGGCCTCCTCGCCGCGCCGCCCCGCGAGGCTGCGCGCAGCGCGCCGGCCACCGCACGCGCGAGCCGCCGACCGGCGGGGGGCGCCGGGCCCGGCGCTCCGACGCTCAATGGATGGAGCGGCAGCACCGGGTCGGGCGGAGGTGGCCAGGGCCGCGCCCGCGCGATCACGACCACGCCGGCGGCTCCGATCCCCGCCGCGCTCCCGCAAAACGGCGTGCTCTCCTCCACGTTCGTCGGCGGCCGCGGCGCGCAGGCCCGGCTCGAGGATCTGCTCGACCGAGGGGTGATGGTCGGCGGCCAGAACGTCCGCCTCGAGGCGTTCGACGAGCTCGGCCGGCTCCCCTACCCGGTTCCCGCGCGCGACGCGGTGGGCCTGCACGCGGAGCTCGAGCGCACGCGGCTGTCGACCGGTGGCGAGCGCGTCCACATGCAGATCGCGTTGATGGCCCGCAACGGGGAGGCACCGCCGCGCCCGCGCATGGACGTGCGCCTCGTGTTCGATCGCAGCGGCTCGATGATGGGCGACAAGTGGACGCACGGGATCGCGGCCGCCCACGCCCTCGTCGATCGCCTCCAGCCCGGCGACACGTTCGGCCTCATCAGCTACAGCGACGAGGCGTCCCTCGACGTGCGCCCGGCGCGGGTCGGCGACGCCCGCGCGGCGCACCGCGCGATCGACGCGCTCCGCCCCGGCGGCGGCACGAACATCGAGAGCGCGCTCTCCCTCGCCCGCGCGAACGCGCCGCACCGGAGCGCGATGAACGACGTGTTGCTCGTGATGCTCGTCTCCGACGGCGTCGCAAACATCGGCCAGACGAACGCGAACGAGCTCGGCCGGATGGCGCGCGAGACGTTCGACGCGAGCGGCGCGCTCACGACGAGCGTCGGCCTCGGCACCGACTTCGACGAGGCGACGATGCTCGCGATCGCGCGCGAGGGCAGCGGCAGCTACCACTTCGTGCGCCGCGCGAGCGACATCGGGGAGATCCTCGGCGACGAGCTGGAGGAGCGCGCGCAGGCGGTCGCTCAGGCGCTGCGGCTGCGCATCGAGCTCGCGCCCGGCGTGGTGGCGCGGCAGGTCTACGGCTCGCAGGTGCTGGACGAGCAGCAGGCGCAGGCGGTGCGCCGCACCGAGATCGCGACCGATCAGCGCCTCGCGCGCGAGCTCGGGATCTCGCGCGATCGTCAGCAGGATGAGGATCGCGGCTTGCGGATCCACATGCCGACGTTCCGCCGCGGCGATCAGCACGTCGTGTTGATGGAGCTCGAGGTCCCGCCGGGCACCCGCACCACCTCGATCGCGCACGTCTCGCTGGACTACAAGGACCTCCTCGCGCGCACGAACCGCGAGGCGAGCGTGGACGTCACCGCCGAGCGCACGAGCGACGCGGAGGCGGCCGTCGCGTCCACCCAGCGCACGGTCAAGCGCACCGTCCTCGCGTTCCAGGCCGGCGAGTCGTTGCGCGCTGCGTCCGAGGCGCTCTCGCGCGGCGATGTGGCGCGCGCGCACCAGCTGCTCAGCGAGCGCGAGCACGTCCTCGTCGCGGCGGCCGACTTCTGGCACGACGACTCGCTCCGCGCCGACGCCAACCTGCTGTCGCGCTACGACCGCGTGATCGGCTCGGCGTGGAACGACTGGGACTCGCAGTCGCAGCGCACGCTCGCGATGGCGATGGGCTACTACGGCGACCGGAGGATGCGCTGATGGACGCGCGCACCTCGGTCGCCGGGCTCGCCTCGCTGATCGCGCTGCTGGTCGCCTCGCCCGTCGCCGCGCAGTCACCCACCGCCCAGTCCACCGGACCGTCGCCCGACGGACAGTGGACCGTCGCGCACCGCGTACCGCTCCCCACCATCGGCGCGGCGCCCGATCTCGCGCGCCTCGCCTCGAGCGACGGGGAGGTCGTCCGGTTCACCCTCAGCGGCACGGTGAGCTTCGCGGTCGACGGATCGCTGATCGACGCGATGAGCCGATCGGTGTCGGGTCGACGCGACGTCGCGGCGGGACCGTTCGTGTTCCTCCCCGCCGGCAGCACGCTGATCGAGGCGGACCCGGTCGCGCATCGCTACACGTTCGAGGCGCCGCGCACCGCGTCGATGCCCGTCGCGTTCGACCTCATGGGTCTCTCGACGCAATATCTATTGACCGCGACGGAGGCGAGCCAGGCGATCAGCGGCGCGATCGTCCTCGAGCATCTGCGCTTCGTGGCGCCGCCCACCGAGGCCGAGGTCGCGGTGAGCCACGCCACCTCGCGCGCCTCCAGCGTCCCCGCCCCGGCGTGGGCGTTCGGCGGCTTGAGCGCGCTCTCGCTCGGGTTCTTCGGCTTCGTGTTCGCGCGCCGCCGCCGCGAGCCCTCGCGAGCGTTGCTGCGACGCGCCGCCCGCGCCCGCGCGGCGATCGCCAAAGAGGTCGTCGCGCTCGGCCCCGCCTTCGATCCGGTGACCGCGTCGGCGGATCGACTCTACGAAGCGGCGACGCAGCAACGCACGCACTACGTCGCGCTCTCCGCCGCGCTCGAGCGCACCGCGTGGACCGAGGCGAGCCGCCGTCGCATGGAGCTCAGCGCGAAGCGCGCCGAGTCGTTCGCGAGGCTCGGTGAGCTCGCCGATCGTCTCGAGGACACCGCGACGCACCTCGCGGGGCGCGCCGCCGACGCGGATCGCGCGCGCGGGATAGACACGATCCTCTCGCGGCTCGACACCGATCTCGGCGCCGCCGTCGAGGCCGAGGACGAGCTCGCGCTCTGATCGTCCCGCCGTGCAACGCGGCTTCCTCGACGTCCGGGGGTGAAAACCGCCCTCTTGCCCTTGACTGCGATCCTTCCATTGGGGAGGGTCGGAGGCATGCGGACTGGCTGGCTGGCGCTGGCGGTCCTCGTCGTCGCGTGCGGGGAGGATCCGGTACTGCCTCTTCTGGATGGCGGCCCCGAGGGCGGCATCGACGGGGGGCTTCAGCGCGTCAGCGCGCATCGTGTCTGGGAGTCGAGCGACACGAGCTGCCTCTACGCGTCGACGCAGCTCGTCCGATCGCGCGGCGAGGACCTCCTGCTGGCGATCGGGATCGCGGGCGAGCTCCGGCTGCTCGATCCGTCGACCGGCGAAGACGTGTGGGTCGACCAGATCGAGCCGCCCGCCGCGCCGGACGCGGACACGGTGGTCGCGATCTCGACCCCGGCGATCGTCCACGAGCGCTACGTCGTGATGGGCTACGCCGACCTCACCGCGAGCCCCTACACGGTGCGCGGCTTCTACGTGAGCGTGTTCGATCTCGAGACCCGCACGATGTCGGAGGACTTCGAGCGCATCGTCGTCGACGCGAGCGTCCCGGAGTACGCGGGGACCGGGAACGTCGTATTCGATCGGCGGCGGCAGGTGCAACGCGGCGCGCTCCGTCACATCGACGTGCCCGACCGCGAGCTCGGCCTCGTCTACGTCGCGTTCGGCAACGGGCCGAGCGTCCAGCCGTTCCACGGGTGGATGTTCGAGCTCGATCTCGACGCCTGGCTGAGCGGCGGCGCCGACGACGCGGTGACGGGAACGCTGTTGACCACTCAGGAGAACGACTGCGGCGCGTTCGGCAGCGCGAGCCCCAGCCGGTGCGGCGGCGGGCTGTGGAACGCCGCGGGCCCCGAGATCGTGCCGGGCGAGGACGGCGACTACGAGATCTTCGTCGCGTCGGGCAACGGGCGCGTCGACTTCGACGTGGGTGCCTATGCGCACTCCGTCTTGCGGACCGGCCGCGGGCTCGCGTTCGACCGCGCGTGCGACGAGGCGCTCTGCGCGCCGTTCGACGAGCTCGACCCGGCGCGCGAGTGCCTCGAGAGCTGCGAGAACATCTTCGTGCCGCGGCTCGAGGTGGGCGAGGCCCCGCTCGCGCCGTCGGAGGGCACCTGCGACGGCCTCACGTTCTTCGAGTGCTACGGCGCGATCGACGCGGACCTCGGCGCGAACGGCCCGGCGATCGCGGAGGTCCAGGGTGGCCCGCGCGTCGTAGTGCAAGCGGGCAAGGACGGCGCGCTGTACCTCGCCGACGCGGATCATCTGGGCCGCATGTACCAGCGCCTCCAGGTGATGGACTTCTGCGGCACGCCCGAGTCGCCGTGCGAGGCGCCGTGGATCGGCATGTTCGTCACCCACCCGGTGGTCACCACGCTCGACGGGGACCCGATCGTGATCCTGGCGTCGCAGATGGCCGACCTCGTGCACCCGAGCGGGATCACCGCGGTGCGCGTGGCGATGGAGGACGGCGAGCCGCGGATGCGCATCCACTGGCAGGTGCCCGGGTTCGACACCGAGGACGCGCTCCACTCGTTCCGATACCACCCGCAACGACCCGTGCTGATCGAGGTGGACGGGGAGGAGCTCGTGGTGGTCGTCGAGACGCGGCGCGACTTCTATCGGACGGTGACGGGGATCGAGCCGCCCGGCCGCATCTGGGGCGTTCGGGTCGCCGACGGCGCGCTCGCGTTCCGCGAGGACCTGAGCGGCGCCGGTCAACGCTTCGCGATCCCCGCGGTGGTAGGAGATCACATCTACGTGAACTCGTGCGACGGGCGCGCCGAGGAGGAGGGCCGCGTCGATGCGTTCCAGATCGTCTCCGAGTACTGAGCGCCGCATGCCACGAAGCTTGCGGATTTCGATCGTGGTCTTCGGACTCTCGATGGCCGCGCTCGGGTGCGAGGGCGGGAGCGGCGACGGCCGCGACGCCGGGGTGGTCCGCGCGTGCGAGGCGACCGGCCTCTCGTGCGAGAGCGACGAGTACTGCGATCGCGGCGGGCGCTGCGCGGGGCCCGGTCGCTGCGTGGCGCGACCCGCGACCTGCGACGGAGCGGGCGGACCGATGATGTGTGGGTGCAACGGGGTGACCTACCCGACCGAGTGCGATCTGCGGTTGGACGGCGCGTCGATCGAAGGCGAGGGTGCGTGCCCGTGAGCGGGCGCGCGATCCTCGGCGCGCTGGCGCTCGTCCTCGCGGCCTGTGACGGCGGCACCCCGGCGGACGCGGGCCTCGACGCCGGCCCGTTCGACGCGGGCCGACGCGACGCGGGCGTCGACGCGGGCTCGTTCGATGCCGGCCGCTGCGAGGACACGCCACTGCCCGCGCTCAGCACCGTCGAGCTGGTGCCCGGCCACACGTTCGACCAGCCGGTCGGCCTCTACCAAGCGCCGGGCGACGACGAGACGTTCTACGTCGTCGAGCAGCCCGGGCGCATCCTGCTCGTGCGCGACGGCGCGGTGCTCGGTACGCCGTTCCTCGATATCACCGACCGTGTGACGCTGATCGGCGAGCGCGGACTTTTGGGTCTCGCGTTCGACCCCGACTACGCCGTCAACGGGCGTTTCTTCGTCTACTACACCGACGGCAACCCGCCGGTCGAGCCGCCGGGCACCAACGTGCTCGCGGAGTACCACCGCTCGACGACGTCACCCGACGAAGCGAGCCACGACGAGATCGCGCGCCTCATCGAGGCGATGCCGCTGCGCGGCAACCACTGCGGAGGCAACATCGCGTTCGGCCCGGATGGCTACCTCTACGGGAGCATCGGGGACGGCGCGAGCCTCTACGAGCCGATGCCGGACGCGCAGAACCGCGACAACCCGCTCGGGAGCATCGTGCGCTTCGACGTCGATGCGCCGGCCACGGGCTACGTCGCGCCGGGCGGGCCGTTCACCGACGGCGACCTGCACGTCTACGCGTACGGGCTGCGCAACCCGTGGCGATGGTCGTTCGATCGGATGACCGGCGACATGATCATCGGCGACGTCGGCGAGAACCGGAGCGAGGAGATCGATCTCATCCCCGCCGGCTCGGGCGGCGGACAGAACTTCGGGTGGCCGGCCTACGAGGGCGTGGGCGAGCTCTACTCGAGCATCGTGCCGATGGTGCCGATGCACACCGAGCCGCTCTACGAGATGCGCCGCGGCGGGCTCGACCCGTACCTGAGCACGCCGTGCTCGATCATCGGCGGCTTCACGTACCGCGGGAGCGCGATCGAGGGGCTCTACGGCGTCTACTTCTACGGCGACTACTGCGACATCGACGTGGCGGCGTTCCGCCTCTGTGACGGAGCGATCGTCGGGCATCAGCGGGTGATGGACCTCCGCCAACCGGAAGCCGGCTTGTCCGCGTTCGCGCAGGACAACGCGGGCGAGCTCTACATGCTCAACGTCACCGCGGGACGGATCCTCCGGATCGTGCCCGGCTGATCCGGCTCTGCCACGCCCGGCCACACCGCGTCGGCCACACCGCGTCGGCCACACCGCCTGTGCCACACGGCTCAGCGATACGGCCCGGCGCTCCCGCGTAGGAGCTGCGCGAGCTGCACCATGAGGCCGACCCGCGCCTCGACGCTCTCGGCCGTCTCGAGGTCGCGCGGCGCATCGGCGCGCGTCCGGATCCGCACGTCGTTTCGCGCGTCGTAGGCGAGGCCGATCGGCGCCGGGAGACCGACGCGGATCACCTCGCCCTCGATCGAGAGGTGCACCGCGCCATGGGCTACCCCGCGGACCAGCGCGGCGGGCTCCGGGCCGAACGTAGCGGCGATCGCCGCGACCGGATCCGCGATACCTATATCGAGCACGATCCGTTGCGCGTCCTCGAACGGCGCGAGCGCGCGGAGCTCGATCACCGTCGAGACCGCGTGACCCTGCTCGTCGAACGCGGGCTCGACCATCACCTCGTGGCCGAGCAGCTCCCCCTCGATCCGCATGCGCGCCGTCTCGAGCGAGCCCCCGAGCTTGGCGGCCAGCGCGCGCCAGGTGTCGACGACGCCGGTGAGGCGCGAAGGGGGCGGCACCGAGCCGCGGAGCTCCTCGACCGCGCGGGCGAGCCGGAGCGAGGCGTCGGCGAAGCGGGTGAGCATCTCCGCGTTGGAGCCGGCGTCGCGCGTCGCGACGACCGCGCGCGTGTCGTCCATCCGCCGCAGGATCGCGCCCTCGAGGCTCGGGATGAGGCGCCGCAGCACGAGCGCGCACTGCTCCGCGTCGCGCCCGTTCACCATGTGGTCACGATCCCACGCGTCGATCCCGGTCAGCACGCCGCGGCGAAACGTGCGATCGACGGCCGACGAGGGGTGGACCTCGAGGTCGAGGTGGAGCGACGGATAGTCGAGCTCGAGCGTGAGGAAGACGCCTTCCTTACCGCGGTGCTCGCGCGAGATCGACAGGCTGGTCCCGCCGATGTCGGTCGAGAGCCTGCCGGTGTCGTAGCGCATCCCTCGCGGCTTCCCGACCGACTCCCACACCGAGCGGAGCCGATCCGAGCCGACCATCGCGGGGACCGGCTTCAGCTCCGCCGCGTCTCCACCGCCCTCCGCGGGGAGCACCCGGAACGGCACCCGCAACGTGAGATCCTCGCTCCACCTCACCCCGATCTGGAGCTCGAAGTGGTAGACGAGCGTGAACAGCCCGCCGAGGCCACCCGGTCGCGGCGCGAACGCGATCTCGGGCGGGAGATCGTTGGGCAAGCGCACGCGGAACGGGATCATCTCACCCTCGTGGGCCTTGGAGATGTCGATCTCGAGCTTGTAGCGGACCGACTCGATCGACTGATAGGGCCGCCCGCCGAGGTAGAGCTGCTCGCGCGCGACGAGCGCGACGTTGGCCACCGTGTACGTCTGGTAGCCGGTGTTCGAGAGGGCGAACGCCCCGCTGATGACACCGCCAGGGCGCACGTAGAGCTCGGCGAGGCTCAGCTCCGCGTGCGGCTCGCGGCCGCGCGGCCCGTCCGGGTCCGAGCTGAAGATCCGCGTCGCGCTCGCGAGCGGAGATTGCGGGCGGCTGCCCACCCGGAGCTCGAAGCTCCCGCGCCGGTCCGGCCAGCGCGCGATCGAGCAGTGCACGTCGAGCACGTAGCTCATGCGCGCGAAGCGGCCGGCGTAGGTCGGCGGCGCGTCGATGTCGACCGGGACGCGGCACGCGAGCGGCGTGGTGCCCGCCGGCAGCGCGCGCTCCCCGCAGATCCGCGCGCGGACGTGGCCGAACCGCTGCTGCTGAGCGAGGCGGTTCACGTAGTAGCTCTCGATCCCGTAGAAATCGATGTCGACGAACTCGACGTCGACCGCGCGCTTGCAGTCGAGCGCGATCTGCACGTGGAGCTCTCCCCCGGGGTCCGCCTTGGCCGGCGCCCGGACGCGCAGCTTGGGCCGTGTCTTGATCAGCGCCATCGGCGATGCGTCGCTGAGCCTAGCCCGGCTCGTGGGCGCATACGTGCCCGACCGCACAAGCGGAAGGTGCGCGCACCTAGGCGGCGTGACACGCACCGGCCGCGATGCAGCTCCGAGGGCTCGAGGCACAGGGTCTGGGCGAAGATCCGGCGCGGCGGCGAGCCGCGATCGTCACCGCGAGCGACCGCGCGCTCGAGGGGCGGATCGTCGAGATGGCGCAGGCGCTCCGCGAGGCGCCGGCCGAGGCGATCGCGCGGTTCGCGAGCCTGCCGCTCGCCGAGGTGGTCGCGTCCCCGTTCGGGCTGCGCGCGGTCGCGATGGCGGCGGGCGAGGGCGCGCTCAGCCGACACCGCGAGCTGCGCTACGAGCCGGCCGGCTCCGCCGATCCCGAGGTCGCGGATCCCGATCACAACGAGTGGGTGCGCGGCGCGCTCCGCACCGGCAAGTACCAGGGGTTCTACGCCGAAAGTCCTTTTGCGACGTACGATCCGTCCCATCACGCGAAGTGGGCGTCTCACGAGCTGATGCACCGCGCGGTCGGGTTCGCGTTCCGCGCCGACATGCCGCGCTTCGAGCGCTACGTCGCGGCGCGCCTGAACGAGCTGATCCCGGTGGTGCTCTTCCACGCGCTCGACGAGGTGATGCGGCTCGAGGGCGACGGGTTCGACGTCCGACGCGCGGGATCTCGGAAGCGAGCCCGCATCGAAGAGTGTGCGTTCTGGAACGGCCGCGGCCTCGCCAGCCACGCGACGCGCACCGCAGGGTGGCTGCGCACGGCGGTGATCCACTTCGAGCGAGAGCTGGCCGCGATCGACGAAGAGCTCGCGAGGGGTCGCCGGGTGAAGGTCTCGCACGACTACGCGGGCGCGTTCACGCTCGACGCGTCGAGCGACGCCACCGCGTATGTCGTCGGGCACGCGGAGCGGCTCGAGGCACCGGAGGTCGCGCGCGCGCTCGGCGCGGTCGACGCGCGGTGGCGCGCGGAGACGGCGGCCGAGCTGCGCGATCGCGTGGAGCAGACGTTCGATCGGCTCCTCTTCGCGAGCCTGGAGTGGAACGAGCCCCTCGCGAACGAGCACCTCGAGGCGCGGCGCGCGTGGGACCTCGCGCATCGCCGCGCGATCGCGCTCACGTTCGGGGAGCGGACCCAGGTCGCGTCGATCGACGGCGCGCTCGAGGGCGACGACGGACGGCTTGCGCTCGCGCAGCTCGAGGCGGGCCTGCGTCAGGGCTCGGCCGCGTCGCTCGCCTCGGACGAAGCCGACCTCGCTCGCTTCGCGCGCTCGCGAGCGATCTGGGACCGCGCGCCGCTCGCCGAACGCTGGGCGAGCTTCCTCGGCGAAGGTCCGCGCGGCGCGCTCGCGCAGCTCGAGGCGGCGATCGTCGGCGCGGTCCGCGACGACGCGATCGAGCATCTCGGCTCGGCCGAGGGCGCACAGCTGGTGTGGAGCGACGCGGTGCGCGTTCTCTCGCTCGAGGTCGACGCGCTCAGCGCGCACGCGGCGTACGCCGAGTCGGGCGTGGTGATCGCGCCCGAGCCGACCCCGCAACACCTCTTGATCGTCGGCATCGGGCACTCGGTCTCGGTCGTCGCGGCGCCCGAGGCGCTCGCGCGGATCGCGGGCCGACCGCAAGACGACCTGAGGGACGCGATCGCGGCGGCGGTGGCCCCCGACGATCCGGCCCCGTGGATCGACGCGCTCCTCGCCGCGGGCGTGATCGGTCGGCGCTGAGCGTTCAGCGCCGAGCCTTGGCTCGGCCAGCCGTTCGCGCGACCGCGTCGATCATTTGCTCGAGCTGCTCCTCGGCCGCGTCGGGCGCGCGCTCGAGGACCACGCGCAGCTTCGGCGCGGCGGTGCGCTTCGCGACGCGCGCGAGCCTCGCGCGGTCGGACTCGCTCAGCTCCTCGCCCAGCGCGATCACGGCCGCAGCGCGGGCCACCGCATCGGCCGCCGCGTCCTCGATCACGCGCCACAGCCTCTCGCGCGGCGGCGCCGGAGCGCGGTGCGACGCGACCTCGCCCGCGCGGAGCCTCTTCACCCAGAGCGCGGTGCTCGCGTCGGGCGGCCGCACCAACGCCTCGGGCGGCGCGTGATCGGCGGAGGCATCCCCGACGATCGCGTCGATGCGCGCGAGCAGCGCGTCGGCGTCGCGCTGCCGCGCGTCGGGGTGGCCGAGCGGGATCGCGACCTCGTCCCCGTCCACGAGGCGGAGCTTCACCACGAGGCGCCGCGAGCGACCGGACCCCGTCTCGGCCAGCTCGGCACCGCGGATCGACCCGCGCGGAACGAACCTCGTCATCCACAGCCACCGCACGAGCAACCCGTCGGCGCCCACCTCGACGAAGGACGGGATCACCATGAACGGGAGGAGCCCCACCACGCCGAGCATCAGCACCATCGACGCGAGCGCGGGGTGCACGGCGAGGCCGAACAGCGCGCCCGCGAACATCGTCATCATCCCGACCCCGATCACCGTATAGAAGCGTCGGTTCGTCGCGTGGGCGCCGCTCGCTCCGACGAAGCGCGCGATGGACTGCGTCGCGTCGAGATCGATCGCGCGCAAGATCGCGCGCGCCTCCGCCTCGTCCTTCACCTCGAGTTGGATCCGCAAGCGGCCTTTGCGCACGAGGTGGAGCTCTACGCGGCGGCCCGTCCGCACGACGTCACCGCGATCGATCGTTCCCGGCGCGAGATGCCGATCGCCGATGCGCAGATCTCCGTCGTCCGCCACCACCCGCACGCGCTCGCGTCGGGCCCGCGGGTTCTTGCGCAGCACGAACCCGAGCGAGGTCAGCCCGAGCGTGCCGAGGAGGACCGTCATGAAGTGATACGAAGGGGAGCTGGCGACGGCCATCACCATCGCGATCGGCATCAGCGCGAGCGGCCAGCCTGCGCCGAAGAGGACCCACGGGTTGTAGCCACGCTCCACGGCATCCACCGCGACGCGCGCGGAGTCGTCGGAGCCCGCGTCGTCGTCCCGCGGCGACGTCACCGCGACTCCTACAGCTGACCCTCGCCGTAGACGACGGCGAACGGTCGCGCCTGGAGCACCACGACGTGACGGTCGGGACCCGCGATGAGGAACTCCACCTCGGCCGCGGTGACCGCGTTCGGGACCGTGTTCACGTTCCCGTGCGCGGCCCACAGCGCCGTGAACGTATCGTGCAGTTGTTGAAGCACGCCGGCCAACGCGATCAGCTCCTGCTCACTCATCAGCGGCTGGCCGCCGGTGCGCGACGAGCGCGAGATGAGCTCGGTCTCGATCCCCTGGTACGTGTAGATCAGATGCTGCTCGGGGATCTCCTCGCCCGCCGCGCCGGTCACCGAGCCGCCGAGCGCCTGCGCGTTGACGAAGAAGCCCGGACGCCCCTCGAAGAACGGGTTCGCGGTGAGCGCCACCCCGTTCGCCACCGCGCCGTCGACGAACGGCTGGACGAGCACCGCCATCGCCACCGCCTGGTGATCGATGCGATACCACTCGCGCTCCTCGTACGCGCCCTGGAGCCACACGCTCGCCCACACCTCGCGTAGTGCGTTCGCGATCTCGGCATCGCTCGCGTTGCCCCCGATCACGATCGACCGATAGAGCCCCGCGCCGGTGAATCCGGGCAGGTCCTCCGCGTTCGTGCTCGAGCGCAGGATGACGCGAGGCGATCCCGGAAACGCGCGGATCTGCCTCGCGATCGCGCGGAGCGCGCTGGGATCGACGGGCGCACGCTGGATCGCGGCGCGCAGCTCGCTCAGCCGCTGCTCGCGCACGTGCGCGTCACTCCGGAACGCGGCGTCGGTCAACATTCCTTGTAATCCACGCGCAAGACCGGTGCGCTCGAGGTGGCGGAGGTAGTGATGGAACGGCACCACGAACCCGCCGGGCGTCCGAATCGGAGGAGGCGGAGGGACCACGCCGGCGGGAGGCCGGATCGCGCAGGCCTCACCGAGCTGCGCCGCCTTCGCGCCCGCGAAGCGCGCGTCGGCGTAGCGCAGATCGCACATCGCGGGCAGGCCGTGATCGCTGTCGTCGCGGTTCGGCGACATCGGATGCGACGGACGGCGGGCCGCCCACGCGCGCTCCGCGTCCTCGCGGCTCGCCGGCGCGATCACGAAGTCCTGCGAGTCCACGCTGAGGCGCACGATCCGCCCCTCGAGCGCGGTGAGCCGCGGATCGCTGAGCGCGCCGCGCAACCCCATGTTCGGCGTGCCGCGCGTCCCGCAGAGGATCGCGATGTGGCCGAGCGGCGCCTGCAGCTCCTGACTGATCACGCCGCTCACCACCGGGATCTCGTCGGGGAGCTGCTCGAGGACGAGGATTTCGTCCGGCCGCACCGACGCGAGGTCGAGCGGGCCGCGCACGAAGCGGAGAGTCCCGTAGGTCACGCCGCGGGTCAGCGGCTGGTAGCGCAAGCTCCCGAACACGTCTTGTGCGCTGACCATCGGGAGCTGGTCGCGCACGCTCGCGGTGAGCTCCTCGTGGAGCGCGGACATCGGCCGATACCGGAGCTGGGCGCCGAAGTAGACGGCGCCGCGGATCTGCTCGAACACGCGGACCACACGGTCGCCAGGCAAGTTGTCACCCGCGATCATCTCGAGCGCCCAGATGTCGGAGTCGAGGTAGTGCACCACCGAGCCCATCTCGAAGCGGCGGTCCGGCTGGCGGTACTCGTGCTCGTTGAAGTACTCGTGGTCCCGCCAGTCGCGCCCGATCGGATGCTGCGCGGTGCTGAGGTGATCGCGCGCGAAGCGGTAGTGGATCGGGTACCGCTCGGTGTCGGTGAAGTAGATCGTGCGGTCGTACGCGAGGTCGATGAGGAACTTGACGACCTCGGTGCGCGCGACGACGTGGTTCTCGGGTCGCGCGGCGAGCCGGTGCCAGGTCTCGGGCGAGTCGATGCGGTGCGCGCTCAAGAGGCGCGGACCCGAAGGCGTCGCGTCGTGGCCGCC
Organism: Sandaracinaceae bacterium; assembly: GCA_050186575.1. Taxonomy (GTDB): domain Bacteria; phylum Myxococcota_A; class Polyangia; order Polyangiales; family Sandaracinaceae; genus JAUHXR01. The sequence goes on along the minus strand of JBFWYI010000001.1, from coordinate 214,670 downwards.
GGTGTGATCGGGCGAGTCCGACGGCGGCGCGACGACCACCGTGTCGGACGCGTGCGAGGCCGGCTTGCCACCGCACGCGACCAGGGTGAGCGCGAGGAGCCAGGCTCTCTGCCGCGTCATGTCGACTAGGGTACTCGCAATCTCGAGAGCGCAGCGTCCGTGCATGCCCGACGTCACCTCGCTCGGACCATCACACCGCGAGGCGGCTTTGGGCCGGCCTTGTCGGGCCTCGCGCGATGCGCTCTGATGGGCACCATGCGCACGCACCGTCTCGCTTGGGCCTTCGCCGCGCTCACCCTCGGCGTCACGACGCCGGCCGCCGCGACGCCGGGCCCCGACTCGGTCGCGGTGGTGGCGAACGCGAACGTGCCCGAGAGCGTGGCGCTTGCACAGACCTACGCGGCGGCGCGGGACGTCCCCGACGCGCAGGTTTGCTTGCTCGATCTGCCGACCGAGGAGGACATCTCGCTCGACGACTACGAGACGATGTTCCTCGAGCCGCTGCGCGCCTGCCTCGACGCGACCCCCACGGTGCGCGAGCGCATCGAGTCGATCCTGCTGATCCGCGGCGTGCCGATGCGCGTGCAGGTGCCGTTCATGGGTCGTACCGAAGCGATCGGGCTCGCCGCCGCGCTCGGCCTCTGGGACTCCGCCGACTCGCTCGGCATCCCGATCCTGCGCCAGGAGGCGGGCACCCTCGCGCCCTGCGGCGGTGGCAACATGTGTTTCGCTGCCCGATGGGCGAACCCCTACCGCGGCTTCCCGTTCGAGTCGGGCTGGACGCTCGACCGCGACGGCATCGTCTGGAAGCCGGTGCTCGTCACGATGCTCCACGCGCGCAGCTACGAGGACGCGGAGGGTTTGCTCGACAGCGCGCTCGCCGCGGAGTCGATGGCCCCGCCGACCGGCGAGATGCTGTTCATGGACGGCGCCGATCCCGCGCGCGGCGCGCTCGACGGCCAGTACCCGGTCGTGATCAACAACCTCACCGCGCTCGGGTTCACCGCGAACCGCGTCCCGTTCGACAGCGACCTCACCGGTCACACCCTGATGAGCTTCGCGACGGGGACCGCCTCGCTCGGGATGACGATCGAGGGCAACACGTTCCTCCCCGGGAGCGTGGTCGACAACTTGACGAGCTTCGGCGCGGTGCCCGCGAACTTCCGCGAGGACGGGACCGAGCAGCAGGTCTCGATCGCGCGCTGGGTCGAACGAGGCGTGGCCGGCGTCCACGGCACCGTGGCCGAGCCGCTCAACAACTGCTTCCCCGGTCGCATCTTCGTCACGTCGTACGCGAGCGGCGCGACGCTCGCCGAGGCCTATCACACGGCGCTGCCCTACGTGTTCTGGATGAACCTCGTGCTCGGCGATCCGATGGCCGCGCCGTACGCGATCCGGCCCACGCTCAGCGTGAGCGGGATCGACGAGGGCGCGAGCCTGGCCGGCGCGACGTCGATCACGGTGGACGCGACGGACGCGGAGAGCCGCGGGATCGAGTCGGTCGCCATGTTCGTCGACGGCGTGGAGGTCGCGCGCGCGATGAGCGGCTCGCTCACCCACTGCCTCGACGCCGATCCGGGAGAGCACCAGCTGCTCATCGTGGCGCGCGTGGCCGAGGACGCGAGCGGCGTGTCGATCTGGAAGCCCAAGGGCTGGGTCGCCTACTCGTTCACCGCGGCCGCGGGGGCGAGCACCTGCGCGACGCCGATGGGCGACGGCGGCGTGAGCGCCGACGGCGGGGTCTCTTCGACCGACGCCGGACCCGGCGCGATGACGGGCGACGGATGCGGCTGCCGCGTCACCACCGCCCCCGGGGGCCGCCCGATCGCGCTCGCGCTGATCGGGATCGCGCTCGGGCTCCGGCGCCGCCGCTCCCGCTGAGCTCGCACAGACGCGGTCACGGAGCAGTCTGTCTTCGACAACCTGCTACGCTCGCGCGGTCATGCCCGACGTCCATGTGATCGACCACCCGCTCGTGCAGCACAAGCTCACGATCATGCGCAAGAAGTCCACCTCGACGAGCAAGTTCCGTTCCTTACTCGAAGAGATCAGCCTCCTCATGGGGTTCGAGATCACGCGATCCCTCCCCCTCGCGACCCAGCGCATCGAGACGCCGTTGATGGAGATGGACGCGCCGATCCTCGAGGGTCGTAAGCTCGTCATCGTCTCGATCCTGCGGGCCGGCGACGGGATCCTGAACGGCATGCTCCGGCTCTTGCCGTCCGCGCGCGTGGGGCACATCGGCCTCTATCGCGATCCGAAGACGCTCAAGCCGGTCGAGTACTACTTCAAGGTCCCGACCGAGCTCGGCGATCGCGACGTGATCGTCGTCGACCCGATGCTGGCCACCGGCTACAGCGCGGTCGCCGCCGTCTCGCGCATCAAGGAGCTCGGGCCACGGAGCTTGCGCTTCGCGTGCCTCCTCACCGCACCGGAGGGGATCGCCGCGTTCCACGAGGCGCACCCCGACGTGCCGATCTACTGCGCGGCGATCGACGAACGCCTCAACGAGAAGGGCTATATCTTGCCGGGGCTCGGCGACGCGGGCGACCGGATCTTCGGGACCAAGTAGAGCATGCACACGACGTTGCACACGGTCTCATGGTCGTCGATCGTCCTCGTGACGTGCGCACTGCTGTCTCCTCTGCCCGGGCGGGCGCAGGATGTCGTGGTGGTCGACGCACAGGTCGCGCCGCCTCCCGGGACGCAGCTTCGTTGCGCGCCGGGGTTGGCGCCGACGGCCGAGGGCTACTGCTGCTGGCCCGGACAGTCGTGGTCGGCCGCCGCGCAGCGCTGCGAGGGCGCGCCGATCTGCCCCGCCGGCTACGTGGGCGCCGGCCCGACGTGTCAGCCGGATCCGAACCGCGCGACGGTACAGCCGATGACCCCGCCGCCGCCCACCACCGCGGTGCCGCCGCCCGCGTACGGGGCGACGACCTACGCGCCGTCGTACGCCGCGCCGCCGCCGCAGCGTCCCGTGCCGATGGTCGACGCGGGTCCCCGCCTCGAGCTCGTCGCGATCGGCGCGCCGATGTTCGGCGCGGGGTGGCTCGGCTCGATCATCGCGGGCGTGATCTATGCGGCCGACAACGGGGACGCTCCGGAGGTCACGGCAGCGTTCTGCATCCCGCTCGCGGGACCGATCACCGGCACGCTCCTCCTCGCGGACACCGGGGGCCTCGGCTACGACTACGTCGATCTCGCGGCCTCTCTCGCGGTGGTCGGCACGGGGCTCCAAGTGGCGGGCGTGGTGCTGACGATCATCGGGCTCGCGACGCACCGCCGGGTCCCCGCGACCGCCGAGCTCGCGCCCGACGTGCACCTCGCGTTCACTGGCGACGCGCTGCGCCTCACCTACTGATCGGGTCGTCGGCGAACGCGATCGTCAGCGACACTCGCTGCCCGGATCGTAAGTGACCTGCGCGCGCAGTCGCTCGGTCGTCGCCATCCACTCATCGATGACGTCGCTCGGGGCACCGTGCTTCTCGAGCACGTCGCGGAGGATCTTCTTTCGACGCTCGAACTGACCGCCCATCACGCGGTGCGGCGCGTGCGCTCTCTCGAGGTCGCGACCGCCGTACGTGAACGGACCCCCGAGGTGCTCGGCCGCGTGCTGGAACTCCATTTCCTTGATGCGATCGCGGCTCGCGTTCCGGAAGTGGAAGCCGATCATGATGTCGTCGAACACGCGATCGACGAACTCGTCGATGATCGCGCGCAACGCCGGCTCGCCGCCGAGGCGCTCGAAGCTGCTCACGCGCGGACCATAGCGCGGGGGGTCGCGCCGGGCCGCGATCGTCGGGTACCCTCGCGCGATGCCTCGCAGGGGAAGCTGGGCGCTCGTCGCGGTCGGGGCCGCGCTCGCGGTGAGTCAGGTCGCGTCCGACGCCTCGGCCGATCCGCCCACCGGCAGCCCGCGGCGCCCCGCGCCGATCCTCGTCGACCTCGCGACGCGCGTGCCCGCCCGTTGGATGACCGACCTCACCGACGACTGGCCGCTCACCCCCGAGCGCTGGCGGCGGCGCATGCCGCGCGAGTGTCGGACTCGGCGCGGATATCGCGATCACTGCCAGGGCGAGCGCCTCGTGCCGACGCCGTTCGGCATCGAGGCGGAGCGCGCACGCGTGCTCGGGCTCGGACATCGGGCGACCGCGCTCCAGCTCATGAACCATCGCCCGTTCCCCGAGTGGCTGGAGGCGGTCGAGGATCGCGATCCGCGAGATCAGCTCACGTTCCCCGTTCTCCACGGTCACATGGGTCGCGGGTTCGGACGGACGCGCCGCGGCGAGCTCGCGGGACGCCGTCACTGGGGCGTGGACATCGGCGCCTCGGAGGGCTCGGCGATCCTCGCCGCGCGCGGCGGGCTCGTGGTGTACTCGGACAACGAGTTGACGGGCTACGGCAACGTCGTGATGCTCCTCCACAAGGACGGCTTCACGACGTTCTACGCGCACTGCCGAAGGACGCTCGTGTTCGCCGGCCAATACGTGGTGCGAGGCCAGCCGATCGCGGAGGTCGGCATGACCGGGTTCGCACCCGCGCCGCACCTCCACTTCGAGTGGCGCCAGCGCGGCTGGGCGCGCGACCCCGCAAATCAATTTCTCCCGCGCGACCCCTGAGGAAGCGCGAGCCGACGTATCTCGGTCGTCGCGCTTACCCAACCCTGACCAAGGTGACCCGACCGAGTCGGTCAGAGGGGGACGACGCGGCGAGGGGAGGTCGGACCGGGTGATCCGTAGGCTTTCGATAGGTGGTGGAGTGGTTGGGAAACATTTCCGTCGTCCACACGTCCATAGGAGCGCTCCGAGGGGTCTCTGGGCACTCGTGACGCCGCGAAAGATCGGCGGTCACGAACCGGGCTCTCGCTGCAACGTCCCGTCAGGGGAGATGCAACGTCCATGAGCGCCAACGAAGAGACCCGCCCCGTCCTGCCCCGCGCCATCGCCTCCGCGATCGACACGACGCGGTCCCGCCTCAACCGACACATCACCTTCGATGCGACGATGGGCGCGATCGGCGCCGGCCTCGCGGCGGCGACCCCGGTGGCCTTCGCGTGTTGGCTGCTCGGCGCACCGATCGGCTGGTCGGCCGCGGCGGGAGCGATCGGCTTCGTCGGGGTGTTGGTCTACGAGCTTCGCCGGCGCTGGCACGACTCCCTCGACGCGGCGCTCGTGCTCGACGGGTTGTTGGACGCGAAGGACCGCGTCTCGACCGCGTTTCAGTTCTCCGAAGAGGACGAAGCGCCGAGCCTCCACCTCTTGCAGATCAAGGAGGCGGCCACGTTCGTCGAGGAGGCCGGCTCCATCCCCAAGCCGCCTCGCCCGGCTTATCGCGCACAGCGCTACGCCGCCGCGGCGGTCATCGCGCTCGGGATCGCGATCCCTCTCTCGCAGGTCTGGCCCGACCTCGTCGCGTTCTTCGCCGACGAGGACGGACCGGTGGAGAGCGACGAGCCCCGCACGGCGGAAGAGATCGCGGCGGCGGCGGCGGAGCTACGCCGACGTCTCGAGGAGGACCCCGATCGGCGCCTCGACGCGGAGATCAACGCGCTCGAGCACGAGCTCGCGGAGCAACGTCAACGTGAGTTGAATGATCGAGCGAGCGCGCTCGAGAACGCGGCCGCGATCCTCGAGCGCGCGGCGGGGATCGATCCCGATCGCGCCGACGAGGAGAACCCCGGCGAGGGCGATCCGAACGAGCAGGCCGGAAGCGAAGAGGCGGGCAACGAAGAGGCGCCGCCGCTGCCGACGTCGGTCGATCAGGATCCGCCGGACACCGCGTCGCGCCAGCTCACCGAGGCGTGGGAGCGCGCGCGCGAGGCGATGCAGGAGTGGCGCGAGTCCGCGAGCGACCCAGAGAACGATCCGCAGCGCACGAGCGAGCTTCAACAAGAGGCGCAGCGCCAGCAGATGGAAGCGCTCCGGATGGCGCGCCAGGAGCAGAGCTGGGAAGAGAACCGATCCGCGGAGGAACGCGCCGCCGAGCGCGCGCAGATCGAGCGCGGACGCGAGGAGGCGCAGACCCCGGCCGATCGGATGCGCGAGGCCGCGGAGCGGATGGATCGCGCGCTCGCCCAGCTCCACCGCAACGACGAGAACCCGAACGTCCCCGGACCCGAGACGAGCGAGGCGCTCCGTCAGGCCCAACAGCAACTCGACCCGCACACGCCGAACACCGCGGAGGCGCTCGAGCGCGCCGCGCAGGCGCGCGACGGGAACGACGGCGAGGGCATGGACCGCGCGCTCGAGCAAGCGCGCGAGGCGCTCCGTCGCGAGGCCGGTCAACAGCCGCAGCGTCTGAGCGAAGCGCGCCGACGCCTCGACGAGCTCCACGACGAAGTCGCCCAGCGGGCCGCGGATCGCGCGCAGCAGGGCGACCAGAACGGGGACGAGCAGCTCGCGAGCAACGACGGGCAGCAAGGCCAGAACGGGCAGGGCCAGGACGGGCAACAGGGCCAGAACGGCCAGCAGGGCCAGAACGGCCAGCAGGGCCAGAACGGCCAGCAGGGCCAGAACGGGCAGCAGGGCCAGAACGGGCAGAACGGCCAGCAGGGTCAGAACGGCCAGCAGGGTCAGAACGGCCAGCAGGGTCAGAACGGCCAGCAGGGCCAGAACGGGCAGCAGGGCCAGAACGGGCAGCAGGGCCAGAACGGGCAGCAGGGCCAGGGGCAACAGGGACAGGGTCAGGGTCAGGGCCAGCAGGGTCAGGGCCAGCAGGGTCAGGGCCAGCAGGGTCAGGGCCAGCAGGGTCAGGGCCAGCAGGGTCAAGGCCAGGGTCAGGGCCAGCAGGGCCAACAGGGTCAAGGTCAGGGCCAGCAAGGCCAACAGGGACAGGGACAGGGACAAGGCCAGGGACAAGGACAGGGACAAGGACAGGGACAAGGCCAGGGACAGGGTCAGGGTCAGGGCCAGGGTCAGGGTCAGGGCCAGGGTCAGGGTCAGGGTCAGGGTCAAGGCCAGGGACAGGGTCAGGGACAAGGTCAGGGCCAGGGACAAGGACAAGGCCAGGCCAACGGGAACGGCTCCGGCCAGAACGGGCAGTGGGGCGGCAACCAGCAGCAGGGCAACGGCAACGGCACCGCCCAAGGCATGGGCCAAGGCCAGGGCCAGACGGCGTTCGGTCAGGGCCAGGGCAACGGCCAGGGCGGGATGGGTCAGAACCAGGGCGGCGGCAATGGTGAGGACGGCCAGTCCAACCAGGGCAGCCAGTCCTGGGGCGCGGGCAGCGGCGGTGAGGCCCTCGGCGCGAACAACGGCAGCGGCCAGTTCGGACAGCAGGTCGGCGTCGATCCCGGCAGCAACCCCGACCAGTCGGCGAACATCAGCGGCTCGCCCGACCAGGGCGGCTTCATCCCCGGACAGGGCAACGGCGCCGGTCAGTCCGGCCAGCACTTGGACGCCGCCAAGGGCGGTCAGGGCGGCGCGGGGAAGGGCAACCTCGGCGGCGGCGGCGACGACGGCCCGCGGGTCGGCGGCGCGAGCACCGTCCCCGCCTCGCTGCGCGCGTACGTGCGCCGCTACCTCGACATGATCCGACAGAACTGATCGACGCCGACGCGTCGATGGCACCGAGCGAGCACACCAAGAAAGGTCGTTGAGAGGATAAGATGGGCGAAACCAACCAAGTCCACGTGCTCAATCCCTTCGACAGCGTCCGATCGCTCTCGCGAGAGATGACCGTCGAGATCTCGAAGCGCGTCGTCGGGCAACGAGAAGCGATCGACTGTCTGACCGCAGGCCTCATGCTCGGCGGCCACGTCCTCATGGAGGGCGTGCCGGGCGTCGGGAAGACGTTGCTCGCGCGCACGCTCGCCGACGTGGTCGACCTGAGCTTCGCCCGCGTGCAGTTCACGCCGGACCTCATGCCGGCCGACGTGCTCGGCACGCACATCGTCACCATCGGTCAGGACGGCCGGCCCGCGATGACGCTCCAGCAAGGCCCGCTGTTCGGCAACGTCGTCCTCGCCGACGAGATCAACCGCGCCTCGCCGAAGACGCAATCCGCGTTGCTCGAGGCGATGCAGGAGCGCCAGATCAGCCTCGGCACCGAGACCTACAAGTTGCCGCAGCCGTTCTTCGTCGTCGCGACCCAGAACCCGATCGACAACGAGGGCACCTATCCCCTCCCCGAGGCGCAGCTCGATCGCTTCCTCATGAAGCTGCACATCGAGTTCCCGACCGAGGACGACGTCTACGCGATCGTCGGCCGCACCGCCGAGGGCACCGACGCGCCGGTCAAGAGCGTGGCGTCGGCCGAGAGCCTGCTGGCCGCCGGGCGCACGCTCCGCCAGATGCCGGTCGCCGAGACGGTCGGCCGCTACGCGGTGCGCCTCGTCATGTCGACGCACCCCGAGCACACCGCGTCACCGCCGTACGTGAAGCGCTACGTCCGCGCCGGGGCGAGCCCGCGCGCCGCGCAGTCGCTCCTCGCAGTCGCAAAGTTCTTTGCGGTCCTCGACGGCCGCATGAACGTGAGCGCCGACGACGTGCGGCGCGCCGCGTTCCCGTGCCTCCGCCACCGCATCCTCCTCAACTTCGACGCGCTCGCCGACGAGGCGACCACCGACACACTCATCCGCCAGCTCACCGCGGACTTGGGCGCCCCCAGCAATCCCAAGAAGAAGTAGGCCGTGGCCATCCTCGATCGCTCGGTCCGTCGCGTGCTGGATCGGATGCGCTTGGCCATCCGTCCCCGCGCCACCGCGGGTCGCCAAGGCGGCCACCGCTCCCCGTTCAAGGCGAGCGGCGTGGAGTTCGCCGATCACCGTCCCTACGTGAGCGGCGACGACGTCCGCCATATCGACTGGAAGGCGTTCGCGCGACACGGACAGCTCGTCTTGCGCCAGTTCGAGGAGGAGCGCGACGCGCACGTCCACGTGCTGCTCGACGTGAGCGGATCGATGAGCCGTGGTGAGCCCTCCAAGATCCAGATCGCCTCGCGCCTCGCCGCCTCGTTCGCCTACGTCGGCATGCGCCAGTTCGATCGCGCGCGCGTGATCCCGTTCGCCGACGAGATCGAAGACATCCCGCTCGCGATCCGCGGCCCGCAGGACCTCCCGCACCTCGAGCGCCTCCTCAACGAGACGGCGCCCGGCGGTCCGACGGTGTTCGACGCGGCCGTCCACCAGATCGCGAGCCGAGGCGTCGGGCGCGGCCTCGTCGTCGTGATCAGCGACATGATGGCGCCCGACGGGTGGAACGAAGGGTTCCGCCGCCTCGGCGCGATGGGCCACGAGATCCGCGTCATCCGCGTGGTCTGCGCGGAGGACGACGCGCCGACGTTCAGCGGCGAGCTCGAGCTGATGGACGCCGAGAACGAAGAGCGTGTGCGCCTCCGCGTCGGTGATGCGCTCCTCTCGCGCTACCGCGGGATCGTGAAGGAGCACGTCGACGGCGTGCGCGAGGCGGTGCGCCGCGCGGGCGGGCGCTGGATCGACATCGACGTCACGATGGCGACCGACGCGATGCTGAAGCGCGTGTTCGCCGCGCCCACGTTGAGGACCGCCGCCGTATGACCTTCGCCGCGTTCGGCTGGGGAACGATCGCCGCCATCGCAGGCGGGGCGGCGCTCACCGTGCTGCTCCTCTACCTCCTGCGCCGCACCCCGCGGCCGCAGCTCGTGAGCAACGTGCAGTTCTGGATGCGCGCGGCCCAGAGCAGCCGTCCACGTTTCTTGCGTGCCTCGAAGATCCCGTGGATCGCGTTCCTCCTCTCGCTCCTCGCCGCGCTGTTGTTCGTAGGCGAGATCGGCGACCCGCGCTTCGGGCGCGGCGTGCGGGGCACGACCGTGATCGTGCTCGACGCGGGCAGCTCGATGGGCGCCACGTTTGGCAGCGAGCGCCGGATCGACCGCGCGATCCGCGAGGTGCGCCGCTGGGTCGATCGCACGACGGCGAGCGGACGCGTCGCGGTGGTCCGCGCCGGCATGCGACCCGAGGCGCTCCTCGCGCTGACCGAGGATCCGTCGGACCTCGAGCGCGCGCTGGCCGGCTTCGAGCTCGACGATGGCCCCGCCGATCTGCGCGGCGCGCTGCGCCTCGCCGATCGCATCATCCAGACGAGCGGCGATCCCGGACAGATCCTCGTGGTGGCCGACGAGGACGTCGAGGACGCGGAGACCGTCGCCACCCGCGTGCTCATCCCGGTCGGCTTCCCCGCCGACACGATCGCGATCGCCGACTTCACGGGTCGACGCGATCCCGGTGCCGCCGGCGAGTTCGTCGTCCACGTGCAGGTCCAGTCGTTCTCCTCGCGCGAGGCGAGCGCGCGCCTGACGATCCTCGACGGCGAGGTCCCGCTCCTCGATCGCAACATCGACGTCCGCCCCGGCGAGGGCATGCGCCTGAGCGCGCAGGGCTTCAGCGCCGAGCGGGCCGAGCTCACCGCCCGCCTGAGCGACGTGGAGATCGCGGGCAGTCAAGACGCATTGCCGCTCGACGACGTCGCCTACGCGGTCGTCCCCGCGCTCGAGCCGCTGAGCGTGCTGCTCGTCACCGACGGCAGTCTCTGGCTCACCTCGGCGCTCGCGGTGCACCCGAACGCGACGGTCGACGTGATGAGCCCGGCCGACTGGGAGTCGGCGAACGACTCCACGCTCTCGAGCTACGACGTGCTCCTCCTCGATCGCGTGCCGTTGCGCGAAGGCCTCCAGCACCCCGCGGTCGTGCTCTTCGCGCCGGAGGGCGGCCAGCTCGGCGGCATCGGGCTCGCGGAACGCCCGCGCATCAGCGCGTTCCTCGCGTCACACCCCGCGCTCAACGGCGTCCGGATGGACGGCGCGCGGATCGGGGTCGCCCAGCGCCTACCCACCGAGGCGGGCGATCAAGTGCTCATCCGCAGCGGCTCCGACGCGATCGCGGTCGCGCGACAGCTCCCGGGCCGCCGCATCCTCGCGTACGGGATCAACCTCGGCTTCACCGACCTCGTCCACCGCGAGGCGTTCCCCCTCCTCGTGCACCAGAGCCTGCGCTGGGCCGCGGCGGTCGACGACGAGCTGCCGCTCCCGCGCCGCCTCGGCGAGCCGATCTACGCGGCTGGCGCGGCGACCGTGCTGGGCCCGGACGGTGAGCCCGTAGACGCAACGGAGCTTGCAGCGATCCGGCGACAAGGAATCTACCACGTCGACACCCGCGCCGAGGCATTCAGCGCCACCGTCGATGCGCGTGAGCTCCCGAATGGCGTGTCCGGCGGCCGGTTCCGCAACAGCGATCCGCTCCCCCCTCTCGCGATCCTCGTCGCGGGCGCGCTCATGTTGCTGATGTTGCTCGAGTGGACGCTCTTGCATCGGGGGAGGATCGAGTGACGCCCACGGACTTCACGATCGGCTGGCCGCTCGCGCTGTACGGCCTGATCGGGATCCCGCTCATCGCGCTCTTGGCGATCCGGAGCCGCTTCCCGATCGGTCCGCGCCGCCGCTGGATGGTCATCGTCACGCGCGCGCTCGCGATCGCGCTCCTCGTGCTCGCGATGGCGGACCTCCGGCTCGGCTGGCCGACCGACGAGCTCGCGGTGGCCACCGTGGTCGACGGAAGCGCGAGCATCACGGAGAGCGACCGCGAGCGGATCGGGCAGGAGCTCGCGCAAGTCCGCGAGGCGAACGATCGCGTGCAGTGGATCGACGCGACGAGCGAGGAGCGCTGGCGGCCCGCGACCGACGTGTCGGTCGGCGTGGCCACGCTCCCGCGCGATCGCGTGCGGCGCATGGTGGTGGCCACCGACGGACGCGATCCTGGTGGACAGCTCGGCGCGTCGATCGCGGCGGCGCACCGCGCGGGCGTCGAGGTCTCGATCCTCCCGATGGGCGACGAGCCGCCGATCGACGTGGTCAGCGTGACGGGCCTCCAGGTCCCGCGGATGATCCGGGCCGGTGATCGCCTCGAGGTCGCGGTCGAGATGCACGCGTCGCGCGACGCCAACGTGGCGCTGGCGATCGCCGTCGACGGCAGCGAGCAAGCGCGCGGCGACGCCGTCGCGACCCGCGGCGACAGCGCGCACAGCCTGAGCGTCGAGTTTCCCGAGGAGGAGGGCGTCCACGAGGTCACCGTTACGCTCGCGTCGGACGGCGATCCCATCCAGGACAACAACGTCTGGCGCTCGCTCGTCTACGTGTCGCCCAAGCCGCTCGTGCGGATCCTGACCGATCCCGACAACGGACCACCCGTCCTCGCGCAGGTGCTCGAAGAGGGCGGCATGCGCGTCGAGGTCGTGCCGATCACCGGCGCGCCGACGAGCCAGCGCGAGCTCGAGGACGTGAACCTCCTCATCGTGGACGAGGCAAATCCCGGTGACCTGACCGAGGACCAGGCGCAGACGATCCGCGACTGGGTGGAGAACGAGGGCGGCGGTCTCGTGACCGTCACCGGCACGAACGCGGTGCGGCGCAACCCGCAGGTGTTCCGCGAGATCGAGCCGATCACCGTGCCGCCCGCGATCCCGGAGCCCCGGCCGCTCGAGCTGATCCTCGTGATCGACCGCTCGAGCTCGATGAGCGGCATCAAGATGATGCAGGCGCGCAACGCGGGCGTCGCCGCGATCCGCGCGCTGCGTCAGGACGCGCGCGTCGGGGTCGTCGCGTTCAGCGGCGGCGCGGATCGGGTGATGGCGCCCGTCGGCATGGATCAGCGCGAGGACGCGGTGCAGTTCGTCCAGAGCATCCAGGCGTCGGGAGGGACCAACATCGGCGCGGCGCTCGGCGCGGCGAACGCCATCTCGAGCCACGACCCACGCTATATCCATCACGTCATCTTGCTGTCCGACGGCGTGTCGGCGCCCGAGCCCGCGATCCAGGCGGCGCAGGCGATCGCGGGGCGCGGGGTCACCATCACCACCATCACGATCGGCCCGCGCAACGACCTCATGGCGCAGATCGCGCAGATCGGGCGCGGCCGCTATCACGTGACGAACTCGGCCGGCTCGCTCCCGAGCCTGTTCGTGCGCGAGGCGCAGTACCGTCAGCCGCCGGCGCACCGGCAGGTGCCGTTCGTGCCCCGCGTGACCACGAACCTTGCGATGTTCGATAACGTTCCGTGGGACACCGCGCCCGCGCTCGGCGGGCACGCGCTCGCGGGGCTGCGCCCCGGTGCGACGCAGGTGCTCTCCACCGCCGATCGGCGCCCCGTGCTCGCGCACTGGCACCGCGGGCTCGGTCAGGTCGCCACGTTCACGAGCGCGACGAGCGGGTCGTGGGCGAACGCTTGGCGTGAGTGGCCCGGCTTCCGCGAGATGTGGGTCGACATGGCGGAAGGCATGTTGCGTACCCGACCGGTCGATCCGCCGCGCCTCCACCTCGCGCCGCACCCCGTCGTCGAGGGCGTGCAGGTCGCGACCGTGCTCGGGCCGACCATCTCGAGCGAGGTCGTGCCGGTCGTCCGCATCTTCCGCGAGGCGGGCCGCTTCGAGCCGCTCGAGCTGGTGGAGCGCGGCCCGGGGATCTGGCAGTCCGAGATCCTCGAGGAGGACGGGTTCCTCCTCGACGCGCGCATGCCGGCCGACGAGCGCCCGACCGTGGCGGTCGGCTTCGATCGTCCATATGACCCCGAGCTGCGGCTCTTCGGGAGCAACCAGCCAGAGCTCGAGCGGCTCGCCGCGGCGGGCGGCGGCGCGGTGCTCGAAGGCCCCGCCGCGATCGTCGACGCGGTCGACGAGCAAGCCGTGATGCGCTCGATCCGGACGCCCCTCCTCGCCGCGGCGCTCGTCCTCTACCTGCTCGGCCTGTTCCTCCTGCGGTTGCCGGATCACTCGGTCAGCGCGACGGTGGTGCGACCCGAGCGTCAACGCCGCCGGTGGGCGAAGCGCAACTCCGCGCCGCCGCCGCGCGAGAGCCAGGTTCCCAAGGAGCCGAAGTCGAACGAGGAGGCCGCGTGAGTCGGGTGAACGGGATCGCCTTCGGGCTCGCGCTGTCGATCGCGCTGGGCGCCGTCGGCTGCGGCTCCGCCGAGCCGCGCTATGGAGAGGCGAGCGTGTCGAGCGGCGCCCCGCGCATCACGCTGACGGGCACGACGTTCGGCGAAGCCGCCGCGATGGAGCTCGCCCCGGGGTGCCCCGGCTACCTCGACGCGACGGTGCCCGGCCACGTCGTCCACGTGCAAGAAGCGTTGCCGTTCCGCGTGCGCGCCACGTCGAACGACGCGCCGCTCGCGCTCGCCGTCGCCAAGGGCGACGAGGTCCGCTGCGACAGCGACGAGGGCTCGGGCCACGCTCCGTCGATCGCGCTCGAGGGACCGGGCGACTACCAGATCTTCGTGGCCGCGCTGCGCTCGCCGGCCGAGCTCGCCTACGAGATCACGATCGAGGCGAGCGTGCCCGCGCAGCCGGGCGAGCCCGTCGCCGAGAACGGCCCGCGCGAGGTCTCGGTCACCATCACGAGCGAGCCGACCGGCGCAGAGGTGCGCGATAGCTCCGGCAGCGTCATCGGCACCACCCCGGCGATGTTCGTGCTCAACGTCGAGCCGGATCAGGTCGGCCAGGAGCGCACGTTCACCCTCGCGATGGACGGACACTCCGAGACGCAGGTCACCGGCGCGCTGAACGGCGGGGCGCTGGTGCTGCACGGTCAGCTCCCGGTGCTCGGGCCGACCGTGATCGACGAGCACTCGACGGAGAGCCAGCCGATCCGGGACTACCAGACCGCGACCATGGCGATCGACGTGGACGAGTCGTGCTCGATCACCGACGCCGAGGTCGGGGTGAACATCCACCACTCGTTCGTCGGCGATCTCCGCGTCGTGCTCCAGACCCCGTGGAACGACGAGATCATGCTGCAGCGCCACGCGGGGGGCGGCCGACGTAACCTGCAACGAACGTGGCGCACCTCGGAGCGCGGATCGCAGCTCACCGATCTGATCGGACGCTCGACCCACGGGCGCTGGGCGCTGATCGTCCACGACGACGCGGGCGCCGACACGGGCACGCTCGACGGGTTCGATCTCCGACTCACGTGCAGCCCCGGCGGCATCGCGATGAACGATCCGAACCCCGAGCCGACACCCACCAACATGCATCGTGATCCGGTGCCGGTGCCCGTCCCCGTTCCGCAAGGTAACTTGCCGGACCTCCCCACCCGCACCGAGATCGTGCGCGTGCTCGGCGCGCTCCGTCCGAGCGCCGAGCGCTGCGGGGCGGGCACCGGCGGGCCGGTGCGCGTGCTCCTCACCGTCGTGGGATCGACGGGCCGGGTGAGCGGCGTGTCGAGCAGCGGTAGCGCCTCGGCGGCCGAGCGCGCGTGCGTCGAGCGCGTGGTGCGCGGCGCGCGGTTCAGTCAGTTCCGCCGGCAGAGCCTCGACGTCGACTACACGTACAACCTCCCCGCCCGCGCCGCGCCGCAGGGCGGGCAGGTGCTCGATCCCTGGGGCAACTGAGCGCGCCCTCGACCGCTGCGTGCGAACGCGCGGCGGCATACTGAGTCGCGATCCCATGCTCGGACCGTCGGACATCGTCGCGGGGCGCTATCGCGTCGTGCGGCTCCTCTCGCAGGGCGGGATGGGCGCGGTGTACGAGGCCGAGCAGCTCGGGCTCGGCCGGCGCGTCGTGCTCAAGACCGTGCTCGCGACGGCAGGCCAGAAGGCGCAGCTGTCCGAGCGTCTGCTCCGCGAGGCGCACGCGGCGAGCGCGATCCAACACCCGAACGTCGTGACGGTGCACGACATCGTCCCGCTCGACGACGGCGCCGCCATCGCGATGGAGTGGATCGAGGGCCCGACGCTCCTCGACGTGCTCCGCGACCGCGGTGTGATCCCCGAAGGCGAGGCGCGCGCGTGGATGGCCCAGATCCTCGCGGGCCTCGCGGCTGCCCATGCGCAAGGCGTCGTGCACCGTGACCTCAAGCCGAGCAACCTGATCCTCACGAGGGCGCCAGGGGTCGGGTCCCTCGTGAAGATCCTCGACTTCGGGATCGCGAGGTTCGTCGATCAGGAGCGCTCGGCCCGCCTCACGGACACCGGACAGCTCCTCGGGACTCCCGGATACATGGCGCCCGAGCAGGTCGAGGGGCGAGAGGTCGACGCGCGGACGGACGTGTTCGCGGCCGGCGTGATCCTCTATCGCATGCTGGCCGCGCGGCTGCCGTGGGACGGCGCCGGGGCGGAGCAGCTGGTCGCGATGATGGAGCGCGCGCCTCGGCCGCTCGCGAGCGTCCGCCCGGATCTGCCGCCGGACCTCACCGGGCTCGTCCATCGCGCGATCGAACGCGAGCCTGGCTTGCGCTTCGCCTCGGCGATCGACATGAGCGAGGCGTTGAGCCGCGCCGCCGTCCCCGGTGGACGAGCCACCTCGAGCCAGCACGGATCCTTGCGGTGGGTGATCCTCGCCGTCGGCCTCGGAACCCTCGCGCTCGTCGCCGGCGTCGCGATCGTGATCGGCCTCGGCGCGGGGGACGCTCCCTCGGTCGACGAACCGGCGGTCGCACGCGCGCCGACGGTGGTGAGCGACGCGGGGACGGATCTCGCTCGGTCACCGCTCGTACCGATGGAACCCGTGCCAACCGGCCTCGCCGAGCCCGACGAGGCCGGTGCTCCGGCGCCCACGCGCAGGCCGCAGATCGACGAGCCGAGCCCGGACAGGGGTCCTCATCCCCCGCGCTGGGCGCGCGCACGGCACACCGTCGCGGCCGCGGGTCCCCCCGATCCCCGGCTCGAGTTCGTGAACCACTCGGACTCGAGCTTCGGTATGGATGCGACAAGGCGCCTTTACGCTAGCGGGCAGCGCGCGCTGGCGCGGTGCCTCGACGAGGTGGGGACCGGCGACGCGCAGTTCTACGTGACGCTACAGCTCGACGGAGACGGCCGCGTGATCGACACGGACGTGAGCACGCGCGATATCCACGTCGGGCCGTGCGTGCGCAGCGCGTATCTCGGGCATTCCCTCGCCGGTTCGACACCCGGCTACGTCGGCGCGTCGGCGCGCTGGCGACGCCACGTCGGCGAGCGCTGAGCGCGAGCGACCGTGTAGCGACAAGTTATCCTTCTTCGTCTACGAACCGAGGGGCGGTGGCTCCTCGGGCGGCCACTCGGGTGGCGCCTCGCGCTCGCGCGTCCCCCCTCGCGTGCCTCGGGACGCGTCGATCCGCCGCGGATCGGGGTGGCGCACGGCTTGCCCCAGCCCGGGTTCTTACTTCTTCTTGGAGAGACACGATGACCCGGTCCCTTACGCTTACCCTGGCGGCCATGTTGGCCGTCGCGGGCTGCATGGGCGCGTCTGCGCCCGTCGAGCCCGAGTTCGACGGTCCCGGCCTCACGGCCAAGGCCGACGGCTTCACCCATCTGGACAGCGCGCCGATCGAGTTTGGGAGCGCCGTCACCGGCGAGTTCACGCGCGACTTCCAGTTCTTCGCGTACGAGCTCTCCGCGCGCGAGGACGCCGTGCTCACCGCCGAGGTGACGCGCACGGGGAGCTCCTCCCGCCTCGACACGACGATGTTCCTGTACCGGCTGTCGGACACCGAGGCACCGCGTCGGATCGCGTTCGACGACGACGCGGGCTGGGGCAACCTCAGCCGGCTCAGCGACTTCCGCCTGTTCAGCGACGGCCGCTACGCCATCGTCATCGGGACGGACGGCGCGAACGGTCGCGGCGCGTTCCGACTCTCGCTCGAGTGCGAGGGCGAGGCGTGCGAGAGCGAGCCCGCCGTCTGTAACGGCGCGATGCGCCTCGAGCTCCTCCGCTGCCTCGAGCAGACGACGGAGGACCTCTCGTACGAGTCGACGATGGCCGAGGTCGCTGCGATCTGTCGCGAGGATGGGATCAGCCAGCGCTCGTTCGAGAACCTGTGCGACGGAGGGCCACGACCGTCGAGCTTCTGCGCCGAGGGCGCCGCGAGCGTGGCCCGCGGGTGCGACGACTACCTCCGCGCGGCCTACGTCGAGGTCGGAGACTTCGCGGGGCGCATCGAGGCGGTCGACGCGGAGGCGGAGATCGACGAGATGCTCACCCTCGCGTCGGGCTCCAGCGCGTGTGGCGCGAGCTCGGACTCAGGCTGTCAACTCGGCGTCGACATCGTCGAGTACACGGGCGAGGCGCCGAGCATGGAGACGCTCTTCGCGTACGCTCGCTCGCTGTCCGTGGTGGGCCCCGGGTCGATGCCGGAGCAAGAGGAGACCGCTCAAGATACATTGCGCACGATGAGCGCCGAATACGACTTCCCGACGCAGCTCGACGCGTTCCTCGCCGATCACGACATCGACGAGGCGGGCTCCCGCTACGGGGCCGTCGACGGCGGTGACTTCCGGTGGACCCACGGCGACTGCAGCGCGCACGCGGCCATCGGCCTCTACCCGGCGAGCCGGACCGTCGTGACGATCTGGTCCGTCTTCTGCGCCGGCTGATCGCCGCCGCCATCGAGTCAGAGAGACTTTCGCCCCGCAGGACGAGGCGAGGGTCGCTCCCCATCGCTCGCGGCCGGCCCAGCGCCGGGAGCACACAACCGCGAAGCGGCGCGAGCGGCGGGATGGCTCGTGCAGGTCGATCGCGAAGCGCACCGACGCGCATCGCGTCGCTTCGGCTCCTCTCGAGGGCCGGGCGGACGACAAGACGTCGTCCATCCGGCAGGATTCGGGCCCCGCTGCTCCGAGCGGTGGCATCGCATTTGCGCGAGGAGCGACCATGATGAGAATCCTCCACAACACGGCTCGCTCGTCCACCGCCCGCCTCACCGCGTCGTTCGGCGTGCTCACCGCTCTGTGCCTCTCCTGCGGCGCGGGTGAGTCTGGCGACGAGACCACGTCGAGCACCGCCGCGCAGGACACCGCTGCCGAGCAAGCGCTCGAGCGCGCCGGCGTCCAGGGCGCGATCGCGGAGCCACCATGCGAGTGGATCCTCGGCTGTTGGAACGGGCCGACCACGTTCTACGAGTGCTTCCGCGAAGGCGGCCAGTACGTCTACGGCGAGTCGGCGGAACAGCCGGGGCACGTACCGGTTCGTCGGCGACGATCGGATCGAGATCACGGTCCTCGATCGAGTCGCGACGTGGACGGTGGGCGGTGACGCGACAGGTCTTCGCCTGACCGGGGAGAATGGGACGCCGATCCCATACGTGCGGAGACCCGATCCGGACGACACGGTCACCGAGCAACAGGTGGTCGGCTACTGGCGCCGCGTAGCGGGCGACGCGACCGAGTGCTACGCGGCCGACCATTCGTGGGCGACCCGTCGCGCCGCGGGGCAGGCGTCGACGGGCGTGGGCCACTCCACCGGCACATGGCGCTTCGTCGACGGTCGTCAAGTCGAGCTGACGGTCGACCGACAGACGAACCGCTACGCGATGCAGTGGCTCGGGCACGACCGCGTGACGTTCCTCGCCGCTGACGCGACCGAGATGTTCGTGCGCGCGGAAGGGAGCTCGCCGTGACGACAACGTGACGCGCCCGCTCCTCCGTCGCTGCGGTCGGCGGAGCACGCTGGACCGTCGTCACGATCTGATACGTTTTCTGCGCCTCGTGAGGTCCAACGCGCCACGGCGCACGCCCCAGCCGGATCCGGGCCGGGGCGGCGTCCGCGGTCCGGCGCGTGTCCCACTCCGCGACGTCCAGGGCGCGCCACCACTCGCAATGTAACGTGCTAGCCACCAACCGCGTCCGAGTCACTCAGCCTCGTGCCACGTACTGCATGGCGCCAAATACGTTGCCTTCCGTGTCGCGGAAGAACATCAACGTGCCGACCCCTTCGATGACCGAGCGCTTCATCACGACGGAGCCGCCCGCGCTCAACACCGCCTGCTCGATCGCGTCGATCGACTCCACGGCGATCGTGCACTCGAAGCCGACCGTCCGTTCGCTCTCCGCGAGCGCGCGCCGCTTCTGGAGCGCGCCGCGAGGGCCGTCGCCGCCGGTGTCGATCTGATAGAAGTCCGGCGGCCCCCACGCCGAGAGCGTCCAGCCGAAGACCGACTCGTAGAAGCGGCGCGCGCGCGGCACGTCGTCCGCGTTGATCGCGAAGTGGGCGAGTTGATTCATGATTTCCTCCGTCGAGAGGCGCCATTCTAGTGTCCGCGGCGTTGACGCGCCGCCGTCAGAACGGCAAAAACTCTCGCAGATGCGTCAAGCGTTCCCGGACGGCTCGGTGTGGGTACGGACCGAGCCGATCGGGTTTCTCGAGCTCGATCACGAGACGCCGGCGCACGCGCACGACTGGCACCAGCTCACGTTCGCGCTGAGCGGTCACCTCGAGGTGGAGACCGAGCAGGCGAAGGCGATCGTGCCGCCCGACCGGGCGGTGTGGGTGCCGGCTGGCCTCATGCATCGCGAGAGGATGCGCGCGCCCGTCGCGGTGCGGACGCTCTACTTCGCACCGGGAGCGATCCGCGATGCGCCGAGCATGACGCGCACGCTCGAGGTGTCACCGCTCTTGCGCGAGCTCATCGCGCACGTCTCTCCGCTCGGCGCGCTCGATCGGAGCACCGCGCGTCACGCGCCGCTCATCGACGTGCTGCTCGATCTCCTCGACGGTGCTCCGGAAGTATCCTTGCGATTGCCCACCCCACGCGATCCGCGCGCGCGCCGGCTCGCCGAGCGCGTGCACGCCGACCCCGGCGGGCGTGAGCGCATCCCTCAGCTCGCGGCGCGCGCGGGCGCGAGCCGCCGGACGCTCGAGCGCCTGTTCCTGAAGGAGACGGGGCTCTCGATCGGAGAGTGGCGCCGGCGGGCGCGCTTGCTGGCCTCGTTCCGCCGCCTCGAGCAGGGCGCGGCGGTGGCCGACGTCGCGGAGGAGGCAGGCTACGCGAGCGCGAGCGCGTTCGGCGCGGCGTTCACGAAGTTCTTCGGCAGCTCGCCTCGCCGCGCCCGCAAGCGCTGAGCCGACGGGGCCTCGGAGCGCGGGCCGGAGATCGCGGGGCCTCAGAGCGCGAACGCGATCCCCACGTCGGCCGCCCAGTACGCGCCGACGAGGCCGGAGCGCGAACCGCTCGCGCTCATGAGCTCGAGGCCGTTGATGTTCGAGCCGACCTCCGCGTCGATGACGAGGTGCACCGGATCGGCGAGGTGGACATCGACGCCCGCGAGGAGGCTGGCGCCGATCTGGACGTCGGACGAGGTCGTGGTCCACGTCGCCTGACCGCCATCGAGGAGCCACGCGTGGCCGAGCCAGAGCCGAGGCCCGAAACGAATATTGACGGCGTCGGCCGCCTCCGCGCGCACGAGCACCGCGAGGCCGCCCTCGACCTGGAGCAGCGCGGGCACCTCGGACGCCGCACCGAGGAGCGCGGCCGCGTCGATGCGCAGCGCGATCGGGATGTCGTGCGCGAGCGGGAGCTCGAGGAGCGCGCGCACCGACGCGAGCACCGCGCCACTGTCAGGCATGTTGCGGAGCCCGAGCGCCGCGCCGAGCTCGACCGGCGGCGCAGGAGACGACGCCTCCTCGTCGGCGGCATCGGGTGGCGGCACTGTGGGCGCCGTGGCGACGTCGGGGACCGACGGGGTCGACGCCTCCGACTCCGCGGGATCCGGCTCCGGTTCGCTCGGTTCGTCCGGCGCGTCCGCCGTCCCCTCCTCGAGCCCGCGCACGAGCTCTGCGATCTCGAGCGCGAGCGCGCGCGGCACACCGCCGAGCGGTACCGCGGACACGTCCGCGCGAGCGGCGCGGCGGTGCGGTCCCTCCCCGACGGTGAGATCGAACGCGCTGACCCCGGGCGCGCAGTCGGCGGCTCGCACCTCGATCTCGATCGCACCATCGTCATCGAGCGTCACCCCGCCGAGCGAGAGCTCGAGCTCGAGGGCGCGCGCCAGCTCCTCGCGCGCGAACGGGACGTCGTCACACCCGATCGGCGCGAGGCGCGCGCTCTGCGCCGCGGCGTGCGCGTGGAAGGCCACGCTCAGCAGCGCGATGCAGGGATACGCGCGCCGCGTGATCATGGGGAGGCGTCGAGCGCCGCCCGCGCGCGCGCGAGGTGACGACCCTCGGGGTAGGATCGCACGTAACGTTGCGCCGCCTCGCGCGCCGCCGCGCGATCGCCAGCCGCGGTGTGCGCCTCGATGAGACGCGCCATCGCGTCCTCGCGGAGGCGCGCCGTCAAAGGCAGCGTCAACGCACGATCGAACGCGCGCACGGCGGCGTGAGGATCATGGCGCGCGTCGAGCTCGAGGCGTCCCCAGGTGAACGCGGCGAGGCCGGCCATCGGATCGTCTCGAAGGCCCGACGCGCGCTCGAGCAAATCCGCCGCCTCGTCGACGCGCCCGGCGCGCCGAGCGCGATCCGCGTCGGCGAGGAGCCCCTCGGCGGTCGGTCCGACCGCCTCGTCGCGGTCCGGCGGGACAGCGCGATCGCCCTCCGACGATCGCACAGTCGGTCGCTCCACCTCGGGCGCGCGCTCCGGTTCCTCCGTCGGCTCGTGGGGCTCGACGTCGACCCGCGTCGGGATCGGATCGAGGTCGACCGCGGGCGCGCGCGCCACGGCCGCGTCCACCCGGATCCGCTCGCCCGCGCCGAGCGACGCCGTGCGGTCGGGCACGCGCTCACCGCGGACCAACACGCGCCCGCGCTCGACGGACACGCTCGCGTGATCGGGCGCGCGCTCGAGCGTGAACACGGTGCCGACCACCTCGACGGTGGCGAGCCCGATCTCGATGGACCAACGCCGCGGCCCGCCCGGCGTGACGGAGAAGCGCGCGCGCCCCTCACGCAAGATCCATTGCACATCTCCACCGTCGTTGTGGACGAGCTCGAGGCGCGTACCCGGGTCCAGCGTCAGCGCCGACGCATCCGACAGCGCGATCGAGCGCTCCACGCGCGTCGGGATCGCCGCGCCGTCGGCCAGCGTGAGCGGACCGCTCGCCGGTCGAAACCAGAGCACGAGCGCCGCCGCGGCGGCGAGGAACGTCGTGCCCACGATCGCGACGACGCCCCACCGGCGAGGCCGCGGCGAAGGCGCGACGCGAGGTCGCTGGCCCGCCTCGATGCCGCGCCAGAGCCGCTGGATACGCTCCTCGTCGACGGTGTCCTCGAGCGTGCGGGAGATCGGATCGGGGAGCTGGCTCATCGGCCACCTCCTACGTGCACGTCGACGGCCCGCTTCGCGTCGCCGATGCGTCGCTTCGCGGTCGCCAGCGAACAGTCGAGCGCGGTGGCCACCTCGGTCAGCTCCCAGCCCTCGACATAGCGCAGGGTCCACGCCATGCGCAGCTCCACGTCCATCGACGCGAGCACACGATCCAGCTTCGCGAGCTCCGCCCGCACCTCGGGCGACGCGTCCTCGCTGGCCAAGCGCTCGAGCGTCGCGTCGTCTTCGTCGTCCTTCTGCGCGAAGCTCCGGAGGCGCTTGCGCTTGCGGAGCCGCATGCGGACCTCGTTGACCGCGATCTGCGCCAGCCAGCCGCGGAACGCTCCGGGATCACGCAGGTCGTCGAGTCGGCTGAACGCGACGAGGAACGCCTCCTGGACCGCATCGTCGGCGTCTCCGGTGCGCCCCACCATCCGCGTCACCGCGTTCGTCACCCGGCGCACGTGCCGTCGATAGAGAGCCTCCATCGCCCAGCGATCCCCGCCTCTCGCCCGGCCGACCAGCGTCGCATCGTCGATGTCGTCCCCTCGCACGAGGGGCACGGGATCCGGGGCGAGCGCGAAGAGCATGCCGGAGGGATGCGGCCGCCCGACCCGACGGCTCACGAAAAACTCACTCATCGACGCGGCGAGCCCCACCCGCTCACGATGCCACGTCGATCTCAGGCGACGGCCGAGAAAAGGGAGTAGATTGGCGGGCCGTGAACCGAGACGATGTCTACGCGTTCATGCAGGGCATGATCACCCCGTTCGGGGGCGTGGGCATCGCGCTCGCCGTCGGGTTGCTGTTCGTGCTGCGGCTCGTCGTTCCCAAGAGCGAGAAGCGGCTCCTGCGCGCGCCGCTCGTGTTCCTCGTCCTGAGCATCGCGATCACGTTCGCGAGCGGGTTCATCCAAGACCCGAGCGACAGCAAGCCGTTCGAGATCACCGCCCTCGCGCTGCTCGTGCTGTCGGTCGCGCGCTCGCTCTACCTTCTGATCCTCCATGGCGTCGTCGAGCCGCGCCGCAAGAGTCGTGGTCGCCTCTTCCCCGGGATCTTCCGCGACATCATCCAGGGCGCGTTCTACGCGATCGGCGCGCTGGTCGTGCTCCACGAGGCCGGCGTCGAGGCGACATCGCTGTTGACGACGTCGGCGCTCCTCACCGCCGTGGTCGGCCTCTCGCTCCAGGACACGCTCGGCAACCTGTTCGCCGGCCTCGCGATCCAGACGCAGGAGCCGTTCGAGGTCGGCGACTGGATCCAGTTCGACGACGACTCCGATCACACCGGCGAGGTCCTCGAGATCAACTGGCGCGCGACGCGGATCCTCACGATCGATCGCATCGAGGTCACGGTCCCGAACAACCTCCTCGCGAAGGCGCCGATCCGCAACTACAGCAAGCCGACGCGCCTCGTGCGCCGGAGCGCAACGATCGTTGCACCATCCGAGACTCCGCCTGCGCGTGTGCATCGCTTGCTCGCGGAGGCGATCGTGGAGGTCGAGGGCGTACGCTCGCACCCGCCGCCCGACATCCAGACCATCGCGTTCACCGAGCGCGGCATCGAGTACCGCGTGCGCTACTTCATCGAGGACTTCGAGCAGCGCGAGATCTTCGACAGCCGCGTCCGCGATCGCCTCTGGTACGCGCTGCGCCGCGCGGCCGTGCCGATCCCCGCGGTGCAGCGCCGCATCACGATGATCGAGCGCACCAACGCGATGACCGAGGCCGAGCACGTGGCGATCGTCGCCGACGTCGAGAAGGCGATCGAGCGCGTGCCGATCTTCGCGCCGCTCTCCCACGAGCTCCTGCACGAGCTCGCGATCCACACCGAGCGGCGTCTGTACGCGCCGGGGGAGATCGTCATCCAGCAGGGCGACTACGGTGAAGAGCTGTTCATCGTGGAGCGCGGCGAGCTCGACGTGCTCGTCGACGCGCACGACGGGATGCAGCACGTCGCCACGCTGCGCAAAGACCAGTTCTTCGGCGAGATGAGCTTGATGACCGGCGAGCAGCGCGCGGCCACCGTGCGCACCGACGGCGAGGTCTCGCTCCTCGTAGTGAGCAAGGAAGCGCTCCAACCGCTGCTCGAGGTCGCCCCCGATCTCGTGGACCAGCTCGGGCACGCGCTGGCCGAGCGCGAGCAACAGCTCGGCGCCGCGCAGCACAAGCGCGAGTCGAGCGAGGAGAACGGAGACGCGCGGCGCGGCGAGCTGATGAGCCGCATCCGGGAGTTCTTCTCGATCTAGACCCTCGCGACGCGACCCCTTCCGCGGATATCCTGAGCGCCGGCGATCGCAGCACGGGATCGCTGAGCCGAAATCGGGCCCGAGCGGTACGGAGGGGCATGGCGATCTTCGCGGGGACAGCGGAGCGGGAAAGCGGGCGCAGATGGGCGCTCGCGGTCCTCCTGGTCGCAGGGTGTCAGGTCGCAGGGTGTCAGGGCGTCTACGAGAGCCCCGGACCCACCGAGCCGCCGATCACCGAGCGGTTCACCGACTTCGAGTGCCACGAGGGCATGGTCGGTAAGGACCTGCCGGCGCGACGCCTCTCGCGGATCCAGCACCGCAACACGGTCGAGTCGGTGCTCTCGCGCTTCTACGATCGCGGCACCGTCGCCGGCATCATGGACTCGCTCGCGCCCCAGCTGGCGACGCGGCCCGTCGACCAGCTCGTCGATCACCCCTCGACGCCGGGGCAACGCCTGTTCGGCCGCTCGGACCAGTCGCTGTCCGAGGAGCTCGTCCGCGCGGACCTCCGCATCGCCGAAGGCGTGGCGGCCGAGATGACGGCGTCGGACGCGCGCATCGAGGCGTGGGCGGGAGCCTGCGCGACGAACGGCGATCCGAGCGACGACGCGGCGTGTCTCGACGCGATCGTCGACACGCTCGGCCCGCTCACCCACCGGCGTCCGCTCACCGACGACGAGCGCGCGTTCTACCGCGACGAGGCGTACATCGATGGAGACACCATCGTCGTCGAGGGCCTCCGCGAGCTCGTCACCGTGTTCTTCGCGCAGCCCTCGTTCGTGTTCCACCTCGAGGGCGAGGGCCCGTTGAACGCCTACGAAGCGGCCGCGCGGCTCAGCTACCACTTCTGGAACTCGATGCCCGACGACGCGCTGATGGCGGCGGCGGAGGACGGCTCGCTGATGACCGACGAGGGTTGGTCGACCGAGGTCAGCCGCGTGCTCGCCGACCCGCGCGCGGAGAGCTCGATGCGCGAGCTGCTCGACGAGTGGCTGAAGCTCGACCGCGTGGTGAACCTGAGCGGCGGCACCGGAGCCGCGTACGATATGTTGCGGGGTGACCTCGTGATCGACGACGCGCTCGATCGCGCGGTGCGCGACGAGGTCGGAGAGCTGTTCGTGTATCTCGTGCGCCATGGCGGCACCTTCCGCGACTTCTTCCTCAGCGATATGACGGTGACCCAGAGCCCCGAGCTCGCTGCGCTCTACGGCATGACGCCGTCGGCCGACGGATCGCCGGTCGCGGTGCCCGACGAGCGCGTCGGCATCCTGACCCGCGCGGGGATGCTGCTGCCTCGCTCCGACATCACGCCGCCGGGACCGGGCCCGCGCACCCATCCGATCCTGCGCGGCGTGTTCGTGCGCCGACAGATCATGTGCGACGTCATCAATCCGCCGCCCGCCGGCGCGATGAACGGCCTCGCCCCCGTCGACCAGGCGACCACGTCGACCCGCGACGGCAACGAGATCATCACTGGCAGCGAGTTTTGCGGAAGCTGCCACCACGCGCTCAACGCGGCGGGCTACGCGCTCGAGGAGTTCGACCCGCTCGGGCGCCACCGCACGATGGAGCAGCTCTTCGATCCGGACGGCAACCCGACGATCGAGGTGCCGGTCGACGCGAGCGCGCAGCTCGTGGGGATCGAGGGGACGATCGACGGCGGCTCCGAGCTGTCGGCGCGGCTCTACGAAACCGAGCTCCCGTCCGCGTGCTTCTCGCGCCACTACGTGCGCTTCGCGCTCGGGCGCCCCGAGGATCCGCGCGGGGCCGAGAGCTGTGTGCTCCGCAGCATCGACGAGGCGATCGACGAGGATCGCCCGCTCTCCGAGGTCCTCGGTTTGGTGGTGCTGGACCCGGCGTTCCGGGTTCGGACGTTGGAGGTGGCGCCGTGAGCACCCGACGCGTGGGTCGACGCTTGTTCCTCTTGGGCACGGGGGGCTTCACGCTCGCCGTCCCGTTCCTGCCCTCGCTCGTGCGACGCGGTGAGGCACAACCGACCGCCGGCCCCAAGCGCTTCGTCGCGATGCACCTCGAGCACGGCGGGGTTCGCCACGAGCACATGTGGCCGGCCGACGACACGATCTCCGACACCACCACCGTGCTCGGCGATCACGTGATCACCCATGGGGCGATCCCGTTCACCCAGTCGGGCGGCGAGACGGTGCTCTCGCCGGTGCTGCGCGCGCCGGACGCGCAGCTCACGCCGGCGCTCATCGCGAAGATGAACCTCCTGCGCGGCCTCGACGTGCCTTGGTACTGCGCGCACGGCACGCACGAGCTCGGCAACTACGGATCGATGACCCTCGCCGGCGACAGCGAGGTCGCGGACACGCCGACCATCGATCAGGTGATGGCGTACTCGAGCTCGGTCTACCCCGACGTGCCGCGCCGCCGCTCGCTCCACATCGGGCGCGAGGGGACGAGCACGACCTGGTCGAACCCGTCCGACCGCAGCTCCTCGCTCGAGATCGTTCCGACCGCGTCGGGTACGCGCGCGCTGTTCAACGAGGTGTACGTCCCCACCGATCCGGGTCCCGCGCCGCGGCCGTTGGTCGTCGATCGCGTGATCGAGAGCTATCGGCGCGTTCGCAACGGTACGACCGGACCGGGCGCCCGCATCAGCAACGTCGACAAGCAACGCCTCGACGACTACATGGAGCGCCTCTTCGCGATCCAGGCCGCGCTCCACGCGCCGCCCGCCGCGAGCTGCGCCGACGTGATGCAGCCGACCGAGGAGTGGGGCTCGCGCTTCGCGGTGTACGGGCCGTACCAGAACGATCCCGATAGCTACGGTCGGTTCTACCGGCTCTACAACGACGTGATCGTCGCCGCGTTCATGTGCGACAGCTCGCGCGTCGCGGTCGCGCGCTACATCGACGACTTCCACGGCGGCATGGACGCGGTGGGCGGCTTCCACGAGGTGGCGCACACGGCGGACGCCGATCCCACGCGCGAGGCGATGCTGCAGATCACGTCGCGCAATTTCTTCCAGATGGTCTACGTCGATCTGATCAGCAAGCTCGATTCCTTGATCGACGTGGACGGCGCCACCGTCCTCGACAACTCGTTGGTCTTCTTCACCAACGAATCCGGACCGGTCACCCACGACAACGACTCGCAGCCGG
The DNA here is from genome assembly GCA_050186575.1 of Sandaracinaceae bacterium. Classification (GTDB taxonomy): domain Bacteria; phylum Myxococcota_A; class Polyangia; order Polyangiales; family Sandaracinaceae; genus JAUHXR01. The sequence goes on along the minus strand of JBFWYI010000001.1, from coordinate 186,338 downwards.
TCGTGATGGCGGGAGGCGCGGGCGGCGCGCTCCGCACCGGGATGTACGTCGACTATCGGAACCGCAACGGACGTTACCTGGGCTCCAACGGCGGCACCACCGGACAGCAGCTCGTCGACGCGGGCCGCCTCCCCGGACTCCACTACTACCAGTGGCTCACCACCTGCCTCGACGCGATGGGCGTCCCGCGCAGCGAGTGGCCGCGCGGCGCGTCGATGCCGTACACCGACAACGCCACGGTGCCCGGCTGGTTCGCGCCGTCGAACCCGAAGCTCGCCGAGATCACGCAATACAGCATGACCTCGCTGCCGATCATCACCGTCTGAGCGCCGTCGACCGACGCGCGCGTGGGGCGCTTTCGCCCTGGCCCCCGCGGGCGCCAGCCCGACGCGTCCGAGCCGGCTAGCGCGGGAGCCGGCCCGTTCGCGCGATGGCTCCCGGCGCGGTGGCACGCTCGGTGCTAACTCCGCGCGCATGCGAAACGCGGTGGGTGGTCTCGTCGCTCTGGTTCTCCTCGGCGCCTGCGCGGCGGACGTCGACGACGACGCCGCGATGGTGGAGGCGCTGCGCTTCACGCCGGAGGAGGTCGGGGTGACCCGGCTGCTCAACGCGCCGACCACCACCTTCGAGCTGCTCGACCAGTCGGTCCCCCTCGACAGCCGTGCGGCGCGGAATCTCATCGCGCACCGCGACGGGGCCGACGGCCTCTTCGGGACGCGCGACGACGACCCATTCGACGACCTCGCCGAGGTCGACGCGGTCAGCTACGTCGGGACGCTCGCGATCGATCGACTCATCGCCTACGCCGCGTCGCACGGCCTCGTGCCGGGACCCGACGACGTGCTCGGGACGTTCGACTCGGTCGCGTTCACGGTCGCGGAGGCACAGCGCGCGCTCGACGTCGTCAACACCGCGAGCTCGGCCACGCTGCGCGAGTCCGTGCCGCTCGACTCGCGCGCCGTCACGAGCATCATGGCCGCCCGACCGATCGACACGATGGGCGAGCTCGCCGCGCTCTACTACGTCGGCACCGCCGCGATGACGCGGATCAAGGCGTACAGCGCGCCTCCCGTGATGGGGAGCTGCGAGTCGTTGTCGTCGCAGATCGGCACCGCGGCCGCGGGCATGTGGTTCACGAGCGAGTCGGACTATCCCCTCACCGCGGTGACGTTCGCGACGCCACAGACGACGTCGACCATCCTGCCGACCCTCGGGCTGCCGCCGAGCACGCCGGTCGAGACCCAGACCGTCGATCGCTTCTTTACCCAGCTCGGCTACTCCAACGACGAGGCGGCCGTGGCCGCGCTGCGCACCCTCCTCGAGTCGGACCTGCGTGACATCCGCGTGATCCGCGTGGGCCGGATCCAGATCCAGGTCTACGTGATCGGCACGACGACCTGCGGTGGCGCGGCCGGCTTCTCGACCGTCTCGATCGAGACCTGAGCGCCGCGCCTCGCCCAAACCAGGTATCCTCCGGGCGATGTCCCAGCCCGGACCGATCTTGGTGATCGACGACGACCCCGACCTCTGCGCGCTGCTCAAGCGCACGCTGGAGCACGAGGGTCATCGCGTCGTGACGGCGTCCGACGGGATGCAAGCGATCCGCGCGTACGAGCTCAACCGACCCGCGATGCTGTTCGTCGATCTGATGATGCCGCAGCTCGACGGCGAAGAGCTCCTCCGCGTGCTCGGCACCCCGCGCCCACCCGTCGTGCTGATCACCGCGAGCGTGCGTCGTGAGGAGGTCGCCGAGCGCTTCGGCGTCGATCACGCGCTCGAGAAGCCGTTCGACATCCGCGTCGTCCAGGAGCTCGCCAACCGCTACCTGCGCTAGTCGGCGCTCCGATGAGTGAGACCTACGATCTCGGGTTCGACGCGCCCCCACCGGAGCGGCGCATCTACTGCAACCGCACGCTGAACCTGCGGTCGATCCGCGCGATCGGGTTCGACATGGACTACACGCTCATCCACTACCACGTCGAGGCGTGGGAGCGGATGGCGTACGAGCACCTGCGCCAGCGGTTGCTCACGCGCGGCTTCCCGGTGAACGGGATCGAGTTCGACAACGAGATGATCCGCCTCGGGCTCATCCTCGACCTCGAGCACGGCAACGTCGTGAAGGCGAACCGCTTCGGCTTCATCAAGCGCGCGATGCACGGCACCCGGATGCTCGACTGGCAGGAGCAGCGCGAGCGCTACGAGCGCGACATCGTCGACCTCGCGAACCCGCGCTGGCAGTTCCTCAACACGCTGTTCTCGCTGAGCGAAGCGTGCATGTATGCACAGCTCGTGGACAGACTCGACCGCGGCGAGATCCCGGGGACGTTGGGCTACGCGGATCTCTACCGCGCGGTGCGCTCGAGCCTCGACGAGGCGCACATGGAGGGCCAGCTCAAGGCGCAGATCATGAGCGACCCCGATCGCTTCGTGATGCTCGACGAGGAGCTGCCGCTCGCGCTGATGGACATGCGCGCGGCGCAGAAGAAGCTGATCCTCATCACGAACAGCGAGTGGCCGTACACCCAGTCGATGATGAGCTACGCGTTCGACCGGTTCCTCCCGGGCGAGATGACGTGGCGTGAGCTGTTCGACATGGTGATCGTGTCGGCGCGCAAGCCGTCGTTCTTCGAGCACAAGAACCCGTGCTTCGAGGTGATCGACGCCGAGGGCCGGCTCCTCCCGGTGCTGAAGCCGGAGCTCGGAGGGACGTACGTCGGCGCGCACGCGGCGGCGGTGGAGACGTCGCTCGGGTTGAACGGCGACGAGATCCTGTACGTCGGCGACCACATCTTCAGCGACGTCCGGGTCTCGCAATCTCTCTTGCGATGGCGCACGGCGTTGATCATGCGCCCGCTCGAGGAGGAGCTGGAGGCGCTGACCGCGTTCCAGGAACACCAGGCGGAGCTCTCCGCCAAGATGGCGCACAAGACCGACCTCGAGCACCGCTTCTCGCGCCTTCGGCTCGGCCTGTTGCGCCTGCGCCAGGGTTACGGCCCGCAGCCGGCCGAGACCGAGGCGGAGCTCGAGAAGATGATGCATGCCACGCGCGAGCAGCTCGTGAGACTCGACGCGCAGATCGGACCGCTCGCCAAGGCGGCCTCGGAGCTCGTCAACGAACGTTGGGGGCTCCTCTTGCGCACGGGCAACGACAAGAGCCACCTCGCGCGTCAGATCGAGCGCTACGCGGACGTGTACATGTCGCGGGTCTCGAACCTCCTCGCGATCACGCCGTTCGTCTACCTGCGATCGGGACGCACCAGCCTCCCGCACGATCACGGCCCGCGCGGCGGCGACGACTGAATTCGAGCCGGAGGCAAAGCGAAGCGGAGCCGTCGGCGGGGTGGAGGGCCCGCCGCGCGCTCCGACCCGCTTCGCGGGTCTTTGCTTCCAGCTCGGCGCTCGCTGGGCGCTCGCGGGCTTCCACCCCCTGCCGTCGGCTCCGCTTCGCTCGGCCGCTCGATTTTCGTCCGCCGACCGGTCGGTCCTCAGCGCGGGCGGGGGAGCATGCGGCGCAGGGCCTCGTACTCCTCGGGATCGGCGCGCGTGAAGCCCTCCGCTTCGAGCGCGAGGCACAGCGCGGCGCGCGAGCGCGTCCCCTCCGTCTCGAACACGCGGCGCGCGAGCCGCTCGGCGCGACGCTCGTCCAGCGCGCGCGTCACGCCGACCGCGTCGTTCGGCGAGCTGCGGGTGGTGCGAACGCTGATCAGCCGATCGGCGGCCGGCTTGCCGCCGTGCGCGGCGAGCGCGTCGCGGAGCGCGCCGAGCGTCTCATCGCGCACGGAGATCGCGGCGAAGTCCGCCTCGTTCTCGAGCAGCGCGGCGAGCGCGTCGGGGTAGCTGCCGACGAAGGACTCGGAGGCGAGGTCGCGCTCCGGGTCGATCCCCGCGCGTCGAAGCTCCGCCGCGCCGAGGAGGTAGCCGCCGACGGAGAGCCGATCGACCCACGCCGCGCGCTTGCCCCGGAGCTGCTCGATCGAGGTGATCTCGCCCTGCCGCGTGACCAGCGCCGAGCGGTACGTGGTCCCGCCGTAGCGCACACACTTGTAGATGCGGCGCAGCTGCGGCTCCAGCCGCGCGCAGATCGTCGGCGGCATCCACACCAGATCGGTACCGCCCGCTTCGACGCGGCTCGCCAGCTCGCCGTACCCCGACGCGACCTCGATCTCGACCGCCTCCGCGAGATCGGCGCGGAGCGACTGGTCGAGGAGCTCCGCGCGGGCGCGCGCCCGCGCGGCACCGACGGATGGAGGAAGCAAGAGGCGTAGCGTGACGCTGGACACGAATCAGCTGGGAGTCTGCTTCTTCGGTCGGTACACCGCCACCGGCCCCTGCGCCCCGTCCTCTGGGAGCACGATCCGCGCGTGCGAGTCCGCCGAACGACCCGAGCGCGCGAGGGCGAGCACCTGCTCGACCAGCGCAGCCACCGGCGTCGACTTCGACAGCGCGAGATCGAACGCCCGACGGCGCCACGCCCCCACCTGTCCGAGCGTCCCGCTCAGCAGGATCAACGGCGGACCCGCCCCCTCCTCGCCGCGCATCGCGCGCTGGCCTCGTACCGCTTCGGCGAAGCGCGCACCATCCCAGCCGCGCCCGAGCACGTAGTCGATCACGAGCACCGAAGGGCGAAGCTCATCGGCGAGCGCGACGAGCGCTTGCTCGGGGGTGGTGAACGGGGCGACGTCGGCGCCGCGCGCGCGCAGTGCACGACCGAACGAGCGCAGCCACAGCTCGTCGTCGTCGAGCACGAGTACCGTCGGCCGAGACGCGTTCGTCACTCGCGTACCCCCGCACGAAGGTAGCACCGATCGTTGCGGCGCTGCTGGCGTGGCGGCAAATATCGCCGGCGCCGCGCGGGAGCGTCAGCCTCCATCGTCGGACGCGCCGCGCGCATACCACGCGCCGATGATCGCGCGCTCTTCGTCCGTGATCCCGGTGAGGTTCGAGAGCGGCATCTGCCGAGACACGACGACCTGGTTGTAGATCCGCGGCGCGCGGTCGAGGATCTGCTCGGGTTGATCGAACATGATCCCCTGCGGGGCGGTGGGATAGAGCTCGCTCGTCGGCTGCGCCGAGTGGCACGGGACACAGCGCCGCTCGACGATGTCGCGAACCATCGCGAACGTGGCGGGACCCTCGTACTCCGTGCGGCGGGGTGCGCTCACGATCGCGAGGGTGACCATCGCGACGGTGGCGGCGGGGAGGATCCAGACGTTGCGGTGACCGAGGCCCCGGAGGTTGAACCAGTGTCGGACGCCCGCCCCCGTCAGCGACAGCGCGACGAGGATCGCCCAGTTCCACGCGTGACCGTACGTGATCGGGTAGTGGTTGCTCACCATCACGAAGAGGACGGGGAGCGTGAAGTAGTTGTTGTGCAACGAACGTTGTGCCGCCGCGCGACCGAGCTCGGCGTCCGGCTCTTTGCCGGCGGTCATCGCGTCGACGAGCTTGCGCTGGTTCGGGATGATCACGAAGAAGACGTTCCACGCCATGATCGTCCCGAGCAGCGCGCCGAAGTGCATATAGGCGGCGCGGCTCCCGAAGAGCTGGGTGAGCCCGAACGCGACGCCCACGAGCAACACGAACCCGAGGAGCGCCAGCGGAACCGGATGTCGACCGAGCGGGGACTTGCAGAGGAGGTGGTAGACGACCCACCCGACGAGGAGCGTGCCGACGGCGATGGTGATCGCGACGTGAGGATGGAGAGACGCGTTGACCTGTGCGTCGATGAGATACGACGACGGCTCGAGGTAGTAGACGAGGATCAGCAGCAGGAACCCGGTGACCCACGTCAGGTACGCCTCGTACTTGAACCAATGGAGGGTGGTCGGGAGCTTGTCGGGCGCGACCTCGTACTTGACCACGCGATAGAAGTGGCCGCCGTGGATGCTCCACAGCTCGCCGGCGACGCCCGCGGGCGTCTCGCCTCCCTCCACCGGCCGCACGTGGTTGTTGAGCCAGTTGAAGTAGAACGAGGTCCCGATCCACGCCGCGCCGAACACCACGTGCATCCATCGGACGGTGAGCGCGAGCCAGTCGACGACCTGGACGTCCATCGAGGGCCGACCATATCCGGCATGGCGCGCGGTCGTAAGCCACTTGTTATCCGTGCGCGGAGCGAGGACCGCGGGCCGGCGGAGTGATCGCGCGCGCTGGGGTGATAGGCTGAGCGCCGTACCACAAGGGGAGGTGGGAAATGGCACGGCGGATCTTGAGCAGCCTCGCGCTCAGCGGGCTCGCATACGCCGCGACGTGGGTGGCGGGGTGTACCTGCTCGCCCTCGCCGGGGTGCCCGGTCGGGACGCACGGCTGCCCATGCGACGTGGGCAGCACGTGCAGCGCGGGCGCGAGCTGCATCAGCGGCACGTGCATCGATCCACGGATGGACGCCGCGGCGGTGGGGCGGACGGACGCGGGACCGGACTTCATCTACCGCGACTCCGGCAACCTCCGCGACGCCGCGCCGAACCCGGACGCGTTCTTCGCCGACGATCCCCCGCCGATGGAGTGTCTCGAGGACGGAACGATGCGCGCGGTCGCGGACCCGCCGGGCGGCACGCCCGAGTGCCCGGACGACAAGAACCGCGAGGGCTGCCCCTGCAACGACATCGGCGAGACCGCCGCGTGTTGGCCGGGCCTACGCGTCAACCGCAACCGCGGCATCTGTCGGGACGGCATGACGACGTGCAATCCGTTCGACGAGTTCCGCGGCACGTGGGGCCCCTGCGTCGGCGCGGTGCTCCCCGTCGACGGTGCGACGCGCGGCCCGCAAGCATGCCGCTGCTTCAGCGCCGGCCGCTGGGAGCTCGACAACTTGAGTCCCTGCTTCGCGACCTACTCCCCAGGTGGCATCTATGCGGTCTCGACGCACCCGGACACTGGGATGTGTCCGTCGCTCAGCACGCCCCCTCCCACGCCGCCCTCGTCGATCTGGACCGCCGATCGGCTGACCGTCGACTGCGAAGGTCGGTTCAACCTCTGCTACACGCTGAAGGCGGGCAGCGCCGACGCACCGTCGCCGAGCGACTGCACGGTGTCGCGCGTGTGCACGGGCGACTTCTGGTACATGACGCGAGACGTCGTCCAAGAGCTCCCCCCGCTCCCGTCGTGGGTCGGAACCGATCAAGCCTGTGCCGCGCAATTCGCGGCGAGCGGTGGCTACGGCGAGATGAGCGTGCTCGGCCTCAGTGTCGAGTGCGACGCGATCGACGACGGCAGCGGGGCCGAGTATGTGTTCAACCGCGTCCAATACTGCCCGCTCAGCTGCTCGATGACTCCGACCGCGCCGGAGTGCATGAACTGCATGCGCGGTGGCTCCGGGATGTTCTGAGCCTCGCCTCAGCGTGACGCTCAGTTCTCCGACGACGCCTCGACGTAGCCGAGGGTGGTCCGCGGATACTCGTCGGTGACGAGCAAGAAGCCGTGCTCTCCGAATCGGACGACGCCCTCCCAGTTGCGGGCGTGGTCGTCGTCGATCAGCTCGAGCTGGATCGGCGCGCGGTCGCTGACCACCACGCCTTGGTCGGTCACGTGGAGCTCGACGAGGCGCTCCACCGTGGCGCAACGCGAGTGGCTCGCTCCTCGGCCGTAGCGCTCCGTCAGCGAACAGCTCCCCGGCGACCAGGGCGCGCCCGGCCAGTGGTAGTTGGCGACCCAGAAGCTCCCCGTGCGATCGATCGCGGTCGCGTCGGTAATGCGGTACTCGAGCGGCGCCATCGGCAGCTCGTGCGCACCGGTGAGGTCGAGATCGGCGGCCATGACGCGCGGATGGGGGTTGACTTCCCCGTACGTCTCGTAGAGCGCGAGCACGCGATCTCCCTGCAGCACGATCGCCTCGTAGCCGGTGTTCTCGAGCTCGTTCTGCGGCGGCAGGGAAACGAGGTGCTCGGGCTCGAGGACGATCCGGGCGAGGTCCCCCTCGACGCGCCCGCGCACGAGGAACCCCGCTGACGTGGTGGCGCTCCGGAGGCCTTCGACGGCGAAGTACACGTGCTCGTCGCGGCCGAACGCGATCGCCTCGAAGCCATCGAAGCCCTGGACGGTGTCCTCGATACCCTGACTGTCGAGCGGGATCTCGCTCGGGGTCAGCGGGGCGCCGCCGGATGTGTCAAGGTAACCTTCGATCTGCGACTCGGTGAGCGCGAACAGCACCGAACCGTGACGGGCGGGATACTGCGGCAACATGACGAGCGTGTCGTGGCGCATGGCGAGGCCGGACAGCTCGGCGACGGACTCCGACGCGCGCCCCGCGAGCGGGATCTCGCGCACCGGCACCTCGATCGGGAGGACCGGATCGGGGGTGCGGAGGACATAGACGATCGCGCCGATCGCGAGGAGCGCGAACACGCCGGCCGTCCAGGAGGCGAGCCTCCGATCCACGGGCGAAGGGTAGCAGCAGGGGCGAGGGGGACCGTCGGGATCCTTCAGGGTGACGTGTTCGATCTTCGACGGTGCGCGTTCGAGGACGGGAGAGGGAGAGCGCGCCGCTCACGGCTTCGCTGACGCAAGGCGACTGCCGATGTGCGATTCCGATTCCGATTCCGATTCCGATTCCGATCCGATTCCGATTCCGTTTCCGATTCCGTTTCCGATTCCGATTCCGATTCCGTTTCCGTTTCCGTTTCCGTTTCCGATTCCGTTTCCGTTTCCGATTCCGATTCCGTTTCCGATTCCGTTTCCGTTTCCGATTCCGTTTCCGTTTCCGTTTCCGTGTCCGATTCCGTTTCCGTGTCCGATTCCGTTCCGTGTCGTTCGTGCGCCCTCCGGCCGCCCTTTGCAGCGCCCTACCGCCCCGGCGATACTCTCTCCTCCATGCGAGAGGTCACCGAAGCGCTGCTCGCGCTGCTTTCGCGCGGCGGCACCGGTGCCCTCGCGACGGTGGTCCGCTCCAGCGGCTCGACGCCGCAGCGGCCCGGTGCGCGCATGTTGCTGACGGCGGAAGGCGATCTGATCGGCACGATCGGCGGCGGGGCGATCGAGCACCTCATCACCGACGAGCTGCGCCGCTGCCTCGTGGATCGGACGCCGCGTCTCGTCGAGAAAGATCTCTTGCGCGAGCTCGGGATGTGCTGCGGAGGCAGAATGGAGGTGTTCGTGGAACCGGTACGCGGCCGCGATCGGCTGATCGTCTTCGGCGCGGGGCACGTGGGGCGCGCCGTCGCGGCGATCGCGCAGACCATCGACATGGACGTCGTCGTCGTCGATCCGCGCGAGGAGCTGAACACCGAGGTCCGCTTGCCCGGCTGCACGCGGATCCTCGCCGAGCCGCGCGAGTCGCTCGAGCGCGTGGCGCCCACCGAGCGCGACCTCGTGCTCATCGTCACCCACGACCATCGCCTCGACGAGGAGGCGCTCGACACGTACGCGCGCGCGCCGCACGCCTACGTCGGGATGATCGGGAGCAAGCGCAAAGTATTTCGCATCCTCCAGCGCATCCACGCGCGCCGCGGCCTGCCTCCGATGGAGCGCGTCTATGCACCCGTCGGTCTCGCGATCGGCGCGGTGAGCCCGGAGGAGATCGCGGTGAGCATCGCGGCCGAGCTCGTCGCAGTCCGGCACGGCAAGGGCGGTCCGCACATGCGCGCCATCGACGACCCCGCGCTCTACCGCGTGCTCGCGGGCGACGCCGGCCCGGATGAGGCCGTCGCGGAAGCGGAATAGCCTCCGCGACCTCGTGCGTCCGTGTCCTCGGCGTGCGGAGCGGGCCTGGGAGACCTACCCTCAGCATCACCGAGACCGACCACGATGAGCTCCCTTCCCCCCACGGCCGCGGACTCGGCGGTGTGTCGCACGTGCGGCGAGCCTCACGCCGCCGCACGCGGGGACGGCGGCGTCTGCCCCGCCTGCGCGGCCGGGTACTATCCGCCGATCACCGATCGCGCGGGCAGCTGGTCGCCCCTCCAACTCGGGGTGATGAGCCTGTTGTGCGACGTGCTGCTCATCCCGACCGTCCTCGCCCTCGTGCGCGGCGTGCGCGACCTGCGGGAGGTCGCGCGCCGCGAAGCGTTCGGGCTCTATCGCGACGAGCACGCGGAGGTGCGGACGAGCGCGATCGCGGGGATGTCGCTCGCCGCGCTCCGACCCGCGATCGTGCTGCTCGTGGTCTTCGTCGCCGCGACGCAACCGCCGTACGACCACGCCGCGCCCTCGCCGCCTTCGGAGCTCCCCGTGGTCCTCGGGGACCTCGTGGGCGAGGCGCCGCACGACTGTGACTTGGCGGGCGAGGTCAGCGTGGCGTGCGTGGCACAGCGCGTGCTCGCGCTCGTCCTTCTGCGCGAGCTCGCCGGGCCGCAGCTCACGTCAGCCGACGAAGACGAGCTGTATGCGCTGCTCGACCGGCCCGCGCTCGCGAGCGCGGCGGACGAGCCGAGGATCCGAGGCGCCGTCGTGCACGCGGCGCTCCGCGCGATGCCCGCGCGCTACAACCGCCTCGCCGTGCTCGCACGGCAATTCGACCGCATCGACGAAGCGACGCGCGACGAGCTGTTGCGCGCGGCGGCGCAGACGCCCGATCCGGCGCTCGACCTCTTGCGCGGCATGCTGGACGCCCCCAGCCATCCGCAGGTCCCCGTCGACGAGCTGCTCGAGTCCCTCCCGCGCGCCGAGCGCTACCTGCCCGGGCTCTTCGAGGTCGACTGGTCGCCCGCCCAGCTCGACGATCTGACCCGCGTCGCCGCCGCAGCGTGCGAAGCGCAGCCCAGCTTGCGCTTCACGGGGATGGACGAGGGGCTCATCACCGCGTGGACTCGCGCGCGCGAGGACGTCGCGTCGCTCCCCGAGGCGACCACGCTCGTCGCGCAGCTCGATCCGGAGCGGGTCCGCGTGCTCCTCCGCGGGGAGCGCGCGCTGAGCGCGCTCAGCTGTACCGAGCTCGATCACCTGTCGGAGATGATCGAGTCGAGCACGAGCGAGCTCGACGACGCGATCGAGGTCCAGGCTCAGGCGGCGATCGCGCGCGAGCGCCTCGGCGATCGCATGACGCGCGCCGATCTCGAGCGCTTCGCCGCGGATCGACGCTCCCGCGCGCGTCTCTATCGTCACCTGCTCCGGTTCGAGCCGGCGCGCATCCAGTGGGCGTGGGACGATCTCCATCCGGCGGCCGAAGCCGAGGGCGAGGTCTTCGCGTGGCTGCGCGAGCGCGGCCTCGTCGCGAGCTCGCTCCGGCAAGAAGCCTTCCAGTCACGCATCTTGTCCGAGGACGGCCCGGAGCAACAGGTCTTCCTCTTCGTCGTCGAGACCGACGCGGGCACGCGCCACGTCGCGGTCGGACCGTACAGCGATCCGAGCATGCCCCCCGAGATCGTGCCGGCCGGCGAGGCCCTCGACGCCGACTGGGGTGGGGTCAGAGCGGCCCAGCTCGTCGAGCGCGTCCTCGATCGCGCGGCCGTACGGCTCGTCCCGCCTTTCCGGGGAAGTGGACGATGACGCGCGGCGGCTACCTCGTGATGCTCGCCGCGTACGCGGGGCTCGCCCTCCTCGGAGCGTGGCTCGCCGCGCCGAGCCCGAGCGAGATCGGGCTCGTCCGCACCGCGACGTGCGCGGAGTGGGCGGCCGAGCCGTTCCAGGGTCCCGCGCGCCTCACCGACTGCGTCGTCGACCGATTCGCGCTCCTGGGCTACTCGTCCTCGATCTCGTTGACCGCGCCCGACGCGGACGAGGCGACGGCGCGCATCGAGTGGAGGACGGTCGACCCGGTCCTCACCCGCCTTCGGTCGGCCCAGAACCGAACCGGCGCCGACTGCACGATCGACCCGCCGAGCGAGTGTGCCGCCGTCCGACGCGGCGCGGATCGTTTCGCCCGCGAGCTCGACACGCCGCGCGACGTGGTCGGCGAGATCGAGGCGGTCCCGAGGTCGTCGATGTACGGCGACGACGACCGCGCCGCGCCGTATCGGATCGTCAGCCCGGAGAGCGACGGGCCGGGCCGCCGCATCGGCCTCCTCCTCTTCGCGCTCTTCGGCGGCCTCGCGCTGATGCTGACGTTCCTCCAGCGGAGGTGGATGCGTCGCGCGCGCGAGCTCGGCGGGACCGCGCAGCCCAAGCGGTTCTGACGGAGCTACTATCCACCGCGTGACGCTCTCCGCCACCACGGCGAGCGCGGACGAGGGCGCGCCCGCCGTGTCGCGCGGGTCCTCGGACGCGCTCCGATTCACGCTCAACGGACGCGCGATCGACGCGACCGGCGCCGACCCGAACACCACCCTGCTCGGGTGGCTCCGCGAGCACGGCTATACCGGCAGCAAGGAAGGTTGCGCGGAGGGGGAATGCGGTGCGTGCGCGGTCGCGTTCGTCCGACCCGACCGAGAGGGCGCCTCGCGGCTCGTGGCGGTGAACGGCTGCCTCGTCTTGCTCGGCGCCTGTGCAGGGCAAGAGATCTTCACCGTCGAAGGGATCGGCGCGCACGGCCTCCACGAGGTGCAGCGCGCGATGGTGGAGCTCGGCGGGAGCCAATGCGGCTACTGTACGCCCGGGTTCGTGGTCAGCCTCTTCGCGGAGTTCTATCGACGCGGGCGAAAGGACGAAGGCTTCGACCTCGAGAGCATCGCGGGAAACCTCTGCCGCTGCACGGGCTACCGGCCCATCCGCGACGCGGGGCGCGGGCTACCCATGGTGAGAGAAGGCGATCCGTTCGCCTCGCGCCTCTCCTCCCCGGCGCCCGCAGCCAGCGCCTTCACGTATCGCACGTCGAGACAACGTACCTTTCACCGACCGACCCGACTGCGCGACGCCCTCGCGATCCTCGCCGAGCACCCGGACGCCGCGATCGTGACCGGCGGCACCGATCTCGTCGTCGAGATGAACCAGCGGCACCGCCGCTTCGACGCCATCCTCTCGCTCGACGCGGTCGAGGAGCTGAAGTCGTTCGAAGAGACGGACGAGGGGCTCTCGATCGGCGCGGGCGTGCCGCTGTCCGAGGTCGAGGCGAGAACGCACGACACGTTGCCCATCTTCGGCGAGCTCTTCGAGCTCTTCAGCTCGCGCTTGATCCGCAACCGCGCGACGCTGGGCGGCAACCTCGGCACCGCCTCGCCGATCGGTGACTCGCCGCCGGTGCTCCTCTGCCTCGACGCGATCGTGGACGTCGATGGGCCGAGCGGGCCGCGCGCGATCCCGATCGACGCGCTGTTCACCGGCTACCGCACGACGCAGCTCACGCCGGGTGAGCTGATCGTGAGAGTCCGGATCGCCAAGCCGTTCCCCGACGTCGCGCGGTTCTACAAGGTGAGCAAGCGCGTGCACGACGACATCAGCTGCGTGGCGGCCGGCTTTTCGCTCCGGTTCGACGGCGGCCTCGTCCACACCGCGCGCCTCGCGTACGGCGGGATCGCGGCGACGCCGATCCGCGCGATCGCGGCGGAGGAGGCCCTCGTCGGAAAGCCTTGGAGCGCCCGCGCCGTCGAAGACGCGAAAGCGAAGCTGTCGGACGCATTCACCCCGATGACCGATCAGCGAGGCTCCGCCGCGTATCGCACGGCGATGATCACGAGCCTCCTCGACAAGCTCTATAGCGATACGCGCGACAGCCAAATGCGCGACAGCCACCCGCGCGAGACGAAGGTGAGGGACGCATGAGCATCGGACGAGCCGTCTCCCACGAGAGCGCCGAGGGCCACGTCACCGGCCGCGCGCTGTACACGGACGACCTGGTAGGCCGCTTCCCAGCGTGCCTCCACGCGTGGCCGGTGCAGGTGCTCCATGCGCGCGCCCGGATCGACGCGCTCGACGTCACGCCCGCGCTCGAGGTGGCCGGCGTGGTCCACGTGTTGACCGCAAAGGACGTTCCGGGCGAGAACAACACGGGGGTCGGTCGACGCGACGAGGTGCTGTTCGACACCGAGGTCCACTACTGGGGCCAGGCCGTGGCGTGGGTGCTCGCCGAGACGGAAGAGGCGGCCAAGCTCGGCGCGCAGGCGGTGCGCGTCACGGCGACTCCGATGGACGCGATCCTCACGATCGAGGACGCGGTCGCGAAGCGGAGCTTCCACACCGAGCCCGGCACGATCGCGCGCGGCGACGTCGCGAAGGCGATGAGCGCGGCGCCGCATCGCCTCGAGGGCGAGCTGTTCGTCGGCGGCCAGGAGCACTTCTACCTCGAGACACACGCGGCGATCGCGCACGAGGACGAGGCGGGCGGCGTCACCGTGCACTCGAGCACGCAGCACCCGACCGAGACGCAGGAGATCGTCGCGCGCGTGCTCGATCTGCCGAAGAACCAGGTCGTCGTGCAGGCGCTGCGGATGGGCGGCGCGTTCGGCGGCAAAGAGGTGCAGGCCAACCCCTACGCGGCGGTCGCCGCGATCGGCTGCCGCGTCACCGGGCGTCCGGTCCGCGTGCGCCTCGATCGCGCGCGCGACTTCGCGCTGAGCGGCAAGCGCCATCCGTTCCTCGGCCGCTACCGCGTCGGCTTCGACGACACCGGGCGCATCCGTGCGTTCGACCTCGAGCTCTACAGCGACGGCGGCTACTCGCTGGATCTGAGCGCGCCCGTCCTCCACCGCGCGCTCTTCCACGCCGACAACGCGTATCTCTTGCGCGACGTCCGCGTCACCGGCCGGGTGTGCAAGACCAACGTGTGCAGCCACACCGCGTTCCGCGGCTTCGGCGGCCCGCAAGGCATGGTGATGATCGAGGACGCGATCGATCGGATCGCACGCTTCCTCGAGGTGCGACCGCACGTGGTGCGCGAGCGCAACTTCTATCGCCCGGGCGACACCACCCACTACGAGCAGCCGGTCGATCAGGCGGAGCGCATCACGCTGATCTGGGACGAGCTCAAGCGCACGAGCGACTTCGAGGCGCGCTGGCGCGAGGTCGAGGCGTTCAACGCGAGCCACGACGCACAGAAGCGCGGGATCGCGATCACGCCGGTGAAGTTCGGGATCAGCTTCACCGCGAAGTACTACAACCAGGCCGGCGCGCTGGTGCTCGTCTACCGCGACGGGAGCGTGCAGCTCAACCACGGCGGCACCGAGATGGGGCAGGGGCTCCACACGAAGATGCGCCAGATCGCGGCGCACGGGCTCGGCGTGCCGCTCGAGCGCGTCCGCGTGATGCCGACCCGCACCGACAAGGTGCCGAACACGAGCGCCACGGCGGCGTCGGCGGGCACCGATCTGAACGGCGCAGCCGTCAAGGAAGCGTGCGACATCCTGCGTGCGCGCCTCGCCGAGGTCGCGGGACGCATGCTGGGGGTGGACGCGGGCGAGCTCGACTTCGTCGACGGCATGGTCGCGCGGACCGATGGGCACGGCGAGGCGCTCGAGCTCGCGAAGGTCGTCGACCGCGCCTACCTCGACCGCGTGCAGCTGAGCGCGACGGGGTTCTATCGCACGCCGCGGATCCACTTCGATCAGGCGGCGGGGCGTGGGCGACCGTTCCACTACTTCGCCTACGGCGCGGCGGTGAGCGAGGTGCTCGTGGATCGCTTCACCGGGATGACGAAGGTGACGCGGGTCGACATCCTGCACGACGTCGGCGACTCGCTGAGCCCGCTCGTCGACATGGGTCAGGTGGAGGGCGGCTTCGCGCAGGGGCTCGGCTGGCTCACCCAAGAGGAGCTGGTGTGGGCGCCGGACGGGCGGATGGCCACGGTCAACGCGAGCACCTACAAGCTGCCGACGCTCACCGATTTGCCGGAGGAGTGGCACGTGCGCTTGATGCCGAAGGCGACCGAGCCCGGCGTGGTGCACGGGAGCAAGGCGGTCGGCGAGCCGCCGTTCATGCTCGCGATCAGCGCGCGAGAGGCGATCCGACACGCGGTGAGCGCGTTCGGTCCCGGGATCGTGGAGCTCGGATCGCCGGCGACCGCCGAGCAGATCTACTGGGCGATCGAGCGCCAGCGGGCCCGCGCGGCCGCGCTCGAGGCGGCGCAGTGACCGCCTGAAACGCCGCGAGCGCCGATCCAGACGGATCGACGCTCGCGTGCGGTCGTCGCGCCCCGTCAGGGACGCTTGCGATGCTACGGGGTCGGTCCGATCCCGAAGCACGTCATCGCGCAGTACCCGTCGACCATGATGAACATGGAGCCGGGGCAGCACATCTCGCCGCTCGTCGAGCAGTCGGCCACCGTGTGGCAGAGCTCGAGCTGGGTGATGCCCATGCACTCCGCCGCCGCGGTGCAGCGCGCACCGCCGCCTCCGCCGCCGGTATTCCGCGCCGCGCAGCAGACCTGACCGCCCATGCAGTCCTCCGGCCCGTCGCACGCGCGCGTCACGCCCATGCAGGTCGCGTCGCGCGCGATGCACGTCGTCATCGCGCCGCCGCCGAACCCGCTCGTGCAGCATTGCTCGGTCGGTCCGCAGCGCATCATCCCGCAGGCCACCCCGACCGCGCCGCCGCCGCCGTCGGTCATCGTGCCGCCGCCGTCGGTCATCGTGCCGCCACCGTCGCCGCTACCGCCGCCGTCGCCACCGCCGCCGCCGTCCGCCGCGCCACCGCCGTCCGCACCGCCGCCCGCGTCCGTGCCGCCGCCGCCCGCGTCCGTGCCGCCGCCGCCCGCGTCCATGCCGCCGCCGCCCGCATCCGTGCCCATGTCGTCACCGCAGCCCGCGAGACCGAAGCTGCCCCACGCCACGACGAGCACGACCCCAATCCAAGACGATCGTCGCATCCCACACCTCCACCGCCATCGTACGCCTCGGTCGACGCGCGGAGAAGCTCGGCGGGATCCCGCTATGTTTCTTGCGATCTCGAACTTCGCTGCGCTCGGTCGAGCGCGCCCTCCACGAGCCATCACGCGCTTCGCGCCGGCACGCGTCCTGCTGAGCGGATGCGCATGGCGAACCGAACCCCCCTCGCGACGCTCTCGGCCCTCGGTGTCCTCGCTCTCCTGACCTCGTGCGACCCGACGAACGTTGGACCCGACCAGCCCTACGCGGGGTCGAACGACGCCGGCGCACCGTTCGAGCCCGGCACCGACGCGGGACCACGGGAAGCACGTGAGGACGCGGGCGTCGCGCGCGAGGACGCGGGGAGCTCGCCCGCGCCCGACGCGGGACCGACCTGCGACGACGACGGCGTGTGCCGGACGGGGGAAGACCGCGTGTGCGCCGACTGCCGCAGCGTGGCCTGCGATCACGATGGGCTCTGCGAAGCGCGTGAGACCGACGCGTGCGACGACTGCCTCGGCCCGCCGTGCGACGGAGACTCGACGTGCGAGCCGGGCGAGTCGGCGAGCTGCGTCGACTGCTCGGGCTGCGACGACGACGGCATCTGCGAGCCGCACGAGCGCTCGATGCCCTCGTGCGGCGACTGCCTTCGCGGCGGGACGAGCTGCAACCTCGACGGGCGATGCGATCCGACGGAAGACGCGACCTGCGTGGACTGCATGGGGACATGCGACTTCGATGGGATCTGCACCGGCGGCGAGACGGCGAGCTGCCCCGACTGCGCCACCGGCTGCGACCTCGACGGGATCTGCGGCCCGCGCGACGACCCTGCCACCTGCCCCGACTGCATGGGCACGTGCGACTTCGATGGTGTGTGCACGCCGGGAGAGTCGTTGACGTGCCCCGACTGCCCGATCCTCGGGTGTGATCTCGACGGCTACTGCGGTCCGCGCGACGACCCCGCCACCTGCCCCGACTGCATGGGCACGTGCAACGGAGATGGCACCTGCCAACCCGGCGAGGCGACGACCTGCCCCGACTGCCTCACCACCTGCAACCTCGACGGGCGCTGCGACGCGACCGAGGCGCCGACCTGCGTCGACTGCATGGGCACGTGCGACTTCGACGGAACGTGCGCGTCGGGAGAGACACCGACGTGTCCCGACTGCATCGTGAGCCTCTGCGACTTCGACGGGATGTGCGACCCGGGCGAGATCCCGAGCTGTCCCGACTGTCCCTGACCCGTCGGCTCGTCGATCGGCATCCCGGGCGTTAGGCTTCCTTCGTGCTCACGCGAATCGTCGCCGCGTCGCTCGGAGTGCTCACGTTCCTCGTGGTGTTCCCCGTGCGCGCCCAGCTCGCGCGCGAGCTCGACGATCCGTCGGGTCGCGGACCGCGGCGTGCGCCCACCTCGCAGACGGAGGGCGAGACGCGCGAGGAGCTGCTGCTCACGCCGGTGCCGTCGCCGGGGTACGGCACCGCGGGCGGCGTGAGCTACGGGACGGCCGAGCCGCTCGAGTCGAGCTTCCAGCTCCGCATCCGCGCGCTCGAGTCGAGCTTTCAGACGCTCGGCGCGAGCGGGCCCGACTACACCGGCACCGTGCTCTCGATGGTGGGCGGTGGGCTCACCATCGCGTTGGCGGCGGTGCTCTACACCCAGGGCGCGCCGTGGGACACGCTGGCGCCGTACTACTTCGTGGCCGGTGGCGTGGGCGTCGTGCGCCCCGCGATCATCGACTTCTTCCTCCGACCCGACGCGCGCACCCCGGCGATCCGCTTCGCGCACATGCCGATGCGCACCGAAGCGGAGCGTCAAGAACGATTGCGATTCGGCGAGCACGAGCTGGAGTCTCTCGCGGAGCGGAGCTTCATCACGCGCGTGGTCGACGCTTCGATCAACATCGCCGGCGCGCTCGCGGTGATCCCTGCGTTCCTCATCCCCAACGACTGGACGATCGACAACCCGATCCAGGCGTTCATCTTCCTCGGCCCCGCGATCCAGCTCGTCGGTGCGATCATCACGCTCGCCAGTCAGAGCGGCGCCGAGCAGCGCTGGGACGCCTACCGCCGGATGCGGCAGGGCCTCGAGGACGAGGAAGAAGGGTCCGCCGCTACTCGGTGAGCCCGAGCGCCTCGCGGTACGCGCCGTCGTCCGCGCCATGGTGGGCCCAGTAGTCCGTCAAGATCGCGTTCGTTCGTACGGCCTCGGTGTGTCCCTCCGGCCCGTCCTCTTCGAACCCGAGGATCGGACGAGGGAACGTCTCCGCGTAGTAGATGCGCAGCGTCCGCTCGAGCTCGGGATACCGAACCGTGACGCGCTGCGCGTGACCGCCGAAGCGCGGGTCGTCCACCGCGTCGGCGCTCAGCTCCGCGTGGTAGCCGCGCAAGTCACGGTGCGTGAAGCGGAGGTAGTGGAGCCCCGGCACCAGCGTGGTCTCCCCACGCGGGAGGGCGCTCGGGTCGCGCCGGATGACATTGAAGAGCTCGTCCTCCAGCCGCACCTCCGCGGGCAGCAGCAACGACTGATCGGCTTCGTGTTGGAAGTACGAGTGCGCCGCCACCTCGAGCGCGTCCGCGCGCCGATTGATCTGCGTGTACGCGTGTCCGCACCACTCCGACACGCTCCCCGACGCCTTGAGCGCCGGCGCGCCGTCCTCCGGCGAGAACGTCGACGTCAATACGGTGTACGGATAGATCCCGGTGAAGAATCGCCGATAGTGGTTCAGCTTGAGCACGCCGATCGATCCCTCGGTCCCGTCTTCGTCCTTCACCTCGAGATCGGGGAGGAACGGCTCGGTCACGAACACGAGCACCGCCTCGCCATCGTGGACATCGCCGTAGCGCGCCTGCCGCAAGCGATAGCGCGTGAGCTCCGCGACGCCCTGGTGCCAGTAGTCGGCGAAGCTCCCGTGGGCGCGCCCGAACGACTCCGGCGACGGAAGGTCGAGGCCGTCGCCGTTCGACGTCGCCGCGGTGGCGGGCGGCTGTTGCACGGACGGCGTAGGCGCGGGGCGATCACACGCGACCGCGAGGAGGAGCGCGAGCGAGGCGCGAGGCAGTGAGGTGCGCATGCCTCACTCTGGCCGTCAAATCGCGCGCGCGCGAATTCCGGCTCGCCCCCGAGGTCGCGGGACGGCTCATTTGCCAGGGCGTCGCCCGTGTTCAACTATCCCGAGTGATGAAGCTTCGATTGGCGATGGGTGTGCTCGTCTCTCTCGCGCTCGGCGCCTGCGACGGCTCGATGCCGGCGGTAGACGCCGGCGGCGGCGATGGCGGCGGCGACGCGGGCCCGATCCTGTCTACGGTCCGGCCCGGCAAGCGAAGCGATGTCGGCGGCGTGGCGGACCCGGCGAGCAATTCGATCGTGATCTTCGGCGGCGACGACGGACCGATCGTCAACCAGATTCCGACACCGAACTTCCGCGACGACACGTGGCTCTTCCAGCCGAGCGCGGGTTGGATGGAGATCACGGTGGCCACCCACCCGAGCGCGCGCGCACGCTACGCGTACGGCTACGACGCGACGAACCACCGCATGATCGTGTTTGGCGGCCGCTATCGCTCCGCGACGAGCGGACCGTACACGCTCTACAACGATCTCTGGGCGTTCGACTTCGCGGCGCGGACGTGGACCATGCTCCATGACGGCAGCGGGAGCGCGCCCGCCCCGCGCTACTTCGCCGGCCTCGCCGTCGCCGCAGATGGAACCATCTATGTGCTCGGCGGCGGGACGAACACCGACGCGCTCAACTTCACGATCGCGGAAGACATCTGGTCGTTCGACGGCACGAGCTGGACGATGCGCCCGCGCGTGGGCACGCCTCCGTCGCCGCGCCTCTTCGAGACGTGGATCCACGACGTGGGTCGCAACCGCATGCTCGCGTTCGGCGGGCAGCGCGGCGACTTCTTCACCGCGGCGTACAACGAGCTCTACGCGGTCGAGCTCGGCACCGGCGAGTGGTCGCAGCTCGATCCGGGGACCGGCCCGAGCGGGCGCTTCAACGGGATGGGGGTCCACGACACGACGATGGATCGCTACATCGTGTTCGGCGGGCACCCCGACGTGGGAACGGCGAACGACGTGTGGGCGTGGAACGCGGCGTCCGGCGGGTGGACGCAGGTCTCGACCGGCGATCAGTTCACCGGCGGCGCGCTCGGCTGCCTCGGCAACCCGGCGGAGATCCCATCCAGCTACGTGACGCAGGACTTGAGCTCGCCGGAGCGGCGACAAGGCGGCGTGTTCGGCATCCTCGGCAACGACGCGTGGTTGTTCGGCGGCGAAGGAGACTGCAGCGATCACCTCGACGACGTGTGGCGGCTGAGTCTGAGCGGCGGCGGTTGGTCGGAGATCATCGAGGCGCGCACGGGAGAGTCCTGCGATCGGCGCGGGGACGACTGTCAGTGCCTCTGCCTCTGAGGCCGGTCCGATCGTTCGTCCTCTGTTCGCTCGCCGCCACCGCGATCGCGTGCGGCACCCCGGGCGGCGGCGACTCCGACGCCGGTCCGCCGCGCGACGCTGGCCCGGCCACGATCGAGCTCGGCACGGGCGACATCGAGTTCCTGCCGATGGCGGAGGGCTCGGATCAGCTCGTGGTCCAGGGCCCGCAAGGCGGCTTCCACTTCGTGGTGTCGGTACGCGTGACGGGGATCGACCCGGGCAACGTCGATGACCGCACGGATCTGCGCAACCCGACGACGGAGTTCCAAGCGTGGGTCGGCGACCAACGGATGGATCTGATGGCGTCGCGCTACACGCAAGCGATCCCGCCCGCACCGGACGGCTCGGGGACGTACGACATGATCGGTCGCCTCCTCATCCTTCGCATCGCGAGCGACGACGAGATCGCGAACATGATGACGCGCATCGAGGTCACCGTGACGAGCCCCGCGGGGATCACGCTCTACGACGAGCGGAACGTGCTCGCGGTGCCGCACCCGCTCAACCCTTGAGCGAAGAGATCTAGACCCTCGCGGGAGATCGCGATGGGTTCAGCGTCGATGATCGGGCGCGAGATTGGCCCTCGGCGGGACAAGGCGATGCCGGAGTATCGTCGAGGAGCGACGAGGGTCGAGATCGGGTTCGAGGGCGTCGATCAACCCGTCGCGATCTCCGTCGCGAGGGTCTAGGGCTCGCCGGCGCGGAGCGCGGACGCGAGCTCCGGACCACCCTCGGCGAGCAGTCGTGCGGCCTTGCCGGCGAGGTGCTGCAGCCGATCGATGAAGCGGTGGTCGTGCTCGGGCGTCTCGAGGTGGGCGAGCTCGTGGAGCACGACACCGAGCGTCGACGGGTCGAGCACGTCGTCGAAGCGGAGCGGGCCCTTCACGTTGAAGGAGAGCTCCTTCTTGTCGACGTCGGTCACCGCGTCCTCGAGCAGGCCGGCGTCCGACGGATCGCGCGCGAAGAAGCGCACCCGCACCACGCGCCCCGCCACCGCGCGCGCGAGCCAGCGAACCGCGCTCGCGAAGCGGCGTTGGTCCTCGTCGGGCTCCACGTCCTCGCCGCCGAACTCGCTCGAGCGGCGCCGCACGTAGTCGTCGGACGTCTCGAGCACGCGCGACAACGAAACATACGCGCCGTGAGTGATCGCCGCCGCGTCGATGATGTGCGCGCCGAGCTGCCGCGCGCGATCGTCGGCGCGACGCGTCCCGCCGAGCACCGAGCCTCGCGGAAACACGCGCGAGACGTAGGCGTCGAGGAGCGCGCTCGACAGCGGCCAGGCCGCGATCACCTCGTGCACCCAGTCTCCGCGCAGATCGCTCCGGTCGAGGTAGTTGTGGATCATCGCCTCGAGCAGCGCCGCCTTCACCGCGAGCTTGTACCGGTCGGGCACCGAGTCGCGGCCCTCGCTGAGCGGCACCCGCTGCGCGACGTCGACGTGCCACGGCACGTTCCACGCCTCGACCGGGAGACCCATCTCGAAGAGGTGCGGTTGCTCGCCGCGGCGCGGGACGTACACCGCGAGCTTCGCTTGCCCGATCACCGCGCGCTCGACGCCGCCGTGGATCACCACCGTCTCGAGCGGGGTCGAGCTGAGCGTGATGATCGATCGCGGCCGCCGGACCGGCTTGTCGTCGAGCTCGAGCCGCGTGCCCTTGGGGGGCACGGTCAGCTTGAGGAGCGCCTTCGCCTCCGCCACCTCCGTCGGGGTGTAGCGACGCTTGAGCACGAGGCGCGTCCCGCTCGTCCGACGATTGGGCTCGGCGCGCCGTCCCGTCACGTCGAAGCGCAGCGTCGTGCCGACCGTCTCGACGAGCGCCTCGTCCATCCCGGCGATCAGCTCCTTGAGCCCGCGCCCCATGCGCCCACGCCGCGTCGGGTCGTCGGGCTTGTCGCTCAAGAACACCGTGTAGACGAGCCGCTCGTCGGGGATCCCCGCGCCGGCGTCGTCGAGCACCTCCACCTCCCCGTCGCCGAAGCGGACGCGGACGTTCTGCGCGCTCTCGTCGAACGCGTTTTGCAGCGCCTCGAGGAGGAGCCGACCGAGCGGGCGGGCCGCGCTCATCCGGCGCCAGCCAGCGTCCGACACCTCGAACCAGGCTTCCGTGCTGCGACGCGGAGCATCGCCGGTGGACGCCCCGCCGGCGGGCTCGGAGGGCGGTTCGCTGCCGAAAGTGCGGCCTGCGCTGGTCACGGGCGTCCGGAGTATAGCAGCCGAGCTCCGCGAGACGCCGACGGCGGCTTTCGACGATCAGTTGCGTTCATGGGATGAGCGGCCGAGAATGCCGCGATGGCTTCCTCAGAAGACCCCGTGGTCTGCCACGTCTGCGGCTTCAAGAACGCGCCCGGCGCGGACCGCTGCGTGTCGTGCGGCGCCAAGCTCGAAGAGCTCTCCGGCGAATTCTCGGCCGAGGAAGAGGCGCGGCGTAAGAACCAACAGCAAGGCTTCGACATCAAGTGGGCGGTGATCAGCTTCGCCGTCTACCTCGCCCTGCAAGCTGTCGTGCTCGCGCTCCTGCCCATGCTCATCGACGCCTACGACCCGCAAGGGTTCTCCGCGCTGATGGTGTCGCTCGGGGTCTGGTTCATCGGCGGCATCATCGTCGGCTGGCTCTCGCCGGGCCGCACGTTCCTCGAGCCCGCGGTCGGCGCGCTGATCGCGGTCGGGCCCACCGTGTACTGGGTCATCATGCAGACCCCGTCGGTGCCCGACGACATGGACCTCGGCGATGGCTTCCAGCTCACGATGCCCGCTTACATCATCGGCGGCCTGTTGGGCGGGATGATCTCGCTGTTCGGCGCGTTCCTCGGCGAGAAGATCCAGGACCTGACGCGCGGCGCCCCCGTCGCGAAGAAGCGCTAGGCACCTCTCCAACGCGCGCGGCGCCGAGCCGAAGCTCCGCGCCGCGCAGTACGATCGCAAGGAACGTTTCGAGCTGGTCAGGGGGCTCGCGTGGCCTCGAAGCTCGCGCGCACCTCGATGCTCGCGCCGAGGACCAGCGCGTTGAGCTCCATGTCCTCCTCCGAGTACTCCGCCCACAAGCAGCCGCCGGCGACCGCCGTCACCACCTCGCCGCTCGTGAACGCCTCGGCGGTCCAGTCCTCGGTCTCCGCGGCGCCGCTGCTCATGATGTCGGCGTTCGCGGCCGAGACCGCGAGGAGCGCGCAGTTGACGCCGTTCGACGCGAAGCCCGCGCCGAGCAGCAGGTTGAAGTGATCGCCCGGCTCGTTGATCAGCCCGAACGTGTCGACCGACGACGTGACCACCTCGCCGTCACAGACCACCTCGCAGTCGGGGTTGTTCGTCTCGGCGCCGCACTCTCCGGCCGCTTCGCTCGGCATGTGCATGCTGCCGCTGCACGACTGCTGCGGGATGGTGACCCACATGCGGTGCGGGTACGTCGGCTCGCGCTGCGAGACGCTCACCATGTCCGGCCATGCCTCCTGCGGGCAGACCACCTCGGGGAGCGAGCAGTCGATGGTGAACGGGATCTGGAAGCCACCATGGTCGACCATGAACGTTCCGCCCTCGGCCGGGAGGGTGGCTTCGTAGACGGAGCCACCGATGTTGACGCGGACCGCGAGGTCGCTCCCGTAGGCGACCTGCCACTCACCCTCGACGTCCGGCGCGGGGTCGGTCGAGTCGATCGGACCGCACCCTCCGCGCGCCCCCATCGCGAACGGCACCATCGACAACGCCAAGAGCCCTCGAGCCACCACACCACGTCCACTCATGTTCGACCTCCTCCGGCCTCCGTCTCTACAGAGAGCGTGCCAGAAGTTTCACGTTAGAGATATCTCTATCTCACCCGAGGAGGCCGTGAAATCCCGGACCGGATCGTGACTCGAATGTCGCGATCCGTGCGATTCGGGGCTCAGAATCGCAGTCGAACGGCGAACCCGGGAGTGAGCGCGATCCCCGTCCTCGAAATGGAGGTATCTCCGAACGAGCCCAGCCACCACTCGTGGTCCACCCCCAACTCCGCGATCACATGGAGGCGGCGGAACCCGGCCGCGAGCCCCACCACGCCGCCGACCCGGATGCCCGCCAGCATGAGCTCGCGCGAGTCGGCCTCTCCGCCGAGGTACTCGCCTGCGGCCCGCAGGCCGAACCACGCCTCGTAGACTCCGGAGATCGAGATCCCGAGGACGGCCGGGACCTGCCCACCGAGCCGCAGCGCGCTCGCGCGCTCGTCGCCCGCGCCCCCGGCGAACGGCATCAGCCCGAGCGTGAGCCGCACGGTGGGCGAGAGGCGCAGCTGCCCCCGCAACATGACATGCGCAGTCGATCCGGCGACCACCGCGCCGAGCTCGAGGTCGCGGGCGACGCCGACCCGGAACACACCGAGCGGCGCGACGCCGCCGGGGCCGGCGACCGCGAGGCTCCGCTCGACGTCGTCGGGGGTGACCTGCGCGACGAGGTCGCCCACCGGGACGCGCACCGCGGCGCCGCCCGCCACGTCGACGCGACCGTTCGGCGTGACGCGACCGCCCGCGAGGGACGGGAGCACCGGCGCGCAGCCGGTCGCGACCACCGCGATGGAGGCGACGACGGCGGTGACGAGAGCGCCGCCGATCAGCGCCGCGATCGAGCCCGCAACCTTACTTGCGGAAGCGCGAGGGGTAGCTCCCCGACGCGATGCGGCCGCTGAGCTCGCCATCGTCGGGGTGGAGCTTAATCGCTTTCTCGGCGAGCTCGGCCTCTTCTTCCCGATGCTCGGGGTTGGGCAGGCAACACTCGACCGGACACACCGCCTGACAGGCCTCGTGATCGTAGAACCCCACACACTCGGTGCAGAGGTTCGGGTCGATCACATAGATCTCCTCACCTTCGCTGATCGCTTGGTTCGGACACTCGGGCTCGCAGGCACCGCAGTTGATGCAGTCGTCGGTGATGTAGGTCGACATGAACGGCTCGCAACAGGGACTCGAGGGCACACGCGGCCCTCGAGCGCAGTAGACGCGGACTATAGAGCCCGCGCCTGGCTGACGCCAGCGTCAGTTGCCCGCGCTGCGGAGGAACGCGTCGTCCAGCACCTCGTCGCCGTCACCGAGGTCGAGCTGGTGGCTGAGGTCGTTCGGGTCGCGGTGGGTCGCCGGGCGGTTCGACCGGGGCGGACGGGGTCGCGTGGTGCGCGACGCGACCTCGACCGGCGCAGGCTCGGCGACCGGCGCGAGGCTCGGGGCCTCTTCCTCTTCGAGGATCGGAGCGTCCGGCGCGACGACGCTCGGTGCGCTCGTGACCGGCGCCGCGACCACCGGCATCGGCGGGATGTCCGCGCGAGGCCAGCTCACCGCGATCGCGCCGGTCGCCGCGATGAGGCTCGCCGCCGCCATGATCCCGGCGATCCACCCGCCTCGGTTCGAAGCCGGCGCCGGTGCCTCCACCCGGTCGGCCAGGCGCGCGAGCATCCGCTCGCGGTCGCGGCGGACCTCGTCGAGCTCGCTCCGAAGCCGACCGATTCGGTCCTCCAGCTCGCCGTCGCGCACCGCGCGCTGCTGCTCGGCCCTCTCGCGCTCACCATCGCGCGCCTCCGCGATCGCGCGCTCACGGTCCGCGGCCTCACGACGCTGACGATCCGCCTCCTCGGCGCGGGCGCGCTCCTTCGCCGTCGCCTCTGCGACGCGGCGCTCGGCCTCCATCTCGAAGAGGTCGTTCAGGTTCACCCGCACGCTCGAATCGGTCGTCATCGTCAGCCTCCGTCGCGGATGCATTGCACCTGCTGTGCCGGACGCAGCTCGGCGCCGTCGCACGAAAGGCGGTCGACTTTGGCCTTCTGAATCTTTCAGGAACAGAATCTAGAGTCTACTCCTAGTTCCTAGGCTCACGGCGCCGAGTCCGGCAGCTCCCCATGGAGGGCTTCGAACTGAGCGACGATCGCGGCGGTGCGCGCTCGGGGTCACGTCACAGCGTGGGGAGATGTCGGCGCTTCGGGCGAGGATCGCTCCCGGGGGGAGGCTCGGGCAGCGTCCCGTCGCGCTCGTAGAGGTCGGCGACGAGATCGTGCTCGGCGGCCTGGGTCACGTACGCGCGTCGGATCTCGCCGGGGCGGGCCTCGCCGTTCGCGAGGTACACCTTGCCGTCGATCTCGGGCGCCTGTCCCCACCAGCGGCCCTCGAGCAGGAGCTCGCTCTCCTCGCTCACCCGCTCGACGAGGACGTCGACGTCGGTACCGAGCATCGCGCGGACCTTCGCGCGGCTGATCGGCGCCTGCGCGGCGAGCAGCCGGTCGCGCCGTTCCTCGGCGAGCTCCTCGGGCACCTCGTCCTCCATCTCACCCGAACGCGTCGACTCCTCCTTCGAGTAGCGGAAGACCCCGATGCGATCGAAGCGGGCCCACGTGACGAAGTCGAGCAGCGCCTCGAAGTCCGCCTCCGTCTCGCCGGGGTGACCGACGATGAACGCGGTGCGGAACACCATGCGGTCGCCGATCCGCTCGCGCAGCTGCTCCACCAGCTCGTAGAGCCGCTCACCGCCGTGCCCGCGCCGCATCCGCTTGAGCATCGCGTCCGACGCGTGCTGGAGCGGCATGTCGACATAGGGAAGCACCTTGTCATGCCCCGCGAGCAGCTCGACCAGCTCGCCGCGCAGACGCTCCGGATAGAGGTAGAAGAGCCGGAGCCAGCGCAGCCCCTCCACGTCGGCGACGGCGCGCACCAGCGTCGCGAGGTCCGTTCCGTCCGAGAGATCGCGCCCGTAAGCGATCGTGTCCTGGCTGATGAGGTTGAGCTCCGCCGTGCCCGCATCGACGAGGCGCCGCGCTTCGGCGACGACGTCCGCGACCGGCCGCGAGCGCTGCTTGCCGCGGAAGCTCGGGATCGTGCAGAACGCGCAAGTACGATTGCACCCTTCGGCGATCTTCACGTACGCGCTGTGGAGGCCCTGACTGAGCTCGCGCGGATCCGTCGCGCGGATCGTGTACTCCGCCGGGTTGCCCACGAGCATCCGCGGCGCGCGCTCGCCGTCCGCCGCGAGCACGGCCCCGAGCTTGAGCATGTCGCCGGAGCCGAGGAAGTGATCGACCTCCGGCATCTCGGCCGCGAGCTCCTCGGGATAGCGCTGCGAGAGGCACCCCGCGACGACCAACGACGAGCAGCGCCCCGACTGCCGGAGCTGGCTCATCGCCAGGATCGTCTCGATCGATTCCTCTTTGGCGGCATCGATGAAGCCACACGTGTTGACGACGATCACGTCGGCGTCCTCGGCCTCGCCGACCAGGCGATGCGCATGGAGCTGCGAGACGCCGAGCATCACCTCGGTGTCGACCCGGTTCTTCGGGCACCCCAGCGATACGAAGTGGATGGTCTTCGGCTCCGCGCTCACCCCCCGACCGTGGCACGGCGGCGGCATCGCGACGAGCGGCCGGCCCCCTGCTCAAGTCCGGGGACGGAGCGCCGTTGATCCGTCCGTGAGCAGCGATCGGCGGCGGTCCCCGCGCGTGCGGGCGTCCCTGGAGGTCCAGATCGTGGGCGCGGAGAACCGTGCCCGCCTGCGGGAGTGCGACCTGAGCCTGACCGGCCTGCACGTCGAGACGGAGGTCGACTCGCTCGAGCCCGGCGCCGTCGCGACCCTCCGGATGCGGAGCCGCGACCGCGAGACGAAGCTCGAGACGCCGGCTCGGGTGGTGCGCGTCCTCCGGAGCGACGATCTCCTCACCGGTCCGCGCGTCAGCGGAGTCGCGTTCGAGTTCCTCTGTTACGAGCCGGGCAAGCGCGAGGAGCTGGCGGCGTTCGTCCTCCAGATCGCGCGGGTCGCTCGCCCGAAGAGCGAGCCTCCCGGCGACGCGGGGTTGAGCGTCGAGACCGGCTGGCAGCTGCGGCGAGGCGAGCGCGTGCGCATCGAGGTCCCCTCGCCGAACGGCGGCACGGTGCGCCTCGAGGGCACGGCGGTGCGCAGCCGTCGCAAGCCGAGCGGCGCGTTCCGCACGCAGCTCGAGCTGGCCGACGAGACGGTGTTCCCGTGCGAGCCGGCCCGCGAGATCACCGGGATCCGCGAGAGCATGCGCGCGGTCGACGCGAGCGCGGTGCGCGCGCTGGCGCCCGTTCACCTCAGCGGTGACCTCGCCGCGATCCGCCTGCCCAGCGTCCTCTCGGTCATCGCCCTCGAACGCTTCAGCGGCGAGCTGCGGCTCCGCAAGGGCGGTGAGCGCGCGACCATCTACCTCCGCGACGGACAGATCGTCGACTGCGACGGTCCGCTCGAGGGCGAGACCCCGCTCACCTCCCTCGCGCGCCTCATCGAGTGGAGCGAGGGCCGCTTCGAGCTCTCGGTCGTGACGTGCGAGCGCGCCGACGTGATCGGCACCTCGACCACCGCGCTGCTCCTCGATCTCGCCCGCGAGCTCGACGAGAACCAGCGCGTCGCCTGACCCGACGGCGGCCGACGACGAGACGAGCCGCGTCCCCTGTCGCTTGGCCCGCGCGCGGGAGTAGCCGATACTCGCGGGCTTCGTGGATCTCCACTCCGCCGGTCGCGCGCTCCTGATCATCGCCTCGCTCGCGATCGCCCCGCTCGCGAGCGCTCGGCTGGCGCGCGCGCAGGACGGCGGGGTCGCGGTGCCGGTGCCGGTGCCCGTCGACGTCGAGGAGGAACCGGACGCCGGCGCGGAGGTGGAGCCCGACACCTCGAGCGAGGACGACATCTTGCCCGACGTCGGCGTGCACGAGCCGACGCATCCGCCGCCCGCGTTCGAAGCGCCTGCGCCGACCGCGACGTCGTCGCACGAACGCCCCGAGCCGCTGCCCGCCGCCGAGATCGGGCGCCGCATCGAAGAGACGTTCCGCGAGATCCAGGAGGTCACGCCACGGCTCCATCGACAGCCCGAGACGCTCGAGGTGCGGCGGCTGTTGCCCGGGTTCGTCCGCAGCGTGACCGCGCTCAGCGAGGATCCCGCGCTCGAGCAGATGGAGTCGCTCCAGGTCGCGTCGCTCCACGACCTCCAACAGGAGTGGAACCGCGTTCGCGCCACCCTCACGCAGTGGCAGGAGTCGCTCGAGGCGCGCAGCGCGTCGCTCGCCGAAGAGCGCACCCACGTCGTGGCGGCACGCCGGCTCTGGCGCATCACCCGTGATGCGGTCCGCGAGGAGCCCCTCCCGGAATCGCAGCTCACCCGGATCGACGCCCTCCTCGAGCGCATCGAGATCGTCGTCCGCCGCATCGATCTCCGGCTCGACGAGGTCCTGAGCCTCCAGGGCGAGCTCAGCGACCAGGGGATCCGCATCGCTCGCTTCGTCGCGCGCATCCAGGCCGCGCAGGACAACGCGCGCGCCCGTCGCGAGCGCCGCGATCATCGTCCGCTCTGGCTCGGGTGGAACCCGCTCGACGACGACGCCCCCGAGGGCCGCACGCTGAGCGAGGTCCTCGACGAGCACACGAGCTCGCTCGAGACGTTCCTCACGACCGAGAAAAAGGGCTTGCTCTGGCACGCCCTCGCGTTCGCGCTCCTCGTGGGGCTCTTCGTCGCGATGCGCCGCGGAACCCACGCCAGCCTCGCCCCGGGCCGACCGAGCGTGCACCGCGCGCTCCGCGCACGCCCGATCGCGACCGCAACCCTATTTGCGCTCATCCTCGCGCCGATCGCATATCGCTACGTGCCGGTCATCGCGGTGGCCGCGAGCCTCCTCGTCCTCGTCCCGACCATCGATCTGTTGTCTCGCCACGTGTTGCCGGCTGGCCGTCGGACGATCCTCGCCCTCAACGTCCTCGCCGCCCTGAGCATCCCCGTCACGCTCGGCTTCGTCACCGGCGCGATCGCGCAGTTCTACATCCTCGCTCTCCAGATCGCGGCCACCATCACCGTGGCCGCGCTGTTCCTCCCGCGCCTGCGCGCCGCCACCGCGAGCAACCACGCGCCGACGCGCAAGATCTATTGGTTGCTCCGCGCTTCGATCATCCCGCTGGGCGCGAGCCTCTATTTCCTCCTCAGCGGCTACATCGAGCGCGCCCAGCTGTGGACGGTCGCGACGCTCTGGGCGCTCATGCAGGGGATCGGGCTGTTCCTCGCGGCCGAGCTCTTGAGCGGGGTCGCGCTGTTCGGTTTGCGGCGCCGCCGCGCGCGGCTCTTCCACGTCGTCCGCTCCCACCGCCGCAAGGTCGCTTACTATCTCCTGCCCGTGATCCGTTGGAGCGCGGGCGTCGCGTTCGTGTACCTCGCGCTCCGCAGCTTCGACCTCGTCGATCCCGCGATCGAAGAGGCCACCCTCGCCCTCCGACGCACGTTCGAGTTCGGATCGATCGAGCTCAGCTTCGGCGAGATCCTCGCGTTCCTGGGGATGCTCCTCGGCACGTTCCTCACGATGCGTCTGACCCACGCGCTGCTCGAGCACGAGGTCTTGCCGCGCTTCAGCCTCGAGCAGGGCATCGTCTCCGCGATCAGCCTGAGCGTGAGCTACCTGCTCGTCGCGATCGGCGTCGTCCTCGCGTTCGGCGTCGCCGGTGTCGACCCCGAGCGACTCGCGCTCCTCGGCGGCGCGCTCGGCGTCGGCATCGGCTTCGGTCTCCAGAACGTGGTCAGCAACTTCGTCAGCGGTCTCATCCTCGTCGCGGAGCGACCGATCAAGGTCGGAGACATCATCGAGGTGGGCGAGCTCGTGGGCCGCGTCCAGCGCATCGGCATCCGCTCGAGCACGATCCACAGCCTCGACGGCGCCGACGTCATCGTCCCGAACGCCGACCTCATCAGCGGTCGCCTCGTCAACTGGACGCTCGACGATCCCCGCCGGCGCATGCACCTCGCGGTCGGCGTCGCCTATTCGCACGATCCCAAGGCCGTGATGGCGATCCTCCAGAAGGTCGCGCGCTCGAGCCCCGGTCTCTTGAGCGACCCCGCCCCCGACGTGATCTGCACGGGCTTCGGGGACAGCTCGATCGACTACGAGATCCGGGCGTGGACCCCCGGCTACCTCGAGGCGATCCGCGCGAAGAGCCTCCTCGCCGAGCGCGTCTACGAGGCCCTCGGCAACGAGGGCGTGGAGATCCCGTTCCCGCAGCGCGACTTGCACCTCCGCAGCGTGAGCGGCGAGGCGCTCGCGCAGCTCCGCGCCGCGCCGGCGAAGGACGAACCGTCGGAGCCCACCGAGGAGGAGTGACCTCCCTAGGCGACGCCGTTCCTGCAATCGGATTGCATCTGCGCGCCACCCACGTTACGACCGTCGGGTGAGGCACGATCACGGCGCGGCGCTCGATCGTCGTCAACCGGTGTGGGCGGCGCGTTGCGAGACGCTCGCCCCGGCGCGCGGTGATCGTGTCCACGAGCACATGGCGCTCGTGTTCTTCACCGGTGGCAGCGCGACGATGCGGCAGGGCGGGCGCTTCGACGTAGAGAGCGGCGACGTCTATCTCGTGCCCGCGGGGGAGCGTCACGGGATCGTCGCGGCGCGCGAGCCCGAAGCGTGGGGCGTCGGGTTCTGTGCGTCGTGTTATGCGCCGACGGAGCTCGCGCCCTTGATGGCGCCGTTCGAGCGCGCCGCCGCGGGCGCCTCGAAGGTGACTCGGATCCCCGCCGCGCGGCGGCGACACCTCTCGGACCTGTGCGCTGAGCTGGAGCGTGAGAGCGCCGCGCCCCCTTCCCTCTCGGGCGAGCTCGTGAAGAAGAGCCTTCTCTCGCTCATCCTCGCGGAGGTGACGCGCGCGAGCCCGAGCCACGACGCGCTCCACGCGCCGCCCGGGATCGTCGGCGACGCGCTGCGCTTCATCGAGCGCCGATGCCTCGGCCCGCTGTCGCTGCGCGACGTGGCGGCGTCGGTGGGCCGCTCGCGCTCGCACGTGTCCACCCTCGTGCGACGCGCGACGGGACGGTCGGTCACCGACTGGATCATCGCGGGCCGACTCGCGGAGGCGCAGAATCGTTTGCTTCATACGGACGAGACCGTCCACACGATCGCCGAGCGAGTCGGCTACGCGGATCCTACGCACTTCATCCGACTGTTCCGGCGCGCGTATGGCTGCGCGCCCGGCGCCTGGCGAGCCCGGCACCACCCTCGACGGTCCTTGCGACCGCGCTGACGGACGACCTCGTCGGTCGCGCGCACGTCCTCGCGACGCGTGTTCCGCGCGACGCGGCTGCGAAAGACTCAGCCCTCCAACGCGAGCTCCATGTTGATCATCGCGGCTGCACGCATGCCCGCGCCGGCCGCCAGGATCGCGGCTTGGCCCGGCGTCGTGAGGTCCCCCGCGGCGAAGATCCCCGCTCGCGAGGTCTCGGCACGCAGCTCGTGCACTCGCACATACCCTGCCTCGTCGAGCTCGAGCTCCAGCGCCTGCACGAGGGGCACCTGGCGCTGCGGTGGATGGGCGAACAGCGCCTCACACGCGATCGAGGAGCCGTCGACGAGCTCGATCGACGAGAGCGTCCGTCCCGGCCCGACCAGCCGGCGCACCGCCGCCGACTCGAGGCGGATCCCGCGCGCGCGCAGCCGCGCCGCATCCGCCTCCGCGACCTCGATCTCGCCGTTCGTCAGCACCGTCAACGTGTCTGTCCATCGCAACGCTTGGAGCGCGAACGGCACCATGTGCGACGCCGCGCTCGGCGTCACCAGGTAGGCCCACGGACGATCGCGAGCCTCCCACCCGTGGCAGTACGGGCACTGAAAGATCGCGTGGCCCCACCGCTCGGCGAAGCCGTCGATCGACACCGCACCATCGATCATTCCGGTGCCCAGCACGATGCGGCGCGCCATCACGGTCCCCGACGTGAGCTCCACCTCGAACGCGCCCCGCTCGCCTCGGATGGCGGTGACCGCCTCGTCGCGCGCCTCCACGCTCGCGTAGGGGGTGAGCTGGGCGCGCGCGATGCGACGCATCTCGTCCGGCGGGGTCCCGTCGCGCGTGAGGAAGTTGTGCACGTGGGTCGCCGCCGCGTTGCGACGTGGACCCGCGTCGGCGAGCAGCGTCCGCCGCCGCGCTCGGCCGAGCGTGAGCGCGGCGGCCAGGTTCGCGGGCCCGCCACCGACGAGCACCGCATCGAAGATCCGTCGAGTCATGCGCCGACTATGCGGCGTCGATCCCGGGGCGAGTAGGGCGGCGCTTGCGATCCGATCGGCGCCGATTGCGATCGACGAATCCGCCGCGTCGAGGTCACGTCCCGACGGGATCGCTCGCGCCGACGTCGTCGCTCAGACGACGACGACCATCTTCCCGTTCGCGCGGTCGTCGTCCATCGCGGCGTGCGCCTCGCGCAGCTGATCGAAGCGCCACGTCGGGCCGCGTCGGATCGCGAGCCCGCCGCGCTCCACCGCCGTGACGTACGACTGCAGCTGCTCTTGCGTGATGTCCTGAGCGCCTCCCGAATACGACGTCAGCCGTACGCCGGTCGGGATGTGCTCCATGGGACGAAACGCGGACAACTCCCATTGTCCGCCGAGAATCCCGGTCATGCACACCACGCCGCCCGGCCGCGCGCACCCGAGCGAATCGAGGAGCGTGCTCGTGCCGATCAGCTCGAGCACGCGGTCGACTCCCTGGGGGTGCCGAGCTCGGATCTTCTCCCGGATCGGTCCGTCGTCGATCACGACCTCGTCGGCCCCGGCCTCGCGCACCACGCTCGCCTTCGCCTCGCTCCGCGACGACGCGATCACCCTCAGGCCCGCGTGCTTCGCCAGCGCGAGCGTGGCCAGCCCGATCGACGACGTGCCCCCTCGGATGAGCAGGGTCTCGCCGCGCTCGACGCCGAGGCCCGCGTGCAACGAACCGTGACACGTCTGCAGCATCTCTGGCAGCGCACCCAACACGTCCCAGCTCAGCCCGGTCTCGAGCGGGAACACGCTCGCGCGCGGGACAGAGGTGTACTCCGCATACGAGCCGTCGAACTGCCGGCCCATCCCGCCCATCATCGCCGCGACGCGCTGTCCCGCCGCGAGCTCACCGCTCGGATCGTCCCGCACCGTGCCCACGCACTCGATGCCGAGCACGCGCGGCAGCTTCACGCTCGGTGACTCCCCGATCCGCGTGAAGTACTCGGACCGATTGAGCCCGAACGCGCGCACCTCGATCAGCACCTCGCAGTCGCGCGGCTCGGGCCGCGGGAGCTCCTCGAGCACCAACGCCTCGGGACCCCCGGGCGTGTGGAGTCTCCATGCCTTCATGTCCGTTCCTCCTCACTGCCGCGGCTGTGTCGTCGCGAAGATGTAGCGCGCGATCTTCCACGCGCTGCGCTCGTCGGCACGCTCCAGGATGAAAAGCTCCTGGTTGCCCTCCGAGACCTCCGCGCCATTGGCAAGGATGGTTGTCGTGCCGCGACTCCGCGTCCGCGCGAAGGCGAGGGTCGGCGTCACGCGCACGACCTCGTCCGTGGCGAAGCGCACGTTCAGGCGGATCGTCGCGAAGATCTCGCGATACGCCGCCTCGATCGACGCCCGTCCGACGGCCGGGCTCCGGTGCTGCGCCATGAACACCGCGTCGTCGCGATAGAGCGGCAGCACCTCCTCGACATCGCTCGCGTTGAGCGCCGCCTCGTAGCGCTCGAGCAGCCCCTCGACTCCTTCATCCATGGGAATCTCCTCGCGAATTCGGACCTTCGGGCCACACCGTGAACCCCTCGTCCGAGCCGTGAATCGAACGTAGACCTCTCGAATGCGGCTCGGTAGAGTGGAATCCTCAACCCTTCCTCTCAGATTCGAGAGGCTCTCGAGCCCCGGCTGGTGCCCATCGATCTCAACGCGCTCCGCCTCTTCGTCCGCGCCGCGGAGGCGGGCAGCATCTCCGAGGCGGCGCGCCGGAGCGGAATCCCGCTGCCGACGTTGAGCCGGCAGCTCCGACGGCTCGAGGACGACCTCGGCATGCGACTCCTCGAGCGGGGCCCACGCGGCCTCTCGCTCACCCTCGCGGGCACTCAGCTCCTCGCGGACGCGAGCCCCGCGCTCGGGTCGCTCGCGCAGGCCGAGCAGCACCTGCACGACGCGTCTGGAGTGGCCGGGCGCTTGCGCATCTCCATGCCGCCGCACCTCGAGCCGCTATGGGATCTCTTCCGCGACTTCGCGCGTCGCTACCCGGCGGTGAGCTTCGACGTGTTCGTCACCGGTCGCCGCGTCGACCTCGTCGCGGACGGAATCGACGTCGCGCTTCGGATCGGCGACGCCGCCTCCGCGAGCTACGTCGGTCGCACCCTCACGCGCTACCGCCATCTCGTCGTCGCAGCGCCGGCGTTCCTCGCCGCGCATCCGGTCCGCGTCCGCGAAGACCTCGTCCATGTTCCTTGCGCATGCTGGCGCAGCTCCGGCCCGAGCGTGTGGCACCTCGGCGGCGCCGCGATCCGACTCGAGCCCGTCCTCGTCACCAACGACTACCTCCACCTCCTCCGGCTCGCGGAGGAGGGCGACGTCGTCACCGAGGTGCCACCGTTCCTCGCCCGCGCCGCGCTCGCGCAAGGCCGCTTGATCGAACCGCTCCCCGATCACCCGCTCCCCACCCTGCCGATGCGCGCGCTGATCGTCGAGCGCCGCGCGATGAGCCCGCTCATCCGCCAGTTCCTCGAGCACGCGGGCGAGCACGTCGCGCTCGCGCTCGGACCGCCCTCCGAGGGATGACGATCGCGCGCGGACCTCGCGGCCCTCTCGTTCGTTCTTCCAGCGATCCGAGGTCGCGGCGCGCACGGCGAGGGCACGACCGAACAACGTATTGACGTCGAGGCCGTGCCGCGGGTGCTCTCCCGATGCTCGCTTCGCGACGGATGGTCGGCGAGGATGCGCCTCGTGGACCTGCGAGATCTGTCCCCCGCGTACGCGGCGCGTCTGACGAGGGCGCTCGACCACCTCGACCGAAGCCTCGATCGCCGGGTCTCGCTCGAGGAGCTCGCGCGCGTGTCCGGCTTCGCCCCGTTCCACTTCCACCGCGTGTTCCGCTCCGCGGTCGGGCAGACCCCGCGCGAGTACGGCCTTCATCGACGCCTCGAACGAGCGGCGTTCCTCTTGGAGCACGGCGACCGGCGACGCGCGCTTACGCGGATCGCGCTCGATCTCGGGTTCTCCGACGCATCGGAGCTCTCACGATCCTTCCGCGCGCACTTCGGCGTCTCTCCATCGAGCTTCCGGAAGGAGCCGCGCCGCGTGCGGGGGCCGCGTCCCTTGCCCGCCGTGCCGGCCGCGCTGATCGACAACGCGGATGGATTCTCGATCGAGGTGAGCGAGGAGCCGGCGATGCGGGTCGCGTACGTGCGCGTGCACGACCCGTACGGCCGAGCCGACGCGATGCTCGACGCGCTGGATCGAATCCAAGCGTGAGCCCGCCGCCATGGCTTGCCGGCCGAGACGATCGGCGCCCAGCAAGACGACCCGGAGATCACGCCGCGCGAGCGCTGTCGCTACGACTGGATGGTCCCGATCGGCGAGCGGCTGGATGTGCGCGCACCGATCCGACATCGCCGGCTCGACGGAGGCACCGTCGCGCGGCTCCACGTCGCGGGCGACCTCGAGCGGTGCGCCCGCGCGTGGGAATGGGTCTTTCGGGTGTGGCTCCCGCGATCCGGCTGCGAGCCGGCCGACGCACCGGCGCGCGAGCACTTCCTCGACGGCGGGCGCGGCGCGCCACCCACCATCGAGGTGCTCTGCGTGTTGCCCATCCGGTCGCTCAGGTAGAGCAAGATCCGTCAAGCCGCTGGACGCGATCCGCGACACCACCCGCCCATGAAGCGGAGCACGAGAGCGATCGCGATCGCGGGCGGCGTCTTCTTGACCGGGGTGATCGGGTGCGTCGGCGGCGGGTACGCCATCGAGCCGGACGTCACCTACGAGACCGCGCGAGACATGCGCGCGCGCCCCGAGGCGGTGATGGCGCACCTGACGAGCGCCGACGGGCTGAGAGCGTGGTGGGCGCACGCGGACACGAGCGGCGGTCCGCCCATGACGGTGCGTCCACGGTCCGCGCGCGCGGGCGAGGGGATGGTGGTGACGTTCGAGGCGGACGGTGAGGTCCTCGAGACGTGGACGCTCGAGCGGTCGGCCCCCGACCGTGTGGACTACGCGGTCGACTTCGCCGGCTTGTTCGCGGTTCATCGCACGCTGACGGTCTCGACGACCCCGCGCGGGTGCCGCGTGACGTGGCGCGAGACGGGACGCGTGGACGACCCGCTGGCCCGCTGGATGCTGGTCGCGACCCCGCCGGACGAGGTCGTCGACAACTTCGACCGCGCGCTCGTGGCCCTCGAGCGCGCCGCGACGAGCGCGAGCGACCCCATCGAGGCGGCGACGCCGTGAGAGGCGCGCCGATGCGGGTGCGCGTAGATCGCGCGCGCGGTTGGTGCTAACTCGTGCGCCCCTATGGCGAAGCGAAGCAAGCGCAAGCACTCCGACAAGCTCACCGCGAAGACGGCGGATCGGCACATGCTCTATCAGCAGTCCGTCCAGGCGCCGGAGTTCGACGTGGAGACGGCGTCCAAGTTCTTCAAGAAGCGGGTGGGTCGCAAGGCGCTGAGCCTGCGCGAAGACTTCTGCGGCACCGCGTTCCTGAGCTCGACGTGGGTGCAGAGCGACAAGGCGCGCACGGCGACGGGCGTGGACATCGACGCCGAGGTGCTGGGGTGGGGGCGTCAACACAACGTGAACCCTCTGGGCGACGACGCGGATCGCGTCACGCTCATCGAGGGCGACGTGCGCCAGCGGGACACGCGGCGGCACGACGTCGTGATGGCGCTCAACTACAGCTACTTCTGCTTCAAGGATCGCGCGACGCTGCGCGGGTACTTCGAGTCGGTGAAGGACCACCTCGTCGACGACGGGATCTTCTTCCTCGATCTGTTCGGCGGTTGGGAAGCGGGTCAGGAGATCAAGGAGCCGCGCAAGCAGAAGGGCTTCACGTACGTCTGGCACCAGGCCGAATACAACCCGATCACCGCCGACTACCTCTGCTACATCCACTTCGAGTTCAAGGACGGCACCAAGCTCAAGAAGGCGTTCACCTACGACTGGCGCCTCTGGACGATGCCCGAGCTCATCGAGCTGCTGAAGGAAGCCGGCTTCGAGCACGTCGAGGTCCTCTGGGAGGAAGAGGACGAGGACGGAGAAGGGACCGGGGCCTTCCGCGCCGAGACGGTGGTGGACAACGACCCCGCGTACAACGCGTACCTCCTCGCGAGCGTGAAGCCGCCGCCGCGCTACGGACAGAAGACGGCCAAGAAGGCCGCCGACGCGGGCGCGAAGCCTGAGCAGCCCGCGATCCAAGAGGAGCGCGCCAAGCGCAAGAAGTCGAAGAAGACCGACGTCGCGCCAGCCTCGCGCGAGCCCGCGAGCTGACTGGCTGATCGAGCGGCCGGATCGCGGACGTCACCGGCTACTCGGGATCCCAGGTCGCGCTGGCGCGATGGGCGCGGGTGCCAGGGACGAACGCTGGCATGGGCCGTGCCTAGGCGCCGCGCATGCAGCGCCGACTCGCCCTCAGCCTCCTCCTCGCCCTCGCCACCCCGTTCGCCGGGTGCGCCAACCCGCCCGCCGACCTGAACGGTGACGACCTCCCGTTCACCAAGGTCGAGCCCGGCAAGGAAGACAGCAGCGCGGAAGCCGTCTTCCTCGAGTTCTCCTTCGACGCCGAGCTCCACACGACGAGCCGTTGGAACGCCAACAGCGCGATCGAGGATCAGCTCCTCTACACGATGGGGCAGCTCAACGGCGTGAACGGCGTCGCGCGTCTCGATCACCTCCGCTTGTCGGACGTGGAGACGGTCTCGGCCGAGGGTGGCGGCTACACCGTCCGCTACCACGCGGTGCTGCCCGTGGCGTGGGGTCGCCGCACGCAGGTGCCGGCCGAGTTCGACGTCCGCCTCCCGCGCGACATGAGCTACGAGGGGGTCACGCGCTTCGCCGAGACGTACGGACACAGCTGCGTCGACAGCGGCGCGCACGACGTCGACTCCGGATCCATGTGGTACTACTTCCGCCCCGCGCGCAGCGGCTGCTCGCTCGCCGAGGCGGACATCCTCACCACCGTCGCGGACGTCACGCTCAGCGAGATCAACACCACCGGTCGCTTCCCCGAGTACGACATGGTGTGGTCCGATGACGCGCTCCGCGTCGTCGCGGTGTTCGGCAAGTACGAGGACGGCGCGACGACCTCGAGCGATGCGGGCGTCGCGGGCTACCACACGTTCCTCCGCGAGATCCGCCGCACGCTCGGTGACAGCCAGCTCACCACCGTGCCGGCCGACGTGCCGTCCAGCCCCGGCGTCTCGGTCCCGGAGGTCGAGTTCCACGCCACGCTGAACGACGGTCGCACCGTCGAGGTGGTCGCGATCCTCGTCGACAACGTGCGCACCGCCGGCGCCGCGTTCGATCGCCGCTACGCGCAGCTCAGCCGCAACGCGGATCTCATCGTCTACAACGGCCACGCGGGTCTCGGCGCGAACGTCCGCGCGCTCGCGCAGAAGGGTGACTGGCAGGCCGGTCAGTACGCGATCGTGTTCATGAACGGCTGCGACACCTACGCGTACGTCGACAGCGCGCTCTGGGACTCGCACTCCGCGGTGAACCCCGACGACCCGGCGGGCACGCGCTACCTCGACATCGTGATGAACGCGATGCCGAGCTACTTCAGCTCGATGCCGCGCGCGACCCTCGCCCTCGTCAACGGGTTGCTCAGCTACGACGAGCCGCGCACCTACGAGCAGATCTTCGCCAACGTCGACCGCCAACAGATCGTGCTCGTCAGCGGCGAGCAGGACAACGCGTACACCCCGGGCGGTGGCGACGAGCCGCCGACGATGGCCTGGGAGGGCATGATGGAGGCCGGCGAGCTGACGCGCGGCGCCGAGACGCGGTTCTCGACCCCGACGCTGCCGGCCGGCACCTATCACTTCGAGATGAACGGCACCGGCGACGCCGACCTCTATGTCCGCATCGGCAGCGAGCCGACGCAGGCCGCCTACGACTGCCGCCCGTACAAGTCGAGCTCGGACGAGACCTGCGAGGTCCAGCTCGCATCCGACGCGCCGATCCACGTGATGGTGCGCGGCTACCGCGACGCCTCGTTCTCGCTCTCCGCCTCCACCCGCTGAGGCGCGCCTCGTCTCTCTCGCGACCGAGACCGACCCGCGCCTATACTCGGCGCCCATGCGGCTCGGCCTCCCGATCGCGCTCGTCGCGTGCCTCGCGCACGCGGCGGTGGCGCGAGCCCAGCTCCCCGACCCGCCTCGGAGCCCCACCGACGACGAGGTGGCCCGCGGGCGCGCGGCGTTCGTGAGCGGGATGGCGGCCGCCCGCGAGCGCGAGTGGGAGCTCGCGTCCGAGCGCTTCCTCGAGAGCTACGCGCTCAGCGGCTCCCCCGTCGCGCTGTTCAACGCGGGCACGAGCTTGAGCTCGCTCGGACGTCATCGCGAGGCCACCGAGGCGCTGCTCCGCGTCGTCAACGAACCATCCTTCGACCAGGCGGCGCGCGACGCGATCACGACGGCGCTCGAGGAGGCGGGCCGACACGTCGCGATCCTGTCGCTGCACGGCGTGCCCGTGGACGAGGTGAGCGTGCGCCTCGACGGACGGCCGCTTCGGCGCGGCGGCGACGCGGTGCTCACGATGGTGCTCGATCCCGGACACCACGTGGTCGTGCTCGAGGACGAGGCGCGCCGCTGGGAGTGGCGCGGCGATCTCGCGGCCGGCGAGCGGGTCGATCGCAACGCGGTGCTCCACGCGACGAGGGACGAGCACGACGACGAGGACGACTCGACGGTGTGGATCGTCCTCGGCGTGCTCGCCGGCCTCGGGGTGGGCGCGCTGATCGCGGGCCTCGCGGTGGATGCCGCGGTGCAGCTCGATCCGCGGTCCCCCTTCGTGATCGAGCTGCCGTGACGCGCTCGCGCCTCCTCCTCGCTGTGCTCGCGTCGGTCCTCGCCATGGGCTGCGCGCGCAACGCGATCTTCGAGCTCGAGCTCGACCTGCCGCCGGGTGGCGCCGCGCGCTTCGTGCGGGTCACGGCGAGCGAGTCGTTGAGCTTCTCCGACGACTGGAGCGACGTACCCGAGCTGGTCGAGCTCGGGCCTCTGCCCCCGAGCTGCGCGCGCCCCGACCCGTCCCCGGTGTGCGAGGAGCGCGCGGAGATCGACGCCGACTGCGGCGCGATCATCAGCGTGGTGTCGGGATCCAGCTCGCAAGGTATCTTGCGACTCCGCGCTCGCTTCTGCGCCAGCCAAGGGTGCACGAGCCCGGCTGACGCGAGCGCGCCCGAGGCGCGCATCACCGTGGAGCGCGCGTTCTATCAGGGGCGCTACACGGACGCGCGGGTCTGTTTCGACGAGACGCCGGCGGCGGACGTGGACGTCACGATCGCGCGCTGCGACGTGCGGTGCCGTGAGGGGACGGCGGCGATGTGGTGCCGGGCCGACGGCACGCATTTCTGCGAAGATCCACGGTGATCGGCGCCATCACGCCGCGCCCGAAGGAGGTCCGTATGAACATGGAGCGCGTCCGCTGCGTCCGAGGAGCCATGCTTCCTCGAGCCGAATGGGTCGCCCTCGTGGCCGTCTCGTTCCCGCTCGGAGCTCTCGCCCTCGGCCTCCTCGCCCCGCGCGGGGCGGCCGCACAGGAGCTGAGCGCGACCGAGCGCGGACGAGCGGTGTCCCGGGTCATCGCGATGTCGGAGTGCGTCGATCGGCAGCGCGCGGCGCTCGCCCAGATCGTCTCTTTGATGCACCAAGCGGAGACGCAGCGCGACCGCGGCACCGACGCGCGGGTGCGCGAGGACGCCGAGCGCGCGATCGAGGCGCTGATCCTCCGTGCGTCGGACATCCAGCGCGAAGGTCGCGCCTGTTTCGACGGAGAGGCGCTCCCCACGCCGGGCACGCGCGTGATCGAGCGCGGTCCGCCGCCCGATGCGAACGCGGACTCCATCGCCGAGTCGGGCGGGACGGTGCGGCGCGTCGAAGGCGAGGCGAGCCTCGGGAGCTCGCTCCGCGTGGTGCGCGCCGAACAGGTCGACGGCCAGGGCCGCGTCGACGCGAGCGTGATCCAGCGCGGGGTGCGCGGGGTCAGCCACGAGCTCGAGCGATGCTACGCGAGCTACCTCGACCGCGGCTCGATCGAGGCGCGCAACCTCGACCTCGTGTTCACGCTCCGCGGACCCGGCTCACCGCGCGACGTCACGGTCGAGCGGTCGGGCTTCCACGACGCGACGTTCGAGCGCTGCATCACCGGCGCGGGTCAGCGCATGCGCTTCAGCGGCGGGCCGCACGGCGGCGAGGCGATCTTCAGCTACACGCTGCGCTTCGGTCGCTGATCGGGCGCGTCACATCACCTCCGCCGTGATCTCCAATCGATACGGCGTACATCGACCGCTCGTCGGGTCCACTTGCGCGGTGCCCTCCACCGCGACGAACACGCTGTCGTAGATGCAGTGGAGCGTGTTCACCGTGATGCCGACGGCGATCGACGTCTGCGTGTCGGTCGTCTCGCAGCCGGCGGGCGTCGTCGCCGTCGCCGGCTGCCAGGAGCTTCCGTCGGTGCATTGCGGCATCCGGGTCATGCCGCCGATGCCGCTGCTGCAGTGGATGCCGACGCGGACGCGCTGCGCGCCGGGCGAGCCGAGGTCGTCGACGCGGACTCCGAAGTGCACTTCGCCGTTGAGCTCGCCCACCGCCGAAGCGCTCCACGAGTGCACATCGCGGTCGCCGGGCAGCATCGCTCGATACAGCGCGTTCGCGGCGACGACGTCGGTGACCCCGTCTCCGAGCAAGCCGTGCACGTCGCCGGGATACGCCCCGTTTCCGGGCTCGGACGGATCCTCGTCACAGCACGCGCAGAGTCGACTCACGCTGTTGCACGGGTCCATCTGCTCACCGCAGGCCCCCGCGCACACGTCGGGACAGCAGCGATGGTCGCGGCACGGCATCCCGTTGTCGCACGAGTCGCCGTGTCCGCACGTCTCGAGGTCCCCGCATCGGTTCATGAAGACCCCGCACTCGTAGCCCTGTGAGCCGCACGTCTCCGGGATGCACTCCGTGCAGTGGCCGTCGACGCACGGCACGCCCGGAGGGCACTCGCCGCACT
Source organism: Sandaracinaceae bacterium (assembly GCA_050186575.1). Lineage (GTDB taxonomy): Bacteria > Myxococcota_A > Polyangia > Polyangiales > Sandaracinaceae > JAUHXR01. The sequence continues at coordinate 142,340 of JBFWYI010000001.1, read as the reverse complement.
CGATCGAATTCCCGCAGCCGTCCGTCTGCGTGTCGCACTCGAAACCCTGGTCCTCGCAGCTCCGCGCGACGCAGGTGCCCATTCCACACACGTCCGGCGTGCCGCCGCCGCCGCACGTCTCTCCCATGGGGCACGCCGGGCACGCGAGGATCCCGCCGCAGCCGTCCTGCACGGAGCCGCATCGGTCCCCGCACGTGACCGGAGCACACCCGCAACGATGATTGTCGCACGTCTCGTTGGGTGCGCAGGCTCCGCAGTCGACGGTGCCGCCGCAGGTGTCGTCGATCGTGCCGCAGTCCGCGAGTCGGTCGGCGCACGTGAGCGCGAGGCATCCACCGCCGAAGCAGAGGCCGGCCCGGCACGTCATCTGCGGTGGACAGTCCGCGTCGACGTCGCACACGTAGATCCCGCTCGGGACGTTGGGCGCGCAGCCGACCGCCAGCACCGCGGACAGCGCGAGCAGGCGGATCGTCACGCTCAGAACGCCCCCCTCAGCGTGAACGAGCCCGGCCCGAGCGCGACCTCGAACGACGCGCGCGCGTCCGCGCTCACGATCGCCCAGGTCAGCCCCGCGATCGCGGCGGCGACGCCCACCCCGATCCCGATGCCACCGCCGACCCGGAAGCCCACCACCCGATCATAGGCGGCTTCCACCTCTTGCCAACGAGGGGCGGCCGGATCGGAGACGCAGCCGGTGGGATCGCCGACGCATGCGGCGTCCAGCTCCGCCACGCCGACGAGGATCGCTCCCGTCACCGCGACCGCGAGCCCACCTCCGAACAGGATCCACGGCGCCACGCCGGGATCGGGCGGCGGCTCGCCGCGCAACCGGCGCGCCTCTTCCGCCGCGGCGCGCTCGCGCTCGAGCTGCGCCTGCAACTCCGCTTGCTCTCTTCGCCGATCCTCGCGCTCCTGCACCTGCGCCTCGACGCGCGCGGCTTCCTCGGCGAGCGCGCGCTCGATCACCTCGATGCGCGCCTCGACCTGCGCCCGGTCCGACGCGCGCGGTCGCTGCGCGAGGTAGGCGCGGTAGCTCTCGAGCGCGACGTCGTCGCGGCGGAGGCGATCCGCACACTGCGCGATGTTGTAGAGGATGTCCGGGCTGCCCGTCATGCGATGCGCGGTGCGGAACTCCTCGAGCGCGACCTCGTAGTCGCCTCGCTCGTACGCGCCGACGCCCGCTTCGAAGTGGCGCCGCGCCTCATCCATGGGAGGCTGCGCCGCGGCTACGCTGGTCGCGATCGACAGCGAGAGAGAGAGCCAGAGAGCCCATCGGCTCACGCCCGTCATCTCGGAACGATACCGTGGACCTCGCACCGTCATGAAGCTTCCGCCCGGAGTCACTCGCGACGACGTGGTCGCGCTCGAGCGCCGGCACGTGTGGCCGCCGTACACGTCGAGCGAGCGCCACGAGGGGAGCGACCCGCTCGTGGTGGTCGGCGCCGAAGGTCCGTGGCTGTTCGACGCGGACGGGCGGCGCCTGATCGACGGCAACTCGTCGTGGTGGACGTGCACGCTCGGCCACGGTCACCCCCGCCTGCGCGCCGCGCTCACTCGCCAGGCCGAGCAGCTCATGCACGTGGCCGCGGGCGGGATCACCCACCCGGCGGTCGCGCTGCTCGCGGAAGAGCTCTCGCAGATCGCGCCCGAGGGTCTGCGCCGCGTCCACTTCTCCGACGACGGCTCCACCGCGGTCGAGGTCGCGATCAAGATCGCGTTCCAATATTGGCAACAGAACGATCGACCCTCGCGCACCCGCTTCGTCGCGCTGAGCGGCGCGTACCACGGCGACACCCTCGGCGCGGCCAGCGTGGCCGCCCTCGAAGAGTTCCACCGCGTGTTCGCTCCGATCCTGTTCGACGTGATCCGCCCGCCGCGCCCCGACGCGGCCGGGGGCTGGGAGCGCGCGTTCGAGCAGCTCTTCGCGCTCCTCGACGCGCGAGCCGACGAGATCGCGGGCGTGATCGTCGAGCCGCTGCTCCAGGGCGCGGCCGGGATGCAGCTGTACCCGGCGGATCTCCTGACCGAGCTCCGGGCCCGGACGCGCCGGATCGACACCTTCCTCATCGCCGACGAGGTGTTCACCGGGTACGGCCGGACCGGCGTGATGTGGGCGTGCGAGCGCGCCGGGATCGCTCCCGATCTGTTGTGCACCGCGAAAGGGTTCACGGCTGGCGTGCTCCCGATGGCCGCCACCCTCGCGACCGAACGCATCTACGACGGCTTTCGCGGCGGGTCGGAGCGCGCGCTCATGCACGGCCACACGTTCTGCGGCAACCCGCTCGGCGCGGCGGTCGCGCGCGAGGTGCTCGCGATCTATCGCGACGACGACGTGCTCGGTCAGGTACGCGCCGCCGCGCCGCGCATCGAGGGAGCGTTCGCCGAGATCGCGCGTATCCCCGGCGTGCGGCGCGTGCGGACGTGCGGCATGGTCGGCGCGGCCGATCTGGGAGACGGCGGCTACCGAGGTGAGGCGGGATGGCGCGCCCATGAAGAGGCTCGCGCGCTCGGAGCGTTCATCCGCCCTCTCGGCGATACGGTGTACATCGCCCCACCTCTCAACATCACACCCGATTTACTCACGCAGCTCCTCGACATCGTCACGCAGAGCGTGCGAAAAGCCTTGGGATAACGCGAGCCCGTCCCGTAAACGCGAACCGCTCCATGGCCGCGTTGCCCCTGCGCTCCGTACGGCCCTCCTGTCGCGCCGCCCTCCGATGACGCCCGCTCTTCCTCACGCACTCACCCTCCTCGGGGACGCGGCGCGTCTCGCGCGTCGCGGTGGACCACGCTGATCGTGCAGCGCCTCATCGACGGGATCGCCGACCTCGTCACCAAGCGCCGTGGAGCCGTGCTCCTGGTGATCGGTGCGCTGACCGTGGCGACGGGGATCTGGCTGCCGCGCCTCGCCGTCGATCCGCGACCGCAGCAGCTCACGCTGAGCAGCCTCGAGAATCAGGCGGAGGTCAGCGCCGCGTTCAACCGCCGCTTCGGCAACCCGGATCACGTCGTGGTGTTGCTCGTGTCCGCGCCGGACGTCCTGGCGCTCGAGCCGCTTTCGTACGTCCATCGCCTGGCCACCGCGTTCCGCGAGGAGCCGTACGTCGTGCGGGTCGAGGGCATCACCGTCAGCCCGCTCGCGATCCCGATCGACGAGGAGACCACGCCGGGCGAACCCGGCGAAGGGCTCGACGACCTCGACGACCTCGACGACCTCGACGACCTCGCGGACGAGGAGGGCGACGACGCGGGCGAGGACATCGACCCCGAGCTCGAGGACGCGCTCGGCGTGCTCGTGCAGACGCGCCCCGAACGCTTCCCCCTCGGGATCGGGAGCATCGCGGAGCGCATGAGCGGCATGCGCTACGGGCCCGCGATCACCTCCGACACGGTGACCGAGGCGGAGGCGGCGCAGCTGCGCAGCGTGCTCGAGCACACCCCGCTGATCGAGGGGCGGCTGATCAGCGAGGACCGCACGTTGACCGCGGTCGCGCTGTTCCTCGACTCGAGCGTCGAGGACCCGCCGGTGATGGAGGAGACGGTGCGGCGGATCGACGCGAAGATCGCGTCCATCCCGCGACCCGACGGGGTGAGCATCCAACCGGGCGGCCTGCCACACCTGTTCAACTCCATCATCGAGAAGATGGAGCAGGACAACTTGCGGATCATCCCGCTCACCCTGCTCGTGTGCTTCGTCCTGCTCTACGTCTCGTTCCGCTGGGGCCCCGGCACCGTGTTGCCGGTGATGGCGGTCGGGATCAGCGCGGTGATGATCATCGGATCGATGGCGCTGCTCGGGATCACGCTGGACGTGATCAACAACATCATCCCGCCGCTCCTCATCATCATCGGCATGAGCGACTCGATCCATCTGATCGGGCGCTACCGCGAGGAGCTCGAGTTCGCGGAGTCCAAGATCGAAGCCGCGCGCAACACCGTGCGCACGATGGCCGTCGCGTGCTTCCTGACTTCGATCACCACCGCGGTGGGCCTCGCGTCGCTCCTGGTGAGCCAGACCGAGATGCTCCAGCGCTTCGGCGCGATCGCCGGCGTCGGCGTGATGGTCGCGTACGTCGTGACGATCGGATTCCTCCCGTCGGCGATGACGTACTTCAAGCCGCCGCTCTCGCGTGAGGAGCTCCGCAAGAAGCGCGCGGTGGCCGCGTATCGCGACCCCGCCGAGGGCGAGGTCCGCCAGGCCGACACCGGGTTGCTCGAGAGCGGGATCGTCTGGCTCACCCACCACATCCTCGAGCGGCCTTGGCCGTTCCTCGCGCTCGCCGCGATCGTGTGCGCGGGGTTCGGATGGAGCGCGTTCCAAGTCAAGATCGATTCCTCGCTGCTCGACGAGTTCGACGAGCGCGACGAGGTGTACCGAAGCACCACGTTGATGGAGGAGAAGCTCGACGGCGTGCGGCCGCTCGAGATCATGCTGGAGATGGACGGCGACGGTCTGCGCTACAGCGACCCGCGGGTGCTGAGCGCGATCGACGAGACGCAATCCTGGTTGCGGCGGCAGCCGGGTGTCCTGAGCACGCTGTCGGCGAGCGACTACCTCCACGAGAGCTGGGCCCGACTGAGCGGTGAGCCGAGCGCGACGCGCGAGCCGTTCGCGAGCGAGGACCAGGTCCGCGCGCTCGAGCGCCTGTTCGAGGAGACGGACGGCGCGGAGGGCGCGGCGACGGGCGGCGATCCGCTGCGCGCGTTCGTGGCCGAGGACGGCCGTGTCACGCGGATCCAAGTGCGCCTGCGCGACGTCGGCGCGGCGGCGAGCCTCGTACTGATCGAGCGCCTCCGCACGCGCCTCGCGCGATCCTTCGAGCCGCTCGGCGTCGCGGTCTCGATGACCGGCGAGGGCTACACCGGATCGGTCGGTCTCGACGCGATCGTGCGCGACCTCCTGGGGAGCCTGTCGACCGCGGTGCTGATCATCTTCGGCATGATGGTCGTGCTCTTCCAGAGCTGGCGCCTCGGGCTCTTGAGCATCCCGCCGAACGTCATCCCGCTGATCGGCACCGTCGCGTGGATGGCCTGGCGCGACATCGAGCTCAACGCGGCCACCGTGATCGTGTTCTCGATCAGCCTCGGCCTCGCCGTCGATGGATCGATCCATCTGTTCGCTCGCTACCGCGAGGAGATCGGGACGGGGCTCGAACGCAACCCCGCCATCCTGCGCGCCGCGCGAGCGACCGGACGCGCGGTCGTGGTCAGCTGCGTGACGCTCATGCTCGGGTTCGGAGTGATGCTTCTGAGCAGCTTCGTCCCGGTCCGTCGCTTCGGGGAGCTCATCGGCGTGAGCGTCGGGATGTGCCTCCTGTCGACGCTCGTCGTACAGCCCGCCCTCCTTCGCATCTGGGCGCCGGCCACTCCCACGACACGCTTCCGGCGACGAAAGAAGACGCCGCCCGAACCGGGGCCCGACGCGGCGGACGACGCGTAGCGCTGCGCTCGGAAACGGACTAGCTTCGGCCCCATGGTCGCTCGCCATCGCATCCTCGTGGCCGAGGACGATCCGGATGTGCTGCGGATGCTCGAAGCGGTGATGCGCTCGATCGGCGACGTGATCACCGCGACCGACGGGCAGGACGCGCTGAGCAAGGCGAAGGCCGCCAAGCCCGACGTGATCGTGACCGACCTGATGATGCCGCGGATGGACGGGCTCACGCTCGCGAAGGAGCTCAAGAGCGACCCGAGGCTCGCGAACGTCCCGGTCGTCATGCTCACCGCGAAGACGGGCCCGCGCGACGTCATCGCGGGGATCAACGCCGGCGCGCGCTTCTACGTGACGAAGCCGTTCAAGACCGAAGAGCTGCTCGCCAAGGTCAAGAAGGCTCTCGGTCTCGCGGCCTGAGCCGACGCGGTCTCGCGAGCGTGGCCAGACGCCGATCGCCTTCGGGCAAACTTTCCTCGGGCAAGCCGTCCTCGGCGCGGAAGAAGCGCGAGCGAGGCTCCGCGTCGAAGGCGAGCGCGAGCGAGCCACCCCATCGCGAGCCGCCGTCGCCCGAGACCGCCGCTCCGCCGAAGACCGACTGGCGCGAGCGCGGCCGCGCGTACGGCCTCTTGCTCCTGAGCGCGGTCCTGATGTTCCTCGGCTTCGCCGGCTTCGGCGTGTGGCCGCTCGCGTTCGTCGGGATGGTGCCGGCGCTCTTCGTGTTCGAGCAGCTCAGGCTCGAGGCCAAGCCCTCGCGCACGAAATTCTTCTGGCGTGCGCTCTTCTTCGGCTACGTCGCGTACTACGGAGGCTTCTATTGGGTCGTCAACACGATCGTCGACTTCGGAGGCTTTCCGTATCCGATCGCGCTCCTGTTCGCGTCGATCTACTTCCTCTACCAAGCGTTCGAGTACGTCGCGATCCTCTGGCTCTATCAGCGCGCGCGCGGTTGGGGGCTGAGCCCGACGCTCGCGCTCGTCTCGAGCTACCTCGCGGTCGAGACGCTGTTCCCGCAGCTGTTCGACCACTTCTACGGCAACAGCTTCTACATGCTCCCGCACCTCGTGCAGGTCGCGGACCTCGGCGGGCCGATGCTGCTCACCGCGCTCGCGATGGCGGGCAACGGCGCGCTCTTCGAGGTGGCGAAGGCGTGGGTCGACAAGCGACCGCTCCCGAAGGCCGCGCCGGCCGCGTTCGCCATCGCGTCGATGTTCGCGCTCGGCTACTCGACCTATCGGATCGGCGAGGTCGAGGCGCGGATGAGCGAGGCGCCGAGCCTCCACGTCGGCGTCGTGCAGACGAACATGGGGATCTACGAGAAGCGCGAGGACCCCGGCGAGGGTCTGCGCCGCCATGTCGAGCAATCGTTGTTGCTCGAGCGACAGGGCGTCGAAGCGGGCGAGCCGCTCGATCTCTTGGTGTGGCCGGAGTCGGCCGCGACGTTCGTCCTCCCGCGCGATCGGGGCGTCCCCATCCGACCATTCCTCGAGCGCGCGCTCGACTTCTACGGGGTGACGACCGAGGGGATCCCGACCACCCCGCTCCTCTTCGGCGGCCTGAGCCGTGAGCCGGGCGAGGAGCACGACCTCCTCTACAACACCGCGTTCATCACCGACACCGAGGGCGAGCTCAGCGCGCACTACGACAAGACCTATCTCCTCGCGTTCGGCGAGTACCTCCCGTTCGGCGAGCTCCTCCCCCAGCTCTACGAGTACTCCCCGCACACCGGTCACTTCACGCCGGGCGACGACGTGCGCCCGCTCCCGCTCGGCGAGTATCGGATCAGCACGCTCGTCTGCTACGAGGACATCCTGCCCGGCTTCGTGCGGCGCTTCGTCACCGAAGGCTCACCGCACCTGCTCGTCAACATCACGAACGACGCGTGGTTCGGGCGCACGCAGGAGCCCTACGTCCACCTCGCGCTCGCGGAGATGCGCGCGGTCGAGCACCACCTCTTCCTCATCCGCGCGACGAACACCGGCGTGAGCGCGATCGTCGATCCGCTCGGCCGCGTGGTGGAGGAGAGCCCGCTCTTCGATCGGAGCTCACTGCGCGGGCAGGTCAGGATGCTCCAAGGTCGGACGCTCTACAGCTACCTCGGCGACTGGCCCGGCTACCTCGCGGTCCTCGGCCTGGTCGCCGCCGCGCTCTTCGCCTGGCGGCGCCGCCGCGTGTCGGCTCCGTGAAAAACGCCCGAGAAGCCAGCTTCGCATTGACATAGGACGCTCTGGTGGCATTCGATGACCCCGGTGCGGCGCCGTCTCGTCCACGTGCTCTCGGCTCTCACGATCGCCGCGATCGCAGCCTCGATGGGGCCGAGCGACGCGATCGGCGACGGGAACACGCGCGTCTTCATCAACGGCGTCCCGCTGCCCGTCCACTTCAACGACGGGGACAGCTTCCGCGTGCTGTCGGGAGAGTACCGCGGCTCGCAGTGCCGCCTCGCCGGGTTCAACACGCTCGAGAGCTTCGGACCGGCCCACCAGTGGGGCGAGTGGCACCCGTACGAGCTCTACATCAACGCGAAGATGGCGACCCACAACGGTCAGCGGGGCACCTGGCACTGCTTCACCGACGGGGAGCGCGACGGCTACGGGCGCGTGCTCATGGACTGCCCCGACCTCGCCGTCGATCAGATCCGCAACGGTCTCGCGCACGCGTACCAGATCGACGACACGCCGTCGCGGCCCGCGTACCTCCGCGCGCAGGAGGAAGCGATCCGCAACGGCCGCGGGATGTGGGCGCACGGCGTGCCCGACTACATCATGACCAGCATCCACTCGGCCGACGAGGACCTCGATCGCGAGTGGCACTACAACCGCCTCGTCTCGACGCGCGACGCGCACACCGAGAGCATGCAGCACCACGACACCTACCGAGAGTGCACGTGGGTGTGCAACGACGAGGTCCGCGTCGACCTCCCCGCGGTGGAGGCGGCGGCGCGTCGGCTGCGCGAAGACCCGCAGATCGCGCCGCTCATCGCGGAGTGGTTCAACCTGCACCTCATCGAATTCGTCTCGCGCTATCGCCGCACCGGGGCGCTCCCGGAGTACCTCACCGGCGATGCCCGGCCGCTCGTCGAGGCGCGGCTCCGCCGCGAAGCGAGCGAGGGCCTCTTGGGCGAGACCCACCGCGCGCGCGGCGCGTGCATGCTGAACGTCTCGTTCACGCGCCGCTACGGGCGAAATCGAGCGTCATGCCTCGACGGCCATGGGACGCCGCCGCCGGGGACCTACTGGGCGGAACGAGGCCACTGATGCAGCAGCGCGACCGACTCCGCAACGACGCTTCCGTGCTCGTCCCAGCGCTCGCGCTCGCGCTCGCCGTCCTCGCGTTGAGCGCGCCGGGGTGCTTCTCGCTCGACATCGACGGCGACGGCAGGATCGACATCCCCCCGCGGGCGGGCGAGGAGCGCGACGAGATCGCGTGCGCCAACGGGCGCGACGACGATCAGGACGGGCGCGTCGACTGCCAGGACTCCGACTGCTTGATGGCGCAGTTCTGCGGCGAGCAGATCCCGCTCCTCCCGCCGGTCGGCTACGAGAACACGTTCGACACGTGCAGCAACGGCGTCGACGACGACGAGGACGGGCAGTTCGACTGCGGCGATCGAGGCTGCCAGAACATCTACGAGCTCTGTTGCCTCGTCGAGTTCGACGACGTCTCGTGCAGCAACCTCCTCGACGACGACGGCAACGGCTTCGCCGACTGCGCGGACTTCAGCTGCCGCAACAACCCGTACGTGACGGTGTGCCGCGGCGAGACGATCTGCGACGACCGAATGGACAACGACGGCGATCGCAACACCGACTGCCGCGACAGCGACTGCTTCGAGGACCCCGCCTGCGCGGAGACCGGCGCCGAGTGCAGCAACGGCACCGATGACGACGGCGACATGCTGATCGACTGCGAGGACCCCTCGTGCTTCGGCGATCCCGCGTGCCCGCCCGAGTCGAGCTGCGCCGACGACGTGGACAACAACTCGGACGGGCGGACCGACTGCGCCGACACGAGCTGCTACGCGGACCCCGCGTGCCTCGGCACGGAGAACACCCTCGAGTTCTGCATGGACGGCAACGACAACGACGGGAACTCCTTCGTCGACTGCGCCGACTTCGGCTGCTCGCGGTCGACCGACATGGCGATCCTCGACTACTGCGCCTCGGTCTCGGAGACGACGCTCGAGCGCTGCATGGACCACATCGACAACGACGGGAACGGGTTCGTCGACTGCGCGGACTTCTCGTGCAGCCGATCGACGACGGTCGCGATCGTCGAGTACTGCGCGTCGATCGGCGAGAATACGCTCGAGCGTTGCAGCGACGACATCGACAACGATGGCAACGGCTACACCGACTGCAACGACTTCTCGTGCAGCCGCGCGAGCGACCCCGAGGTCGTGATGTACTGCAACGAGCGCGGCGAAGCGACGTTCCAGCTGTGCACGGACCGACGCGACAACAACGACAACGGCTTCACCGACTGCGCCGACTTCAGCTGCCGGTTCTACCTGATCTCCTGGGGCCTGGGGGCATGCTCGGAGGACTCCGACTGCCCCGTCGGCGACAGCTGCTACCGCAACAGCTGCCTCCACCTCAGCTCGCCCTGCTACGAGACGACCTCGTTCGACATGGACTCGACGATCCAGGGAGCCCCCGACACGTTCCCGCAGGACAGCACGGTGAGCGAGCGCCAGCGGATGGTCTACGCGAGCTGCACCGACGGCGTCGACGGCGACAACGACGGGTTCACCGACTGCGAGGACTGGGAGTGCAACCACAACCCGCTCGCCGTGAACCCGACCACCGGCGAGCCGATCTGCCGCTCGACGGGCGGTCGCACCTGTGCGATCGGCGCCAACGCCGGCGCTGCATGTTCATCCGACGCGGACTGCTCCGGCATCGCCGGCGCGTGCGCGGACGCGGGCTTCGAGGGACGAGCGTTCGTCTGTCCGTGAGCCGAGGAGAGCTTCGATGAAGAACGTGACCGAGGTGGCTCACCACCGCATCCACTCCCCTGTGCTGCCCCGCCCGTCGCTCCCGCCCGCCTCGGGCGGGCCTTTGCTCGAGGCTCGAGCGCTGTACCCGATCGCGCTCGCGCTCACCGCCCTCGCCGTGCCATCGTTGGCTACGCAAGTCGCGTTGGCGCAGCCTCCGGAGGAGGAGGAGACGCTCGAGGAAGAGGTGGTCGAGCAGGAGCCGCCGCTCAGCCCACCGGTCGCGCCGCCTCCCCAGCCGGTGCCGCTCACGCGTGAGTCGGTGTGCAACGACCGCCAGGACGACGACCACGACGGTCTCGCGGACTGCGCCGACGCCGACTGCTTCGACAGCGCGTACTGCCACGCCGGCGGAGACGAGGAGCGCACGAACCGCGCGTGCAGCGACTGGGTCGACAACGACGGCGACGGCGCGGTCGACTGCGAGGACGACGACTGCACCGGGCCCGGGATCAACGTGTGCGACGGCTCCTGGCGCGGGGGCGGCTCGACCGGCGGCGGCGGGCTCGGGAACCCGAGCGGTGGCGAGGACGACATCCCCGAGCTCGAGGGCGACATGAGCGTCGAGGACCTCGTCGGGCGCATGGGTGACGCGGACGGCGAGCGCAACGACTACCTCTGCGCGGACGGCGTCGACAACGACGGCGACGGGCGCACCGACTGCCAGGACTTCGGCTGTCGCTTCGATCCGTCGGTGACGGTGTGCAGCAACGCGCCCGGCATCCGGTTCAGCGTGGTCGCCGGCATCGCGGCGAGCCTCCGCATCGACGAGACGCCCGACATCGACGGCGACGGGTTCACCGAGTACAGCGATCCGGCCGGCGACGTGCGCTTCACGCGGATCCAGCTCCGCGCGCTCGGACCGATCCCGTTCATCCAGAACTCGTTCTTCCTCATCAACCTCCGCGCCGAGCGCACGCTGCGGATGACGTTCGCGACGTTCAACATCCCGTTGAGCAACCAGGGCCACTACATCTCGCTCAACAGCGGCTCCGGCGGCTTGAGCCCCGGCCTCATCGTCTCGACGAGCAAACAACCTTTGCTCGATCCACCGTTCTACCTGTTCAACTCGTTCGAGCGCGGGAGCGGCGCGGCGCTCGAGGTCGGCGGCCCGATCGACAGCGACAACATCCTCCGCTTCCGCGTGTTCGCGGCCGGCGGCTCCGGCGAGTTCAACGGCAACGTGGGCGGCCGGTTCTTCCGCAGCGAGGACCGCAACTTCAGTTACGCGGGCGGCGCACAGCTCCAGCTGAACATCGTCGGGAGCTACGACCGCTTCGACACGCCGTACCTGTACGTGCCGGTGCCGCTCACCCTCGCCGTCACGGCCGGTGCGCGTTGGGACCAGCGCCCCGTCGAGCGCTACGTCGCGTGGAACGTGTTCGCCACCCTCCGCGCGTGGCACTTCTCGTTCCGCGCGGAGAGCTACAGCCGGTACGTGCTCGACTACGACGGCTTCCAGACGGCGTGGAACGTCCAAGCCGTGGTCCTGCTCGTGCCGCGCGTGCTGATGCTCGCGACGGATGTCGGCGGCTTCTTCGTGCCGCTCGAGTTCGACCCGAGCGTGGTGAGCGGGATGGGCGGGTTCTCCGCCGAGTTCCCCCAGCCGATCGAGGAGTTCCAGTGGCGCGTCGCGCTGCACTGGTACTACTTCCGCAACATCGGGCTCTTGAGCCTCCTCTACTCGATGCACCTCCAATGTCAGCACGTGTTCGGCGACTCGTGCATGCCGGGTGATGCGACGCCCGAAGCCGCGCTGACCGAGCACGAGATCCGGCTCGAAGCACAGTTCCGATTCTGACGCGCGGGGCGGGCTCTACGGGCAGGCGCCCCAGAGCCCGGTGCGATCGTTGATCGCCATGGTCTCGTCGCCCTCGAACATCGTGCGGTACGTGGTGTTCGGCGCGACGTGGAGCTCGCGCGCGAAGCCGCGGCGAAGGAGCTGGCGCTGAAAGAAGCCGCCGTCGCCGACGCCGACGTGGACGTAGGCGAGGACGCGATCGAAGTTGTCGAAGCACCCGTCGTCGAACGTCAGCCACACCGCGTGACCCTCGAGCGCGCTCGTGAACGTCGTCGCCTCGTTGCCGTAGCACTCCATGGCTTGACCGGGGTGCGCGATCTCGGGCGCGTTGACGCCGATGAGTCGAACGTGGCCGCTGAACGCGCCGCTCAGCCCGCTCGCCTCGAACGTGTCGCCGTCGATCACGTAGGTGACGCGGACCAGGACGGGCGCGCGGCACGGGGTCGAGCTGGCCGGGAGCACCGTGGGATCGAGCGCGGCCAACGCGTCGTCGTTGAGCACGAGCGGATCCGTGAAGCCGTTGACGGGGAGATCGCCGGCGTCGCGCGCACCCGCGTCGACGCCTCCGCCATCCGACGCCCCGGCGTCGGCGTGCGGGACCGGGCGTGGGCACCCGCTCAGGCCGAGGATCAGGAGCGCACAAGAAAGCACCACGGCCGAGCGCGTCATCGCCTCGTAGTCTTGTCGCTCCTCGGGCGCTTGCCTAGTCCCCTGGATCAGAAGTTGTTTGCAAAACAACTTCCGGTTCGGGGGCTCGATTGGGTGGGGCGCCCCGCGCGATTTACTCGCGAAGGTCTAGTCCCCCGCCTCCGTGATTCATGTCATGAATCACGGAGGCAGGGGACTAGCGAACGGTCTCGATTGATCAGCGGCAGCGAGGAACCGCCGCGAGGTCGGCGCGCGGCTCCATGATCGCGCCGCGAAGCCGCGCCGCGCGCGCTTCGTTCGAGAGCTGGACGCCGCCCCACTCGTTGCGCTCGATGCCGAGGGCGACGTACGTCTCGCGGAGATCGGGAAAGTCGCCGGCCGAGAGGGCCCGCTCGGCCTCCTCGCGCCACGGTCCGCCCACGAACGTGAGCGCGTCGCGCGCGGCGAGCGGCTCGGGCAGCGCGCCGTACTCCCCGTTCAGCCGCTCGAGCGCGCGATCGAGGCTGTCACGCCCGCGGCTCGCGCGGCGCATCCGAACGTCGGCGATCAGCGCGACGGCGGCGCCCGCCCAGTACACGCGCCGGTAGGCCGCGGTCTCGCGCATGTGGAGGCTCTCCTCGGCGAGGGAGCGGCCCGTCCCCTCGCGCGCTCCCTGACGGAATCCGTCGTCGAGGTGCGTCCACGCGTCTTCCGGTGTCTGGAGGCTGCCTCGCGCTCGCAACACTTCTTGATAGTAGGTCGCGAGGCCCTCCGAGAACCACGCGTCGTCGCGATCGACGTACGGCGCCGCGAGGTGGCTGAACTCGTGCACCGGCACCCACGCGCCCATCAGCCGCTCCTCGCTCGCGTTCTCTCCGACGAGGATCGCGACGGTCGGCATCGTGCCGCGCCCGACGATCCCGAACGGCGAGGTGCTGCTGAACGGGGTCGGCACCGCGAGGACGCCGACGTCGCGCGACGGGAAGCGCCCGAACAACATCGACGCGGCGACCGCGCTGCCCTCGAACGCGCGCGCCACCCCCGGCGCGCCCATCTCGATCCGCTCCTCGCCGAGCACGCTCACCCGGATGCACGCGCCGGGCACGCCCACCCCGATCGTGTCGAAGCGTCCGAACGCGGCGTACGCGGTCATCTGGAACGCGCGCTCGTCCAACCGGAAGCGACCTCCACGGCGCGCCCACAGCGGTGAGACGCGGATCCCATGCGGCAGCTCGAAGCGCGCGCTCACCTGCGCGTTGGGGTCGCGATGGCGCGGCGCCCAAAGCCACACCGCGGTCGACGCCACGAGGTCGTCGCCGATGCGGTAGGCGCCGTGGATGCCGCCGCGGTCGCGCGCCGCCGCTTCGAGGTCGACGACATAGCGGATGCACGCGTCGCTCGGGAGCTCCGCGGTGACGATGCGCTCCGGCTCGTGCTGAACGAGCGAGACCTCCTCGCTCCCGACCGGTCCCCACGCGCCGCGCAGGTAGCGCCGGCCCGACGCGTCGATGGGGCGGAGCTCGGTGGGCGGAGCCCCATCGAAGCACACGCGCGCCTCGAGCCGGCCCAGGCCCTCGTCGAGCTGGAACACGTACGACCATGCCTCCGCCGACGGGGCGGGCGGCTCGACGAAGAGGGCGGAGCCGCCGCAGCCGCCGAGGGCCGTGACGGAGGTGGCGAGAACCGCGAGGGCGAAGGCCGCGCGCCGAGTGGAGCGCTCGAAGGAGCGAACCGCGCCCCCCGCCGGCATCACCCGGCGGACCCCAACACGATGGAGTGCTCGACCATCTCCGCGAGGATCTGCGCCATCCCGTCGATGAACCGCGCGTCGGGCTCGCGCGCGTTCGCGGTGAGCACCGCGCGAGCGCCGGCCGCGAAGCTCGGCTCTGCTCGCCAGGCGTCGTAGAGCTCGGCGCCGATCCGGTTGAGCACGTAGGTGTGGATCCGACCCGAGCCGGGCTTGCGATACACGATCGCGCGGTGCGTCTCGCGGAGGCGCGCGGGCGCCATCGCGTCTTTGTCGACGCGGTGATCGAGCCCGACGTCGAGCGCGGTCGGGTTCATCACCGCTCGCCCTTCGAAGTCGAGCTCCTCGCTCAGCGCGGGGGTGGCCGGCCACTCGCGCGCGCCGACGCGCCACTTCGTGTCTTCGTAGCGCACCAGATCGGTGAGATGCGCGGGGAGGCTCGGATCTTCGCGCCATCGCGGAAGCGCGTGCTCGACCAGCTCGTGCACGATCTCGCGGATGAACCGCGTCTTGGGCGCGTGCTCGGCGAGGTAGGCGACCGAGGCGTCGTCGAACCGAGGCCCGAGGAGCGCGGCCGTCTTGGGTAGACCCTGGCGGAGCATGCCGAGCAGGCGACGGCGCACCATCCCGCGATAGAGCATCCAGCGCTCGCGGTCGTCGTGGAGCACCGCGAAGTCGGCGTCGGATGGCTCGCGGTCGAAGCAGATCCGAGTGAACGCGCGCTGGACCTCCTCGAGGCTCGCGCTCACGGGCGGGCCTCCGCCCGAGGCTCCCCGTGAGCCTCAGCGAAGCGGGCCGTCGCGCGGTCGTAGATCGCGTGGAGCCGGCGCATCTCCTCGAGCAGCTCCTCGAGCGGCGGGAAGTTCTGGTCGCGCTCGAGCAGAACGGGGACAGGGCCGATGCGCTCGAGCGTGTGCTCGAGCAGGGAGTACACCCCCTCGCACACGGGCTCGCCGTGGGTGTCGATGATCTGCCCGTCCTTCTGGGTGTGATGTCCGGCCACGTGGATCTGCACCACCCTCTCGCGCGGGATCCGCTCGATGTAGGGATGCGGATCGAAACGGTGGTTGCGCGCGTTCACGTAGATGTTGTTCACGTCGAGGAGCAGCTTGCAGTCGGCCGCCTCGAGGACCTCGAGCAGGAAGTCCGGTTCGTCCCATCCGTGGGCGGGGGCGAGCGGGTCGGCGTAGTAGCTGATGTTCTCGACCGCGACGGGTCGCTCGATCGCATCGCGCAGCTCGGCGACGCGCGACGCCGCGGTGCGGACCGACTCGCGGTTGAACGGCAGCGGCAAGAGGTCGTGGAGAAACGTGCCGTCGATGCCGGCGAAGCAGAGGTGGTCGCTGTAGAACGGCGCGTCGATCGCGTCGAGGAGCTGCCTCAGCTGCGCGACGTAGGCGGCATCGAAGCGGCTCGTCGTGCCGAAGCAGAGCGAGAGCCCGTGCGGGAGGATCGGCCAGCGATCGCGAGCGCGCTCGAGGTTGAGCTGGAACGCGCCTCCCCGCGCAACGTAATTTTCGGGGTGAATCTCCACCCAGTCGACCTCGGCGGGATCCCGCTCGAACATCTCCGCCGCTAGATCGTGTCGCAGACCTAGCCCGACTCCGCTCGCCGTCCGTGCTCCGCTCACTCGGTGCTCCCGTCTCAGGATGACGCGCGGCGACCGATCTGAACACCTCGCCGCGGTCCCCGCGATCCGCATAAAAAAACGCGGGAGCCCAACAGGGCCCCCGCGCCTTTTGCCACGGACCGGTGGACGCTCCTGAGCGCACACCGGGCCAGTGGGGCGAAGACTATTCCTCGCTCTCGCCGCCGCAGCTGCCGGCGCCGCAGCTCGACTCGCCGCTGCCGTCACCCTCGGTCGCGCCCTCGGTCGCGCCGTCGGTCGTCGTGCCCTCTTCGGTCGCGCCGCTGCAGGACGCCTCGCCGCTGCCGCTGCACGACGCCTCGCCGCCACCGGACGCCTCGTCGCCGCCGGTGTCGCCGTCGGCGCTGCCGCCGCCACATCCGTAGGCCGAGAGGCCGAGGGTCGCAGCCGCGATCGCAACGAGCTGGGTCTTGAGCTTCATGGTCATGTTCTCTCCTGATGCTGTTCTTGCGTTCGAACTCGTCGCGCCGCGTCCTTGCACTTCGCTCGGACGGGAGCGGCGACTGTCATTGAGGTCGACGCGCATCATACGCCACATCGCGGGCCTCGTTACAAGCCCTCCATTGCCTTTTTTTGTCGCGGAAACCCCAACAATTCCGCACGTTCCGGTTACATTCGGCGACATTTCGGAGCGCGCAGCGAGCCCCCAACCGGCCGCTTGGCCGGTCCACCGCGCTCGCGCCTGCGTCGAGCGGACGGCGCTCAGAGCGCCGGTGGCAGGAGCAGCGTGTAGTGGCCGTCGGCGCCGACCGTCGACTCCCCGATGAGGACCGCGCGCTCGGCGTCGCCGCCGATCACCGCGTAGGCGCGGAGCGTACCGCCCGTCACCGGGACGCGGGTCCCATCCCGATCGAACGACGCGACCCCCGAGAGCGTGACCGGGGTCTCCACCTCGTAGACCGCGCTGAACGGTGCGCTGGCTCCCCCGATCGCCACGTCGCGGGCGAGGACCCAAGGGTAGTTGCTGCGCGCGGGCGGAACGATCGTCACGTCGTAGTACCCGACGTCGAGGCGTAGATCGAACACCCCGGTGGCGCCGCTCATCACCTCGACGGGCCGCGCGAACTGGGCCAACGGATCGAGCTCGTCCGGGACCTCCTGGCGTGCCTCGGCGCGGATCCGCGCGTCCACGACCGGCTCGCCCGCGCTCGTCTGGATGGTGCCGCCGAAGCGCGTTCGCTCGGGCACCTGAAACACCTGCCCGCGCAGGTCGCCGCTCGCGGTGGTGAGGTCGCGCTGCTCACCGATGATCGAGAACTCACCGCTCAACGCGCGGTCGGGGACGATCACGACCTCGTAGGTGCCCGGGATCAGCTCGATGGAGAAGTGGCCCGCGTCGTCGGTCGCCGTGCTCGCGCCGAACACCCCGAGGACCCCGCTGCTCGCGTCGAACACGTCCCGCGACTCGAACGAGAGCGTCGCGTTGGGGAGCCCCTCGCCGGGCGAGGACGCCGCCTCGACGGTGCCCTCGTAGAGCACGCGCGCCGCGACGCGCGGCGTGAGGATCCGGACGCGCTCGGTGCCCGGAAAGAGACTTGCTGGCTCCACGGTGAACGTCGGGCTGGGTCCGTTCATCGCGACGCGCTCCGTCGAGGGCGTGATGCGGAAGTGCCAGCGCGTCGCGTCGCGCCAGTACGCGAGCTCCATCACCGAATCGAACGCGCCGTCGTCCCCCGTCTGGTTCACCGAGGAGATCACGCGCCCGGTGGCCGTCTCGATCGCGCGCACGATCATCGACGACTGCGGGGCTCCGTCGGCGTCGACCACCAGGCCCGGCACCGTCACGAGGCACGGCTCCGCGTTGAACGGGTCGTCGAGCGCGCTCGCCGCGCACTGACGCGGGTAGACGAGCACGTCGGGGATCCGCACGGTGCTGCCCGCCTGCGAGGTCATGAGCTGACCGATCCGCAGCGGCGGCAGGGTGGCCCGAAGCTCGCCGACCGGGTTGACCTCGACGCTGTACGCGCGCTCGGGCAAGAGGCGCGTCGCGAAGTTGTAGCGATACTCGGAGTCGCTCTGCACATCGCCCACGTCCGCCACCACCGACGAGGACGGCACGCCGGCGATCGGGCTCTCGAGACGGAACGTCACTTGCGCGTCCACCTCGGCGCCGGTCGTCGCGTCCCACACGCGGCCGCTCGTCGGGATCCCGCTCGGCACGCTCAGATCGAGCTGCTGCGGACCGTCGATCGTCATCGGGTCGTACGCCAGCGTGAGGCCGGGGCCACCCGCGAGGTCGGAGTCGGGCGTCACCTCGAGGATGATCTGCAAGGGCTCGCGCGCGTTCGTGACGCACATCCCGAGCTCGACGTTGCACGCCCCGGCGTGGCAGTCCGCGTCGACCTCACAGACGTTGGCGGGACCGACCGGCTCGACGGGCACGCAGCTCGCGTAAGCGAGGAACGCGAG
Source organism: Sandaracinaceae bacterium (assembly GCA_050186575.1). Lineage (GTDB taxonomy): Bacteria > Myxococcota_A > Polyangia > Polyangiales > Sandaracinaceae > JAUHXR01. The sequence continues at coordinate 123,681 of JBFWYI010000001.1, read as the reverse complement.
CGCCAGCGCGCGGGTGGGCCATCCGCGCAGGATCGTGGTCGACCACGAAACGTGCGTTGCGGTGCCGGTCACATCTGATCCGTGTTCACGTTGGGGCACTGGTCGATCGAGATCGGCGTCGCGTTCGACGAGACGGCGATGATCCAGGTCCCCCAGCCCTCGTTCACCGGATCCTTCGGATGAGGCGGCCGCGTGAACTCGTAGTCGTGGCTCACCGTCACCGTGAGGCGGTAGCAGTCGGGTTCAATGAGGCTCTCGAGGGGCACGTTGAAGCTCTGGTGGTGCCGCTCGGGGAACGCGGGGTCGTCGGCCGCCGCGATCTGGATGATCTGATCGAGCGGCACGGCGGTGCGCTCCGGCACCTCGACGTCGGGGTCGGCGGGGAGCTCCGGAACGAAATCCTTATAGACGAGACCGAACAACGTCTGCTCGATGTCGGGGTCGATGATCTCGGTCTCGAGGATCAGATCCATACCGCCGTGCTCGTCGAGGTTGAGCAAGAGGATCCGATCCTGCGGCGTCGCGCTCGTCCCCAGCACGATCGCCGGGGTGTTCGGGCGGCCTTGGTAGTCCGGGGCGTGTGGGATGATGCAACCGGTCAACGACATCGCGAGGCAGGTCGCAGGGAGTCCGAAGCGGCTCATGCGCGATCCTCGACGACGAAAGTGTGCAAGCCGGGTGCCATGGCCCTCATGGTGCCGAGTCCCTCGGCTTCTTGCCAATTCGGGCGGGAGGCTCCGCCTCGGGTCGCACCCGCCCTGACATCGGTGTCATGCGATCATCGCGGGGCTGCGCCGGACCGACGCGATCCGGCGGGCGGCGTCCGGAGCCTACTCGCGCGCGCCGGGCTCGGGCGCGTCGGGCTCGCGCTCGAGATAGCGGAAGATGGTGCGCGGATCGACGCCGAGGTCGCGGGCGGTCTTCGTGCGGTTGCCGTTGTTGCGCTCGAGGACCTCGAGGATGTAGCGCCGCTGGAAGTCCTCCCGCGCCTGGGCGAGCGTCTGGATCGGCGCGAGCACCTCGGCGAACAGATCCATGTCCTCCGGGCCGATCAGCGTCTTCTCGCAGAGCACGATCGCCTTCTTGATCCGGTTCTCGAGCTGCCGGACGTTGCCCGGCCAGTCGTATTTCTTGATCGCGATCAGCGCGTTCGGGGTGAAGCCCTTCACCTTACTGCTGAACTCTTCGGCGTACTTCTGGAGCATGAACTTCGCGAGCACCACCACGTCGTCGCCGCGCTCGCGCAGCGGGGGGAGGTGGAGGTTCACCACGTTGAGGCGATAGTAGAGGTCCTCGCGGAAGTTGTTTTTCTGGATCTCTTCCTCGAGGTCGCGGTTGGTCGCCGCGATGACGCGGATGTCGACCGGCTCCGGCTTGGTGTCGCCGACCTTGATGACGATCTTCTCCTGTAGCGCGCGAAGGAGCTTGACCTGGAGCGCGACCGGCATCTCACCGATCTCGTCGAGGAACAGCGTGCCCGTGTCCGCGGCCTGGAACTTCCCGTTGCGCGTCGCCACCGCGCCGGTGAACGCGCCGCGGACGTGACCGAACAGCTCCGACTCCATCAGGTTCTCGGGGATCGCGCCGCAGTTCACGACGACGAACGGGTTGTGCAGGCGCGGGCTGCGCCGATGGATCTCCCGCGCGATGAGCTCTTTGCCGGTGCCCGTCTCGCCCGTGATCAGCACGTTGATGTTCGTGGTCGCGACCTTCTCGACCTTGTTGAACACGTCGAGGAGCGGCGTGCAGCTGCCGATGATGTCGCCGAAGATCTTGTCCTCGAGCTGCTCGGCGAGGTTGTCGCGATCGGTCTTGAGCTGGTCCAGTAGCAACGCGTTTTGCAAGATCAGCGAGGCCTGGCCGGCGAAGATCGTGAGCACGTCGAGGCTGGACGCCTCGAACAGCCCGCGCACGCTGTCGTTGCCGACGTAGAGCACGCCGAGCAGCTGTCCCTGCGCGATCAGCGGCGCGCACATCACGCTCGCGAGCTGGAGGTTCATCACCGACTCGGCGGTGCGGAACTGCGTGTCGTGGAGCGCATCGCTGACGATGAGCGGCTTCTTCGTCTCGATCACCTTCTGAAGGATCGAGTCGCTCATCTGCTGCACCGAGTCGGGCAGCGACTGGTTCACGTGCCGCGCGATCGTCACCCTCGGCTCGCCGTCGGCCAGGAGGATCAAGAACCCGCGCGCCGCGTGAGTCACGTCGAGGATCGCGTCCATCAACGCCTCGAGCTGCTCGTCGAGGCTTGTGGAGCGCATGAGCCGCTCGGAGAACTCGTGCAGCTTGCGAAGGCCCTCGAGCTCCGCCTCCACCGCCGAGCCCAGCGGCTCGTCGTCGGGGAGCGCCGCCGTCTCGTCGAAGAACGAGAACGAGAGCTCCACGCTCCCCACGGTCAGCCGATCGCCGTGCATCAAGCGCCCGCGCCGCTTCTTCTTCCCGTTGATCTGCAGCTCGCCGTCGCGGTCGACCTCCGACAGCGTGAACTCCTTGCCGTCGAACACGATCTGCGCGTGGTACTCGGCCAGCCCGCCGTCCTTGATCACGACATCGTTGCCGCCCGCCCGCCCGATCGACGTGATCTTCTTGTAGACCGAGAACGTCTGCGGCCGGCCTTCTGCCTTGAGCCACTTCAGCGACGGCATGCGCGGAGGATATCAGAGTGCGCGGGCGGCGCTCGGTGCCGCGACCGCTCGACGCGAACGCGAAGCGAGCACGCTTGCGCGAGCAGGGCCAATGGCACGCGAGCGAAGCGAGCCGCGGCCGGAGGAGCGCGCGCGACGCGAAGCGTCGCCTCCACCCGTCCACGACGGGCGGAGGTGCGACCGAAGCCAGCCGGAAAACCGTCGGGACTCGCTCGAAAGCGCGCGCGACGCGAAGCGTCGCCTCCACCCGCCAGCGGCGGGTGGAGGTGCGAGCGAAGCGAGCACGCTTGCGCGAGCAGGACCAAAAGGGGAGCGCGCGAACGCGCGTTCCCCGGAGGTCATGCGGGTATTAGGAGCAGCCCATCGAGTTGCCGCAGTTGAGGCACTTGTAGCAAGCGCCGTTGCGGACGGTGATGTGGCCGCACTGATCGCACATCGGCGCATCGCCCATCATCTCGCCGAGCTGCTGGTCGAGCGCGCTGGCGCCGCTCCCGTCGAAGCCGAACGTGACCTGCTCGGCCGGCGTGATGTCCTCGGCCGGCACCGCCGCGCCGGTGGGAAGGGTGCCCGGGGGCAAGGTGACTCGCTCACCACTCACCTTGTGCGCGGTGTCGAGGTCGGTCGGGTTCTGCAGCTCGAGCTGCACCTCCTGCGGCGGAACCTGCGCGAAGTCGTAGCGCTGGAGGTACTCGACGCCGAGCACGCGGAACACGAAGTCGATCATCGACGTCGCGAACTTGATGTTCGGGTGCCCCTGCACCATGCCGCCCGGCTCGAAGCGGGTGAACGTGAACTGATCGACGTAGCTCTCGAGCGGCACCCCGTGCTGGAGGCCCATCGAGACGCTGATCGCGAAGCAGTTCATCAGCGAGCGGAACGCCGCGCCCTCCTTGTGCATGTCGATGAAGATCTCACCGAGGCTGCCGTCGTCGTACTCGCCGGTCCGGAGGAACACTTTGTGTCCGCCGACGCGCGCCTCCTGCGTGAAGCCGGTGCGCTTCTTCGGCAGTCGATGCCGCCGGGTCTCGGGGGGCCGAAGGCCGTGCGCCGGCTCGGGCGCGACCGACGCCTGCGGCTTGGCCGCTTTGTCGGTCGACTCCGCCGCGTCCGCCTTCTTCTCGTCCTTGGTGTCGCCGCCGGTCGAGAGCGGTTGGCTCGCCTTGCAGCCGTCGCGGTAGAGCGCGACCGCCTTGAGGCCGAGCTTCCAGCCCTCGTGGTAGATGCGCTCGACGTCAGCCACCGTCGCGTCGTTCGGCAGGTTGACGGTCTTGCTGATCGCGCCGCTGAGGAAGGGCTGCGCCGCCGCCATCATCCGCACGTGCGCCATCGGCTCGAGGAAGCGCACGCCCGACTTCCCGCACCGGTTGGCGCAGTCGAAGATCGGGAGGTGCTCCTCGAGCAGGTGGGGCGCGCCCTCGATGGTCATGCGGCCGACCACCACGTCGTTGATCGACTCGATCTGCGCGGGCGTGAGACCGAAGTGCTTCAACAGGTTGAAGCCGGGCTTGCCGTAGACCTCCGAGGGGACGCCGAGCTTCGCCATCGTGTCCGGTCCGAGGACCCACGGGCTGAGCGCGTGCGCGACGTCGAACACGCCGGGGAGCGCGCGATCGACCTTCTCCATGTCGGCTTCGGTGAGGCCCTTCGCGAGCAGCATCCGACGGCTGAGATGCGGCGCGCCGGTGAACGTGTTCGTCCCGCTGATGTAGCTGACGATGTCCGTGACCTGCGCCGGGCTGTAGCCGAGCCGACGGAGCGCCTCGGGCACCGACTGGTTCACGATCTTGAAGTAGCCGCCGCCGGCGAGCTTCTTGAACTTCACGAGCGCGAAGTCGGGCTCGATGCCCGTGGTGTCGCAGTCCATGAGGAGGCCGATCGTCCCGGTCGGGGCGAGCACCGTCGATTGCGCGTTGCGGTAGCCGTAGACCTCGCCGAGCTTGATCGCCTCGTCCCAGACCTCCTTCGCGGCGCTGAGGAGCTCCGCGGGGACGCCCGTGTTGCCGGTCCCGACCACGCCGGGGCCCGCCTTCTTGTCGATCGAGCCCGCGGCGTCGCGGTGCTTGCCCATGACGCGCAACATCGGTTGCCGGTTCTTCATGAACCCGGGGAACGGACCCTTCGTCTTCGCCATCTCGGCGCTCGTCCGGTACGCCTGCCCGCACATGATCGACGTGAGCGCCGCGCACCACGAGCGGCCCGCGTCGCTGTCGTACGAGATGCCGAGCCGCATCAGCACGGTGCCGAGGTTGGCGTAGCCGAGGCCGAGCGGCCGGTAGTCGTGGCTGTTCTTCGCGATCCGCTTCGTCGGGTACGCCGAGTGGTCCACCAAGATCTCTTGCGCGGTGAACGCGACGCGAACCGCGTGACGGTAGCCCTCGACGTCGAAGTTGCCGGCCTCGTCGAGGTACTTCACGAGGTTGATCGACGCGAGGTTACACGCGCTGTCGTCGAGGAACATGTACTCGGAGCACGGGTTCGACGCGTTGATGCGCGCGGTGTTCGGGCACGTGTGCCAGTCGTTGATCGTCGTGTCGTACTGGAGGCCCGGATCCGCGCAGGCCCACGCGCTCTCCGCGATCCGACGCCACACGTCGCGCGCGCGGTAGGTGTCGCAGACCTCGCCGGTCGTGCGCATCCGGGTGCTCCACTCGCCGTCGGACTCGACCGCGCGCATGAACTGATCCGTCACGCGCACCGAGTTGTTCGAGTTCTGACCGCTGACCGTGTGGTAGGCCTCGCCGTTGAAGTCGGACTCGTAGCCCGCCTTGATCAGCGCGCGCGCCTTCTCCTCCTCACGGACCTTCCACTCGATGAAGTCCATGATCTCGGGGTGCTCGAGATCGAGGCAGACCATCTTCGCCGCGCGGCGCGTGGTGCCGCCGCTCTTCGTCGCGCCGGCCGCGCGATCGAAGACCTCGAGGAAGCTCATGAGCCCGCTCGAGGTGCCGCCTCCGCTCAACTTCTCTTGCTTGCCGCGGAGTGCGCTGAAGTTGGTGCCGGTGCCCGAGCCGTACTTGAAGAGCCGGGCCTCCGTGCGCACGAGCTCGTAGATCGACATGAGATCGTCGTCGACGGCCTGGATGAAGCACGCCGAGCACTGCGGGTGCTCGTACGCGTTCGCCGTCTCCTCGATCTCGTCGGTCTGATCGTTCCAGAAGAAGTTGCCGCCCTGGCCTTCGATGCCGTAGCGCTGGTAGAGGCCGAGGTTGAACCACACCGGCGAGTTGAACGCGGCACGCTGCGTGACGAGCAGGTAGGCGAGCTCCGCCTCGAACGTGTCGGCGTCGGCCTTCGTCGCGAAGTAGCCGCCGAGCTTCTCGCCCGCTTCGCGGACCGAGTGCGCGATGCGATGCACGAGCATCTTCGCGCTCGTCTCGCCGCGCTTCGCGTCGCCGTGGATGCCGGCCTTGCGGAAGTACTTGGAGACCGCGATGTCCGTCGCGAGCTGCGACCACGTCTTCGGGATCTCCGCTCCGCGCAGCTCGAAGACGATCGAGCCGTCCGGGTTGGTGATCACGCTGTCGCGGAGCTCGTACTCGACCGCGTCCAGCGGGTCGGTGCCCGGACGCGTGTGCCGACGCGTGAATGCCATCCCCGCGACCGGCTCGGCCGACGCGCGTCCCTCGTTTCCAGCATGGTCGCTGGTGCCCTTCACCGATCGAAGATCTACCGACACAGCTTGCCTCCCGCCATTCGCAGACAACGACACTCCCACCGCGCGCACGGTCTGCCGTGCGTCGGATGGTCCCCTGCCCTCCCCCTAGGCGCCCCGCCCGGGAGTCCACAACCGATGGGGAGGCTCAAGACGCTCCCCCACAACGTGTCGTAGGGAAGGGCCTGGGTACCGGTACCCGAATCCCTGGTCAACGCACTTTTTTGCTCGCCGATCATCTTTTTTTTTTCCCTATTAGTTTCCGGTGGTTGCAGCGGTATCTCGAGGGAAACGACCCCTGTCCGACGACCGTCGGAGGCGAGGTATCAGGGACGAAGCAAGCGATGTGACCTGCGGTGTGTGGTCATGCCCTGAACACTACAATCTGTTGGGGTAGGTCCTCAAAAAAGTTGCAGATGTTGTGTGTGCATCCCTCGTTCAGGGGCTGCTTCGCGCGCGAGACGGCGAGTCCCGAGCGATGGATCAGACGTGCTGATCTCCATCGACGGATCCGTCGCTCGATCGCACGACGATCGTCGGTCTAACCGATCGATATTGCTCAAGAAATACCGTGGCCGGCTCGCGGGCGATCCCGGCGTCGGAGACCCTCGTGACGCGAACGGGCGCCGGATTGCGACCGCTTCGCAGCACGATCGTCACACGTCGGGGGGACGGATCTCGGGACCGATCTCGGCGCGTCCGCGCGGGCGGAGGTTGCCTCCGCGCGCGCCGGGCTGGTAAAAGGGCGGCCGCCCGTCAGGGGGGATCCGGTCACGGGGAGGACCACATGCAGCCGCAGCCACCTACGCAGCAGCCGCCTACGCAGCAGCCGCCCACGCAACCACAGCCCATGGCGCAGCAGCCAGCGCCGATGGCGCAGGCCGCGCCACAGGCCGCACCGGTGGCTCACGAGATCACGCACGGACCGAGCTTCGCGATGCTCCGCGTCGATCTCGCGCCCGGCCAGACGGTCGTGGCCGAGGCGGGGGCGATGGTCGCGCGCCACAGCCACGTCGCGATGGACGTGAAGATGAACGCCGGTTCGAGCGCCGGCTTCTTCGCGAAGGTGAAGGCGTTCCTCATCGCGCTCATCCGCAAGTTCGTCGGGGGCGAGACCTTCTTCGTCAACCACTTCAGCGCGCCACAACCCGGCAGCGTGTGGATCGCGCCGACGATGAGCGGATCCGTCGCGCACCGGCGCATGCAGGGGGAGACGTTGACGCTCTCGAGCGGCGCCTACCTCGCGTCGGTCGGCCCGCTCGACATGCAGATGAAGTTCGGCGGCCTCAAGTCGCTGCTCGCCAAGGAGGGGGCCTTCTTCCTCCAGATGGCGGGACACGGCGATCTCTGGTTCACGAGCTACGGCGGGGTCACCGCGATCCCCGTCAACGGATCGTACATCGTCGACAACGGTCACCTCGTGGGCTTCGAGGGCAACCTCACGTTCGACATCCGCACCGCGGGCGGCGGCATGATGGGCCTCTTCGCTTCGGGCGAGGGCCTCGTGTGCGAGTTCAAAGGACAGGGCACGGTGTACATCCAGTCGCGCAACACGAGCGCGCTGGCCGACTGGCTCTTGCGCCTTCTGGGCGGTTGAGGGGGGAGCGATGCCACACTTCGAGATCGGGTATCAGCCCGCGCATTCGTTGGCCAAGGTGCACCTCCAGCCCGGTGAAGCCGTGATGGCGGAGTCCGGCGCGATGGTCGGGATGAGCACGAACGTCACGATGGCCACCCAGTCGCAGGGCGGCCTGATGGGCGGGCTCAAGCGTATGTTCGCGGGCGAGTCGTTCTTCCGGAACACGTTCACCGCGCAGGGCGGACCAGGTGAGGTCCTGCTCGCGCAGTCGCTCTGTGGCGATCAACGCGTGTTGACGATGACCCCCCAGGGCTACTTCATCCAGAACTCCTGCTACATCGCGTCGACGCTCGACGTGCAGATCGAGACGCAGACCGGCGGCTTCCGCGGCTTCTTCAGCGGCGCCGGCGTCTTCATGCTCAAGGCGACGTCGCAGCAGCCGGGGCAGGTCCTCATCGGCGCGTTCGGCGGCATCGAGGAGATCGTCTGCAACGGCAACATGGTGATCGACACGGGTCACCTCGTCGCGTGGGACGGCACGCTCACGTACAAAGTCGGCAAGAGCGGCGCGGGATGGATCGCGTCGTGGCTCTCCGGCGAAGGCCTCGCCTGCCACTTCGAAGGTCAGGGCCGCATCTGGATCCAGTCCCGCAACAACGTCGAATACGGACGCACGGTCGGGGGCATGCTCCCGCCGCGCAACGCCTGAGGAGCCGACGATGCGCTACGAGATGTTGGACAAGCCCGACTTCGCGATGATCCGCGTCACGTTCGATCAGCCGGGCGAGAAGATGGTCGTCGAGTCGGCCGCCATGGTCGCGCGCTCGAGCGCGATGACGATGGAGACGAACATGCGCGGCGGCCTCCTGGCCGCGGCCAAGCGCAAGATGCTCGGCGGCGAGAGCATCTTCCAGAATACGTTCACCGCCAGCCAGCCGGGCGAGACGCTCTACATCGCGCCGGCGCCCGAGGGCGACGTGGAGGTGCTCGAGCTCAACGGGCAGATGCCGATCTTCATGAGCTCCGGCGCGTTCCTCGCGTGCGGGCCCAACGTGAACCTCGACACGAAGTGGGGCGGCACGCGCGGCTTCTTCAGCGGCACGGGCATGTTCCTCCTCAAGGCGGAGGGACAGGGCCCCGTGTTCTTCAGCTGCTACGGCGGCCTGCACGCGGTCGACGTCGGTCCCGGCGGCTACATCTGCGACACGAGCCACGTCGTCGCGTTCACCGGCGGGCTCAACTACAACGTGACCAAGCTCGGCGGGCTGAAGAGCCTGTTCTTCAGCGGCGAGGGTCTCGTCTGCAACTTCCAGGGGCAAGGTCGTTTGTGGATGTCCACTCGCAACCCGTCCTCGCTCGCGCACTTCGTCAACGCCTACCGGCCGGTCAAGCGCAGCAATTGAACGCGCGTGGTGCGGCGCGCCCCGCGCGATGGGGCGTTGGCGTCCCCGTCGGCGCGGCGTTGGCGCTCTGTGCGCTCACCGCGACGACCCCCGCACGCGCTCAGATCCGGACCATCGCCCGCGTCATCGCGACGGGGAACGTCGGAGGCCGCCTCGCGCATCCGGTGTGCGACGACCGGACCGACCTCGAGCCCGACGACGCGGCCGCGTTCAGCTATGCGATCACGCGCGTCCAGAGCGAGCCCGATGCGCCTCTGATCGTCGACACCGGCGGCCTGCTCGCGCCGCACGGGGTCGCGCGGTTCAGCGCGAAGTGGCACCCGCGCGCGCTCGCCGAGATGGTGCAGCAGATGGGCTACCGCGCGCTCGCGGTCGGCCAGAACGATCTCGCGATGCCCCGCGTCGGCCTCGTCAACGTGGCGCGCGCACTACGCGATCGCGGCATCCCGATGGTCGCGTCGAACCTACGCTGCCGCGCCTCGACCCGCGCGCTCTGCGACGAGCTGGTGGACGCGAGCGACGGCGTGTCGACCCACCGCGTCAACGGACGGCTCACCGCGTTCATCTCGGTCCTGCGGCCGAGCGTGCTGCGCTCGATCGCGCCCGACCTGGCGGAGGGCCTCGTCCTCGAGCCGCCGCGCGAGACGGTCGAGCGCTTCACCCGGATGGCGCACGAGCGGGGCGCCGAGCTGGTGATCGCGGTGATCGACGGGCAGGTCGAGGGCGGGCCGATCCAGCTCGCGTCGGAGCTCGATCCCACCGCGCGTCCAAACCTCTTGCTCGTGAGCGACTACGACGAGCTGCTCTTCGCGAGGCCGCGCAGCCTCCAGCCCGTGCTCGTGGGCACGCTCCAGAACGACGCGGTCGAGATCCGCATCCGAGAGAGCAGCGAGATCCACGACGGCTACGAGATGCTCGCGCAGCCCCTCGAGGGCCGAGGCATCTCGGTGGGCGAGCCGGTGCTCGACTGGATGGACACGATCGGCCGCGACTACTGCGCGCGTTGGGGGCATCCCTTGGCCGGCGCTCGGCTCGAGCGCGAGCTCGACGTCCCGGGGATGGTCGACATGGTCGCGGAGATCATGCGCGCGGAGACCGGAGCGGACGTCGCGATCATCAATCGCCAGGCGCTCGATCAGCGCTGGCGCCCCGCGCAGGCCGGATCGCTCACCGCAAGCGACGTGTACATCGCGCTCGAGTACGACGAGCCGCTCGAGGTCGCGAGCGTCGATCAGGCGTGGCTCACCGCGCTCGCCCGACAGGCCGCGAGCACCGGCGAGCTGGTGACCCCCGGCCTGACGTACAGCGGCGACGCGAGCGCGCCGAGCGTCGAGATCGGCGGCCACGCAGCGCAGGCGCGGCAGAGCTATCGCGTCGTGACGCTGCGCTTCCTCGCGCGCGGCGGCGACCACGATCTCGTCCCGCCGCTACCCGGGCGCCGGGAGTGGACGACCCTCGAAGGCGAGGAAGGCACATTGCGCTCCGTCGTGCTCGACTACCTCGATCGTCGCCGCGACGAAGACCCGCGCGAGACGCTGCCGGACGCCGACGAGACGCTCGAGTGGACGTTCGGCGCAGGGATCGATCTCGGCTTCAGCGGATCGACGGTCGACAACCCACAGCGCCGGTGCACCGCCGAAGAGCTCGCGATGGTGCCGCAGCCGTGCGATGGCTCGGGGTTCTTCGTCGATGAGAACGGCGCGCGCGTGCCGATCTTTCAGACGACGCAGCTGCTCTTGGGCGAGGTCGTGTCGTTCTCCGTCGCCGCGCAGTTCACCGCCAACGCGGAGGCGCCCGACTGGACCCTCGAGAACGACGCGACGTTCCGCTACCGCACGACGTGGGCGAGCGCGACGCACCAGTGGGTGGAGTCCGAGGATCAGATCCGCTCGCGCAACGCGCTGTCGTGGCGAGGCCTGCGCGATCCGGACGCGAACCAGTGGTACCTCCCCGATCCCACCGTCTCGCTGTTCATCGAGTCGGAGTTCACCGAGCCGACGACGCGCGACTGGCACTGGTTCCTGTTCCGGCCGATGGCCGGTGGCCGCTTCCAGCTCCTCGACAAGCTCGAGCTCACGTTCAACGTCGGTATGCAGGTCCAGCTCCTCGAGACGCCGAGCCTCGACCCCGGCGCCGGTGTCGGCGCGACGCTGAAGCTCCAGCCGTGGGACTTCCTCGCGCTCGACGGTCGCTATGCGCGGCTCGGCTTCACGTTCGACTACTTCCTCAGCGACCTCGGCGATCAGAACCAGGGCGTGCTCCGCGGGCAGCTCGACGCGGCGTTCGATCTCGCCGGGCCGCTGGCCATGACGACGAGCTTCAGCCTCCTCCTCCAGCATGACGGCATCCGCGAATTCGGCTTCGCGCTGAACGCCTCGTTGGGCCTCCGGCTGAGCACCGTCGCTCGCGCCGTCGGGCCGTGACCATCGCGCCTTGCACGCCGCGAACGTCTGCTATTGTGCGCCGCCCCCAGCCCCCTGGCGGGTGGCGCCCGTGGAGGAAATGGCATGCGTAAGGTACTGAGCTTCGCACCGATGGCCCTGCTCGCGCTGAGCGCGTTCACCTTCGGATGCGCGCCCGAGGTGGGCAACGACGGCGACGTGGTCGGCGGCCACTGCCATGTGAGCAGCGAGTGCTCGCCCGACTCGCAGTGCCTCACCGGCGAGCGCTGGCCCGAGGGCTACTGCGCGAAGCTGTGCGTGAGCGACGCGGACTGCCCCGAGGGCAGCGCGTGCACGCAAGACGGCAACTTCTGCCTCGTGTCGTGCGCGAGCAACGCGGATTGTCGTGAAGATCACGGCTACACGTGCACCGCGCGCCCCGGCCGCGGCGGCGTGGTCGGCGACGTGATGGTCTGCGCGCGAGACTGAACGTCGGCGCGAGACTAAACGTCGGCGACCCTCAGAACGTCACGCGACACTGCGCGCCGAGGGTCGCGAACGTCCCGCACGCGACGGCGCCCGCGTCGTCGCCGCTCGGCGCGAACAGGGCGAGCCCGAGACCGGTCGCGAGCAGCGCGCCGCCGCCGAGGAAGCCGACGTAGACGAACGGCAGCGTCAGGCGGTAGCGGTTCTCCTGGTCGAAGCACGTGGGCGGGCTCGGCGCGAGGATGTCGTCGCTGCTCGGATCGGCGACGCACACCCCCGCGTCGATGTTCGCGTTGAGGGCGCCCACGGCGCTCGCCCAGAGGCCGGTGGCGATGGCGCCACCGACCACGAGCACGCCGCCCGCAACGACGCTTGCCCATGCGAGATCTCGGTATACGGCGCCCGGATCGGGTCCCACGTTCATGCGCGCGCCTGGACGATCGGCGACGATCAGCGTGAGCTCGAGGGTCAGGTCCTCGCCACCACGCACGGTGATCCGTCGCGTGACGGGCTCGTAGCCCGCTGCGCGGGCGACGATCTCATGCTCGCCGAGGTCGAGCTGGAGCGTCGAGCCGGCCAGCGGCGCGCCGTCCGCCTCGACGAGCGCGGTGTCGACGTTGGTGTGCACGGCGAAGCGCCCGACGAACGCGCGCGCCCTCCCGAGGAGCTCCTCGACCTCCGCGCGCATCTCCTCGGTCAACGGTGAGCGCGGATCGGTGAGCGCGGTCTCGAGCCACGTGATGCACTCGATGTACCTCCGGAGCTCGAACGACGCCTTGCCGAGCGCGCGCGCGCTGCGCGCCGAGGGGTTGAGCTCATGGGCGCGGAGGAACAGCGCGTAGGCCTCGCCGTAGTTGCCGGCCTCGTACTCCGCGACGGCGGAGGTGAGGACGTCTTGCACGTCCGCCTGAGCGGCGACGGGGAGCGGCGTGAGCGCGAGGACGACGAGGGCGACCGAGAGGTGACGCATGGTGGGCCTCAGAAGTCGTCCACCGAGACGCCGCCCGCGCGATGCGCTCGGCCGGGCTCGGAGGACACGGGTGGAGGGGGGGGTGGGGCGAGGCTCGGGACCGGGGTGGCGCCGAACGGGGCGGCGCTGCGGCGGCGGGCGGAGCCGTGATCGGGACGCGGGTCGGCCGCGGAGGGAGCCGGACGCACGGGGTCGGCGACGACCGCTTCGACCCCGTCCTCGACGGCGGCGGGCGGCGAGGGGACGTCGCTCGGAGTGTGGACGGCGCTCGGAGTGGGGACGGCGCTCGGAGTGGGGACGGCGCTCGGGGTCGCGACGGGCGGAGCGACCGGCCTGGTCAGAGGAGGGGGCCGGTCGTCGACGGACCGCGACATCTCCCAGAAGCCCGCCGCGGCGGCGAGACCGAGGGCGCCCATCAGCGCGAGGACGAGGACCCCCGCCAGCGCGAGCCCGCCGCGCGAGAGCGGGAGGGACTCGCGGGGCAGAGGTGTATGGTAGCTAGGTTCATTGCCTGGCGCGGAGGGCGCGGAGCCCCACGGCCCACCCGATGGCGATCCGATCTGCTGGGTCGGGGCGTGGCGGTACCCGCTCGGCGTCGCGTGGACCGCGGCTGCGCACGCCTCGCCCGCGCGCGTGAGCTCGTCGCGGAGCTCGAGCGCCGACGCGTGCCTGCCCGCGGGGTTCCGATCGAGCGCGCGAGCCAGCACGTCGCTCACGGGCCCGAGGTGCGGCTGAAACTGACGGAGCGGGAAGATCACCCCGGTCGCGACCGCGAGCACGATCCCCATCGGGCTGGTGTCGATCGGGATCTCGAACGGCGGTCGGCCCGCGAGCGCCTCGTACGTCATGACCGCGGTCGACCAGAGATCGCTCCGAGGGCCGAGGTCTTTGGTGCGGCCCATCGCCTGCTCGGGTGACATGTAGAGAGGCGTACCGAGCACCGAGCCCGTCTGGGTCGCCGAGCCCGCCGCCACGTCGGTCAGCTTCGCGATGCCGAAGTCGAGGACCTTCGGGACCATGCCTCCGCTCGCTGTCCGACTGAGAAAGATGTTGTCCGGCTTGATGTCGCGGTGGACGATGCCGGCCGCGTGCGCGGTGCCGAGCGCGTCGCAGACCGGACCGATGATCGACAGCATCGTCTCGACGTCGATCACCGGCTCACGCTCGAGGAGCGCCGCGAACGACTCGCCCTCGAGGAACTCGAGCACCATGTAGACACACTCGTCGGGGCCGATGTCCACGTCGTAGACGTTGACCACGTTCGGATGCTGGAGGCGTGACGTCGCCTGCGCCTCGCGGATGAAGCGATCGACGACGTCTCGCTCCTGCGAGAATTGAGGGTGGAGGAACTTCACCGCGACCCGACGCTCGAGGCGGAGGTGCAGCGCGTCATAGACAACGCCCATTCCTCCCTCCCCGAGGACGCGATCGAGCCGGTACTTGCCGTCGACGACGGTCCCGATGCGCTCGCTCGTCGTGAGGATCGGCATGGCGCGGCCCCGATCAGCGCCTCGCGCGCCGCGAACGGATCTGGAAGGCCACCCACGCGAGCGCCGACATGAGCCCGGCCTCGAGCCCCCACCTCGATCCGGCCGGAACGGCGACCCCACACTTGCAGCCGCTCACCCGATGGGGAGGCGGCGCGCCGGCGTCGTCGGCCCCGCCCGCGTCACACCCGAGCGACGCCGAGCACACCCCCTCTCCGCAGGTCCCTTCCCCGCCACACCCGACGCAGCTCATCGCTTCGCGCGTCGCTCCGCACGTCCCGTCCTCGCTGGCGCCCGTCGCCACGCTGCACGCGACGCAGTCCTCGACCGATCCACCTCCGCACGGTTCGTTGCAGCAGACTCCGTCGACGCAGAGGCCGGACGCGCATCGCGCGTCGAGCTCGCACGCCTCGCCGAGCTCCGAAGGAAACGGGAACACCGCCGCGTACCCGAGGGTCGACGCGGGGCGGGGCGCGCCGCCGAGGACGGAGTCGGCGGTGAGCGCGACGGCCACCCCGAGCTGATCGCCGGTCATCGGCGCGGAGGTCGCGTACCGCGAGACCTCGCGCCACGCGTCGTCGACGCGCTGGAAGAGGTAGAGCGCGCCGGTGTCGGCGCTCGACGCGTCGCGATACGGGGAGCCGACGACGACGACATCGTCGATCGCCGCCACGCTCGATCCGAAGTGATCGCTCGACGCGCTGTCCGAGCCTCCGAGTTGGGTGGCCGCGCCGAGGTCGGGCCACGGCCCGCTCGCGGTGTCGCGGCGCAGCACGTACGCGGCGCCGCGCCCGCTCTCCTCGTGGGCGCCGATCACCGCCACTCGCCCGTCTGGCGACAACGCCACCGCGGCGCCGAAGCGGCCGCTCGACGTCGCGGCGAACGACGTCCCCGACGACCAGGCCGGGTCGCCGTCGGGGAGCGCGAACGCGTACGCCCGGTCGCTCCCCGGCGCGCCGACGATCACGGTGCTCGTGTCGGCGGGCGGCGCGCTGATCGCGACGGCCGCGCCGAACAGTCCCGCGCCGGTCACGTCCGCGGGCGTCGCGATCTGAGCCGCGTCGAGCCCACCGAGCAGGTCGAAGACGACCACCGCGCCCGCGCGCCCCCCTCCGCTGTCCGGCGCGCCGACGAGCACGTACGGCGGCGCGATCGCGACCGCGGTACCGAAGCGCGTCGGCGCGCCCGCGGGCGGAAGGACCGCGACCGCGGACCACATCCCGCTCCCCGCGTCTCGCGTCAGCACCCACGCCTGGCCGGCCCGCGAGGCGTGCGTGGGATCGCCGACGACCGCGGTCGCTCCCGAGAGCGCCACGCTCGCGCCGAACGTGTCTCCGCTGTTCGTGGCGGCGGGCTCGGGGTCGACGATCGTCTGCTCGAGCGTCCACGTCGCCGGGGCCGTGCGACGGTAGGCGTAGACCGTCCCATGCGTAGCCGCGGTCCCGGTCCCCGGTACGCCCACGAGCGCGAGGTCGCCGTCGATCGCGACCGCCGCCCCTCCCCGCGTCGCGGCGCCGCTCGCCGGCGTCAACAGCGCTTCCTCTGGCGCACTGGGCTGCGCCGCTGCGTTCGCCGCGGCCAGCGCGACGACGAGCGAGAGCACGGCGAAACGCCATGCCGACGCTCGGGGCCCGGGACGGCGTCCCGGCCGCGCCGTAGACCATTTCGTTTGCTGGCTCCTCCTCATCGTGCTCGCTCGTGCGCTCACCGTCGACGGCGGCGCACCCCCACCCCGAGCAGGAACGCGATCGCGAGCAGACGGAGTCCACGATGTTCGGATGGGGCACGCCCCGACGCGCGACATGCGCACCCGGTCGCGATGGGGACGTCTCCTCCGTCGCTCCCCGCCGCGTCGTGCGGCGGTGGAGCGGCCCCGTCACGTCGGACGCCTCCGTCGCGCGCGCCTCCATCGGGCGGCGCGCCCGCGTCGCACATCACGGTCTCTGCCGCGCACGACGTGGCGACTCCGTCGCACACCGCTTCGGGCGAGCACACGGTCGATCCGCGGCACGTGACCCCGGCCGCGAGCACCGCGTCCGGCGGGCACGCCTCGCTGACGCCGTTGCACGTCTCCTCGACGTCGCACGCGCCGCTCGCCACCCGGCACACGACGCCCGACAGCGCGGTGGGTTGACAGTCCGCGCTCGTGCCGGTGCACACGTCGGGCGCGGCGCACGCGTCGCTCCCCGCCGCCGCGCACACCGTGCCCGCCGGGGCCCACAGGCTGGGACACGCGTCGCTCGTACCGCTGCAGACGTCGTCGATGTCACACGGATTGCTCGGATCGGCCTCGTTGCAGAGCGTGCCGGCTGGCAGGAGCATCGCGCCCGGACACGCGGGGTTGGTTCCGTCGCACGTGCCTGGCGTCGAACAACGCACGCCCGACGCGCCGCCGCACTCGATGCCCGCCGCGAGGACGCTGTCGGAGGGACACGACGCGCTCGACCCGGAGCAGACCTCGGCGGTGTCGCAGGCTCCCGCGCTCGGTCGACACTCGACGCCGGACAGATAGAGCGGCGGGCACGCGGCGGACATCCCATCGCAGGTGTCGGCCGTATCGCACGGCCCCGTGAGGAACCCGTTGCAGAGGGTTCCCGGCGTGGCGAACGCGTCCGGTGGACAGAGCGGCCCGCCGCCCGGGCACGTCTCGGCGACGTCGCACGTACCGACCGACGCGCGACACACCGTGCCGGCGAGCTGGTAGCCGTCGGCCGGGCACGCGGGCCCTCCGGCGCACGACTCCGGAAGGTCGCATGCGCCCATCGCGGCGCGGCACACCGTCCCGACCGGCGAGAGCGTGTCACCGGGACATGCGCCGGAGATCCCGTCGCAGAGCTCCGCGACGTCGCACGCGCCCATCGAAGGTCGGCACGTGGTGCCCCCGGGCCGGACCGTATCGAGACACGCAGCGCTGATCCCGTTGCAGACGTCGCCGAGGTCGCACGCGCCCGCCACCGCGCGGCACAGCGTCCCGCTCGAGAGGAGACCGTCCGGCGGACACGACGGCGAGCTGCCGCTGCACACCTCGGGCGCGTCGCACAGCCCGGCGGCGGGTCGACACGTGAGCGACGGACCGGAGAACACGTTGGGCGGGCAGGTGCCCGAGCTGCCGGTGCACACCTCCGCCGGATCGCAGACACCGGAAGACGGATTGCACGTCGTACCCGCGGCGGCGAACTGGTTCGTGGGACAGACGCCGGAGCTGCCCGAGCAGACCTCCGCCGGGTCGCAGACCCCGGTGCTCGCGCGGCACTCGACGCCCGCGCTCGCGAACGCGTCGCCGGGGCAGCTCGCGGAAGTCCCGTTGCACACCTCGGCCGGATCGCAGATGCCGGTCGAGAGGCGACAGGTCGTCGCGCCGCCGAGGAAGATGTCCGTCGCGGGGCAGGTGAGGACGCCCGCGGTGCACACCTCCTGCACGTCGCACGGTCCCGCGACGGGACGGCACACCACGCTCGGCGCGACCCCCGACGAGAGGCCCCGGCAGAGCCCGCTCATGATCCCCGTCAGCGAGGAGGAGCACGCCTGACAGTCGTTGGACGCACCGCCGCCGCACGCCGACTCACAGCACACGCCGTCGGTGCAGAACCCGGAGGCGCACTGATCGCCGACCGTGCACGCGGTGCCGTTCGGCGCGCCGAGGCGATAGACGTAGACGCTGTCGTTGTAGGAGAGCGCGCCGCGCGCCCCGTCGCTGCTGATCGCGCCCGACGCGACGGAACCGACCGGGGCCGACACACACGAGTCGTACGTCCAGGCCGTGGTGCCGGTGCGCACGTAGATGCCGTACCCGAAGACGCCCGCCGTGCCGATCAGCGCGCCCGTGCCGCTCACCGCAGGGACGTGTCCGGTGGCGCCGCCGCACGGGTTCGGCAAACTGCCTTGCGACCACGCAACACCCGTTCGCGCGAGCGGGAGGGGGGCCGAGGCCTCACACGAGCTCACTCCGGTATAGTAATAGCTGCGGTTCCCCGCGATCGCGACGAGACCGTCGCCCGAGATCGAGACGTCGGTGCCGTAGCACCGGCGTGTGGCCGGGAAAGGCGAGACCGTGTGCTCGACCGACCACGACGTGCCCGAGCGCACCAGGATCGCGACGCGACCGGTGTTCGTCGTCGTCGCGCCCAGGCACGTGGGCGCGCCCCCGATCAGCCGCGTCGCCGTGTCGTCGAGGTCGACGCTGTAGCCGAAGCAGTCGCTCGCGCGCGGGCTGGCCATCGTCAACGTTCCTCCCGACGCCCACGTCGTCCCGCTTCGGACGAGCTCGAAGACGCGACCGGCGTCCGGCGTCCCCGAGACGTCCGCGCGAGGCGCGCCGACCGCGATCCGCGATCCGTCCGCCGAGATCGCGACCCCTTGCCCGAACTGGTCGCCCGCCGCGGGGAGCGAGGGCACGAGGCGCGCCTCCTCGGTCCACACCGAGCCCGACCGGACGAACACGTACGCGGAGCCCGCGTCGGCTCCGGCCGGGGTGTCGTCGTAGGGCGCGCCGACCACCGCGCGCGCGCCGTCCCCGCTGATCGCGACGCCGGCTCCATAGCGGTCGCCCGCGGTGACCATCGAGCCGGAGAGGATCTGCTCGAGCGCCCAGGACGTTCCCGACCTGACGTACACGCGGGCCGAGTCGCCGTTGCCGCCCACCAGGAGCCGATCGCCCGCCGCGGTCAGCGCGATCGAGATCGGTCGTTCGAGCGGCATCACCCCGCCGCCGACCGGCAGCACGGCCTCGGTCACGCTCGTGTACGGGTCGATGACGACCGGGAACTCCGCCTCGGCGTCGTCCACACGAATTTCGATCGTGCCGTCCACCACCGCCATCCGCGCCGGTAGCTCGGCGCCGCGGTGGTCGACCACGTAGAGGTCGCGGTAGTCGGCCAGCCGCGCCCCTTCTTCGCTCCTTAGCGAGACCACGGCGTCCGAGACCGGCTCGGCCCGCGCGCCGCTCACGGCCACCCGGACCACGAGCTCGCCGTCCCCCGGCGGGCGCTCGTCGATCGTCACGCCGTGCTCGATCCCGGAAGGCAGAGAGCGCCACCACTCGCGGATCCCCCTCGCCCGCTCCAGCTCGACGACCAACCCGACGAGCGAAGGCGTCGCGGGCACGAGCGGGATCACGTCGGGCCCCGAGCCGGCGCCGCGCCCCACCTCGGTCGCGCGCAGCTCGACGTATCGCCCGGACAGCTCGAAGCGCGTCGACCCTCGGGTCACGGTCGCTCGCATCCCGCTCGGATGCCGAAGCTCCCACCCCGCCTCGACGTCGATCGGTCGATACTCCGGGCTCGCCTCGGCGATCGCGCGCTCCGCCGCGAGCCGCTCGCCGAGCGTGAGCTCGGTGACCGCGATGCTCTGCGCCGAGGGGGAGCTCGCCTCGATGGACGTGCCCTCCCTCGGCTCCGGCTCGGGTAGCGCATCGTCGAACGCGACGGGACCGGGCGCCCGATCGGCGCACGCGGCGAGCGGCGCAACCATGAAGAAGGCAAAGGTCGCGCGCGTGATGGGCCCCATCGCGCCGAAGCTAGAGCAACCGCCCGGCCACGCTCCATAGTGATCGCTGCCGCAAACCCAGCTAGATGTCATGCTCAACACATCTTCACACGCGCTCCCGCGACGGATGGCTCGCGTAGTGATCGGTTGCACGACGAACGAGCGAACCGGACCGCGAGCCGCGGAAGCGGACCGATCCAACCCATGCGTTCCGTCGACGCCGGCACCGCCCGAGGCGTCGCGCCCTATCCGCATCGGGGGACGTCGCCGCGATGGTGGGGGCGCGCATAGTGATCCCTTGCAAGCGCGTCGACCGCGTGGCCGGCCGTTGTACGCTCGTCACGTGCGTTCGAGCCCGATGCTCCAAGCGCCTGCGCGCGCCATGATCGAGATCGCGGACGCGGGGTACGCGCTGGCGCTCGACGATACGAGCTGGCTGGAGGGGGTGCTCGAAGCCGCGCGGCCCGTGCTCGACCACGGAACGTTCATTCACGGCTACGTGATCGACACGCGCGTCCGTTCCGTCGCGTCGATCCAGATGCCGGCGGGCGCAGACTTCGAGCGACACGTGCGCCACGCGCACCCTCCACCTGGAGACCCGGACATCGGATTGACGGCCACGCCCGCGAACCTCATCACCTCTTCGCAGCTCTACGGCGTGACCGGCCCGGAGCTCGCTCGGCGGTGTTACTTCCCCGACGACTTCGGGATCGTGGACTCCGTCGCGCTCTCCGCGGGGGACCCGTCGGGCATCGCGTGCCTGCTCGTCGGAGGCCTCCACCGAGTCGCGCGCTTCTCGCGGCGCGATCAGGCCGCGTGGTCGCGCGTCGCGTCCCACCTCGCCGCCGCGATGCGGCTGCGCGAGCGGTACCGCGCCGCACCACACGAAGCGTCGCTCGACGCGGCCGACGCCCTGCTCGATCCTCGTACGTTCCGGGTCGAGGACGTCAACGGGGACCTGGCCGGCCACCGGACCACGATCCGCAACGCGGCCTCGGTGTTGGCGACGCGCCACCAGACGATCGATCCAGAAAAGCTCGTTGCAGCCTGGCGCGCGCTCGTGGCGGGTCGATGGTCGTTGATCGATACGTTCGACACCGACGGCAAGCGCTTCTTCGTGCTGCGCAAGAACGAGCCCACCGCGCCCGGCCCCGAGGCGCTCGTCCCGCTCCAGCGCGCGATCGCGGCGTACATCGCGATGGGCCACTCCAATAAAGCGATCGCCTACCACCTCGGCCTCTCCGAGAGCACGGTGAGCCGCATCGTCACCGTGATTTGCGAGCTCCTGGGTGTGGGCCACCGCGAGCAGCTCGCGCAGCTCGCCAGCGCGCTCGGCGCCCATCCCGAGGGGAACCAGGCGTGAGCTCGCGGAGCCAGCTCCTCTCGGCCCCGGCCGACGCGATGATCGCCGTGGCCGACGCTGGATACCGGCTCGCGCTCGACGACGAGACCTGGCTCACCGGCGTCCTCGACGCCGCTCGACCTCTCCTCGATCACGGATCGTTCGTCCACGGATGGGTGATCGAGCTTTCGTCGGTCTCCTATCGGTCGAGCGCGGCGGTGCAGCTTCCCCCCGGCGCCGTTCTCGATGTGGTTCGCAACTACCGCCTCGAGCTGGGCTCTCCGGAAGCCGCGCTCGCTTCGCGCGCCGCGAATCTCTGTACGGCCTCGCAGACGTATCGACTGAAGGGCGAGGCGCTCGCCCGCGTGGCCGCGTTCCCGCCGGGCTTCGGGATCGCCGACTGCATCACGCTCGGTGTCGCCGACCCGAGCGGGATCGGATGCGCGTTGGTCGGCGTGCTCCCCGAGGCGGCGCACGTCTCCTTGCGCGACCAGGCCCGCTGGGGCCGAGTGGCATCGCACCTCGCGGCGGCGCTCCGGCTGCGCGAGCGGCTCCGGGACGCCCCGACCGAGGCGTCGCTCGATTCCGCGGACGCGCTCATCGACCCGCGGACATTTACCTTTGCGCATGTCAACGAGGAGGCGCGGAGTCACTCCGACGCGATTCGGGCGGCGTCGACCATCCTCGCCGCGCGACACGGCTCGACCGACGCGGTCCGGCTCGTCGCCGCGTGGCGCGCCCTCGTCGCCGGGCGCTGGTCGCTCGTCGACACGTTCGACACCGACGGCAAGCGGTTTTTCGTGCTCCGCAAGAACGAGCCGACGGCCCAGGGACCGGAGCCGCTGACGCCGACGCAACGCGCGATCGCCGCTTACATCGCGATGGGCCACTCCAACAAGGCGATCGCCTACCACCTCGGGCTCTCCGAGAGCACGGTCAGCCGCACGGTCGCCGGCATCTGCGATCGGCTCGGGCTCGGTGACCGCGAGCACCTCGCGCAGCTCGCCGGCGCGCTCGGCGCGCATCCCGAGGGAGCCGAGGCGTGAGCTCACGAGGCGAGCGGCTCCGGGTCCCCGCCGAGGCGATGATCGCGGTCGCTGACGCAGGCTATCGGCTCGCGCTCGACGACGAGACCTGGCTCACCGGCGTGCTCGACGCCGCATGTCCGCTCCTCGACCACGGCTCGTTCGTGCATGGATGGATCATCGAGCTGGCAACCGGGACGTTCCGCTCGGGCGCCGCGGTCCGGATGCCGCCGGGTGCGGACTTCGAGCGGCACGTGCGCCATCAGCATCCACCGCCTGGGGATCCCGACATCGACCAGGGCCGCCGGGCCTCGGCGCTCGACACCGCGACGCGGATGTGGGCGATGGCGGGCCCGCCCCTCGCCGAACGCGCGCGATTCCCGCCCGGATTCGGGATCGAGGATTGCGTCATGCTCGGCGCGGCCGATCCGTCCGGGATCGCGTGTGCGTTGATGGGAGCGCTACCGAGCGTCTCGCGCGTCTCGCCGCGTGACCAGGCGCGCTGGGGTCGGGTCGCATCCCACCTCGCCGCCGCGCTGCGCCTGCGCGAGCGCCTTCGCGAGAACCCCGAGGGCGCGTCGATCGACTCGGCCGACGCCATCGTGGAGCCGAGGACGCGTTCGGTCTCCCATGTCCGCGGCGACGCGCGCGATC
Organism: Sandaracinaceae bacterium; assembly: GCA_050186575.1. Lineage (GTDB taxonomy): Bacteria > Myxococcota_A > Polyangia > Polyangiales > Sandaracinaceae > JAUHXR01. The sequence goes on along the minus strand of JBFWYI010000001.1, from coordinate 100,573 downwards.
ATCTCGACGCGATCCGCGATGCGTCCGAGCTCCTCGCGGCCCGGCACGGCACGCACGACGCAGACAAGCTGGTCGCCGCGTGGCGCGCGCTCGTCCAGGGCCGGTGGTCGCTGATCGACACCTTCGACACGGACGGCAAGCGCTTCTTCGTGTTGCGCAAGAACCCCCCTTCGGCTCCCGGCCCCGACGCTCTCAACTCCGTCCAGCGCGCCATCGCCGGGTACGTCGCGATGGGACACTCGAACAAAGCGATCGCCTACCACCTCGGGCTCTCCGAGAGCGCCACGACGCGCGCGGTCGCCGAGATCTGCCGACGCCTCGGGGTGCCCGATCGTGAGCGTCTCGCGCAGCTCGCCGGGGCGCTCGGCGCACACCCCGAAGGAGGACGCGCGTGACGCGGCAGAAGACGATGCATCACGTCGCGCTCGATGGACACGAGTACCTCGTCATCGGGGTTCCGCTCGTCGATGAGTCGCGCGCCGATCCCCTCACGAGCGCGGAGCGCGAGGTCGCGCAGCTCGCGGTGCGCGGGCTCTCGAACCGAGAGATCGCCGAGACGCGCGGCACCTCCATCCCTACCGTCGTCAATCAGCTCGGTGCGATCTACCGCAAGCTCGGGGTCTCGGGTCGGGTCGGGCTCTGCGCGCACTTCGCGCGCTGAGCACGGAACGTTCACGGCCGCGCCGTCTCCCAAGCCAAGACCGGCGAGCTCCGCATGGCCGGAGCGAGCACCCAGATCGGCGTGACGAAGTCGAAACCGACGAAGCTCGACGCCATCGTCATCTGGGCTGGGGTCAGCCCGGTGCAGAGGGCGTCCGACCCGCCGGTCGACGCGTCGAAGAAGCACGCGGTCGGCGGCGAGGTGGCCAGGGAGTCCCCGACGACCCCTGCGCTCACGCCGCCGGTGACCCTCCCACGGGCGTACACGCGCTCGATGACGACGTCGGCGCTCGTACCGCCGACCAGACCGCCGGCCCGTCCCGCCACCTGCGACTGCGTCACGTCCCCGAGCGCGTAGGAATCGACGATCGAACCGGAGAACGCGGTCCCCACGAGACCCCCGGCGTCCATCCCGGTGCCGTCCACCATGCCGCTGGCCCAGCACTCCTCGATCAAAGAAAACTGGCTCCCCACGAGGCCGCCCACCCGGTTGTTCGCACGGACCGCCGCGGTGCTGGCCGACCGGCGAATCGTCCCCGAGTTGGCGCCGACCAAGCCGCCGACGTGATTGCCGGCCTCGATCGATCCGTGGCTCGCGCACTCGATGACCTCGCCGCCGTTGCTGCCGACGAGGATTCCGATGTGGCTCCCGGACGACACCGTCGTCGCGTGGACCGTCACGCGCTCCAGAAGCCCTGCGCTGGTCCCCACCACCACGGGCCCTTCGATCGCGACGGCGTCGGTGAACGTGAGGTCTCGGACCACCCCGCCCTCCGCGAGGTTCTCGATCAGCCCCATGCGACCGGCGCCGGTCGCGCCGACGTGCAGGTTCGAGATCGCGTGACCCGCTCCGTCCAATACCGCAACGAACGGGTCGCCTACCGGACCGAGCGCTGGCACGTCGATGTCGGTCACGTCGATGTCGCGACCGAGCCGCGCAGAGGAGGAAGACGCGTTGGCGAGCGCCGCGAAGAGCGCGAGGTGTCGGCCGAAGCACAGGCGGTACGGGTCCGCGTCCGTCCCGGCCCCGAGGAGGACCTCCGGGTCCGGGTGGCTCGCGGAGTCGGTGGGATCCGTGCCGCACGCCACCTCGGTCGTCGAGTCGACGCCATCGCCGTCTTCGTCGAGCATCCCCGCGTCCGCGGCCGAGCTCGCGTCGGGGACGAAGGCGTCCGATGCGCTCGCATCGGTGCCTCCACCGTCGCGCCCGAGCGACGCGTCGGGCCCGGCGTCGCGAGGCCGAGTCCCCGCGTCGAGCCCGGGCGTCGCCGGATCGCAACCAAACGTGAGCAGCGCGAGCAGCGCGAGCGTGCAACGCACGAGCGCTCCGCGAACCCGAACCCGGCGTCGCATCGCACTCCTCTACCGAGGCCGAGGGGCGACGACCATGGTGATCGCTGCCGCGCCGTTCCGCGGTTGGGGAGCAACTTGAATTTTGAGATCGCGATGGTGGCGGCGAGCGTGGACTGGCAGCGGGGCCGCTCTCGTCGGCTCAGCGATCGGTCGCGCGATCGGCCTCGGGCTCGGGCAACGGCGGCGCCGCGCGCACTTCGACGTCGCGTGGGGCGATCGCGCTCATCGCGGCGGGCTGGCCGAGCGGGTACGCGACGGCGCCGAGGCCCCGCAACGTTCCTCGCACCGTCCACTGGAGCGGGAGCGCGATGGTTTGGCTCGCACCCTCCGCCATCGGACCGAGCCACGCGCGCAAGAGGCCCGGCTCGCGCAGCTCGAGGCTGCCCGGCGTGCGGGGCGAGGGACCGGTCGGGACCTCCGGCAAGCGCGCGCCCGCCGGGAGGCTGATCTCGACGAGGGTCGGACCGACCGCGCGCCGCGCGGTGACGGTGAGCTCGAACGCCGCCCCCGTGGCGAGGTCGCCCGCGTCCCCTTCGAGCGCGAGCGAGTACGGCCCCTCGTCGCGCGCGACGAACGGTCGCTCCATCACGCTCTCCACGCGCACGAACGCGGCCGCGCCGTCCGGCGCCACCACGCGCACGTCGTGGTCGCTGCGTCGAGGATCGAGCGCGACCACGCCGCGGCCTTGCTCGAGCGCGAGTCGCCGCGTCGATCCGTCGACCGAGATCTCGACCGCGTCGGCGTCGGACCCGAGCGCGCCGTACGCGGCATTGGCGAGGAACCAGAACAGCGGCTGCCCTCCCGCGCGCGTCGCGACGTGATCGCGCGCGAGCACGCCGCGGACGAGCCGCTCCGCGAGCTCCGGGCGACCCGCCTGATGAGCCGCGACCGCGAGCGCAGCCGTCGCTTCGAGGGCGTCGAGCTCGCTCGAGACCCGCTCGGACGGCTGGACGAGCGCGCCGCCGTCCTCGCGATCCACCAGGTGCTCGGCCGCGCGATCGAGCATCGCGAGACCGTACACGTCGCGCGGATCGGCGAGGAGCAGCGCACCGGCCGCGCGGGCGAGCAACGTCGGTTCCTCAGGATAGGCGCGGACGACCCGTCGGAGCTGCGTTCGCAGGTTCGCCGCGACGCGCGCCAGCGGATCGGTCGCGCGCTCGAGCCCGCTCGTGGTGGTGGGCACCCCGCCCGCCGCGAGCGCGCCGAGGACCGCCGCGCTCAGCGCGACGGCTTCCGGTGAGTAGGTGCCGATGTCGCCTTGGCTCTCCACCGCGTACCGCACCCGGGTGAGCGCGGCCCGCGCCTCGGCGTCGTGCTCCGCGGCGGAGGCCCACGCGACGGCCGCGCACGCGCTCGAGAGGATCGATGCGTCGCCCGCCACGAGCCCGCTCGGGTCCTGCTGGCGGAGCAAGCGCGCGAGCAGCGCGGGATCGGACGGACGCGAGGCGAGCGCGTCGGCGAAGGCGAGGAGCGCCGGGTCGCGCCGACCGATCTCGGCGAGGTCGGGATCGGCCGAGAGCGCCGACGGCGCGAGCACGACCACGCGGCCCGCGCGATCGGTCGCGTCGGACGGAACGTCGAAGTGGGTGTGGAACGCGCGACCGCGCGCGAGGCCCCCCGCGCGGAGGCGGAGCGGGTGGCCGCCGCCGGTGCGCACCGGCGCGAAGCGGAGCGTGCGCACGACGCGATCACCGGCGCGGAACGAGAGTTGCGCGCTCGATGGACCGGTGGTGCGGTCCGGCACGATCGTGACGCGGAGCGGGCGCGCGACGCCCGGATCGATCGCGATCTCGTCGGCCGTGCGGAGCTCCACGCCGTCACCTTCGCCGACGACGCGCATCGCGAGCGGCTCGTCGGACACGTTCGTGATCGTGAGCTCGAGCTCCGCGCTCTCGCCCGCACGCACGCGTGACGGAGGCTCCCCTTCGAGGATCAACGCCGAGCCCGCGAGGCGCTCCGCGAACGCGAGGCCGCGGCCGCCGTCCTCGCCGTGCACCCACGCGACGATGCCCCAGGTGCGCGGCTCTTCGTCCCAGTCGAGCTGGACCGCGCCGCCGTTCTCGCCGAGCGCGTGGATGCGGCCACCCGCTCCGTCGCCCGGCCGCGCGGGACGGCGGAGCGCGAGCGGCTCGTCCGGCGGATCGATCCGGTGCGGCAGGGCTCCCCAGGACGGAGCCATCGAGCCGCCGCCCCCATCGGAGATGCCGATGTAGCCGACGTTGGCGCGCGGCTCCGCCATCACCAGCAGCTCGACCGATGCGCGGCCGAGCTCCACCCCCGAGAGCCGCGCGACGAGGAGGTCCTCTCCGACCGCGACCGCGTACGGGCTGCCCGCGCGCAGGATGCGCGCCGCCGGATCCCACTGATCGTCCCCGGTGCCGAGCCGGCCGTCGGGGCCGGGGCTCACGATCTCCCAGGCGCCCAGCGGGTCGACGAACGTGTAGCGCGAGCGCGCGCCGCGCGCGGGCCGGAGCGCGAACGGGCGACCCCAGCCATCGACGAGATCGGCCTGCGTCACGACGCCGCCGCCGGGGAGCCCGTGACCGACGAGCTGGCGCATCCACTCGCTCGGATCGCCGAGCCTGCTCCATGGCAAGTCGAATTGCCGCGCTTGGACGAACGTCCTCAGGCCGAGGATGAGCCGGAACAAGCGCTCGCGCGTGATGCGGCGGGCGACGTGGTCGTAGTCGATCTGCGCGTCGAACGAGCGCAGCTGCGCGAGGGTGAGCGGATCACCGCCCAGCCCGGTGGCCCCGGCCGCGCCGAGCTGTCCGCTCTCCGCGACCGCGTCGAGGATCTGCGCGTTGAGCGCGAAGCGCCCGCCGGTGACCACCGCCACGTCGTCGACGCGATCGGGGAGCGAGCCGGCCACCGCTTGCTCGAGCGCGCGGATGATCAGCGCGAGCCGACCCGACACGAAGCGCGCTCGGGCGCGCCAGGGATCGCGCAAGACGCCGAGCTGCTCGGGGCTCTCCGGCGCCGGCACGGGGACGACCTGACCGCCGCGCCACACCGCGGGAGCCGCGCGATCCGGCGCGAGCTGCGCGGCGAGCGCTCCGCGCACGAGGTCCATCGACGCGCTCGCGAGCGGCACGCGCAGATCGCCGAACGCGAACGCGGGATCATCGTCGAGCCGATCGCGGAGCCCGCGCGCCTCGTCGATCGGGGAGGCGAACACGTAGGCGAAGCGCGACCCGCCGCTCCACTCGAAGCGGGCGCCACCCTCCGCCGACGCGCCGCGCACGAGGAATGCGGGAGCCGGCTGCACCCACACCGCCGCCACGCCGCCGCGCACCGGCTGCCGGGACGCGCCGATCAGCGGTCGCGCCCGTACGAGCACGCGACCGACCGCGTCGGCCGGCAACGTGACGTTCGTGCTCGAGGCATCCGCCGCGAGGATCGTGCTCGCGAGCACCGAGGGGCCATCGCCGATCAACGTCAGCTCGACCGGCGTGCTCGAGACGCCGGGCGCGCGCGCGACGGTGATCGCGATCGCATCCCCCGGAGCGGCCGCAGCCCGGTCCACGCGAACGCGGGCCGCCGCGTCGGGATCGAGCGCGAGACAGGCGCGGAGCTCGACGGCCGGCTGAGTCGCGGCGCGCAGGATCACCTCGGTCGCCGTCTCGCCTCCGCAACGATCGTTGCGAGGATCGGGCGCCCGCGTGATGCGCGCCTCGATCGCGGCCGCCCCCGATCCGTCGCTCATGCCGCGCACGGTGTCGAGGCGCGGGCCCGAGAGCTCGATCTCGATGCCCGCCGCGGGCGAGCCGCTCTGATCCACCGCGCGGACGAACACCGCGCCCCCGAGCGGGGAGAGCGCGCCGCCCTCGACGGCGAACGCGAGCGCGACGGGATCCCGCGCGATACGCACCGGCGCGCTGCCGGTGCCCTGGCCGATGCCTTCGCGCACCGCGCTCACCTGGATCGCGGTGTCGACGATGCCCGTGGCGTGCGCCGGCGCGGTCCACCCGAGCGTGGCCCGACCGCGCTCGTCCGTCCGTGCGCGCCGCTCCGGATCGCGCTCCTGCGCGCCGGGCAGCGTGACGGTCGCCCCCGCGATCGGCCGGCCCTCCGGCGTGCGCACCGCCACCTCGAGGCGGACGTGCGCGCCCGGCGCGACGATGTACGCGGACGGCGCGACCGCGACGAGGACCGGCTCGCTCGCGCGCTCGACCACCATCGCGTCGTCGCTCGCGGCCACCGGATGCTCTCGCCGATCGGTGCGCGCCACGACGCTGACTTGACCGCGGTGCTCGCGCGGCAATCGGAACCGGATCGAGAACATCCCGGCCGGGTTGGTGCGCACGCGCTCGGGCGCGGCGAGCGGGCGTCCCTCCGCGTCGCGGGGGACGACCTCGAGATCGAGCCCCGCGATCGGGCGACCTCCGTCGGCCTCGCGCACCGAGCCGAACACGGGCAGCGGCGCGCCGGGCGGGAGCTCGCGACGCGCGATGAACACCTCGACGCGCTCGCGCGGCGCGACGCGCACCGGGAGATCGAAGCGGCGCTGCGTCCCGTTCGCGTGGACGATCCGCACCACCGCGGTGAACGCGTCGTCCGCGTCCTCGGGGATCGCGAGCTCGGCCAGCGCGTGACCGAGCGCATCGGTGACGAGCGCGGGGGACTCTTCGGCGGGTGCAAAGGATGTCGTCACGAAGACCTGCGCGTTCGCGGCCGGGGCGAGGTCCGAGAGCCCGCGCACCTCGTAGGCGGTGAGCTGCCAACGCAAGACGCCGCCGCGCCGGGCGTTGAGCCCTCCGTCGAGGGCGAGCTCGAGCCCGTCGACGCCGCCGCGCGAGACGTTGGCGCGCGCGCCTTGGGCGAGGCTGGCGCTCGGCGCGAGGCCGAGCGCGAGGCCGAGCGCGAGGATCGTGACGAGATGCAATATCTGTTGCGATCGTACGAGATGGCTCATCGGGCGGCCCTCCACGGCGCGAGGGGCTCGAGGATCGGTAGGGGCACCGGCACCGGCTCGGGCGCGGAGGCCTCCGCGTCGGGTCGCTCGGGCTCGGGCCCTTCGTCCTCGAGGTTCAACACGCGCGCGGGCAACACGGAGACCGGCAGCACGTCGGCGATCTCCGGACCGCGCGCGTCGTACGCCACCGCGCCGAGGCCGTGCACCGCGCCCGACAGCGCCCAGCGCGCCGGGATCGGGATACGCGCCCAGCCGGCGGGGGCGAGCGGACGCAGGGGGAGGATCAGCGTGCGGCCCTCCATGTGCGCGTCGCTCCGCAGGTGCTGCGCGAGCAGCTCGCGGGTCGGCTCGTCGAGCTCGGCTCCGGCCGGCAGCTCGATCTCGACGACGGGCTCGGTGAGGAGGCGCGGTCCGCGGTTCTGCACCGAGAGCCGTAGGCCCGAGCGCGTGTCGCGCGCGCCGATCTCCCCGTCGAGCGTCAATGCGATCTGCGCGTCGCGACGCGGCGCGAGATCCCACGGGAGGCCGTACGCGTACGCGGTGCGCACGAGGGCGACCGCTCCGTCGCCGACCGAGACGACGAGCTCGTGCGCGCCCGGCGTGCCGATGCCGGCGAGCTCGCCGAGCCACGTCGCGCCCTCCGGCGAGACCGCGACCGTGCGTCCGTCGAGGCGCACCGTCACCGCGCTCGGGGCCGGACCTCGGGCGAGGCGCGCGGCGGCCGCCGCGGCGAGCGCGCGATGCACGTGAGGGAACGGCGCCGGCAGGATGTCGAGCCGGTCCGTCCAGATCGGCTCCGGGGGCGAGGCCGCGCGATGGAAGTGGACGAGCGCGCGCACCGATCGCAACGCCGCCTCGCGCTCGCCGAGGGCGCCCTGTGCGAGCGCGAGGAACCCCGTCGGCCGCACCGCGCCGAGGTCCGACGCGTCGTCCACGTCGAGCCACGCCATGTCGCCGACCGCGACGATGTACCGCTCGCACCGGCGCAACATCTCGTGCGCGCGATCCATCGACTGACCGCTCAGCGCGAGCGCGGCCGCGACATGCGCCCACTCGGCCGGCGCCTCCTCGGCGCGCGCGCCGTGCACCGCGACGAGCTGGCCGAGCCGCTGCACCGTCGCCCGCAGATCCGCGGCGACGGCCGGTCGATGCGCGGCGTCGCGCGCGATCGGCGCGAGCGCGAGCAAGAGCCAGCTCGGCCGATCGCCGTAGTCCTCGATGCGTCCGCGGAGCGCCTCCGGTGCGGGGAGCTCCGCCGCCACGGAGCGGAGCGCGCGCTCCGCGTCGGCGTCGGTGAGCCGGCGGTCGCGCCACGCGCCGGCGAGCGCGAGCGCCGACTCGAGCCCGTCGCGCAGCTCGTCGCGATTGTCGTCGTCGTAGTCGATCCGCGCGAGGACGGTCTCCGCGATGGTGTCATCGAGCGGCTCGCCGGCCATTCGGAGCGCCCACCCCGCCCAGAGGGGATCGCCGTCCGTGAGCTCGCCGAACAGGTGGACGCCGGTCGCGACGCGGATCAGCCCAGGACCGCGCGCGCTCGCCTGAGCCGGAACATCGATCCGCACGCTTCGTTGTCCCTCGACGAGGAGGCTGCGGCGCTCGCGCGCGGTGCGCGCGTCGGCGAGCACGCGGATCGGCCGGCGCACCGCGTCGATCGCCTCGCCGCTCGCGCGGGTGAGGCTCACCACCGCGTGACCTTCGCCGGGCGTGAGCCCCGTCAGCTCGACGACGGTGACGCGCGCCGCGCGCGGCTCGAGCTCGATGGAGACGGGGGCCGGCGCGCTCGCCGCGAGGCCCTCGAACGTCACGCCGATGCGCAGCGCGAGCGGCGCGTCGGTGCGGTTCTCGACGCGCACGGGCAGCCGCAGGCGATCGCCCGCCGTCGCGACCTCGGGCACCGGCGCGTCGATCAGCGCCTCCTGATCGACCGACAGCCGCGCCATCGCGCTCGTCGACCACCCGCCCGGCGTCCACGCGATCGCCTCGAGGCGGTACGTGGTGAGCGCGTCGGCGAGCGGAACCTCGATCGCGGCGCGACCGCCGTCGAGGGGCACCTCACCGACGAAGAACAGGGTGGCCGGGAAGTCCTCTCGGATGAGCGCGCCCATCGCGTCGGCGCGGCTCTGGGACTGTCGTCGCTCCTCGGCCGGGGCGTCCTCCATCTCGTAGCGATCGTCGCTGTCCAGGATCCCGTCGGCGTCGCGGTCCGCGTACTCGCCGCCGCTCTGCGAGACGCTCCGTGGCGGGGCGGCCCGGCGCCCGCGGCCGCTCCCCAATCCGCCGCCGCCGACCGCGTCGAGCATCTCCATCGCGGCCGGCTCCGGCGCCGGCTGCTCGGCGAAGCGCACCGTCGACTCGTCCACCTCGGTGCTCGACGCGCTCACCGCGGTGGCCGTCTGTTCCTCCGACGCCGCGAGCGAGAGGCGCTGGTAGGCTTGCGTCATCCGAGAGAGCACGGTCGTCGCGGGCGCGAGCGTGGACATCGCACGCATCGCGTTCTCCTCGCCGCTCGCCACCGCGTAGGGCGTCCCTGCGGGGACCGCACGTGCGAACGGATCGTTGACATCGTCCGCCGAACCGAGCCGGCCGTCGGGCCCCGGTGAGGCGAGCTCCCAATCGAGCGCACGCTCGCTGATCGCGATCCGCGGACGCGCGACGCGACGGAACACGAACGGGTGGCCCCACGGATCGACGAGGTCCGCCGCGCCGATGAGGCCGAGCTGCACGACCGTCCCGAGCCAGCGCTCGGGCGGGAGGTTCGCGCTCGCCCGCTGCGCCCCCGGCTGATCCGGATCGGTCAGGCGCAGGAGCGCGAGGAGCAACCGCGCGAGCCGCTCGCGCGCGACGCGCTTGGCCACCGTGTCGAAGTCGAACCCCGGATCGGCGTCCTCGATCATCTGCACCGTGATCGGCTGACCGCCGAGGGTGAGCGCGGCGTCGCTCGTGAGCTGCCGGTTCGCCACGAGGTGCGCGATCACGTCGCGGTGGAAGCGCACGCGACCGCCCGCTTCCACGACGTACGGCGCGCGCGCGGCGGCGTCCGGGGCGAGGCCTCGCACGATGTGCTCGAGGAGCACCTCGTAGCGGGTGATCCCCCGGCGCACGAGCTCCTCGCGGAGCGCGACCGGATCGCGCAGCACGCCGCGCGACGTCTGCATGCCGGGCCCGTACTGGCTCGTGTTCGGGTAGCGACGCCAGTACGGCGCCTCGATCGGCGCGGGCACGATCGGGGCTTGGTCGAGGCTCGCGCTGCCCGACAGGGATGCACGAAGGAAACGTGCGTTGACGGCGTCGGCGGGGGCTCGCGCCGCCTCCTCGAGCGTGCCCGACACCCAGTGCAGGTCCCACGGTCCTTCGCCGCCGTGCGCCGCTTGATCGCGGACGAGCAGCGCCGCCCACCCGTCGCGGCTGGGCGAGGCGCCGAGCTCCACCGACGCGCGCTCGCGCACGAGGTAGCGCTCGTGCGCCGGATGCACCGTGAGCTCGAAGAAGTCGGGCGGACGGACGAGCACCGCGCCGAACGCGCCCACCCCGAACAGCGCCGCCCCCGGCATCTCGCCGGGCTCGCGCGCGCCCTCGTCGCGCATCGCACGCGCGCGCAGCACGATCACGCCGAGCGCGTCCGGCGGGAGCGTGAGCCGCACGCGATCTCGACCGCCGCTCGCCCACGCCGACGCGACCGCGCGTCCGGCGTAGAGCGCCTCCACGAGCACCGGTCGCCCGCGCACCGAAGGCCGCCTCCGCACCGCGAGCTCGATCGCGTCGCCCGGCGCGACCAGCGGCACCGCCGGTCCGCCCAGCGCGAGCTCCGCGTCGGCCGACACGCCCACGCAGCTCCGCGTCGTCCGCGGCGGCGTCGTCTGCACTTCGATCTCGAAGCTCGACGCCACGCGACCCGCGCACGGTCCGCCGCGCATCGTGCTCGCCGCGGCGCGCGGCAGCGTGACCGGCACTTCGGCGAAGCCCTTGTCGTCGATCGTGACGCGCGCCTCGCTCCCCGCGACGCCGAGACCGCGCACGACGACTTCCGTCCCCCCGGGCAGCGGCCGCCCGCGCGGATCGCTGACGCTGACGAACAGCGTGCTCTCCGCCTCGGGGACCAACGCGCCGCCCTCGGCCGACAGGCTGACCACCGCGGGCGTCCGCGAGAGCACGTAGCTCGCCGACGTCGCGATCGTGCCGTACGCCGCGTGGGTCGCGCGCGCGATGAGCTGCTCGCGCGAGACCTCGCCCGCGAGGAAGCTCGGCGCGCGCAGATCGAAGCGCGCGTCACCGTTCGCGTCGGTGCTCAGCGTGGTCGGCTCCGCGTCGGCGCGCGGCGTGACCTCCACCGTCGCACCGCGGATCGGCGTGCCGCTCGGCGTCGTCACGCGCACGCGCCCGCGCAAGGGGCCGCCCGGACGCAGGAGCGCGACGCCGTCCTCGTCCGCCCCCTCGAGCCGCACCTCCGCCTGCACGCGCTCGACGGTGCGCCGCCATACCTGGATGCTGCGCGACGCGGTGGGTCCACCCGGCTCGATCGGCTCGGCGAGCACCGTGTAGGAACCGGGCTCGGCCGCGTCGGGCAGCTCGAGCTCCGCGCTGATCGCGCCGGACGCGCCGGTCGTCACGCGTCGGTCCTGGAGCGGCTCGCCGCGCGGATCGAGCAGTCGCAATTGGAGTTGCCGACCCGCGCGGGGGCGAGGATCCCGGTGGGCCCGCACGCGCGTCCAGATGCGCACCGCCTCGCCAGGCTGATAGCGGTTGCGATCGGTGAGCAGGTCCACCGTCTCGTCGGAGAACGGAGCGAGCGGAAACACGAAGCGTCGACCGGGTTGCCCCTCGCGATGGAGCGTGAGCTCGAGGCGCGGCGCGGAGAGCGCAGCGGTCGGCACGTCGATCGCGAGCTCGAACGTTCCATCCGCCTCGGTGCGCGCGCTGGCGCGCGTCACCACCGCGTAGGTCGGGCTCTGGCTGCGCCGCTCGGTGATCTCGGCGTCGAGGACCAGCCCGCGCCGCGCGCTGAGCGATCCGAGCCCGCTCACTTCGTACCCGACGCCGGTGAGCCGGAGCGCGTGGCCGGTCTCGCCGCGGGTGGCGCCGCTCAGCGCGAGCTCGTAGCCGACCGACGAGCCCGCCGCGACGGGGTCCGCCGACTGGGCGTGAGCGGAGGAGTGAGCGGAGGTAGCGATCGCGAGCGCGACCGCCGCGCACGCTCCCGAGGTCCATCGTCGTCCGTACATGCTGGCCCCTGAGACGCCCCGAGCCCCGGTTGGGCTTGGCGCGCACCGCGGAATCGCGACACTACGCGTCCGGGCCGGCTGAATACCACGGGCCGAACTCGCGGCGGACCGCCCGCGAGCCGAGCGCTCTCTACATGTCCTTCATGCGGTAGCCGACGCCGCGCACCGTCTCGATGTAGTCACGGGCCTCGAGCAGCTTCTCGCGCAGGCGCTTTACGTGCGTATCGACGGTGCGGGTCTCGATGCCGGGGGCGTACCCCCACACGCGCTCGAGGAGATCGTCGCGGCTCTGCACGCGACCGCGTCGGCTCGCGAGATCGTAGATGAGCTTGAACTCGAGCGCGGTGAGCGGGATCTCCTCGCCGCCCACGAGCACGCGGTGGCGCGGCACGTCGATCTCGAGCGCGCCGATCTTGAGGTGCTCGCCCTTCACCGCGGTGCGCGGGCGCGAGCGGCGGAGGACCGCCTTGACGCGCAGCACGATCTCGCGCGGGCTGAACGGCTTCGTCACGTAGTCGTCGGCGCCGAGCTCGAAGCCGACCACGCGGTCGATCTCTTCGCCGCGCGCCGTGATCATCATGATCGGCACGCCCTCGGCCGACTCGTCCTTGCGGATGCGACGGCACACCTCGGTGCCCGCGACGTCGGGCAGCATGAGGTCGAGGAGGATGAGATCCGGTCGCTGACGACGGACCTCCGCGAGCGCCGAGGCTCCGTCCCGCGCCGTCGTCACGTTGTATCCGTGCTGGCGCAGGTTGTACTCGAGCAGCTCGACGATATCGGGCTCGTCGTCGACGATGAGGATCCGCTCCGCCATGGTCATCACAGTGGCGGACGTTGCCGCCCTCCCGCAACAACCGTGTGACCGAGCGGTGCCGCCCCCGCAAGAAGGTTCGCAAGAAGCGGGCCGGATCACGTTTGCCACCCGCGACGGAGAGGCCTGGTTGCTCCGGCCGGCTCCGGCGCTATGAGGCGCCGCCATGGGAATGTCGGTCGGGATCGTGGGTCTGCCGAACGTCGGCAAGTCCACGCTGTTCAACGCGCTCTCGCGCAAGCAGGCGGAAGCGGCGAACTACGCGTTCTGCACCATCGAGCCGAACGTCGGGATCGTCCCCGTCCCCGACCCGCGTTTCGATGCGCTCGTCGCGCTGTTCGAGCCGAAGAAGCTGGTACCGGCGACGGTGGAGTTCGTCGACATCGCGGGCCTCGTCCGCGGCGCGAGCAAGGGCGAGGGCAAGGGCAACGCGTTCCTCAGCAACATCCGCGAGGCCGACGCGATCGCGCACGTGGTGCGCTGCTTCGACGACGACAACGTCCTTCACGTCGACAACCGCGTCGATCCGCGCGCCGACATGGAGACGATCGAGACGGAGCTGATCCTCAAGGACCTCGAGACGGTCCAGAAGCGGCTCGACCGCGCGCGCCGCGCTTCGAAGGGTCCCAATGCGATCGAGAAGAAGGCGGTCGGCGTATGCGAAGGGCTCGAGAAGCACCTCGACGGCGGCAAGCTCGCGGCGGGCTTCGATCGCTCCGCCTTCGACGAGGACGAGCGCTCGATCGTGCGCGACATGTTCCTCCTCACCGACAAGCCGCTCTTCTACGTGTGCAACGTGAAGGAAGATCAGCTCGGGAGCACGGAGGGCGACCCGCACGTGGACGCGGTGCGCGCGCGCGCGGCGGAGTCGAACGCCCCGGTGGTGATCATCAGCGCGAAGATCGAAGCGGAGATCATGCAGCTCCCCGACGAGGAGCGCGCCGAGTTCCTCGCGTCGGTCGGGCTCGAGCAGCCCGGGCTCAACGACGTGATCCGCACCGGGTACGCGATGCTCGATCTGATCACGTTCTTCACCGCGGGAGATCCCGAGGTGCACGCATGGACGATCGAGCGCGGCACGAAGGCGCCGCAGGCGGCGGGCAAGATCCACAGCGACTTCGAGCGCGGGTTCATCCGCGCGGAGGTGATCGGCTGGGAGGACCTCGTGACCATGAAGACCGAGGCGGCCGTGCGCGCGGCCGGCAAGATGGGGATCGAAGGCAAGGAGTACGTCGTCAAGGACGGCGACGTCATGCACTTCCGCTTCAACGTCTGAGCGGCGGGCGCGTCAGGCCTTCGGCGCGCGCACCACGACCTTCACGTCCGGCTTGATCTTCAGCGTCCCGAGCATCGCGCTGTACGGCGTGATCCCGAAGTCCGGCTGGTGCAACGTCGCTTCCGCGATGCGCTCGTCGCCTTCCTCGTGGATCCTCACCACGATCGATCGCGTGCGGCCCACGAGGGTCAGCTCGCCGCGGACCTGGCTCGGGGTCACCTCGGTCGATCGAAACTCGATCATCGACGGGTGACGCGCGACGCGGAGCACGTCCTTGGCGATGTTGCCGCGGATCGTCTCCTTGTCCTTCGGCTTGAGCGTGCCCGGCGAGCGACGGCCGTCGACGATCGCGTCGACCACCTCGAGCGAGCGGGGGTCGAACCGCGCGACGATCGACGATCCGTCGTCCGCCACCTCGAGCTCGAACGTACGCACCGCGATCTCGAGGTCGTGCGCGATGGCGGAGAGGAGGCCCTCCTTGAACGTGAAGACGGCGCAGCGCGCGCGATCGGGGCCGAAGGTCGTCATGCTCGCGAGAGCCTACCCGCGGCGCTCCCGGATCCGTCGACGGATCGTGCACGCCATCCGCGTGATCCACGGAATTGGCCGAGATCATCGGCCTCGTGAATCGCCTGTACGTGCATCCGCGCACCAAACCGGCGCGACGCGATCGCCGATGTTATCCTCTCCGAGATCCGTGCTCGGGTCACCGCGCCCGGATCAAGCACGCGCGGCCGATGGGTACCACCCCACAATGGTGTGAAGTCCCCGGTATCTCCCGATACCCAATGGGATTCGTGCCGTGCTTACGCGAGCGGAGCTCACTGGTGAGCACCGTTCCCACCAAGGAACACCCTTGGACGGCCTGGCGCCGCCGCGTTCACGCGTCGCATAGCCAAGCAGCCGAGAGGGTGCCCGGCGATCGCCGGAGGAGGGATACATCACGTGAAACCAACCCCATGTACGACTGTTCACGGTCAGGCTCGGAACCACCGCGAGGAGGGTAGCCTCACGAGCTGATTCCTCCTCGTAGCGATCCCGAGCGCTGCCGATCGCACCGCGCACGGTGCTGAGAAGCCCAGGGAGCCAAACGAGCTCCCGCGCGCGCGACGCAGCGAAGGCGGGGCGGCCACTCGGTCGCCCCGCCTTTCTTTACCTTACAAACCCGAAGCCCGCTTAGATCGCGTCGCGATCTCGAGCGTCCATCCCGCTCGCTGCCAGGGGTGCTCCCTCGGAGGGAAGCCCGAGCGAGGAGCGCCGACCGGCGTCGGAGGAGGAACGCATCGTGACGAGTCAACGTGGTCCAATCGGTTTCTTTGGGTTCTTGTGCATCGCCATCGCGATGGCGGGCTGCGGCGGGACGCAGCACGGGGGAGAGGGCGACGACCCCGAGGTCGTGATGATCGAGGGCGCGCTGAGCAACGAGTACGTCGCGGCCGGTGAAGAGGCCGACGTGATCTCGCGCATCCGCGTCACCACGTCCGCGCTCGAGAACGCAGCGCGACCGCCGATCAACCTCGCGCTCGTGGTCGACACGTCGGGATCGATGGACGGAGACCCGATCGCACACGCGCGCACCGCGGCGCTCGAGCTGCTCGACACGCTGCACGGCGAGGATCGGATCGCGGTGATCGCATTCCACTCGGAGACCGAGGTGCTGCTCCCGTCGACGCGGATCGATGGCGCGAACATCGAGGAGCTGCGCGCGCAGATCGGCGCGATGCGCGCAGCCGGCACGACCGATCTCGGCGGTGGCCTGCGCGTCGGGCTCGAGGAAGTGGTCCGCAACTTCGCGCCCGAGGGCGTGAACCGGCTCGTGCTGTTGAGCGACGGCGTCCCCAACGACGCGAGCCCGGTGCTTCCGCTCGCGCAGGCGGCGGGCGAGCGCGGCATCCGCATCACCGCGCTCGGCCTCGGCCTCGACTACGACGAGTCGCTGCTCGGTCAGGTCGCGCAGCTCAGCGGCGGTCGCTTCCACTACGTCGCCGAGTCCTCGATGGTCGCGGGCGTGTTCCGCGACGAGGTGCTCCGGTTCGAGCGCGTGCTCGCCCGCAACTTGATTCTCAGCCTTCGACCAGGTCCGGGCGTGCGCGTGGACGGCGTGGTGGGGCAGGCCAACGCGACGGGCAATGGTGGCGTGCAGATCTCGCTCGGCGATCTGAGCGAGGGCGAGCACCGCGACATCGTGGTCCGTCTGCACACGAGCGCGCGCAACTCGGGCGCGGCGGTGGAGCTGCTCGACGCGGTGCTGCAGTTCGACGACGCGGTGGCCAACGCGGGCCGGCTCCAGCGCCGCGCGTACTTCGGCGCGCGCGCGACCGGCGACGCCGCGCAGATCGAGTCCGGTCGCAACGAGGAGGTCGAGCGCGCCGCCGCGCAGATGATGGCCGCGATGGTCACCGTGCAGGCGATCCAACAGGCGCGCGGTGGAAACATCACCGAGGCGCGCGCGATCCTCGCGGAGGCGGAGCGGCAAGCGCGGATGGCACCTCAGGACGAGGCGATCTCGGCGCAGGTCGCTGACATGCGCGTGCTGCGTGAGGCCCTGCCGTCGATGGCGCCGGGCTACGCGTTCGAGGACGACAGCGTGACGGGCGAGATGGCGGAGCCCGAGCCCTACCGAGGCGAGAGCACAGGCGGCTCGTCCGGCAGCGCGCCCGCCGCCGCGCCCGCCCCGCCCCCCGCCGCCGCGATCCGTCGCGCGCACGATCGCGCGATGAGCGTGCTGCAGAGCGAGTAGAGCCCGCGTCGCGGACGAACGAGAGGTCCGTCCCCGCACCGGGGGCGGACCTCTTCGCGCTTGCTCGTCCGCCGTCAGCTCGCAGCGCGCCAGGGATCGAGCGCGACGAGCATGCGAGCCACCGTGCGCGCGCGGAGGTGCGCGCCCTTCACCCGGTGAAGATACATTCCTTGCTTGAGCGCGGAGACGGCGTCGTTCATCCGCCGCGCGCGACGGTACATGTCGCCGAGCGCGACGAACGAGGCCGCGTCGCCGACCAGCGCGGCCCGCTCCCGGAGCGCGAGCGCCGCCTTGCGGTACTCGCCGCATCGCGCGAGCCGCCGCGCACGGCGGGTCAGGATCATCGGCTGGGTGTCGTTCGCGTCGCGCATCGGGGGCCAGTGCCTACACCGGGCGTGCGAACGCTCGGTGTCAACGAAGGGTCGGAGGTGGGTCGGGCCTCCGTCGGGTCACTCCGACGAAACGGCGCTCGATCCACTCGAGCCGTACAAAGTGCAAGGGTCGATCCAAAGGGGCTCGTCGACGGTGATGCCGTCGGTTTGAGGTTCGGGGCAACTTTTTGACGCAGCACCCTGACTCAGACGTCAGGGTGCTGGCTGCGGCGCGTCGGTCGGCAGCCCGCCGATCGCCTCGATGACCTCGCTCGCGTGCACGGCGGGATCGACGGCCGGGTACACGTGCGCGATCCGTCCCTGGCGATCGATGAGATAGGTGACGCGCGCGCTCATCCCCATCAGCGACGGGACGCCGTAGCGGGCGAGCACCTCGCCATCCGGATCGCTGAGCAGCGGGAACGGGAGCTCGTGCTCCTCGGCGAAGCGGGCGTGCGCCTCGACGCTGTCGGTGGAGACGCCCACCACCACCGCGCCGGTCTGGGCGAGGCGCTGCCACGCGTCGCGGAACGCGCACGCTTCCTCGGTGCAGCCGGGCGTGCCGTCGTGCGGATAGAAGAACAGGACGAGCGGGCGGCGACGGCGCAAGAGATGGAGCTGTCGCACCTCGCCATGTTGATCGAACGCCATGAAGTCGGGCGCCGCGTCGCCCGCAGCGAGGAGGTGCGGCGCGCTCACCGCGGAGACCTGACCTCCACCGCACGCGCTCAGCAGCAGCACCAGCAACAGCAGCAGCAGCAGCACCAGCAACAGCGGCAGCGCACGCACCGCGCCGGGCCCGATCATCGCGCGCGTCACAGGATGTACTGATCGCCGAGCCGGCACAGCTCCATGTTGCGGCCGTTGACCGCCACGAGCTGCTTCTCGACCGCGCGCTCGAACACCGGCTTGATGTGATACATCAAGATCGGCAACTCGCGTTGCCCATCGAGCTTGTCGAAGTCGACCTTGAGCGTCTCCGGCGTGTGATGCCCGGATGCCTTCGCGAGCGCGTGCTGCTCGTTCGGGAACGAGACCTCCATCAACAGCGCGCGGAGCTCCGGCTCGCGCGACAGGAGCTCCCAGAGCCGATCGGTCGGCCCCGTGTCGCCGCTGTACGCGATCGCGCCGCGCTCGCCGCGCACGATGAACGCGCTCGTGTCGATCGTGTGGCTGACGCGGATCGCCTGCACCTCGACGCCGTCGAAGCGCGTCGGCGTCTCCGCTTCGAGCCCGATCAGCTCGATCGTGGGACCGGGCCCCGCGGGGATCCGGCTGAAGTCGGGCCACAGGAGATCGTTGAAGAAGTGCTTCTTCAAGATGTCGATGGTGGCCGGCAGACCGACGATCTTGATCGTCGGCCCGCCCTGCTGGCAGCGGTTGTCCGCGAGCGTCGCGAGGTCCTTGATGTGATCGAGGTGCGCGTGGCTCACGAGCACGAGCTCGACCTTCCGCTGCTCCTCGAGCGCCAACATGCTCGTCACGGCGCCCGCGTCGAGCGCGATGCGGCCGTCGATCAGGAAGCTCGACGTCTTGTGCTTCGGGGTCTCACCCCCATGGCAGCCGAGGACGCGCAGCTCCATCAATAGTCTCCGAACTTCTCGCGCATCTCGAGGAAGTCGTAGAACTCCTCGAGCCTCGCGATATCGGTCACCACGATGCCGCTCGCCTCGAGGCGCGCGATCCCGAGGCGCGTGAGGCGCTTCATCACCTCGGTGGTCTCCGCCGGCTGGAGCCCGACCTGCTCGGCCAGCTCCTCCACCGACATCGGCACGAGCACGGAGCCATCGTCACGCGCCGCGCCGAGGAACTGCGCCTCGCGGCTGAGCCCGAGGATCACGCGTGCCTTCGGGTCGCGGTGCATGAGCACCTCGATGAGCTCGTTCGCGCTGTCGAGCCGGCGCGAGAGCTTCTTGATGAGGCGCACCGCGATCTCCGCGTTGCTCACCACCATCTGCTCGAACGTGCGCGCCCCGAGCACGAGCACCTGCGCGTCCTCTTCGACGACCGCCGTCGCGGTGCGCGGCTTCGCGTTGAGGATCGCCATCTCCCCGAAGAACTCGCCCGGACCGAGGATCGCGAGCGTCTTCTCCTCGCCCTTCACCGTCTTGGTGATGCGCACCGCGCCGGACTGGATGACGTACATGACGTCGCCACGCTCGCCTTCGCGAAAGAGGATCTCACCGGCCGCGCAGGTCTTGCCGAATCGTGCGAAGAGCTGGTCGCTTTCGGCCATCAGGGTGGATGAGAGGGACGGGGGCTGCGCGCGAAACATCCGGCGCAGTGGATCGGAGCCTAGCCGGGAGGGCACGCGCGGTCAAAAAGCGCTGCGCCTCGTCGGGTCCGCCGCGCTGGCGAGGCGACGGAGCGCCGTCGCCGTCCGCGGCGCGGCCGCGGGGTCGAGCGCGAGGTGCGCGCGGAGGAGTCGGAGGTCCGCCGGCGTGTCCACGTCGTACCACGGCGCGAGCCGCTCGATGCGCCGGGACACGAGCGCCGCGATCGTGTCGTCGAGCGCGTGGGCGGTGCTGAACCGGATCGCGCCGGACAGCGACGGCGGGCGCGCGCGGCATCCGATGAGGACATACCCGCCGTCCGCGCTCGGGCCGAGCACCACGTCCGCGCCGCGCGAGAGCCTCCGGGCCGCGCCCGCGACGTAGGCGAACGGGAGCGTGGGCGCGTCGGAGCCGATCAACACCGCCGCGTCGGCGCCGTCGAGCAGGTCGGCGAGCGCGCGCTCCATCCTCACCCCGAGGTCACCGTCCGCTTGCACACGAGGTGGGCGGTCCCGGAAGCGCTCGCGGAAGAACCCGACGTCGTCGGGCGACGCGACGAACACCCGCGCCATGCGGAAGCGCTCGAGCGTGTCGGCGAGGAACGCCTCGTAGAGCACCGCTGCCCCGCCCTCACCGAGCGCCGGTGCGAGGCGGGTCTTCGCGCGCCCGGCGAGCGGCGCCTTCGCGAACACGCCGAGCGCGACGGAGGCGGGCCACTCGACTTGCGATGATCCATCACGCTCCACGGATCACACCGCGTGGCGCGCGAGCACCCAGAGGATCTTGCGCGACGCGCCGAGCACCCCCGCGATCGTCCCGCTCACCTTGGAGACGCCGATGCGGCGGCGATAGCTCACCGGCACCTCCGCGCCGCGCACCCCGCGCCGCGCCGCCTTCACCTGCATCTCGACCGTCCACCCGTAGTCGACGTCACCCATGTCGAGGCGCTCGAGCGCGCTCCATCGGATCGCACGAAACGGACCGAGGTCGGTGTAGCGCGCGCCGTAGAGGAGGCGGAGCGCGGCGCACGCGATCCGGTTGCCGACCCGCTGCTGCACCGTCAACGCTCCTCGCTCACGTACACCACGCACGCGCGAGCCGATCACGAGATCCGCATCGCCCGCCTCGATCGGCGCGAGGAGGCGCCCGAGCTCGCTCGGGTGATCGCTGTGATCGCCGTCGAGGAACACCACGACGTCCGGGGGATCCGCGCGGAGGTGCCGGAGCGCCGCGAGGCACGCCGCTCCGTACCCCTTCGTGGGCTCGCGCACGACCTCGGCGCCCCCCTCGCGCGCGACCTCGGCCGTTCGATCGCGCGAGCCGTTGTCGGCCACGACCACGCGTCGCACGAGCTCGTGCGGGATCTCGGCGAGCACGGCGGGGAGCGCGCGCTCCTCGTCGAGCGCGGGGATCACCACGTCGACGATCACGGCGCGATCACGGCACGTAGCCGACCCCGAGCGACAGCCGCAGGAGCGGCGTGACGGGATCGCCGAACAGCTGCGGGGATCCGGTGGGCGCGATCCCGATGCCCGCGTCGCCCACCGCGAACAGGAGCGTGTCGCGCGAGATGAGGCCTTCGATCCCGATGCGCGCGAACACGCCGCCGACCGCGCTGTACGTCGCGGTCGACGGCGTGCCGACGACGCCGACGTGACCGCCGAGGCCGAGGATCAACGTGACGTCGTCGAGCGCGCGGTATCCCGCGACGAGCCCGCCTTCGATCCGGCTCCCGATCCCGAGATCGCCGGCGGCGGCGGTGCCGCCCTCCCCGGTGATCGCCGCCTCGCCGATCACGAACGCGGGGGTCGCGAAGATCGCGAGGTCGAGCTTGTCCTCGCCGAACACGTGGAGGCGCAACGGCACCGCCGCCTCGCCGCCGACCCCCGGGGCGAGCGCCATGAACGGCGAGCCATACACGAGCCCGAGCCGGAGCCCGGCGTTGAAGACGGAGTCGAACGCGACCTCGACCTCGACCCAGATCCCGGGCCAGCCCGCCGCCGCGGCCACGATCACCTCGCCGGACCCGTTGGTGCGCCCGCTCGAGAGCGACGCGTCGCCGCTCGTGGTCGGCACCGCGGGGGGCGGATCGATCTCCTGTGCGTGGGCCACCGCCGCGAACGCGAGCACCGAGACGAAGGCGGCGAGCGTCTTTCTCACGCGCCCGAGGATACCGGAACCCACCGCGCGAGGGGGTGTCAGGCCTCCCATGCCCAAGCTCAGCCCTTCCCAGCGCGCGAAGATCCGCCGTCAGACCCGCGTCCGCGAGCCCGACCCCTCCGAGAGCAGCAAGGAGCTCAACATCGTCCCGCTGCTCGACATCGTGGTGAACCTGATGCTGTTCCTCTTGGCCACCACCGCATCGGTGATGGCGATCGCGCAGGCGGACGCCGAGCTGCCCTCGTTCTGCCGCGGCGCGCACTGCCATGGGGGCACGCCATCGCTCCAGCTGAGCGTGACGGTGGCCGAGGGCTCGATCATCGTGGCCACCCGCGACGGTCGGCTCGCGGCCGGCTGCGAAGGCGTGGGCGGGAGCGCGCCGACGATCGCGGGTCACGACTGGTCCGCGCTCGACGCGTGCCTCGCGCGGATGCACGAGGAGTTTCCGGACGAGGAGACGCTGATCCTGAGCGCGGATCCATCGGTCCCCTACGAGGACGTGATCCACGCGATGGACGCCGCGCGCGGCGAGGCCCCCGAGCCGCGGTTCGAGCGGGTGCAGATCTCGGCCGGCGTGAGGTGAAGGACGCAAAGCGTGCCTGCGAGCGGCCGACCGCCAGGACGCGCGCGACGTCCGGCTGCGTCAACCTTTCGTGCGAGCCTTCGCGATCTTCAAGATGCGCGCGAAGTGCGCGGGGTCGACGGGCTGCACGCTGAAGCGGATGCCCCGCTTGATCACCATCAGGCCGTCGAGCTCCTCCGCATGCGCTTTGAGCGTCTCGAGGCTCACGAGCGGATCGAACGTCTCGACGTGCTCGACGTCGACCAGCTGCCAGCGCGGCGCGTCCTTGGTGGACGACGCGTCGTAGTAGTCCGACTTCGGATCGAACTGCGTCGGATCGTCGTACGGCGCGCTGCACACGCGCGCGACGCCCGCGATCCCCATCGGCTTGGCGTTCGAGTGGTAGAAGAACACGAGGTCGCCGACCGCCATCTCGTCGCGCATGTAGTTCCGCGCTTGGTAGTTGCGGACACCATCCCAGAGCGTCTTCCCGTCGCGCGCGAGATCGGTGATCGAGTAGACGTCCGGCTCGCTCTTCATGAGCCAGCGCTTGGCCGTCTTCTTCGTCGTGCTCACGACGGCTCCCCCGTCGGCTCGCGTCCGATCCCGAAGTGATGCGCGATCGTCTCTTCGTGGAACAGGGTCCCGCGTAGCCCCACCACGCGCTCCACCTCGCGACCCTTGGTGAAGTAGATCACGGTCGGCGTGCCCATGACCTTCAGCCGCACGCTGGTCCGGGGCGCGAGCTCCGGCGTCATCTCGCACACCTTCACCCGACCGTCGTACTGCGCGGCAAGCCCCATGATGATCGGCTCGAGCTGACGGCACGGCGCGCAGTTGGGGCCCCATACGTCGAGGATCACGGGGATCTTCGACTGCAGGACCTCCTTGGTGAAGGTCTCGTCGTCGATGTGGACCGGCTGCTTCTTGGGGGTGATCCCCAGCAGCTTGGAGAAGAATCCCATGTCACGAATCCTTGCGCGTCTGCTACGAGGCGACGTTGCTGCTTCCGCCCGAGCCGGAGCCACCGTCACGCAACTTGCGATCGCGCGGGTAGCGACCGGTGTCCGAGCGTTCGAGGCCGAGCTCGCTCGGGTCCGACTTGGTCTCCGGTGGGCGCTGAGTGGGCGCGGTGCCCGAGACGGCGGGTGGGAACGACGAAGGTCGCTTGCCCCCCAACGTCTGCCGGCCGCCGCGGCTCAGCCAGCGCTGTGCGGCGGTGACGGTATCGAACGCGCGCACGTTCGCGCCGCGCGACAACGCCGTCATGTTCACGCGCGCGACGCCGACGCCGGGCGGGAGAACGAACGCGACCACCTCGAAGCCGCGCGCCGGATCGACGAGCCAATCCCACATCGCGTTGCGCGCCTCGATCGGCGCGTCGCCGACCTCGCCGCGCGAGTCGATGATCGCGCGCCGGATGCTCGAGCGCTTCACGATGCGGTCGACCTCCGACTGGTAGCGACGCACGTCGCCGACGCTGGTGAGGCGGCCCGTCTCGACGATGAACAGGTAGCCGGGCCGCTCCTCGACCTCCACCAGGGCGCGATCGAGCTCGATGGTGACCTTCCCCGCCACGGGGGGACTGTAGCGCGACCCGAGGCCACCGGCCGCGCGGATCCCGACCGGCTGCGCGCGGTTCCGCGATCTCCTCGCAAACTCGACCGAATTCTGTGAGATACAGATGGTTTACGGGGACCGAGGAGGGTGCGTTGAGCGAATCGCCGAAGGTCGAGCAGCTCGTGCTTTTCAAGCACGGCGTGGCCTATGTCGAGCGCGGCGGGCCGGCCGACGCGACGTTCGCGCTGTCGTTCAAGCTCGAAGAGATGAACGACGTGCTCAAGTCGCTCGCGGTCTGGGTCGCGAACGGCGAGGGCACGGTGCGCTCGGTGGCGTTCGCAGCGCCGGAGGATCCGCGGGACGAGCTCGAGTCGCGGGGGCTCGCGCTCGGCGGCGGCGCGGAGATGCACCAGCTCCTCGCGGCGTTCCGGGGGCGCGCGATCGAGGTCGACGACGGACACGGGAAGAAGGCGGGCGAGATCGTCGGCGTGCAGAAGAGCGAGCGCCGCGGTGACGGCTCGGTGCCGGACCGCCTCCTCTTGCGGAGCTCGGCCGGCTCGATCGATATGGTCAGCCTCGACGCGATCCGATCGGTGCGCCTCGTCGATGAACGTGCGCAAGCGGACTTGGCGCTCCTCGTCGAGAAGAGCCGGGAGGCGACGGCGCGCGAGCGTCGCACGGTGCGCGTGCACCTCGATCGCGCCGCGTCGGACGTTCGCGCGGCGTACATCGTGCCAGCCCCGATGTGGCGCGTCAGCTACCGGCTGGTGGTCGAGGAGGGCGACGACGGAGAGCGGTGCACGGTGATGGCGTGGGCGATCGTGCACAACCCGATCGATGAGGATCTCGAGGGCGTCGAGCTGACCCTGACCACCGGGCAGCCGATGTCGTTCGTGATCGATCTCTATCGGCCGAGGCACGTCGCGCGCGCGGTCCTCGAGGAGAGCGATCGCGGCGCCGCGCCGCCGCGGCCGGTGAAGCGCGCGCGCGCCGCGGCGATGCCTCCGCCGCCCGCGGGCGCACCGGGGATCGCGGTGGCCGGCCCGCAGGGCGGCTCCTTCGGCGGATACGCGGCCCAGGCGCTCGAGATGGCCGACGCGACGGACACGAGCGAGCGCTCGGAGCTGTTCGACTACCGCGTCAAGACGCCGTTCAGCGTCGCGCGCGGCGGTTCGGCGATGGTCCCGCTCACCGGCGCGAAGGTGCGCTGCGAGCGCCGACGGCTGTGGCGCGACGGGCAGGGTCCGCATCCCGACGTCGTGCTGAAGTTCGAGAACGCGACGGGCGTGGTGCTCGAGGAAGGCGCGGCGGTCATCTACGACGACGGCTACGCCGGTGAGTCGATGCTCCCGTACAGCGCCCGCGGCGCCGAGGTGAGCCTCGCGTTCAGCAAGGACCTGTCGATCCGCTGCAGCGACCGCACCAAGAGCGAGCAGCACGCCTACCACGTAAAGTTCGGGTCGAGCGCGGTCGTCGAGAGCTGGGAACATTCCTTGACGCACACGCTACGGGCGAGCAGCGACCACGACGACGCCGTGACCGTCCTGTTCGAGGTGCCGCGCCACCACGGCCGCGAGCTCGCGAGCGACGCGCCCACGCCGATCGAAGAGCTCGACTCGCTGTGGCGCTTCGCGCTCGAGGTGCCGGCTCGTGGCGAGGCGACGCTCGAGGTCGTCGAGCGCTGGCGCACCGCGTACAACGTCGCGACCACCTCGATCACGCACGACAAGATCCGTGACTGGATCCGCACCGAGCTCTTGAGCGACGCGGAACAGAGCGAGCTCACCGAGGTGATGCGCGCGTGGGTGGAGCGCGATCAGAAGCTCGCAGAGGCCAAGGTCGCGCAGGCGCAGCTGGACCAGACCTACCGGGCGCAGGAGTCGATCAGCGCGCAGCTCGCGGTGCTCAAAGAGGGCGGCTCGGAGGGAGCGCTCCGGGCGCGCTACGCGAACGAGCTCGCCGAGCATCAAGATCGGATCGCGGCGCTCAACGAGAAGGTCCGCGCGCTCGGAGAGGACGCCGCACAGAGAGACGCGGCCGCGCGTGCCGCGCTCGAGGGGCTCGGCGCGAAGAAGTGAGGCCCGCCTACTCCCAGGACTGGCTCGCGCCGTAGGCGCCCGAGCCGGTGAGGCGCGGCGGACGCACCTCGGGCGCGGGGGGGCTCGGCGCAACGCCTTCGAGCGCCGACTCGGACGCTGGCTCGGGCGGTGGAGCGTTCGGCCGGCGCGGCGGCGACGGGTGGAAGAAGGGAGGCGTGGCGGGGGCGATCACGCGCAGAAGACCGCGCGCGTCCTCGCCGAGCGGGCCGTCGCCGACGTCCTCGGCGATCGCGAGCGCGACGCGTGCCGCCTCGGCCGCTTCCTCACGACGCTGGAGCGAGGAGAGGGCCTGCGCCAACACCACGTGCTCGCTTCCGACCCGCTTGGCGCGGGGGCCGAGCCGCGCGGTGTCGATCTCGATCGCACGGCGCGCCTCACGGACCGCGTCCTCGAAGCGCGCTTGGTCGACGTCGAGCCGCGCGAGGTTGAACCGGCTCAGCGCCGCGTCGCCGTGACCATGCGCCTCGAACGTCGCGGCCGCGCTCTCCCAGAGGGCGCGCGCGCGATCGTGATCGCCCGCCTCGTTCGCCATCAACCCGAGGCTGTTGCGCGTGAGCGCGACCTCGGGGTGATCCTCGCCGAACGCGGCGATCTTGATCGCGAGCGCCCGCTCGTAGCGCTCGGTCGCCTCCTCGGCGCGCTCGAGCCGCCGCAGGATGCCGCCGACGTTGTGGAGATCGCGCGCGACGCGCGGGTGATCGTCGCCGAGCGCGGCGCGATCGATCGCGAGCGCCCGCTCGTGCGCGGCGAGCGCCTCGTCGAGCCTCGACGCGACGCGGTAGAGGTTGCCGAGGCCCGCGAGCACGGTGGCGACGCGCGGCGAGTCCGCGCCCGCCCGCGCGATCTCCGCGTCGCGCGCCGCCACGAGGTCCGCCTCCGCGCCGGCCAGATCGCCGAGGTTCGTGCGGACCATCCCGCGCAGGCGCAGCAGCGCGAGGTGTCGATCCGGTGTGTCGCCCGCGCGGGCGATCGCGGCCTCGGCGAAGCGCGCCGCGCGCGCCGCCTCGGCGAAGCGGCCGCGGTCCCCGTCCACCCGGATCGCGGTGAGCCATCCCTCGGCGACCCCGTGGTCGTCCCCCGCCTCGATCGCCGCCGCGATCGCCGCGTCCACCGCCTCCTCGGCCTCCGCGTACTCGGCCGCGCGACCGGCGACCTCCGCGCGCAGGCGCTCCGCCTCCGCGAGCACCGACGGGTACGCGAGCTGGATCGCGTCCTCGCGCAGTCCCCCGATCCGCTCCGCGACCTCGGCCTCCCCGCCCGTCGCGAAGAGGACGCGCGCGTCCTCGAGCTCACGACGCAGCGCATCGACCGCGTCGCGATCCGCGAGCGGCGGGGCCACCGGCCCGCCCTCGCCGGTGCACGCCGCAGGATCGGGGAGGGTCTCCGCCGCGTCCAACGCAATGTTGGTTGCGTCGCTCGAGCCGATGCGCGCGAGCACCGCGTCGAGCGCGTCGCGCTCTTCGTCGAGGCAGCGCATCCGCCGGTCCATGCGCTCGGCCGACTGCTCGCGCCGGACCTGCGTCGCTTCGCACGCATCGCGGCGCGCGCTCGTCCACGCGTCGGCCCAGCGGCGCAGCTCCGCGCTCACGCCCGGCGCGACGCTCAGGCGATCGATCGCCGCGCGGCGATCCTCGAGCGCCCGCGCGCTCGCCTCGCACGGTGCGGCGCGGCTCTCCGCCACGAGCACCGCGGCGAGGACGGCGACGCCGAGGATCGCGGTGAGCCCGGCGATCGGCCAGACCAAGCCGTCGCGCGGCGCCGGCCTGAGCGCGTCGAGCAGCGAACGCATGTCGCCGAAGCGGCTCCGCCTATCGGAGGCCAGCCCGCGCTCGAGCACGCGCCGCACGCGGCGGCTCGTCCGCGCACCGACGCGCGCGCCCGACGCGATCGCGCGCTCGAGCTCGCCGACCGTCGCGCCGCGGAACGGTCGCTCGCCCTCGAGCGCCTCCGCCAGCGCGACAGAGAACGCGAACTGATCGGCGCGCGCGTCGACGGGCTCGCCGCGGAGCTGCTCGGGCGCCATGTACGCGGGCGTCCCGAGCAGCGCGCCCGTCTTCGTCAACACGGCATCCTCGAGCGGCGCCTCGGGGTCGACGGACGTGGCGCGCCCATCCCATCCCGCGAGGCCGAAGTCCGTGACCTTCACGCGGCCCTGTCGATCGACGAGCACATTGTCGGGCTTGAAGTCGCGATGGACGAGCCCCGCGTCGTGCGCCGCCGCCAACCCTTCGCCTGCGGCGAGGAACGCACCGAGGATCGCGTCGGCGCTCCGCGGCTCCGCGGTGAGCCACGCGCGGAGGGTCTGGCCGTCGACGAACTCCATCGCGATCGTGATGTCGCCCTCGAAGCGCGACACGTCATACACGGTGACCACGTTCGGATGGTTGAGCTTCGCGAGCGCCTGGGCCTCGCGCGCGAGCCGCGCCCGCGTCGCCTCCGACGCGTCCGCCCGCGAGAGCAGCTTGAGCGCGACCGCGCGGTCCAGCTCGGGGTCGTAGGCCTCGAGCACGATCCCCATGGCGCCGCGACCGATCTCGCGCCGCACCTCGAAGCGCCCGATCGCCGCCCCCGGCGCGGCCGGCTCGCGACGTCGACGCGGACCGGACGCCGACCCGAGCTCCGCCACGACGTCGCGGCAGATCGCGCACTCGTCGAGGTGCGTGTCGACGGTGCGGAGCGCCTCTCCGTCGAGGCGCCCCTCCATCAGCGCGAGGAGCGTTGCGTCGTCTGGGCACTGCATCGCGTCACCGGGTATCGTGCAGGGAGTGGCGTCCCTCGCGGAGATCTATCTTCGTCATCGACCGGACGCCCGAGGCGACGATCTGGAGGAGCACCTCGCCGCCGCGATCGCGCGCGCGGAGGATGGGCTGGCCGGCGTCTCGATCGACGGGCCGGAGCTCGCGCGAGGCCTCGCCGAGCTCGACGCGCCGCTCACGGAGCTCGACCCCGACGCGATCGTGGAGCTCGCGCTCGGGCTCGCCTGCGCGCGGGGCGAGCGCGCCGCGATCGATCTCCTCGAGCGCGACTACCTCGGTCCGGCGAAGGCGGCGCTCGCGTCGATGAAGCTCGACGCGGCCGCGCAGGCGGACGTGCTGCAGGAGGTGCGGACGAAGCTCCTCGTCGGGGAGCCACCGAAGATCGCGCTCTACGCGGGGCGCGGATCGCTCCGCGGGCTGTTGAAGGTGACCGCGACGCGGACGGCGATCTCGGCGCTCCGCAAGGCCGGCCGGTTCGCCGAGGCGCCCGACGACGAGCTCGCGGGCGCGCAGACGACGAGCGGCGGCGAGCTGGACTTCCTCAAGGAACGTTACCGCGCCGCCTTCCGCGCCGCGTTCGAGGACGCGCTCGCCGCGCTCGAGCCGCGCGAGCGGAACCTCCTCCGGCTCCACTTCCTCCGGAAGGTCACGCTGGAGGCGCTCGCCACGATGTACGGCGTTCATCGCGCGACCGTGGTGCGTCAGCTCGCGCGCGCGCGCGAGACGCTCGAGCGGGCGACGTACGCCTCGTTGCGCGAGCGCCTGCGCGTCGACGCGAAGGAGATCGACGGTGTCATCGAGCTGATCCAGAGCCGCTTCGAGGTGAGCGCCGAGCGGCTCTTGCGGACCGTCGACAGCGGCGAGCCGCTGAGCTGAGCCTCACCCGACGACGCGCCAGGTGTCGACGCGGCGCACCAGTCGGACGTCGGCCTCGTCGATCGGGCGTCCCTCGCGATCGAAGTACGTGACGTGAGCCTCTGCGTGTGTGGCGTCGGCGAGCTCGATCGCGGACACGTCCATCCACACGTCGCGGCGGAGCGCGGGCGATGCGTAGATCGCGCGGCGTATCGCGACCAGGTTCGGGTCGAGGTCGGCGTACGAGCCGCACGCGAACGCCGGGGCGGCCGTCGCGGTGAGGGTGGCGGTCGAGATCGTGAGCGCGAGGAGCAGCTTCTTCATCATCGGAGCACCTGCCTTTCGATGGGGAACGCGGGCTCCCGCCGACCGGCGCACCGAAACCGCCCGGCAGTCACGCCTTTCCGCGGGCCGCTCAGTCGACCGATCGCGTCCGGCAGATCCGCGCGAAGCGCTCCGCCACCGCACGGGGCCTGCGGGTCTGCGTCGCGCGATCGAGGGCGAGGTGCCCGAAGTGGGTGCGCCAGCCCTCGGCCCACTCGAAGTTGTCGAGGAGCGACCACGCGAAGTAGCCGCGCACGTCGAGGCCACCGCGGCGCGCGGCAGCGAGCGCGCGCAGATGCGACTCGAGGAAGCCGACCTGCTCCTCGTCGGTGCCGAAGGTCCCGTTCTCCGTGACGTAGAGAGGGACGCGCAGCGCACGGAGGCGCTCGAGCTGGGCGACCATCGACGCGGGGCTCGGTTGGCCCCAGTCGTTGTCCTCCGTCTTCACGGTCGGGACCTGGACATGCGCGCCGAACGCGGTCCCCGGCTTCGTCGGATCGAAGCGGACCGCGTAGCGCCCGTAGAAGTTGAGCCCGATCCAGTCGAGCGTCGCGCGGAGCTCGGGCGCGGGCCTTCGCCACGACGACAGGGGCGGCCGGAGCTCGCCGTGCAACAAAGCGTGCACGGTCGATCCGCTGAATGCCCAGTCCTGCGCGAACGCCGCCGCGCGATCGCGACGCCGCGCCGGATCGGCGGGATCGAAGCGAGGCATGTTGACGACGAGCCCGACCCTCGCGTCGGGGAGCGCGCGATGGACCGCACGATACCCGCGCGCGTGCGCGTCGAGCTGTCGGCGGATCGCGACGAACCCCGCGATCGGGTTCGCCTTGGCCGGCGGCCAGCGATCGCCCGAGTAACCCATGTACGCGAGCACGCTCGGCTCGTTGAGGGTCGCCCACGCGTGCACCAGCGCGCCGAGCTCGCGCGCCGCCCGCTCACAGAAGCGCTCGAAGTACGTGGGCGTGCTCGCGTGCGTCCAGCCGCCGCGCACCGCGACCCACCGCGGCAGCGTGAAGTGATTGAGCGTCACGAACATGCGCAGCCCCGCCCCGCGCCCTGCCTCGAGGATCGCGCGATAGCGAGCGAACGCCGCCGCGTCGAACACCCCGGGCTCGGGCTCGAGACGGCTCCATTCGAGGCTCATCCGGTGCGCGTCGTGTCCGAGCTCCGCCGCAGTACGCAAGTCGTCTTCGGCGCGACCGGCCCACCACTCGCACGCCGCGCCGCTCCGCGTGCCGTCGGCGATGCGGCCCGCTTCTGCCTCGAACGCCCACCAGTCGTTCCCGGTGTTGTCACCCTCGACCTGATGCGAGCTGGTCGCGGCGCCGAGCAGGAATCCGTCCGCGAAGTCGGCCATCGGACCCGGAGGATATCGCGACGCGTCATCCCCCAGGTGACACCTCTCCATCGGATCGCACACGCTCCGAGGTGGCACGCGCGTTGAAGCTGCCGCTCCGTGCGTCGCCCCCTCCGCATCGCCCGCGTGCTCGGCGCGTGCTCGATCCTCGTGTGCCTCACCGGCTGCGAAGGCCTCATCACGCTCGACGTGCCCGGCCCCGACGCCGGCGGCTCCGGCGGTGGTCCGCCGCGCGTCTTCGTCGACGGAGGCGGACCGAGCTCGGGCGACGCGGGCGAGTGCGATCCGGGTGACGAGCGGCCGCTCGCGGTGTTCCACGGCACCGTCGAGCCGACCGTGCTCTCGATGACGGACGGACAGAAGATGGCGGTCGTCCACTATCGCACCGGCGGCGGGCTCTGTAGCGGGACCGCGATCGCGCCGACGTGGGTGCTCAGCGCGAAGCACTGCAATCCGTCGGGCAGCACGAGCGGGGAGATCCTGTTCGGGCCCGACCCGGACCACCCGCAGTACTCGGTGAGCATCCGGCGCGCGATCGTGCACTCGGGTCGCGACCTGCTCCTGCTCGAGCTCGACGCGCCGCTCACCGCGCAGGCGCCGACCCTCACGCCCATCCCGTATTACACGGGCACGATCGACGCGAGCTGGGTCGGGCGCGTCGTCGAGTGCGGCGGCTACGGGCAACAGGAGGACGGCACGCTCGGCGAGCGCCGCTTCACCGCCGAGCCGATCTCCGACCGATCGGGCACGTACATCACGGTGAACGGCGAGGGTCGCCACGGGCTCTGCGGCGGCGACTCCGGGGGATCGATCCTCTGGCAGGACCCGAGCAACGTGATTTACGTGCTCGGTGCGCTCACCGGCGGCGACCCGTCGTGCGTCGGCGAGGACAACTACACCGCCGTCGACGCCGACTGGGTGCGCATGAACGTCGGCGAGCCGGCCGATCCGTGCATGGGCGAGACGGCCACCGGGCGCTGCGACGGCAACACGGCGCGCTGGTGCGAGGGGGGCATGCTCCACAGCGAGGCGTGCGTGGCGCCGCGCACGTGCGGCTCGAGCGCGGTAGGCTTTCGCTGCGTGGATGCGAGCATGCCGTCGCCGTGCGGCGAGGTGACGGCGGTCGGTCGCTGCACCGCCGACGGCGCGGCCGAGTGGTGCGAGGCGGGCCAGCTGCGTCGCGCGGAGTGCGGGCGGTGCGGGATGCTCTGCGAGCCGGTTCCCGCGCGCGGAGGCGCTTACTGCGTGCCGAACGCGCCGCCATAGACGCAATCTAGATACCGCAAGGTAGCCTGACGATTCCGTGATACCGTCCGGCGCATATGAGCATCGATGTCACGGAGTACGAGTCCGACGTCCAGATCAGGCCGCTCCGCCCGGAAGACTATGCCGAGTACCGGGCGCTCCTCGTTCGCTGCTTCCCCGGCCTCAAGCCGTGGTCGGAGGAACAGTTCAACAGCATGATCGCGCGCTTCAGCGAGGGGCAGCTCTGCATCGAGATCGATGGCGTCCTCGCGGGCGCGTGCGCCGGCCTGATCGTCCGCTACGACGACTACACCGACTGGCACGACTACCTCGAGATCTCCGACCGCGGTCACATCTCCAACCACGACCCGGAGGGCGACACGCTCTACGGGATCGAGATGATGGTGCACCCCGACTACCGAGGGCAGAAGCTCGCGCGTCGGCTCTACGACGCACGCAAGGATCTTTGCCGTCGCTACAACTGCGCGCGCATGATGATCGGCGGGCGGATCCCCGGTTACGCCGAGCACCGGGATCGCCTGACGGCTCACGAGTACGTCCGCGCGGTGATCGACAAAGAGCTGTTCGACCCGGTGCTCACCGCGCAGCTCGCCAACGGCTTCCAGCTGCGACAGCTCATCGAGGACTACCTCCCGAGCGACGAGGACTCGGGCGGCTGGGCCACGTGGCTCGAGTGGCCGAACCTCGACTACGCGCCCAAGGAGCGGACGCGCGTGTCCCGGCGCGCGGTGCGCGAGGTGCGGCTCTCGCTCGTGCAATACCAGATGCGCTACATCCGCGAGTGGGACGAGTTCGAGCGGCAGTGTGAGTTCTTCGTCGACGCCGCGTCCGACTACAAGGCGGACTTCCTCCTCTTCCCCGAGCTCTTCACGGTGCAGCTCCTCTCGCTCGTCGACGAGCAGCGCCCCGAGCAGAGCGCGCGCGCGCTGGCCGGGTTCACCCCGCGTTACCTCGAGCTCTTCGCGCGCCTCGCCACGCACTACAACATCAACATCGTCGGCGGCTCGACGCTCGCCCTCGAGGAGGAGCGCCTCTTCAACATCGCGTACTTCTTCCACCGCGACGGCGGCATCGATCAGCAAAAGAAGCTACACCCGACGCCGAACGAGTCGCGTTGGTGGGGCGTCCAGGGCGGGCGCGCGCTCAACGTGTTCGAGACCGACAAGGGGAAGGTCTCGATCCAGATCTGCTACGACTCGGAGTTCCCCGAGCTCGGGCGCATCGCGGTCGAGCGCGGCGCGCAGATGATCTTCGTCCCGTCGAACACGAGCGATCGTCGCGGCCACCTGCGGGTGCGGCTCTGCTGTCAGGCTCGCGCGATCGAGAACCAGGTCTACGTCATCAACGCAGGTTGCGTCGGCAACCTCCCCAAGGTCGACAACGCGGACACCCACTACGCGCAGTCGGGGATCTTCACGCCGTCCGACATCCCGTTCGCGCGCGACGGGGTCGCGGTCGACGCCGAGCCGAACGTCGAGACGCTGCTGTTCCAAGATCTCGACCTCGAGCTGCTGCGCCGGGCGCGGCACGCGGGGACGGTCCAGAACTGGAACGACCGCCGGCACGATCTCTATCGGGTCGAGTACCTCGGGGACTAGACGGCTCGTCGCGATCGCGACGCCAGACGAACGCGTCCCCCACGAGCCCGTGCGAGGGGATGCGGTTCGTCATGGCGTCGTTTCGGCGGGGGGCGGGCCTCGACGCGTGTTCGACGATCCGTCACATTGACGTCGGCTCGCCAGGCCCTTGCCCTTCGCTTCATTCACGGGGCTTCCCGACGGACGGACCGTCGAGGGAGCGGCGACGCGCCGAGCGGAGGACGGATGAAGCGAGCGCTGTGGGTGTGCGGGGTGTGGGCGGTCGCGAGCCTCGCGCACGCCCAGGTGAGCCCGGACGACCCCGAGGTGCTGCTCCTGCTCGAGCCGGCCGCCGTCCGCGCGACGCCGGAGCCGGACCCGTTCGCGCCGTTGCTCGCTACCGCCCGCGCGCACGACGCGCGCACCGAGTACGACGAGGCGTCGCGCGCCTACCAGCGGTTCGCCGAGGCGTGCACCGCGTCGGTGACGTCGATGCTCTCCGGCGCGGGGCCGTGCGGTCAGACGTCCATCGCGCTTCGGCGCGCGTTCGAGCTCGCGCGGGCCCTCGGGCAGCGCGAACGGGCGGAGCGCCTGGCGGAGATCTACGCGAACGAGTTCCTCTACGCAGAGCCGCGCGAGGTCATCGCGATCCGGCACGACGTCGTCGCGATGTACCTCGACGCGCGCGACGCGGATCGTGCGCAGTCCGCGTTGACGCGCCTCACCGCGACCCACCCCGACGCGGTGCCGGGGATGGAGGTCGTGGCCCTCGCCTACCAAGCGCGGATCGACACGGCGCGGGGACGAGAGGCGCGGGCGACGCGGGCGTGGCGCGCGGTCGAGCGGGCGTGGCAGCGCGTGCAGACGAGCATCGACGAGGACTCCCCCGTCCCGCTGGCGTGGGTGCGCGAGGCGGTAGCGCAAGGACGTTTGCTCCGTGCGGAGCGCGCGGTGGAGCGCTTCCTCGCCATCCGACGCCCGCGGTCCGGACCGATCGAGGAGCGCCAGGACTGGTGGCGCAACGTGATGAGCCCGTGGCTCGTCCGCAGCCAACGGCGGCTCCTGATCGCGCGCGCGGAGCTCGAGCGCGTCTACGAGCTCGGCTCGCCGCGGCACAGCATCATCGCCGCGGCGCGGATCGGCGAGATGTACGAGCGTCAGGCGGAGCTGCATCAGGGGCTCGAGCTCCCCGACGACGACTACATCCGGATCATCGTCGGCGGTGGCGAGCTCGTGCGCGGCTATGACCAGGCACGCACGCACCTCGAGACGTGCATGAGCTGGGCGACCCACCACGGCGTCGCGCTCGACTGGGCCGCGCGCTGCGAGGAGCACCTCCACCGCTTGGATCCCACGCGCTATCCGCAGCAGGCCGAGCTCGTCCGCTACGAGCCGTACTCGCCCGACCTCGCGGCGCCGCTGCCCGCGCTCCCGTGAGTGAGCCCGCTCCTCCGCCCGAGAAGGACGTCGCCGCCCGTGGAACCCTCGCGTTCCGGGTCATTTCATTCGGATCGGGTTAGCCTGATCCCCACGTGAGCGACGACGCCGACGAAGCGCGCGACCTCTATCTCGGTCGGTTGATCGATGGTCGCTACCGCGTCGAGCGCTGCCTCGGCGCGGGCGGGATGGGCTCGGTGTACGAGGCCGAGCAAGTGGGGATGGGGCGCAAGGTCGCGCTCAAGATCCTGCATGTGCAGCTCGCGAAGGATCCCAACGTGCTCCGGCGCTTCAAGAACGAGGCGCGCGCGAGCGCGACGCTGGGGCACCCGAACATCGCGCAGGCGTTCGACTTCGGGCGGACCGAGGACGGCGCGCCGTTCATCGCGATGGAGCTCCTGCGCGGTCGGAACCTCGCCGAGGTGATCGCGGAGGAGGGAGCGCTCGCGTTCGATCGCGCGATCGCGATCACCGATCGGATCGCGGACGCGCTCGACGCCGCGCACGCGGCGGGGATCGTGCATCGCGACGTCAAGCCGGAGAACGTGCTCCTGCTCGACGGCGACGCGGTGAAGGTCCTCGACTTCGGGATCAGCAAGTTCAACGACGGCACGAGCAGCGTCGCGACGCGCACGGGGACGTTCCTCGGCTCGCCGACCTACATGGCGCCCGAGCAGGTGAAGGACGCGAGCCGCGCCGACGCGCGCACCGACGTCTACGCGCTCGGCGCGGTGCTCTACGCGATGCTCACGGGACGGCCGATGTTCTCGGAGTCGTCGCTCCCGATGTTGATCATCGCGATCACGCACGACCCGCCGCCGCCGATCGCGTCGCTGCGCCCCGACGTGTCGCCCGCGCTCGCGGCGCTCGTCGCGCGCCTCACCGACAAGCTCCCCGACCGGCGTCCGCAGACGATGGCCGACGTCCGCGCGGAGCTCGCGTCGATCGGTGAGGTGGGCGAGGGCGCACCACCGATCGTCGCGCGCGCGGAGCCGCTCCCCCGCGAGGTGGCGGAGAGCCGCGTCGAGCTCCCGACCTCGCGTCGCCCCGCGCTCCTCGGTCTGTTCGCCGTCGCGGCCGTCGGCGCGCTCGGCGTCGGCGCGTACGCGACGTGGGGCGCGGATGACGAGCCGAACGGAGACACCACGCCCGCGCTCCCTGCGACGGCCCTCGAGGAGCGCACGCTGGCCGAGCCGGACGCGGGCATCGCGTCGGCCGCGATCGCCCTGCCGCCCGAGGAGCCGACCCGCGTCGAGACGGCGCGGACGGAACCGAGCGAGCCCGCGAGCGAGCCGCCAGGCGGGCGCCGTCGAGGACGTGCGGATGGACGCAACACAGCTTCCGGGAGCACAGGCGCTCGCACCGCGGAGCCGACCGGACCGAACCGCATCGACGGCGTCCCGATCGACGACACCTACTGAGGCGCTAGCTAGCTAGGGGCACTCGACGTCGAGCAGGTCGCACACCGGAGGGGGCTCGTCTCCGTAGGGCGTCGCGGCCACCGCCTCGATGGTCTGACAGTCCGGTGTCGTGCTCATCTCGTCGGCGACGCACGTCTCTCCAGGATCCGGACAGGGGTCGCTCGGATCGATCTCACACACCGCCCACAGGTACATCTGGACGTAGCGCGTCTCTCCGTCGACGAACCGCGTACGCGCACGTCGCCGAATCGCCGGGGTGGCCGTCGCGTCGAGGAAGCCGACCACTTCGACGTCGACGTCGTCCACGCCCACGTCATGCGTGGTGTCCGGAATGAGCGTGAGGTGGAGCGGCCGATAGGTGTCCGACGTCCACGTCTCCGAGATGGACTCCGCGGCGGGGACCCCCTCCCGTCCCGTCACCGTGACCTCTACGCGATCGAGGTCCATGTCGGAGTCGATGAACACGAGCAGCGCGGTCGGCTGCGCGCACCCCATCGCGGCGAGCACAACGAGCGCGATCGAAGCGCGCCTCACGGGACCCTCACGGGCTCGTACATCAAGAACCCATCGCTCTCGGGCGGCTGCCCGGGCAACCCGACCGCGAGACCGATCCCCACCGCCGCGCCCACCACCACGACGCCGATGATCGTCCAGAGCCACCACGCCTCGAGGAGGTTCTCGCCGGCCGGCGCCTCGACGATCGGGTCGGTCACCGGGTCGGTCAGCGGGTCACGGCGCACCGCATCGCCGCGCAAGATATCATGCGATTCTCCGTCGACCGGATCGCGCACATCGAGGTCGACCGCGGGCGCCGGCACGTCGAGCGGCACCTCCATGTGCACGCCCTCCGCCGCGTCGAACGAGCTCGTCGCGATCTCCTCGCCGCCGCGCGACACGGCGATGCGATGGCGGCCCGGATCGACGGGGATCGGCGACGCTAGAAGGGCCGGCGCCAATGCATGGTCGTCGAGCGTCACCTCGTCGCCTTCGGTGAGCGCCGCCCGCACGCGAACGAGCGGGATGCGACCCTCGAGCTCTCCGAGCGACGCCTCCGCCTCGTCGACCCCTTCGACGCCCGGCTCGCTGCGCCGCGCGATGTACTCGCGGTAGCTCTCCGCCGCCGCGACGAGCGCGCCCGTCCGCGCCTGGGCGCCCGCCAGGTTGAACAGCGCGGACGGCCGCGGGCTCAGGACGTACGAGCGCTCGAAGTGTGCGCGCGCCGCGCCCCAGTCTCCCGTGCGCGCCGCCTCGATCCCGAGTGAGAACTCCTGCCGCGCGACCGTCGCCTCCGCATCGGACGCCGGCTGGGCGCGAGCGAGGCTCGGGGCGAGCAGGGCGAGCGCGAGGGCGAGGCGGCGCATGAGACTCCCCCATAGCATGGAGCCCCGCCGCCCGAGCCCTCTCGTGGATGGACCCGAGCCATGCGTTTCTCCATCATGGCCGTCTCGATGCTCGAACGGCTGACCAGCGCGGTGCGCCGGATCCGCAACGCGGATGCGTTCGACGCGGGCGCGCAAGAAATGCTGCCCCCGATGCTCGAGCGGGTCCGGGCCGCGCTCGACGAGCACGGCGTGACGGGGCGAACCCTCCGAGGCGTCGCGGTGCTGCGGGACGACGATCGCTACGCGGCGATCGCGGTGATCGAGGACGACGGCGCGCGCGCGCGCGTCGAGGAGCAGCTCACCTCGAGCAACGTCTGGCGCTGGATCGCCAAGCACGAGCGCCCCGTCGCCGTCGACGTGTTGTTCGGACACGCGGGCCTGCTCGACCGGCCCGACCTCGCGCTCTCCACCGCGACGCATCCGGGCACCGCGTTCGAGGTCGGGCCGAGCCGCGAGATGATGATGGCGCGCGGCACGACGCACCTCCTCGTGTTCCCGCTCGCCGACGAGCGCGGACAGCTGCGCGGGATGGTCTCGCTCGAGGTCCAAGCACGCGGTGAGACGCGGATGGACGCGGTCTGGCGGAGCTGCGCCGACGAGCTCACCTCGTGGGTCGAGCTCACCGGCCCGTCGCTCTGTGCGCTCGAGGTGCGCGCGCAGGAGGCCGGCGTCGATCCGCTGCTCCCCGTGTGCGGCGAAGAGATGGCCAAAGTGGTGCGCCTCGTGCGCGTGTTCGCCGCGCAGACCGAGACGCTCCTCCTCTCCGGGCCGACCGGCGTCGGCAAGTCGCGGATGGCGCTCTTCTGTCACGCACGCTCGCCGCGGGCCGACGGTCCGTTCGAGACCGTCGATCTCCTGAGCGTGCCCGCGACCATGCAGGCGGCCGAGCTCTACGGCTGGAAGAAGGGCGCGTTCACCTCCGCCGACCGCGACCACGAGGGGTACCTCGGACGCGCCGAGGGAGGCAGCCTGTTCCTCGACGAGATCGACAAGCTGTCTCTCGATTCGCAAGCGAGCTTGCTTCGCCTCCTCGAGACGCGCCGCTACCGCCCGCTCGGGAGCGCGGTGGATCGCGAGGCGGACGTGCGGTTCCTCGTCGGCACGAACGCGGACCTCTTGGCCGAGGTCCGCGAGGGCCGCTTCCGCGAGGACCTCTACTACCGCATCCAGGTGCTCGCGGTGCGGATCCCTCCCCTCAGCCAGCGCACCGACGAGATCGGGCCGTGGGCCGCGCACCTGCTGCGTTCGCGGAGCGAGGAGGCCGGCCGCACCGCGCGGCTCAGCGAGCCCGCGCAAGCTCTCTTGCAACGCGCGCGATGGCCCGGCAACCTGCGCCAGCTCGACAACGCGGTGCGGCGGGCGTTCGTGCTCGCGACCGCCGATGCGACGGGAGACACCGTCGTCGTGG
The DNA here is from genome assembly GCA_050186575.1 of Sandaracinaceae bacterium. GTDB lineage: Bacteria > Myxococcota_A > Polyangia > Polyangiales > Sandaracinaceae > JAUHXR01. The sequence goes on along the minus strand of JBFWYI010000001.1, from coordinate 60,788 downwards.
ACGCTCCGCACGTCGAGGCGAGCCTCGCCACCGAGACGAGCGGGGCGACGTCCGCGATCGCCGCCTCGCTCGATGATGCGGCGCGACGGGCCGTCGAGGCCGCCCAGCGAGGCGCGACGCTCGACCTCGAGGACGCCGTGATCTTCCGCGCCCACGTCCTCGGGGCCGCGATCATGGCGACCGGAGACGTGGAAGCAGCCTTGCGCCTCCTCGGCCGGGAGAACCTGGTGAAGAACCGAAATCACCACAAGACGGTCGACCGCGAGCTCGAGCGGGTCCGCGGCTTCTACGCCGCCCTCGGCGAGACCGCCCCCGCATGGTTGATCGCGGCGCTGAGCCGCTGACGTCGCGACGAGGTGCATGGTCGTGCGTCGTGCAAGGTCGATGCCTCGACGCGCGGTTCGCGCGCGCGTTCGCCTCGGTCCGCTCCTGCGTAGCCCGATCACGCGGCCTGCGTAGAGGAAGTACGCAGCCGGACCCCACGAATTCGGGCTCTTCCGCGCGATCGGGTTGGCACCGAGCGTGCGCTGGGGACGGGCATGACAAACCAGCATGCCCGTTCGCTCCGCCTCCTCGGACCCGTCTGCCTCGCGCTCGCCTTCGCCGGCTGCGCGATGGAGCCGATGACCATGGAGCCCCCGCCCATCGAGCCGCCCCCCGTCGAGCCGCCGCCGATCGAGCCACCTCCCGTCGAGCCTCCGCCGACCGGGCAGGACCTCGAAGCGTTCCTCCGATCGCTCCCGAGCTGGATCGAGGTCTCGCCGCCCGTCGCCGAGGTCGACGAGCCGATCAGCGAGCCGGTGATGATCGAGGATCAGGTCGGGACCGACGAGACCGTCTACCACTGCACGAGCACGACCTACGAGCTCGCGCGGAACCCGATGGACATCGCGATGGCGTCGCCCGACGCGGCGGTCGTCTGGCCGGGCGCGCTCCTGCGCGGCGACGCGCACTTGAACCGCGGCGCGAGCGAGCTCCTCGCGGTGTCGCGCGAGCGCCGCGCGCCGATGGGCATCTCGCTCCAGGGCGGCGGCGTGCTCGGGATCCCGGGCGGCGTCAGCGCGCTGATCGATCAGCCGATCGGCAGCACGGTGCGCGAGGGGATCAACCAGCTCGTGGTCAACGCGCTCGACTCCGAGGTCGCGACCGGCGCCGGCGCGAGCTCGTTCCGGTCCGTCGAGACGTACTCGAACCGGCAAGCGCTGCTCGAGCTCGGCTTCGACGCGCGCTACCTCGGCGCGTCGGTGGAGGCCGCGTTCTCGGCGTCCCGCGCCGTCGATCAGCACACGCTGACCGCGACATACGTCCAGCGCTTGTTCACCGTCGCGGTCGATGCGCCCGAGTCGCCGGCCGACTTCTTCGCGAGCGACGTCACCGCCGAAGACCTCGCCGGGATCGGCGTGGGTCCCGACAATCTCCCTCTCTATATCGATTCCGTCTCGTACGGTCGGATGCTCATGGTCTCGATCACGTCGACCGCGACGACCGAACAGATGGAGGCGGCGCTGTCGTTCGCCTACGACGGCGTGTTCGACGCGTCGGCCTACGCGGAGGCGGAGCTCCGCTCGACGCTCGAGACGGCGACGATCGAGGTGTTCGCGCTCGGCGGCTCGAACGCGGGCGTCGAGGCGCTGATCGCGAGCGGTGAGCTCGGCCAGTACTTCGACGGCGACTTCGCGATCAACCAGGTCGAGCCGATCTCGTTCACCGTGCGCAACCTCGCCGACAACCGACTCGCGTCGGTGGGCAGCACCACGCAGTACGAGATCGAGACCTGCGAGGAGGTCGCCGCCGCGCTCCCCGTTCCGAACCACGTCTATCGCTTCGACGGAAACCTCCGCGACGCGCTCGGCGGCCCGTCCTTCGTGGCCAGCACGGCGATCGACTACGCGGCCGGCATCTACAGCTCCTGCGTGGCGCTCGGCAACGACTCGGCGCGGATCACCAGCTCGCCAGTCTCGCGCACGGGCGAGTTCACGGTGAGCGCGTGGGTCCGCCCGGCGCGCAGCGACGCGATGATGACGATCGTCGCGAACACGAGCTCGAACAAGGCGGCCGGCGACTTCCAGGTGCGGCTCAGCCCCGGCGGCCAGCTCGGCTTCTTCCGCCGCACCGCGACCGGCACCGACATGCACGAGATCGTGTGGACCGCGACGGGCGCCGTCCCGGTCGGCGTGTGGACGCACGTGACCGCGGTGTACGGGGTCGGGCCGGAGGCGGAAGGCGTGTTGCGCATCTACGTCAACGGCACGCTGATCGACGGGGTTCCCTCGGCCACGAACTACGTCGACCTCCCGAACACGCAGCCCGGCTTCGCGATCGGGGGTGCCGAGTACTTCCTGCTCGCGCCGCGCTGGCCCTACTACGGCGCGATCGACGAGCTCATGCTGTTCGACCACGCGCTGAGCAGCGACGAGGTCGCCTCCCACTACGAGCGGTTCGACGAATACTTCACGCCGTGAGGGCTGCCGAGCGCTGGTACACGCGATCCGAAATCCGTTCCGTCTTTCGGGTCGCGCGTACTAGCCGACTTCTTCCGGAGGGTCTGTCCCAGACCCTCCCCCGCCCGAGTAAATCGCGCGGGGCCCCCCACCCAATCCAGTCCCCTTCCACGGAAGTTGTTTTGCAAACAACCTCTGATCCAGGGGACTAGGCGGAGCGCAGCCAATGCTGCGCCGACTCCGCATCGGAGAACGCTCGCATCGCCACGCCGCTCGCCAGGGCCATCGTCGAGACCACCATGTGCCAGAGGGTCTTGTCGGTGACCACGGCGATGCGGCGCATGTTCGATCGGTGGGCGCGGAGGAACTCCACGAACGCCGCGCGCGCCTCGCTGTCGTAGCCCGTCATCGTGTGACAATCGACGAGCACCTCGCACGCCGACTCCTCGAGCGCGGGCACCACGTCGACGAGCTCCGCCTCGAGCGCCTCGCGGGTCAAGTGCCCGCTCAGCCGGAGGGTCACCGTCGCCACGGCCCGCTCGCGATCGCGACGCTCGAAGGCCCCCTCACTCCGCGAGGTCGCCTTCGAGCGCCCTCTTTTGTGGTTCCGTCAACGTCGCTTCGCACTCGGCCCCGGGGAAGTCTACGCCGATCGCCACCGGCGCGTGGGCGCCGAACCGGAACGCGAGGTACTGGACCGACGAGAGCCGCTCGTCGCCTACTTGCCGCGCGTCGTACGTCGGACGCACGAGCGAGCCGTCCGGCATGCGCGCGTAGATCGCAGGGATGAGCCCTCGCCACGCGCGCAGCTTCTCGTCGCGCTCGCTCGGATCGTCGATGCCGATCAACAACGTGCAGCCGAGCGTGCCCCGCTCGTGCAGGAGCTCGTTGTAGGTGTCGATCTCGTGTTGGATGTCCGCCTCGCGGACGATCCGCTCGACGCGCATCATCTCCTGGATCTGATAACGGACGGTGTCGCGGTTTTCGAAGAGGAACGTGAACGCGTCGCCCACCAGGATCCGCCGCGCCTCCTTCTCTCGGAGCACGGCCGGCCGCGTCGCCTCGCGCGCGTCGGTGTAGCTCTGCCAGTCGAGGAGCTCCTCTCGATCGATCTTCTTCATCGGCTCTCCTCGAGGTCGTCGAAGCCATCCTCCCGGTACGCGCGCGCGAGGACGCTCATCGGGTGCATCGGCTTGGTCCCCGCGTGCTGCGCGAACTGGAGCGCGGCGAGCGGACAGTCGGTGGCCCACACCTTCGCCGCCGCGCCGTTCATCTCGTCGAACGCGCGCCGCCCGTGGCGCTGGCTCGGCTCGAACCCCTCGACGGTCATCGCGTACGTCCCGTCGTGGCCGCAGCACTCCATCACGGTGCTCACCGTGACTCCGTCGATCTTCTTGATCAGATCGCGACCCTTGAAGCCGACCGCCTGCGCGCGGAGATGACACGGCGCGTGATAGGCGACCGGCCCCGGGCTCGACTTGAAGTCGGTGTTGAAGCGCGGCTCCTTGCGGATGGAGAACAGGTACTCGCTCGGGTCGCGCACCCGCTCGGCGAGGCGCTTGGCCTTCTCGCGATCGTCGCCCTCGAGGAGCTCCGGCCACTCGCGACGGAGCATCATCGAGCAAGTCGGGTTGATCGCGACGACGTGGGAGCCCGCGTCGACGTGGGGCATCAGCCGCTCGAGCGTCTGGCTCGCCTTCTTGCGGAGCGTGGCGAGGTCGCCCGACTCCCACGCCGGCATGCCGCAGCACGCGAGACCCGTCTCGCAGCGGACCTCGATGCCGTTCTTCTGGAGCACGCGGACGGTGTCCTTACCCACCTGCGGCTCGTTGTGCTCGACGAAGCACGTCTGGAACAGCACGACCTCGGCGCCCGGCTTGCCGACCGTCAACCCCTGTTGCGTGGCCCACGCCTCGAACGTCTCGTCGACGAAGTCGGGCAAGAGCTTGTCGCGATGGATGCCGAGCGCCTTCTCCATGAACACGCGGTGCAAGCGCACGCGGTTCATCTCGTTGGCGAGGCCCATGCTCAGGCGCGCGCCGGCCGCGGCGCGATCCGGATCGCCGAGCACCGCGAGCCGCAGCTTGTGCTTCGGCGTCCGGTTGCGCTCGGTGCCGCGCACCGCGTTGTAGCGGTGGATCAGCTTCGGGAAGTCGACCTGGAACTCGTGGCCGTCACGCGGCGTGTAGGGGCACTGGACCTCACAGAGCTTGCACTGGAAGCACTGCTCGACGACGTCCTCGGTCTCGGCGCGGGTGAGCTTCTTGACGTCCCCGTCGTGTCGATCGTCGATGAACGAGAACAGGGAAGGAAAGCTGTCGCAGTACTTGAAGCACATGCGGCAGCCGTGACAGATCTCGAACACGCGCTCGACCTCTCGATCGAGCGCGGCCTCATCCCAGTACACGGGCTCGGTCGGGTCGTAGGACAGACCGTCCGTAGGTGCGTAAGAGATGTTGGCCGTCGCTCGCTCCGGACGAGGGTCGCTCGTCCGTGGCTCGCGGGTCGGGTCTTCGTTCGAGTGCGTCACGGCCGCCGGCTGGACTCGGGCGGATGCCCGTCGGATCAGAGCTCGTCGAGCAGGTTCTGGAAGCGACCCGCGTGCGACTTCTCGGCCTTCGCGAGCGTCTCGAACCAATCGGCGATCTCGCCGAAGCCCTCTTCGCGCGCCGTCTTCGCCATGCCTGGGTACATGTCGGTGTACTCGTGCGTCTCACCGGCCACCGAGGCCTTGAGGTTGTTCTCGGTGTCCCCGATCGGCAGACCGGTCGCCGGATCGCCCACCCGCTTGAGGTAGTCGAGGTGACCGTGCGCGTGGCCGGTCTCGCCCTCCGCGGTCTCGCGGAAGTTGCCCGCGATCTGCGGATAGCCTTCGACGTCCGCGATCTTGGCGAAGTAGAGGTAACGACGGTTCGCCTGCGACTCCCCCGCGAAGGCGGCCTTCAGGTTGTCGTGAGTCTTGGTGCCTTTGAGATCGGCCATCGATGCGCTCCTTGTTCTGGGGGTGGGGACTATCCACGGCCCGGCCGGTCCTCGCAACCCCCGACGCGCGCTCGGGCTCGCGCGGGTTTGACGCGTATGGCCACGCGGGCGAGATTGTCGGACGACGGTGGCAGTCTCGCTCCGAGAGGTCGTCTCGTTCGGCCGCTACGAACCGCTCTTCCGGATCGCCTCGGGCGGCATGGCGGAGGTGTTCGCGGCGCGCATCCGCGGCGAAGCCGGCTTCCAGAAGCTCGTCGCGGTGAAGCGGATGCACCCGCACATGGCGAGCGACGCGAGCTTCGTCGACATGTTCCTCAACGAGGCGCGCTTGGCCGCGCACATCACGAGCCCGAACGTGGTGCAGACGCTCGACCTCGGTCGCGGGAGCGACGGCTCGCTGTACATCGTGATGGAGCTCGTGGTCGGGCTCTCGCTCGCCGCGCTCCAAGAAGCGCGCCGCGGACCCTTGCCGGTGCCGATGGTGCTCTCGCTCATCGCGCAAGCCGCGCAGGGGCTCGACGACGCGCACGAGGCGACGACGCCGGCCGGCGACGAGCTCGGGCTCGTCCACCGCGACGTCTCGCCGCACAACATCCTCGTCGGCACCGACGGCCGCGCGAAGGTGACCGACTTCGGGATCGCCCGCGCGATCAACGCGCCGCGCTCGGAGACGAACCTCCGCGAGCTGAAGGGCAAGTTCGCGTACATGTCGCCCGAGCAGACCCGCCTGAAGCCGCTCGATCATCGGACCGACGTGTTCTCGCTCGGCGTGGTCGCGTGGGAGATGCTCTGCGCCGACAAACTGTTTGCCGACATCGATCCCGCGCTCACGATCCGCAACGCGCGGCGCCGCAAGATCGATCCGCCGCACGTCCGCGTGCCCGCGATCCCCGAGGAGGTGAGCGCGGTCATCCTCACCGCGCTCGAGCGCGACATCACCGCGCGCTACCAGACGGCGGGGGTGTTCGCGGAGGCGCTCCGCCGGGTCGGCGAGCGGCTCGGGATCCTGCCGAGCCGCAAGGAGGTCGCCGCGTTCCTCCGCGAGTCCGGCGGCGAGACGCTCGACCGCTTGCAGCGCTTGATCCGCCTCGGCACGGAGGGCGCGACGGAGGCCGCGTTCGAGGAGGTGCGGCCCGGCTCGACGCAGGTGCTGGGGACGGCGGACGCGTCCGGGGTCGCGCGGATCGTGGACGGCGCGACCGGATCGCAACCATCATTGTCGCCACCGTCACTGTCGCCACCGTCGTCGTCGACGCAGTCGATCACGCTGCCCCCCGACGACGCGCTCGAGCTCGCCGAAGCGGCGCTCACCGACCACGACCACGACGACGACCACGACCACGACGACGCGCACGAGGTCTCGACCCGCAGCCTGCGCGCGCTCCGCGCGAGCGACGATGACGGGGTCGACGCGCTCCCGACGCGCGACCTCAAGCACCTGATGGAGGCGCCGACCACCGAGTTCGATCGCATGGTTCCCGCCGAGGCCGCGCCGACGCGCGACGACGAGCGCGAGAGCGGGACGACGCCGTGGCTCGCGGTCGGCGGCGCGAGCGCGCTCCTCATCGTGGGCGCGGCGGCGATCGCGGGGTGGATGATCCTGGCGGCGGGCGCCGATCCGCGCGGCGTGCGCATGCCGAGCGCGCCGGTCGAGGAGTCCCCCGCCCCGTCCGCGACCACGCTCACGACCCGGACGGAGAACGAGCCGACGACCGCACCGACGACGGGCTCCGACGCGGTCACGGCGGAGGAGACGACCGTCGCGCCGATCGCGGATGTGGAGATCGCCGCACCGGACGACGAACCCGCGCCGGAGGAGCCCGCGCCGGCGGTCGCCGCGCCCACGTCCTCGGCGAGCGGGCGAGCCCGCCGGAGCGCGCGCGGGCGGCGTCGCACCGCGCACGCCGAGACGGAGCCCGAGACCGGCGGACCGATGCTCCTCGACGTGTCCGACTTCGATCGCCGCGCCGGCCACTGAGCATGGGTGGCATCCCGGTCGGGTACCTGGTGCGCACGCTGGTGTTCGCCACCGTGCTGCTCGGCGTCACGTTCGGCGGGAGCTGGTACGCGCACCGGCGGATCGGTGCGCACTTCGCGTTGTCGCGCACGGCGCGGCGCACGCTCCTCGCCGTGTTCTGCGCGGCACCGGTGTGCATGATGATCGCGCGGCGAGCGGAGGGCTGGATCGGCCTCGCGCCGGCGGGCGCGATCGGCGTGATCGGATCGCTGGTGACGACGACGGTGGTGGGCGCAGCCGCGCTGCTCGCCTTCGAGCGAGCGGCGCGATGGCTGCGCGACCGACGGAGAAGGGCAACGCGATTACCGCACTCCGATTCCGATTCCGATTCCGATTCCGATTCCGATTCCGATTCCGTTTCCGTTTCCGATTCCGTGTCCGATTCCGATTCCGTTTCCGTTTCCGATTCCGATTCCGTTTCCGTTTCCGTTTCCGTTTCCGTTTCCGATTCCGTTTCCGATTCCGAGTCCGATTCCGAGTCCGATTCCGATTCCGATTCCGATTCCGTTTCCGTTTCCGTTTCCGAGTCCGTTTCCGTGTCCGATTCCGTGTCCGAGTCCGTGTCCGAGTCCGTGCCCGTGCCCGTGCCCGTGCCCGTGCCCGACTCCGACTCCGACTCCGACTCCGACTCCGATTCCGATTCCGTTTCCGTTTCCGATTCCGATTCCGTTTCCGTTTCCGTTTCCGTTTCCGATTCCGTGTCCGTGTCCGTTTCCGATTCCGTTTCCGGGTCCGACTCCGAGTCCGACTGGTCCGACTCCGGGTCCGTCCCCTCCCGCCGCACCGTCCTTCAGCACCTCGCGCTCGCCGCCCCGTTCGCGGCGGCGGCCGGCTTCAGCGTCTACGGCGCGTTCCTCGGCCGGCACGACTTCGTGCTCGAGGAGGTCGCCGTACGGATCGCCGGCCTGCCTCCGCGCCTCGACGGCTACCGCATCGTCCAGGCGAGCGACCTCCACTTCGGCGTCTTCTGCGGCGAGCCCGAGCGCCGCGCGATCCTCGACCTCGCGCGGCGCGCGCGGCCCGACCTCGTCGTCCTCACCGGCGACCTCGTCGACAACCGCGTCGCGCACGCCGCCGACGTCGCGCGCCTCGTGCGTGGCCTCGACGCGCTCGGCCCGCGCGACGGCGTCGCGGTGATCGGCGGCAACCACGACTACTACGCCGGCTTCGCCGAGGTGCTCGAGGTCGTCGCCCGCGGCGGCGCGCGCACGCTCCGCAACGATGGTTGCACCATCGCCGAAGGCCAGCTCGCGCTGCTCGGCCTCGACGACCTCTACGGCGCCCGCTTCGGCTGGGGCCCCGGCCCCGATCTCGACGCCGCGCTCGCGCACGTGCCGGACGAGCTCCCGCGGATCGTGCTCAGCCACAACCCGCAGACGTTCGACGCGCTCGCCGGCCGCGCCTCGCTCGTCCTCTCCGGCCACACCCACGGCGGTCAGGTCGGCGTCGACGAGTATCCGCTCGGGCTCGCGATGACGTACGTGCGCGGCCTGTACGAGCGACACGGCACGCAGCTCTACGTGAACCGCGGCATCGGTATCGCGGGCCCGGTCGTGCGCGTCGGATCGCCGCCCGAGGTCACCGTGTTCGTGCTGACGACCTAGGCTCGGCGGAGCGCGCTCACGTGCTCGAGAGAGGATCGGCGTAGCGCTCTTCGATGCCGAGCTCGCCGTCGAGGCTCGTGTGCGTCAGGCGCTCGCCCCCCATGACCGACACCGACCGTCGTCCATCGCTCGTCCGTGCGCTGACATGGCTGGCGATGCTCTTGGCGGTCAATTCGTTTCGCCTCGAGAGCCGCCGCCGAACCTCGGGTCACCTTCGACGAGCCACTCGAACGTCTCGCGGATCGCAGGGGCCATCACGTCGAGGTCGTGGTGCGCGCCGCGGCGGCGCTCGAGGCGGACCTCGGTGTGGCCACGCAATAGTCGTTGCATCGCCTGGCGGCCGCGCTGCTCGCACCAGCCCATCGCGCACACCAGCGCGACGCGGCCGTGGCTCCGTGCGTAGCGCGGGGCGCTCCGCCAGAACGTCTCGCCGCCCTCGACGAGCTGGACGCGCGGGAACGCGTCGGGTCGCTCCTCGGCGAGGCGCGAGACGCGGTGCGCGCCTTGCGAGAAGCCGATGTAGACGTCGGGACCCGCATCGATCCGCCCGGGGTAGCGCGCCTCGAGCGCGCGCCGCGCCGCCGCGATCTCGCGCCGCAGCACCGCGCCGAGCGGGAGCTGCCAGCGGTCCATCCCGGGCGCGTCGGTGCGGGGGATGCCGCGTGGACAGAGGAGGAACGCGCGGCCGCGGACCACCGTCGCCCAGAACCCGCACATCCACTCCGGGCGATCGAAGTTGCCGTGGAGGCCGATCACGAGCGGGCGCGGTCCCTCTCCGTCGGCGGGGACGAACGCGGCCGGCGCGAAACCCTCGACCTCGAGCGCGCTCTGCGCCTCCGCCGGGTGGGCGACGAGGAAGACCCACAGAACGGAGAGGCAGAGGAACGCGGACGCGCGGAGGGAGACCATGACGGGGTGGACCCTCGAGAGAGGATCACCTTGGACGGCGATCCGCGTCCATGCTCCGTCGCACGTCGTTCGGGCCCCCCGCAGCGGTGCTCTGCGCCGCGACCTCGCCACGAACACGATGCGCGAAGCGCCGCGCGCGAGACGCCGCAGGCGGCTCGTGAGCACCGGCCGAGACACCGGAGGCGCCACAGGCGCCGGAGGAGGCTCGGACGGAGCGGAGCGAGACCGACGAAGCGCGACGGCGCAAGCCGTCGTGCGCTCGGCGGGCTCGCGGAGCGCGCGGAGGAGACGCCGCGCAGCGCGTGACGCCCGCGCCAGCGGGCGGCGCGCGCGGAGCGGTGGCTCCGGAGCGCACCCACTACGCAGCTTCGATTGCTTCCTCGAGTGTCGCGCCGACGGGAGCCACGGACGCCGGAGGGCGGACGACGGACGACGGACGACGGACGACGGACGACGGACGACGGACGACGGACGACGGACGACGGACGACGGACGACGGACGACGGACGACGGACGACGGACGACGGACGACGGACGACGGACGACGGAGGGCGGACGACGGACGGCGGACGACGGACGGCGGACGACGGACGACGGACGACGGACGACGGACGACGGACGGCGGACGACGGACGACGGAGGCGGACGGTGGAGCGTGCTCACGCGTTCGCGAGAGGATCGGCGTAGAGGTCGTCGATGCCGAGCTCGCAGTCGAGGCTCGTGAGCGTGAGGCGCTCGCCCCCCTTGACCGAGACCGTCGTCCATCGCTCGTCCGCGCGGCGCCACAGCTCGACCCGACGCTCGTCGTGCGCGACGAGCACGACCTCGCGGAGCGACGCGATGCGCTTGGAGTGCGCGAGCTTCTCACCGCGGTCGTAGTCTTCCGTCGAGGGGCTCAGCACCTCGACCAGCACGATCGGGTTGGTGACGGTGTGGCGGGCTGGGTCTTCGGGATCGAGCTCGAGCGGTCCGCGCACCACCGACACATCGGGGTACGTGCGGAGCCCGGTCGGGACCACGCCGATCCGAAGGTCCGCGCTGAACACCGCACACGGGCGCCCGGCGAGCGCGACGCCCAAGAGCCGCGTGACGTTGGCCGCGATCCGAGCGTGGTCCGGGCTTCCCCCGGCCATCGCGTACACCACGCCGTCCAGGTACTCGTGCTTGACGGGGCTGGCGTCCTCGAGCCATGCGTACTCGGCGAGCGTGTAATTGCGGCGCGCGAGGTGCGTCACGCGCTCAACATAGCGGGTGGCCCCGCGGGCATCCGGCCGGGACGTCGCCGCCTACTCGATGCGTGTCCACTCGATCGGTGTGAGGCACTCCACGTCGTCAGTGTAACGTGCGCGGTACGCGAGTCATGACTCGACGTAGGTCGAGTTGCCGAAGTCGCGCAGCTCACCGCTCTCGTCGCGGAACACGAAGCAAGCACACGTGCGACCCTCCGCGGCCTGGCGGTTGGCGGCGTACGAGAAGTCGCGCCCGCGCGCGCAGCCTTGCCCGTTGTCGGCCGTGCAGATCCCGAACCCGCGGTGCTCGGAGAGCGGTGGGGACGGGGGACGGGGGACGAGGGACGGGGGACGAATGCAACTCACCTTGCGCTATGGAGCGGCGGCGGAGGTGCTGGCGCGGCTGACGGGGGTGGGCTCGTCCGCGTCGTCCCCCGCCCACGGATTCACCGGGACGTGGGGGAGGCGGCGCTCGAGCGAGGCGATGCGCGCCTCCAGGGCCTCCACGTGCTGCCGCGCGTCAGACAAGCTCCGTTGCGTATGGACGAGCTGCTGGCGCAGGTCGCCGCCGCGCTCTTCGGCCTGGTTCGCGCGATCGTGCTCGCGCTCGAGCTCGGCGCGCGCGGTCTCGAGATCCACCCGCACCGCGAGGTTGAGCTGCGACGACTCGGCGAGCTCTCGGCGCACCGCCTGGAGCTGCGCGGATCGCGCCTCGTGCTGCTCGCTCAAGGCCCCGAGCTCCGCCTGCGCACGCGCGAGGCGAGCCGCGAGCTCCTCGCGCGTGAGGCGCGAGGACTGGTAGCGATCCTCGAGGTGGGTGATCTGCTGCTCGAGCTCGCGCCGCAGCGCGGACTCCGCGTAGAGGTCCGCGGTGATCGTCTCGACGCGCTCGCTCGCCGTCTCCGCGCGCGCGCGCTGGACCTCCGCTTGATGCCGGGCGCGCTCCGCCTCCACGCGCTGATAGCTCGCCTCGCGCGAGAGCACGTAGGTCACCGCGCCGAACAGCGCGGCCAGCGCCACCGCGCTCGGCAAGAGCCAGCGCAGCGTCGCGTTGCGTCGCTCGCGTCGACGCTCGGGCGCGCTGAGGACCGACAGCTCGCGCGCCAGCTCGTCCGCGGTGGGCCGCTCGTCGGGCGAGAGGCCGAGCCACCGCGCGAAGTACGGCTCGAGGTATCCGAGGTCTCCCTCGGCCGGCGCCGGGGCTGGCGCGGTGATCGCGCGGTGCCGCACGAACTCGTCGACCACGCCGCCGAGCACCTCCTCACGACCCTCGGGATCGAGCGCGTTGCGGAGCGAGAGCGCGAGCGAGAACACGTCCGCCTTCTCGGTCACCGCCGGCGGATCCGGCATCGCCGCAAAGCGGCCCGCCACCTCGGGCGCGAAGTAGAGCGGCGTGCCCGCGAGCACGACCTCCGCGTCCTTGGCGGCGACGCCGAGGTCGAGGAGGATCGGCAACATCCCTTCCTCGGATCCATCGAGCTCGGCGAGGAAGATGTTCTCCGGCTTGACGTCCTGGTGACGCACCCCCGCGCGATGCATCGCGGCCAACGCGCGCGCGAGCGGCTCGAACACACGCTGCGCCTCGGTGCGCGTGAGCGGCCCGCGCCGGAGCCGGGTGGCCAGCGTCTCACCTCGATAGAACGGCATCACGAACCAGAGCCGCTGCTCGTGCCAACCGTGGTCCTTGAGCTGGACCACCGAAGGATGGAACACCGACGCGATGAGGTGGAGCTCGCGCAACGCGTTTTTACGCGCCGTCTCGTCGAGCGCGACGCTGTGGTGGAGCTTGAGCGCGACGACGTGATCGGGGACCTCGCGATCGCGCGCGCGGTAGACGTCGGCGAACGCGCCGGCGCCGACGTGGGACTCGATCTCGTATCGCTCGCCGATCACGGTGCCGATCTCGAGCACCACGGGGCGCGAGCGCGGTCGGGTGAGCCCGCGCGTGCGGAGCGCGAACGCCTCGAGCAGCGCGGTGGCCAACGTCCCGCCGCGGCTCGGCGGGTGAAGCCCCAAGACATCGCGGGCCTGATCGAGCGCGCGCTCGAGCTTCGCCTCGGTCGCCGCGTCGCCGGCGCCGACGACCGTCGAGAGATCCTCGGATCCGAGGCCGCGGGCGAAGCGCAGCTCGAGGAGCTCCGCCGACTCGAGGTCGAGCGCGCGGCGCAGCGCGACCAGCTTCGCCTCGTAGGCGGCGTCGCGCGGCCGGTACCAGATCGCGTCGTCCGCCGTGAACGCGCGCTCGGCGACGCGAGCCCCGAGCCGCTCGCGAGCCCGCGCGAACAGCCACGCGCCCGCCGACGGAGCCGCGTTCGTGTGGGTCGCGTCCACGCTGAGCTCCTCGAAGAGCGCGCGCGCCTCGTCGACCCCGACGCGGAGCGCGAGGTACTGGAGCAGGCTCTCCGCGTAGTAGGGCAGCGCGCGCTGCTGCACGAACGAGCGCATGCTCTCGCCCGGCGCCCCGACCGAGAGCACCGACTCCGCGGCGACCCCGAGCGCCACTCCCTCCGCGCGCGATGAGGTCGAGCTCAGGAGCGGATTCATCGCGCGTATCGTAGGCGGGACGCGCGCAAGCTCAAGGCGAGATGCGCCGTCCGCGCGAAGGGAGCACGAAGAATCGGCTGCGGCGTCTTGCGCCGGTGCATGTTGCGACAGCGCGACAACGTTACACGGCGACATTCTCATTTCTTCGCCTGGCGGGCGGCGTTCGATCGGCCTACATCGTGCGTCTCGGCGCGCGCGTCCCGTCCGGTCGGACGGGGCGGATGGCCTCACCAGGCTCCGACACGTGATTTGCTCACGACACCGACCGACCGCATCGTCCGATCGTGCGCCGCGGAGCTCGCCATCGTGGTGAGCCGTCGCCGGTTCCTGCGCGCCGCCGCCGCGGCGAGCCTGGTCGGCTGCGGCGGCACCGCGCCCGCCGCCCGGACCGCTCGTCCACGGATCGCCGAACCAGACAGCGCAGGACGACCGTCCGAGGCGTGGCTCGACGCGTTCCGAGAGGCGTTCCGCGAGGAGGCACGCGCGCTCGCCGCCGCGCCGTACGTCCCGCCGCGGCGCGAGCTGCCCGCGCCCCTCGACGGGCTCGACTACGACGCGTATCGAAGCATCCGCTATCGCCCCGATCGCGCGCTCTGGCGCGAGGCCGAGCTGCCGTTCCAGGCGCAGCTCTTCCACCTCGGCTTCGCGTTCCGCGAACCGGTCGAGGTCGCGGAGCTCGGCCCGTCGGGGTCGACGCGGCTCGCGTTCGACGCGTCGCGCTTCGAGTACCCGCCCGGGGTGGACTCCGCCCGGATCCCCTCGGACCTCGGCTACGCGGGGCTCCGGATCCACGCGCCGATCAACCGCCCCGACTACTTCGACGAGGTCATCGTGCTGCAGGGCGCAAGTTACTTTCGCGCCGTCGGCCGTGACCAGGTCTACGGGCTGAGCGCGCGCGGTCTCGCCATCGACACCGGAGAGGCGAACGTCACCGAGGAGTTCCCGCGCTTCGACGCGATCCACCTCGTCCGGCCCGAGCCGGGGGACACGCGGATGCGGATGTTCGCGAGGCTCACGAGCCCCCGCGCGGCGGGCGCCTACGAGCTCGTGGTGGAGCCCGGCGCGCCGACCACCATCACGGTGTCCGCGCACGTCTTCTTGCGCGAGCGTCCGTCGGTGATCGGCCTCGCCCCGCTCACCAGCATGTACCTCTTCGGTGAAGATCGACCCGCGCGGTTCGGTGACTTCCGACCCGAGGTGCATGACTCCGACGGCCTCGCGATGCACGGCGCCTCGGGGGAACGGATCTGGCGGCCGCTGCGCAACCCGCCGAGCACCACGGTGACCGAGCATCGCCTCGACGACCCGCGCGGCTTCGGCCTTCTGCAGCGCGATCGCGCGCACGCGAGCTACCTCGACCTCGAGGCTCGCTACGAGCGCCGCCCGAGCGCGTGGATCGAGCCGATCGGCGACTGGGGCCGCGGGCGCGTGCGGCTGCTCGAGATCGCGACCGAGCTCGAGACCGACGACAACATCGCGATGCTCTGGGTCCCCGACGAGGTCGAGGGCGACGAGCTGTCGTTCTCCTATCGCCTGCACATCGGCGATCGCGTGACCGACGCGCCGCCGACCGGGCAGGTGGCGAGCACGCGCATCGGATCGAGAGCGACGATCGGCGCGCCCGTGCGCGAGGAGGGACCGCGGTTCGTGATCGACTGGGGCGGCGAGGATCTGCGCGAGCATCCCGAAACGCTCGAGCTCGTCGCGACGGCCCGAGGAGGGACCGTCGTGCGCACGCGCGTCGAGCCCGACCCGGAGCTCGGCGTGGTGCGATCGACGTTCGACGTCGCGCCGGAGACGGACGCGATCGAGCTGCGCGCGTTCCTGCGCCGTGGTGATCGCGCGGTCAGCGAGACCTGGAGCTACCTGTGGCAGCCATCCCCGAGCTGAGCGAGCCGAGCACCCCGTCGAGCCCGAGCAGCCGCGTGCGGCGCCGCGCGCCTCGATCCGCGAGAGAGGCCGCGCAACTCCGCGTGCGCGAGTACTTCTTGAGCGTCGGCCTCCGCGATCCGGAGGCGCTCGATCGACACACCGCGTCGGTGATGGACGCGAGCGAGAGCCCCGAGGCCGCGACGGGCGTCGCGATCGAGCGCGTCGAACGGTGGCTCGGCGAGCTCGAGCCCGCGCCCGGCCTGCTGCGCGCCGTCCTCGCCAGCGACCCCGCGCTGTTCCTCGACGAGGCGCGCGCGGACGAGCTCGCCGTCGAGCTCGAGCGCCATCGCCGCGCGCTCGGACGGCGCGGGCTGGCTCCGCAGCGCCTCCGCTCGGACGCGCCGCGCTGGCTGCTCGGGCTCGTCCCCGCGCTCGCCGTCGCGGTCGGCACCTCGGCGTGGCTCGCGCGCGCGCTCGCGAGCGATGGCCTCGGCGCGCTGGAGGTCGGGTGGGTCGTGCTCTTCGGCGCGCTCGGATTCCTCAACGCGCTGTCCGCCACGATCGCGACGATCGGCTTCCTCCGGCGCCTGACGCTGCGGACGCGGGAGACGGAGGCGAGCGGCGCGCTGCCTCGCACCGCGATGGTCGTGCCCATCTATCACGAGGACGCGGAGCGGGTGCTCGCCTCGGTCGCCGCGATGCGCGAGGCGCTCGAGCACACCGCGGGCGGGGATGCCTTCGACATCTTCGTCCTCAGCGACAGCCGCGATCCCGAGAAGGCGGCGGACGAGGAGCGCGCGTGGCGCCGCGTGGCCGCCATGACATCGAACGTTCCGGTCTACTACCGCCGACGCGCCGACAACGCACGGCAGAAGAGCGGCAACCTCGAGGACTTCCTCCAGCGCTGGGGCGAGCGCTACGAATACATGGTCGTCCTCGATGCGGACAGCCTCGTCGCGGGCTCGACGCTGGTCGAGCTCGTGCGCCGGATGGAGGTGGCGCCGCGGCTCGGGCTGCTCCAGCTCCCGATCGAGCCGGTCGAGGCGCAGACCGCGTTCGCGCGTCAGCTCCAATTCACGAGCGCGGTCTACGGCCCGGTATTCGGGAGCGGGCTCGGCGCGTGGGCCGGTCGCGACGGAACGTACTACGGCCACAACGCGATCGTGCGGGTGCGGGCGTTCATGGAGTGCTGCGCGCTGCCCGCGCTCGAGGGGGCGCCGCCGCTCGGTGGCCACATCCTGAGCCACGACTTCGTCGAGGCCGCGCTGCTACGCCGCGGCGGCTGGGAGGTTCGGTTCGCCGACGATCTGACCGGCAGCTATGAAGAGCTCCCGCCGACCCTCGCCGACTACGCGACGCGCGACCGCCGATGGTGCCAAGGAAACTTGCAACACTTGAGGCTGATCGGCGCCGACGGATTCACCCCGATGAGCCGGCTCCATCTCCTGCTCGGGGCGGCCGGCTATCTCGCGTCACCGCTCTGGCTGCTGTTCGTCGCGGTGGGGGTCGCACAGCTCGCGCTCGCACCGAGCTCGCTCGACGGGGTCGGGCCTCCGCTGCTCGGTTTGGCCGCGTTCCTCCTCTTGTGGCCGCGCGCGCTCGGCGTGCTCGACACGCTCCTCCATCGGCGCCGTCGCTTCGGCATCGTGCGGTTGCTCGTCGGCGTGTTGGCCGACCTCGCGCTCGGCGCGATCGTCGCGCCGCGTCTCATGCTCTATCACACGCGCTTCGTGCTCGAGATCGTGCTCGGACGCGCGGTCGGGTGGAGCGCCCAGCGGCGCTCGGTGGGGCGCAGCGCGAGCCGCGAGGCGCTGATCGCGCACGGACCGGTGAGCCTCCTCGGCGTCGCGCTCGGCGCCCTCGTCGTCGCGGTCCGACCCGAGCTCGTGCCGTGGACGGCGCCGTTCTTCGGTGCGCTCGCGCTGGCCGCGCCGCTCGCCGCGTGGAGCGCGAGCCCCACGATCGGCGCGTGGCTGCGTCGCCTCGGCATCTTCGTCGTGCCGACCGAGGAGGACGCGCCGAGCGTCCTCGCTCGCGCACGTCATCTGCGCGGGCTCACGCGCGCGGACATCGCCTCGCGCTTCCGCGACCTCGTGCTCGACCCCGTGCTGAACGCCGCGCACGTCGCGCGGCTCGAAGAGCGGGCGACGCCGGCGCCCGCGTCGTTGATCGAGCGGGCGCTCGCGCGCGGACCGGCCGGGCTGACCGAAGACGAGCGGCGCGTGCTCCGCGAAGACAAGGACGCGATGCGACGCCTCCACCGCGAGGCGTGGCGTCGCTGGCCGGTCGAGCTGTGGGATCTCGGTCGCGACATCCCGAGCGAGCCAGCCGCGTAGTCGTCAGGGCTCGCCGTCTCGGAGGGTGTAGACGTACGGATCGAGGTCCCCGCGCCGCTCCAGCCACGCCACCGTACGCCCATCGATATCGCACAAGTGAGCTTGCGAGGTCAGCTCGGCCTGTCGACCCGTCGCGAGGTCGTGCACCGTCACCCCGCCCGTCTCCCATTGCCCTCCCGCCGGGTTGAGCTGGCTCGTCGTCGACCAACACACGAGGTCGCCCGAGATCCGAGGGCGCATCGCCGGCGCCCCGGTCGAGATCATCCGGCGCTCGCGCGTCGCGAGATCGTAGACGAACACGTCCCAGCGACGCGGCTCGTGCGCGATGTTCACGTCACGCTCCCAGACGATGCGCGTTCCGTCGATCGCGGGCGCGGAGTGGAAGCCCTCGAGGTCGCCGCTCACGTCGACGCGCTCGCCAGACTCGAGATCGAGCGCCTCGATGCGCCGCGCGAGCTCCTGATCGGGCGGCGCGATCTCGTAGACCAGCCAGCGCCCCGAGAGGTCCGGCGACATCTCGGAGTCCGGGCTGCCGGCGAGCACCTCGAGCGCGAGCGTCGTCACGTCGTACGCGACCACGTCGGCGTCGCCGCGCGGATCGAGGCGCGACTGCCAGACGATGCGGTCGCCATCGATCGCGGGGATCTCTCCCGCCGCACCGCGCTGCGGGACCATCAGCTGCGTGCGCGTGTCGATGTCGTACGCCTGTAGCTCGCCGACCGGGTTCGACACGTCCATCCCGCGACGGATCCACGCGACGTAGCGCCCTCCGATCACGCCGCGCCGCTCGGGGGAGGGATCGCCCGGCCCGTCGATCGGGTCTCCGTGCGGCGTGAGGATCTCCGCGCCGAAGTCGTCGAGGTCCACGAGCACGACGTCCTCGTTGTTCGAGAAGTAGCTCATCGCGTCGAAGACCAACCGGCGGCCGCTGACGCGCACGAACGTATCGGAGGTCGAGAGCGTGCCCGCGCGGATCACGCAACCCTCGTCGACGACGCGGTCGCAGTCGTCGTCTCGCTCGTTGCACTCCTCCATCGGGAGCGGCCCGCACTCGCCGCACGCGTTGAGGGCGCCGTCTTCATCGCAGCGCAGCGCGTCGAGGCCGTCGCACGCGTAGAGGCCGCAGGTGCCGCACGCCTGTCGCGGGAGCGCCACCAGCGCGGCGGTGCCTCCGCACGCGTTCGTCGCCGAGCCGGCGTCGAGCCTCCCCCCGTCGACCTCCACCGTCTCGTCGAGCGCGCTGCGCGCCCCGCAGCCGAGCGCTCCACCTCCGAGCGCGACGCCGCCGAGCGCGACGCCGCCGAGCGCGACGCAACCGAGCTCGATGCCGGCGAGGACGAGGCCCAGCGACGGCGCGGCGCTCCTCACGGCGCGACGCCTTCGGGGAAGAAGTCACCGTCGTCGACGTCGCTGAGGTCCATGAAGTAGAGATCCCAATGATCGTTGCGGTCGTCCTGCCAGACGAGCACGTCACCGTCGACGTGCGCGCGCGTCGAGTAGCGACGGTGGCGCGTCACCTGGCGGAGCACGCCGGAGTCGAGATCGAGCAAGTAGAGATCGGAGATGCCCTCCGCGTCGTACTCGAACACGGCCCAGCGACCCGAGAGATCGCGCGCCGTGTAGCACTCGAGCGTCCGTTCGAGCAGCTCGGTGCGCACGGCCGTGTCGACGTCGTAGATCACCGGCGCGCACGGCTGCGGGCTCGCGACGTCGGTCACGTCGCCGAAGTGCTCCGTGACGAGCGCGCGGCCTCGATCGAGCGCGACCACGCCGCCGATCGTGGTGTCCGGGTCGCGCAGGGTGAGGCGTCGAGCGTTCCCCGAGAGATCGTCGGCCACGTACAGATCGAACAGGTGCAGCTGCCCGATCGTGTGGTGGCCGAGGCGGTCGTCCTGCCAGACGATCCGGCCGTCCTCGACGCGGGGGAACTGCTGCACGTTGGGATCGCGGCCGATGCGATGCGTGGTGGCGGTCCCGAGATCGTGGGCGAACACCTCGAAGTCCTCGACGGAGCCTTCCATGAGCTGGCTCCACACCAAGACCTCCCCGTCGAGGCTCGGGCGCTGCGCGTAGTGGACCGACTCCGGTTCGATCACCGTGCGCGCGTCGGTGACGAGGTCGACGACCACGTACGTGTCACCCTGCAGGAACGCGACGCGGTCCCCCGAGAGGGAAGCGAGCGCCGCCTCCTCTTCGACGAGCCGCGGCTCTCCGTCCGGGAGGTCCTGCACCCAGAGCTCGCCGACGTAGCCCATGCGCTCGAACGGCTGGCGCGTCCACGCCACGCGGCTCCCCGACAGCGACGGATACACGTCCTGCCGCGGGTCGTCGGTGATCCGGATCGGGCAACCCTCGTCCCGCTTGCCGTCGAGGTCGTCGTCGATCCCGTTGCAGCGCTCGGGTCGGCCGAGCGCGCCGGCGTCGGGACCCGGCGGATCGACGGCCGCGTCGACCGAGGCCGCATCCCGTTCGACCACGGGCCGAGCACACGTGCAGCCGCCCGCGTAGACCGACGCGACCGACGCGAAGAGCAGCGGCGCTAGCGTCCACGTAGCGTGCGAGCTACGGCGCGTGACCCACGACGGTGGTCGCGGGGGGCGGAGACGTCCAAGCAAGCGAGCGACCTCGACTCCACCTTGGTCCACCTGGCGGATCGAGTAAAGGGCGGGGCCTCGGCGGCTCAGAACGGCAGCTGGTCCGCAGACGCGGTGCCCGTGACCTGGAGCGCTTCGTACGCGTCCTCCGCCGCGCGCTCCGCCACGGCGCCGCGCAGCTGACCGAGCACCGTCGAGCTCGCCCCGCTTCCGGTCACGACGCGCTCGCTGTCCGCCGACGCGCCGTCGACCGTGAAGCCGCCGAGGTAGCGGGCGCCGGACAGCTCGAACAGTCGACACTCCGCCGAGTAGGCTCCCGGAACGAGATTTCCTTCCGACACCGAGGGCATCGTCTCGGCGAGAGTGTGGCATACGACGGCGTAGCGAAGCGACGCGAGGCGGCCCAGCTCCGCGCTCACCACCCGAACGCGGCCGTCCGCCGCGTACTCGTCGAACGCAGGCCGCTGACCGTGCGCGAGCGCGACCACCCCTGCCTGCGTGATGTACGGCTCGAAGTGCTCCGGCCCGTTCACCCCCGGGCTCCCGCTCGGGTACGCCGCATCGAGGTCACGGTCGTCGTTGAACGCGAGCGCGGTCGCCTCGTTGCCCTGCCAGCGAACCGGCGGTCCGCTCCACGGGGTGGCGATCGGGCTGAGCGCCGGCCGGGCGCGCGCCGCGGTGAGCACGGCGGAGAGACCGGTCCGCAACGCATCGAGCTCCGCCTGGTGCGGCGCGATCGCGGCGTCGAGGTCGGCGGCGTACTTCTCTTCGGCCGAGGTGCACGCGGTGAGGAACACGACGAAGACGGCGGTGAGACGGCGCATGCCGGCCGTCTACCACACGGGCACGTCGGAGCGCATGGACTAGAGCGCTTGGATCAGGACCTCGCGGCGGCCGCCCGCCTTCGCGGTGGCGGGACCGACCACGCCCTCCTTCTCCATGCGCTCGACGAGCTTGGCCGCCTTGTTGTAGCCGACGCCGAGCTGGCGCTGGATGTGGCTGATCGAGCAGTACCCCGCGGTGGCCACGCACGCGACCGCGCGGTCGTAGAGCGGATCGTCGCTCGCGGGCATGCCGCTCCCGTTGCCGTCCTCCTCGTCGCGCGGCTCGAGGATCTTCTCGTCGTAGACCGGCTTACCCTGCTCGCGTAGAGAATCGCAAAGACGCTTGACCTCGTCCTCGCCGACGTAGGCGCTGTGGACGCGCCGGAGCTCGCTGGATCCGGGCGGGATCATCAGCATGTCGCCCATCCCGAGGAGATGCTCGGCGCCCATGCGCCCGAGGATCGTCTTACTGTCCTCGCGCTGGCTCACCTTGAACGCGATCCGCGCTGGGAAGTTCGCCTTGATCATGCCCGTGATGACGTCGACGCTCGGCCGCTGCGTCGCGAGGATCACGTGGATGCCCGCCGCGCGCGCCTTCTGCGCGAGCCGGGCGATCGCCTCCTCGACGTCCTTGGCCGCGACCATCATGAGGTCCGCGAACTCGTCGACGACCACGACCACGTACGGCAGCTTCTCGGGCGTCCTCAAGTACGCGTCCGGCTCCTCTCCGTTCGCCGGGTCGAGCAACACCTCTTGCCCATGCATGTCGATCGCGCTGACTTTGTGCTCGCGGCTCGCGAACAGCTTCTCGGGCGCCATCTCGCCGCTGAGCACCTTGTCGACGCGCTGGTTGTACGTCGTGATGTTCCGCGCGCCGGCGTCGGCGAAGAGCTGGTAGCGCCGCTCCATCTCGTCGACCGCCCAGCGCAGCGCGAGCGCCGCCTTCTTCATGTCGGTGACGACCGGCAACAGCATGTGCGGGATCCCGTCGAACACCGCGAGCTCGACGACCTTCGGGTCGATCATGAGCATCCGGACCTCTTCGGGGGTGCGGCGCGACAGCAGCGACGCGAGCATCACGTTGAGCCCGACGCTCTTGCCGCTCCCGGTCGCGCCCGCGACCAAGAGGTGCGGCATCTTGCTGAGGTCGCCGTAGACCGGCTGCCCGGCGATGTCCTTGCCGAACGCCACCGGCAACGCCGCCTTGAGGTTGTGCCAGCGCGCGTCCTCGAGGAGCTCGCGGAGATACACCGTCTGCCGATCGTCGTTGGGCAGCTCGAAGCCGACGCGCGCCTTGCCGGGGATGGGCGCAACGATCCGTACCTTGTGCGCGGCGAGCGCCATCGCGAGATCGTCGGCGAGCCCCGCGATCTTGCTGATCTTGGTGCCGCTCTCCGGCTCGAACTCGTACATCGTGACGACGGGCCCCGGGTGGATCTCGTCCACCCGCCCCTTCACCCGGTACGCCTCGAGCTTCTCGGTGAGCTGGCGCGCGTTCTCGCGGAGCGTCGCCGCGTCGACGCGGATCGCTTGCGACGGCGGCTCGTCGAACACGTCGAGCGGCGGGAGCTCGAAGTCGCCCTGCACCTCGGGCATGCGGACCATCCGCGCCTCGGCGCCGCGGGTCACCGGCGCGACGATCGTCGGCCCGCCGGCTTCCTTCTTGCCGCGCTTGCTCTTCGGCAACGGCGGCGGGACCGGCTCCTCGTCGATCTCCTCCTCGCCGTCCGGCTCCTCGAGGGGCTCGTCATCGTCGACGTCGAGCGACTCCACCTCGGCCGCGAGCGCGTCCAGCTCGGGCTCCGCCGCCGGCTCCTTCTTCTTCTTCTGGCGCCGCTTCGGAGTCGGTTCCTCGTCGTCGGCGAACACCACCGGTGCCGAGTCGAGCGCGTCGCCTCCGCTGAGCGTCGCGTCCATCGAGATCTTCGGCTGCGCCGCGCGTTCCGCCTCCTCGCGCTCGAGCCGCTCGAGCTCCTTCGCCTCGCGCCAGGCCTCGAGGCCCGCGCGCGCCCAGTCCCGGAGGCGACCCCACGCGGCGCGCACCGCCAGGGCGAGCTTGCGGCCGCTCTGGATGACGCTGAACGGGGTGCGCAGGACGATGGTGACGAGGATGATCGCGATCCCGACGAGGTAGCTCCCCGCCAGACCGAGGAGCGAGCGCATCACCTCGCCGAGCACCTCGCCGATCAATCCGCCCGGCAGGTGCCCGCCGAACACGGTTTGCGCAGGCCACGCGAGGTGTACGAGCGCGCACCCGATCAGCACGATCACGAGCGTGCTGGCGACCCGCCCCACCCCGAGCATCGCCGTGCTCTTGGTGAAGAGCCGCGCGGTCGCGAGCGCGAGCTCCGCCGGCACGAGCCACGCCGCCACCCCGAACGCGGTCGCGAGCATCGAGGCGAGCCCCTCGCCGACCGGACCGATCCAGTTCTCGCCTCCGTTCGCGTCGTACGAGAGGAGCGACAAGGCGACGAGCGACGTCGCGGACGCGCACAGAATCCCGAGGACCTCGTGTCGTCGCCCGGCCGCTGGCAGATCGGTCGCCTCGTCTGCCGATGTGGCCTTATGTGCGTTCAAGGTATCCCGCTCCCTACACGGCAGGGTCGCGGGTCGACCCGGAGGAGGTCAACTTTGTGGCAGGCCGTCTTTTCAAGTACTTACCGCGAAAACGCGCGCTTGATTGGGGCGGGGATTCCTCTACTATCGTGACCCGCCTATGCGACGGATCTCAGGACCTCTGCTCGGCGCGCTCGCGTGCCTCATCCTCGCCTCGGGCTGCAAGGTCACCCAGGACGACATCGACTACTGGACCGGCACCATCAAGGGGCCGGGGAAGATCGTCGCGGTCCTCCTCGCCGACAAGTACGAGGACGACCTCCGGGTCTACGCC
Organism: Sandaracinaceae bacterium; assembly: GCA_050186575.1. Taxonomy (GTDB): domain Bacteria; phylum Myxococcota_A; class Polyangia; order Polyangiales; family Sandaracinaceae; genus JAUHXR01. The sequence goes on along the minus strand of JBFWYI010000001.1, from coordinate 36,546 downwards.
GGGATCGCGCTGGTGCGCATGGAGCCGCGCGAGGACGTGGACGGAGTGTCGGAGCTCCAGGCCGCGGTCCGCCGCCTCGACGAGGAGACCCGCGCGCGCCTCGTCGGGATGATGATCCCTGATCTGATCCGGATCATGCGAGGCGAGGACGCGCCGCAGGCCGGCGGAGCCGAGGGTGAGGCGGTGCCGCCGCGGCAGGTCCGCGCGAAGGACGCCGCGTTCCTCCTCATCCCCTACGCAAACGAGGAGAACCGCCAGCAGCTGACCGAGGCGGTCGTCGACTGGTTCGTCGTCGACTTCAATGGTCGCAGCCTCTCCGGCAACTACAGCGCAGAGCAGGTCGTCCGGCAGCTCGGCGCCCCGGCCGCGTCGCGGCTCGTCAACGCGCTCAACGCGCGTCTCCCGCAGCAGGCGCTCGTGAAGCTCGCCGAGCTGATCAGCAGCCTCGGCGATCGCGCGACCAAGGAGCGCGCGGCGACCCGCCTCGTCGAGATCGAGCGCGAGATGGAGGGAGCCGAGTTCACGGCGTGGCTCAGCGATCGCCTGCGCGCGCAGGCAGAGTCGCAGGGTACCCAGATCGACGAGTCGCGCCTCGCGCTCGCGGCGAACTTGAACCGCGAGAACTTCATCACGCTAGGCGCCCTGCCTTCGATGAAGCACCTCAACGACCAGCCCGTGATCCAGGACCGCCTGCTCGAGATCGCGAACGCGACCACGGGCGAGAACGTGACCGCGCCTCAGCTGGAGGACCGACGGGTCAAGGCGCTGCAGGCGATGGAAGGCGGCGTGCGCGCCGAGCAGGTCGACACGCTCCTCGCGATCGCTCTCAACAACCAGTCGCCCACCGCGGTGCGCGACTACGCGTTCGATCGCATCGCCGACTCGCGCGCGGCGAGCGCGGTGCCCGCGCTGTGGCCGACGTTCACCGACACCGAGGACTGGCGCATGCGCTGGCGGGTGGGCTCGCTCATCCTGACGCTCGGCGGGAACGCGGTCGTGCAAGAGTTCTTTACGCGCCTGAACGATCCGGCGTACGCGCGCGAAGAGCTCCATGGCTACGGCGAGCGGCTGAGCCAGCTGCGTCCGCCGCCGGCCGAGTTCATGAATGCGCAGCTGCGGTCGCCGGACTGGTACCGTCGCTGCATCGCGCTGTACTACTGGGAGCGCCGCGGTGAAGAGGCCGACATCGCGCGCATCCGCGCGCTGTCGAGCGACGCGGCGGCCACCAACGGCGAGCACTGGGAAGAGTGGAACACCGTGGGGAAGGTGGCGACCGCGGTGGCGGATGCGATCCAGGAGCGGCTCCACCCGACCGACGGTCAGCCGGCCGCGCCCGCGGAGGGCGGCGCGGAAGGTGGCGGCGCAGCGGATGGCGCCGCGGAAGGCGGCGGCGAGGGATCCGGCGGTTGACGCAGAGCCACGGCGCGGATTGGGGGAGCGGCTGCGCTCCGATGTTACGGCGATGAACCACGACCAGAACAAGAAGACCCTGCGGCAGTTCCAGTGCCGGGACTACCTGTGGGAGATCTTCGAGCAGATGAGCGGCGAGCTGGAATGCTCGGTCGACTACCTCATCAACGAAGCGATGAGGCAGTACGCGCGCTCCCGAAACTACGGCGTGCGAACGCCGGGTCCGGGCGCGTCCCGACCGCCGACCCCTTCGGGTCAGCCGCAGCTCGGCCAGCCCGCGATGGGGTCGGTCCCGCCTCCCGCGCATCAGTCGTACGGAGGTGCGTACGGGTCGCCTTCGCACGGCGCGCCTTCGCACGGTCCCGGGGGCTACCCGGCTCCGTCGGGCGGAGGGATGCGACCGCAGCAGGCCGGGTACGGCGGCTACCCTGCACCATCGCAAGCCCCGTCGTCATATCCGCCTCCGCCCCCGACCCAGCGCCCGCCCGCGTACGGAGCTCCCGCCGCGCAGCCGATGCCCGGCCAGCCGCAAGGCTACGGGCAGCCCGGCTTCGGCGGTCCTCCCATGCACTCGCCTCCGCCGCTCCCGGCGGCGGGTCATCCGTCGCACGCGCCGCAAGCCCATTCGCAGCCGCAGCCGGGCGGGATGGGGATGATCCCGCTCTACGTGATCTTCAACGGGCAGAAGTTCCCCGTCGCCAAGGAAGAGTTCATCATCGGTCGAGGCACCAAGACGGCCGACCTCCCGATCAAAGACGGCAACATCTCGCGCCGCCACGCGGCGGTGATCTGGCAGAACGGCAGCTGGTACCTCAAGGACCTGGGCTCGACCAACGGCGTCGAGTTCCAAGGCCGTAAGATCGACAGCAAGCGCGTCGAAGAGGGCGACGTCTATCAGCTCTGCGACTACGAGATCCGGTTCACGTACCGCTGAGCTCGCGCGTGCAAGAGACGGTCAGCGCCGAGCCGGTCTTCGAAGAGCGCTTCGCGCGTCTGCCGAACGGCATCGAGCTCTGTTACGACGTCCGCGGCGAGGGCTCGCCGATCCTGCTCGTGATGGGCATCGGCGCGCAGCTCATCTTCTGGCCCGAAGAGTTCTGCGATCGCCTCGCGGAGCGCGGGCATCGCGTGATCCGGTTCGACCACCGCGACGTCGGTCGCTCCACGTGGCTCGACGACGCGGGCGTGCCGCCGCTCGGGCCGACGCTCCTCGGCGCGTTGGTCGGCAGAAGGGTGGCTGCCCCCTACGCGCTCGAGGACATGGCGGGTGACGTGGCCGGGCTGCTCGACGTGCTCGACATCGATTCGGCGCACGTCGTCGGCGTCTCGATGGGCGGCATGATCGCGCAGACGATGGCGATCACGCACCCGCACCGGATGCGATCGCTGACGTCGATCATGAGCACGACGGGTCGACCCACCCCGTTCATCAGCGACCCGCGCGCGCTGCGGGCGCTGTTCTCGAACCCGCCTCGCACGCGTGAACAGGCGCAGGATCACGCGCAGCGTTTCTGGACGGCGATCGGATCCACCGGGTTCGAGATCGATGTGCGCGAGGTGCGCGCGCGCGCTGGCGCGGCGTGGGATCGCGGGAGCAACCCGAAGGGGTTCCTGCGGCACCTCGCGGCGATCGGGGCCACCGGCGATCGCACCTCGCGCCTGCGCTTCGTGCGCATGCCGACGCAGGTCATCCACGGCACCGTCGATCCGCTGCTGCGCCCGATCGGCGGCCGGTGGACGGCCGAGGCGATCGACGGCGCGCGGCTCACGATGATCGAAGGGATGGGTCACGATCTGCCGCGCGGCGTGTGGCCGCGGCTGCTCGACATGATCGACTCGCTCGCCGCGCGCGCCGACGCAGAGTCGCGCACGTCGAGAGGCTGAGCCCTGATACTCTCGCGGCGTGGCCCACCCCCGCCCTCTCATCCGCGCGCTCGCTCTCGCAGTGGTGATCCACGCCGGAGCGTGCGGTGGCTCGTCCACCGATGGACCGACCACCCCCGCGCCCGGCGATCCCGAGACCGCGTGCGCGGTCGGTGACGCAGCGGCGTGCCTCGAGACGGGACGCGCCTACGAGACCGGCGACGGCGTCCCGCAGGATCAAGCGCGCGCCAACACGCTCTACGAGCGCGCGTGCGAGGGCGGCGAGGTGCGCGGGTGCACCGCGCTCGGCGCCAGCTACTACGCGGGCCGTGGCGTCACGACCGATCCGGCGCGCGCCCGCGAGCTGTTCGGGCGAGCGTGCGACGGAGGCGACGCGTTCGGTTGCTACAACCTCGGCGTGCTCATCGCGAGGCCGCTCGGCGGAGGCACGCCCGATCAAGCGCGCGCGAGGCAGCTCTTCGAGCGCGCGTGCGAGGCCGACGTCGTCGCGGCGTGCAGCAACCTCGGCCTCATGCTGTCGCAGGGGATCGGAGGGGACGCCGACCCTGCACGGGCGCAAGAATACTTCCGCCGCGGTTGCGAGGGCGACGACCCGCGCGCGTGCCACAACCTCGCGAGCGCGCTCGAGCCCAACGAGGCCGAAGCGGCTCGCGCCGCGCAGCTCTACGAGCGCGCGTGCACGTCGGGGGTCGCGGCGAGCTGCCTGAGCCGGGGTCACATGTTCGAGGAGGGACGCGGCGGACCGCAGGACCTCGCGCGCGCGCAGGCGATCTACGCCGGGCTCTGCGAGCAGGGCGACGGCGACGGGTGCGTCAGCCTCGGCTCGCTCTACAGCTCGGGGAGCGGGGTCGCGCAGGATCACGCGCGCGCGGTGCAGCTCTACGAGCAGGGGTGCGAGGCGGGCGCGGCGGGTGGCTGCTTCAACCTCGCGGCGAGCTTCGCGAGCGGCGTCGGGGTGGGCCGCGATCGCCCGCGCGCGCGCGCGCTGTTCGAGCGCGCGTGCGAGCTCGGCGACGAGCGCGCGTGCCGCGTCGTTCAACAGCCCGAGCGCTGAGTCAGGGCGATCCGATCGGCGCGTCGACCTCTCGCGCCTCACGCGGCTCGAGCGGGCACGGCAGCACCAGCGCTTGCCGAACGTGGGCCCAGTCGAAGTCACACGTGCGAAGCCCGAACGACTGCAGGCGGATCGCGCGCGCGCCGCTCGGGATCGGATCGGTCCACAGGATCGCGCCGCCGCCCGGCGCGACACCATGCCTCCCGATCTCGGTCGTGCCGTCGGCGTCGACGCTCGAGACCCGCACCACGAGGCCATCGCCGCGCGCCTCTTCGTCCTCGTGCCGCACGAGCAGGCGCACGCACGAGCCCGCGTCGTCCGCCTCGATCGGGAGGTCGATCGCGGTCGGCGGCAACGCAGACGCGTCGACCGGGTGCAGGACCAACCCCTGCTCGGTGAGCTGCGGCGCACCGCCGCGGATCGTCGCGCGCGACATCGTCGCCTCCGCGAGCAGGCTCCTCGCCCGCTCGGGTACGTCGAGCGCCGGGCCGAGATCGCGCGTGCGGCAGCCGCGCGCGATGGTCGGTCGCACGATGCGCAGCTCGTCGTAGTCCGAGCTCCCGCCCGCGAACACCGACAGCTCGAGCGTGATGTCGGTGTCGGTCCACGGCCACAGCGAGAGAGGGGGGATCGCCGCCGACTCTCCGGCGAGCACCGGTCGACGCAACAACACGTACTCGGTAGGTCCGTCCCGCACGCTCGCCTCGAACCACACCCCATCGCCCTCCACCGAGGGTTGCTCGAGGTCGAGATCGAGACACGTATCTTGCGATGGCCGAATGGGGAGGACGAACGACGTCTCGCCCAGTGCGGGCGGCACCGTACAGACGAACAGATCGGCGGTAGTCCCGATCCGATGCTCGGCCGCGCCGACCACCGACGCGTCGCCCGCGTGGAGCGCGCCGGCAAACGAGAACGTTCCCGCTTCACGCACGAGCGCGAGCCGCGAGAAGCGCAGATGGTCGAAGTGGGTGTCCTCCCGCGCTGACGCGACCACCTCGACCAGCACGTCGCGATCGACGAACGCGTCGAGCGGGACGTCGAACGCGTGGCGCGCGTTCGGATCAGGCTCGACGACGAACGTGGCCGCGGGATCGCGACGCAGATCGTAGCGGTGGACGTCGAGCAGCCGAACGCTCACGAGGACGCCGTCTCCCTCCTCCGAGTCGACGAAGGCCTCGCCGACCAGGCGAAGGCCGAGCTCGGTGTGGACGGGGAAGAATAGTTGCGCCTCGGCGCCGACGGAGCTCGGAGGATCGTGCGCGAGCACGCCGGGCCCGCGGATCGGAGTCGCGTACCGACCGATCAACGGGACGCGCAGGTCGTTCACGATGTCGCTCCCCGCGGGCAGCGGCGCGGGCCATCTCGCCTCGCGCTCGTCGGGCGGCGCGAGCACCTCTACGCGATCGATCCGGACCCGTGCTCCGCGCAGTCCCGACCGGCCCGCCGGCGCGAGATGGATGCGCGCGCCGGTGCTCACCCGCGCGAACCGAGGTCGCACGCCCGCCATCCAACGCCACTCGGCCTCGAACACGTCGGCCGCGAGGTCGTGACCGACGGAGCGATCGACGTCGAGGACGGTGAGCTGCTGCTCGACGAACGTCGGGTCGCCGACGAACTCCACCTTCAGGTACGGCGCGCCCCCGGTCTCCCGCACGCCCGCTCGGGTCTCGATCGTGTAGTGGAGCCGCACGAAGTGCGTGACGGGGATCGGGCGCGACCAACGGAGCGTGATCGTGCCGTCGTCCTCCTCACTCTCGTACTCGATCGGCTCGGCGGTGACCTCGATCGGCCGCGGCCGGCGATCCATCGCCACGATCCCCGGGCCGAGCATCCGCGCCGGCGCGTAGTCGCTCGCGATCCGGACGAAGTCCTCGCCGAACACGTACCCCGCGTACCGCGCGTCGCCGTCGAGGCTCTGCAGGCGATGGAGGTAGCGAGGGCAGGCGCGCTCTCGGATCTCTCGGGTCAGGGCGTGACGCTCGGGGCCGGTCCAGCGGACGTGGAGGAGCGAGGGGACGTCGGCGAGCGCGGTCACTCCGGTGAGCGACTCGCTCGTCGCCACGCAGTCGTCGGGATGCGCGCGATGAAAAGCGCGGAGCTCGCCCAGCGCGTAACCCACGTCGCCTCGGTGGTAGCTGACGCCGCGCTCACCACCGCCGAGGATCGCGACGACCTGACCAGGAAGAGCACGAAACGAACGTTGCGTCGCAGGATCCGAGCCCAGCCAACCGGCCAGCACCACGATCGCGAGGACCCAGAACGGGAGCGACGCGAACGCGCCGAAGCGCGGCGCCACGTGGAGGGCGGCGATGACGAGCGCGATCATCACCGCAGCCGTCGCAGGGAAGGTGTGTTGCGTATCCGATCGGAGGAACGCGATCGGGGTGAACGCGAGCGCGCCGATGAGGACGATCGAAGCCCCGCCGAGCCTCATCCGCCGAGCGCCCAGCCACCCCGCGAGCGCGCCGCAGCAGAGGAGGAGCGCGGTGACCCCCGACGGAGTCGAGTCTCCCGAGGCGGTCGGCGCGTGCATGGCGATCGAGAAGCTGCGCGACAGCTCGCTCATGTCCATGAGGTAGCCGAGGTAGCTCCCGCCGAGCGCGGCGAACGCGAGCGAGAGGATCGCGACCGTCCCGACGCCGCCCACGAACGCGGCGAGGATCGCGCGGAGGATCGGAGCCAGCGACGCGCGCCAGTAGAGCGCGAGGGCCACCGCCCAGCCGGCCATCGCCACGAGCGCGAGCGCGCCGAGGGACGCGCGATCGAACGAGAACGCGGTGAGGAGGACGAGCAGCGCGCCCGCGCCTCCACCGCGGATCCACTCGCGTCGAGTCGGGCGGAGCCCCGCCTCGCGCTGGATCGACGGATCGAGCACGGCGGCGAACGAGACGACGAGCGCGACCGACGCGAGCGTGCGCAACGCGTCGCTCGGCGCCCACAACACGATGAACGCCCACGCGAGCGTGGCGACCCAGACGTGGAGATCGTTCTTGAGCGTGCGCTGCAGCAGCACCGCGCCGAGGACCATCGCGAGCACGGCCGAGACGCCCGCGGTGCCCTCGACCTCCCAGCCGGGCGAGTGCGCCGCGCCGCCCGACGCGACCCACAGGAAGAGCTGGTAGAGCGGCCCGCGCACGTGCGTGAAGTCGATCCCGACCCATTCACCGCGGCCCGCTCGCCAGACGTACTGGAGCAACCAACCTTGATCGAATGGATCGCGCTCCAGCTGCCGCATGTCCCACAGCGCGGCGTGGACCCACGCGTGGACGGCGGCGACGAACGAGGCGAGCGCGACGGTGAGGAGCTGCTTCTTGCTCCACCGCCAGCTCCGCACACCCTCGCCGGACGCATGGGGAGCCAGAGGGGTGGGCGCCTGCTTCTCGGAGCTCATCGCGTCTCGCCCGGAGACGCTACCGCATTTACCCGAGGTCGAACTTCTTCATGCGATAGATCAGCGTCTGCCGGCTGATGCTGAGGTAGCGCGCCGTCTTGCTCACGTTGCCCTGGTTGAGCTCGAGCGCACGCTTGATGACCTCGCGCTCAAGCTGCGTGAGGTCCAACCCGCGCGGCGGGAGGGAGAGACGGAGCCCGCGCTCGTCCTGCTCGACGCGGATGAACTCGCCCGAGGCGCGCTCGAACTGCCACGACTCGACGATCTCCTCCTCACCGAGGAGCACGATCCGCTCGATCTGATTGCGCAGCTCGCGGACGTTGCCGGGCCAGTGATAGCGGTTGATGAAGTCGATCGCGTCCTCCGAGAGCTCGCGCGTGGGCATCCCATACTCGGCGCAGAACTCCTCGACGAAGCGGCGCGCGAGGCGCAGGCGATCGCCGCCGCGCTCGCGGAGCGGAGGGATCTCGCACGAGAGCACGTTGAGCCGATGGAACAGGTCCTCGCGGAACGTGCGCTCGCGGACCATGCGCTTGATGTTCGGCTGGCTCGCAGCGATGAGCTGCACGTCGACCTGGATCGACACCCGGCCGCCGATGCGCCGGAACCGCTTCTCCTCGATCGCGACGAGCAGCTTTGCTTGCAGATCGAGGGGTAGCGACGCGATCTCGTCGAGGAAGAGGGTCCCGCCGTCAGCCGTCTCGAACAGACCTGCCCGCGCGCGGCGCGCGTCGGTGAACGCGCCCGCCTCGTAGCCGAACAGCTCCGACTCCACGAGGTTCGCAGGGATGGCCGCGCAGTTCACCTCCACGAAGGGGCGATTGCGCCGCGCGCTCGAGTAGTGGATGCACTTGGCCATCGCGCCCTTCCCGGTCCCCGTCTCGCCGGTGAGCAGGATGGTGGGGCTCGCCCCGCGCGCGGTGCGCATGACGACCTGCCGCACGAAGTAGAACGTCTTCTCCATGCTCGGGTCTTCGCCGACCAGACGCGTGAGCTGGACGTCCGCCGCGTCCTTGTGGCGGATGTATTCGAGCTCGCGATCCTCCTGGCGCGCCCCGAGCGCGTAGCCCACGGCCGACAACAGACGATGCGGCTGTACGAGCGGGTCCGGCACACAGTCGAACGCGCCGTCGAGCATGAGCGGACCGGGATCGAACAGCTCGCTCGGTCCGACGACGATCACCTTGAGCTGCGCGTCGAGCTCCTTGACGGTCTGCAGGAACGGTCGAATCTCGAAGTCGGGCAGGGGGAGCGAAGCGACGGCGAGGTCGGGGCTCGACACACGGAGCCGCTCGAGGAGGCCCCGCGCTTGCGCCTGGTGCTCGGTCCGGTAGCCGCGCTCGCGCAGTCGCGCGGTGATCCCACGCCCCGAGAAGTCGTCCGTGCCCGCGACTACGATCGACCCCGTCATCGGTTTGACAATCCTAGTCCTGGGACGCCTCGCTGCCTACAAAATGCACCCGCAACCAATCACTTACTGCCGTCCACACCCCGTCGTCCACACCCCGTCGTCCACCCCGCGGTCGTCCACATGGTCCGTCGTCCACGCGGCCGTCGTCCACATGGCTCAGCGCGCCACGGTCAGCTCGGCCGACTCCGCCTCGTCCGCCTGGCGACAGAACTGCGCGAAGTCCTCGTACGCGTCCGCCTCGATCCGCATGCGGGGGATGCGGTAGCTGCGGCGGATGGTCGCCTCCGCGCCCTCGCCCGTCGTCTGGATGCGCACCGCGCTGCCGCCCGGCCCATCGATCCGCGTGGGCGAGCTGCCCGCGCGAACCTGACCTCCGTCGGGCGCGCGCACGTGGATCTCGACGTCGAGCGCGAGGCCCTCGCCGACCAGCTGCGTCGTCGTCCGCGACGCGACCCGCGCGTACTGCGGCCCGAGCCGCGCGCGATAGATCGGCGGCAGCGCGAGGCTCCCGCGCGACGGCCGCGCGAGCTGTGCGACGTCGAGATCATACCGAAGCACGAGCGGCGCCTCGGGGTCCTCGCGCCCCGTGACGACGAGCCGCGAGAGCTGCGCCGACGGAAGGAGATTTGCGACGTATGCCGACTCGAACTGGGGCTCGAGCTCGGCGTCCGGGATCTCCTCGAGCTGGTTGCGCCAGAGCACCGCGCCGGAGCCGCGGAACGTCTCGGTGATCTCGAGGCGCGCCCCGCCGTCGCCCCGGAGCTCCAGCTCGACGCGCACGGTGCGGAGATCGGACTCGAGATCGCGATCCGCGACCGTCACGCGCTCGGCCTCCGCGTCGAGCATCAACGCGTCCATCCCGCGCAGGTGCGGCGGTAGATAGTCGAACGGCACGCCGCGCGCGCCCGCGTAGAGCCAGCGCACCTCGCCGCCCAACGTCAGCCGCACCAGGAGGTGCTGGTACGTGTCGTCGTCGGCGAGCTCGGCGCGGGTCGAGTCGCTCGTGTAGCTCCTCGCGAGCGCGATCTCCGCGTCGAACCCCGCCAGCCGCAGCAGGTAGGCGAGCACGCGGGCGCGGTTGCCGGTGCGCGCGGCGAGCATCGCCGGGGTGAGGCCGAACACGTCGTTCGAGTCCTCGATGTTCTCGAGCACCCACGCGTGGATGCGCTGCGCCCGCTCCTCGGGTCTCGTGCGAGCGGCCGGCGCGATCTGCTCGACGAGGCGCTCCGCCGCCGGATCGTGCACGTCGCGATCGGCGAGGACGTCGCGCAGCGAGGCGACGTAGTCCTCCCAGCGCGCACCGCGGCCCCAATAGATCGACGGGAAGAACTCACGCGCGGAGACCGACGCGGGCTCCTGCACGAACGGGCGGCTCTCCCGGGCCGTCCACCGGTAGACGTGCAATCCGTCTTCCTGGCGATGCTCCGTCTCGGGCGCCTGACCGCGCGGATCGACCTCGAGCTCCTCCGGCGTCACGACGGTGAGCTGCGAGAGGTCGAACGGCGTCTCGTAGTTGCGGAAGTAGAAGCGGTCTCCGACGAACCCCCCCGGATAACCGGCGGACGACTCGGTCGGGCGCATGTACTCGAACTCGATGTAGTCGCCGACCGCGAGGTTCGGGAAGCTCAGCGTGTCCTTGCCCGCGATCTCGTCCGGCTCGAGCCGCGTGCCGTCCGCCTTCACGGTGTGGAGCGTCAGCATGTGCGCGTTCTCGGGCACCTCGAACTCGCCCATCGAGTCGACCGCCTCCTGGCTGTCGAGCCGGAAGATGTTGTGCGTCAGCTCGAGCATCGAGCCGTCCTCGAACACGCGGTACACCGTGTAGTCGAGCACGAGGACCATCGGCTCTTCGTACCGACGGCCGCTGGCCTCGAACTCGCGGATCACCTCCGCGCCGTCGCGGCGATAGCCCTCCAGCGGGCTCGGCCCCCCGATCGCGCGGAGCGCGCGGCGCAGCCCGCTCATCGCGGCCGGCTCGCGGGTGAGGGCGCTCGAGATCTCTTGGCGAGCGGCCTGCTCGGTCCGCGTCGCGAGCAAGCGATCCGCCTCGAGCAACACCAACGTGTCGGCGAGCGGCATGTGCTCGCGCAACGACTCGAGGGTGGCCTGCACCGCCTCGTCGTCCCCGCGCGCACGCGCGATGTCGAGGCGGGCCTGGAGCTCACCGATCGTCGACGCCTCGGGCTCGAGCGTGGCGAGGCGCGCGAGCTCCGCCGCGGCGGGCTCCCACTCACGACGCGCAACGTGGAGGGTGAGCTGCGCGTCCGAGCGCGCGTCGCACTCGACGAGCGAGTGCGCGTGCACCATCGCCTCGTCGGCGCGGTGGCGGAGCCGGGCGTGGCTCATCAGCGCGCGCCGCGGTCGGCACGCGCTCGGGATGCGCTCGGCCGTGTCCGTCACGATCGGCGTCGCCGCCGCGATCCAGCCGCGCGCCTCGAGGTAGTCGATCAGTTGGAGCGGGATCGCGATCACGCCTGGCCACGCCTCGCGCGCCTCGCGCAACAGGCCGATCGCCTCGATGTCCCGACCCTCGTTCGCCTCGAGCTGCGCGAGGGTCAACCGCGGATACCACGCCGCGAGGTCGCGCTCGGCCGCCCAGGAGAGGAGCTGGCGGCTCCGATCGTGACGCTCCGTACCCTCGCGCAGCGGATCGTTCAACGCCGCCGCCGCGCCCGCGATGAGGAAGACCGGTGAGCCGTTCTCCGCGAGGTGCGAGGCGAGCCGCTCGCGACCGCGCACGATGTCGCCCTCGCTCATCGCTTGCTGCGCGGCGAGGAACGCGCTCGTCAATGAATCATCCTCGATCGGGCGCCGGTTGGCGCGCGCCTCGGCGGGAACGAGCGACAGGTGGACCACCGGGTTCGGGTGGCGCGAGGAGAGCTTCACGCGGAACGTGTGCGCGCCCGCCGAGAGCTCGACCGCGTGATAGGTGACGCGGCCGACCGGGATCGATCGGCGATCGACGCGCGCGACCGACGCGCCGTCGACGAACAGCTGCACCGCGTTGGGCGTCTCGAGGCGCACGAGATAGCGACCCGCGCTCGGCACGGTGAGCCCCGTCTCCGCGTACGTCGTGCCGGGGCCGACGATCGTGCCGAGACCGAGGTGCACGTTGCAGCCGCGCGCGCGCACCGCACGCGTCGCGCGCACCCCGCGGCCGGGACCGTAGTCGTACTCGCCGCCGAGCGCCGCGTCGGACTCGGGCGCGAGCTCCGCGTCGAACCCGAGCAAGTGACGTGGACCGAACGGGCCGGCGACGCGCCACTCGTCGGCACAACCGGCTGCCTGCGCGACCTCGCGGACCCGCGCCACGTCGCCGCGCCGGTATGCGATGTCGATCAGTAGGTCCGCGACCGTCGCGCGCGCGCCCGGCCCGATCGCCCCGGGTGAGGCGAGCAAGGGCGTGAGCGCCTCGACGACGCGATCCGCGAAGTGGTCGACGGCGTCGTCGAGCCCTTCGACCTCGGCCGCCGCGACCTCGGCGAACGCCCACGCGCGCGGATCTCGACTGCGGGCGGCGCGCGTCAGCACCTCGAGGTAGTCGGTCAGCGCGCCGTCGAGATCGCCGTGGAGCTCACGCTCGTTCGCCGAGAGGTACACGAGCCCGATGGAGCGCGCGTCGAGCTCCCGCGCGCGATCGATCGCGGCCCGCGCACGCGCGGCATCTCCATCGCGCAGGAGGAGCTCCCCTTCCGCGAGCGCGCGCTGCGCGTCGGGGTCGTTCGGGTTCTCGCTGGCGCGGCGGCGCAGCTCGTCGATCGTCGGCGTGGTCCCGTGGCTCGCGCCGCTGCACGCGGCGAGAGCGAACAGTCCGAGGAGCGCGATCAGCGCGCGCACCCCGTTCGAGCGATGCATCGCGGAGCTCATCGGTCACCTCCGGGCGCGATCGTGATGCGTTGGTTCAGGAGCCGATCCGCCTGCTCGACCCAGCGACGGAACTCCGCGTAGTCGGCGACGCTCACGCGATCGGCGTCGAGCGAGAAGCGCGTCTCGGTGCGCACCGAGGTTCCGTCTCGGCTCACCTGGACCTCCAGCCGACCGAAGCGCGACTCCGCGGTGCCGCCGGCCGGGAGCTCGCCGAGGTGCCACCCGCGCGGGATGCGGACCACGCGCCGCTCCTGGTACGCGCTCCGCGTTCCGAGGTCGAGCGGAGTCTGCCGGCTCGACGCCCGCGCGAGATCGCGGCTGAGGTCGTGCATCACCGTCGGTGCGATCCGCAGGCTCTCGCCGTCGCGCACCGCGAGCTGCGGCGCGGTCGCCTGATAGCGGATGCGCACCGGCGCGTTGAAGTCGTCGAGGTTCTCGAAGCCGAACGTGCCGAGCTGCGCGCCCGAGAACGTCTCGCGGACGCGTCGCTCGAGCCGCTCGTGCCGAAGGCCCACCGGTTGATAGCGCGAGCGATAGCCCGGCGCGCTCACGCCCACGATCGTCTCTTGCACCTCGAGGCTCCCGGATCCGTCGGCCGCGAGCTGCATCGTGAGGTCGCGCTCCACTTGGTTGCGGCTCGCGTCGAGCACCGGGGTCTGCGCGAGCGACACGTCGTCGGGCCCCACGCGCAGCACGGTGACGCCCTGATCCATCCCGGGTAGCTCCTCGATGCCGGTGAACTCCGCGGTGCCGTCGAGGTAGAGGTCGAGCTCGGGCACGTACGCGATCGCGTGATCGAACACCGCGAGCGACGCGGGCAGATCGTGGATCTGTCCGTTCGGGCGCGTGCGCGTGAGCACGATGCGCGCGTCGATCCCCGCCTCGCGCAGCATGGTGTAGATGAGCGACGCCTTGTCTTTGCAGTCGCCGAACCCGCGCGTGACGATGTCCGGCACGCGGTACGGCAAGAAGCCGTGGATGCCGAACTCGAGCGCGACGTAGCGCGTGTTGCGGATCACCCAGTCGTAGATGCGGCGCACCTTCTCGCGCGTGTCGGCCGCGCCCTCGACGAGCTGACGCACGGTGTTGCGGAGCGACTCGTCGGCGTAGAGCTGATCGCGGATGAGGCCCCAGTACCAGCGCCCGACCTCCTCCCACGTGCGGTAGGTCGAGACGTGGAGGTACGGCACGAGCTCGGTGAGCCCCGGCGCGGACGGCTCGCGCCGATACGCGGGCACGCCCTCGGCGTGGAAGTGATCGACGCGTTGCCCGTCGCGGGTCGTCCGCTCGTGCTCGAGACCCTGCATCGACGGGCGGTTGAAGTAGAACTCGCGCCCGCTCGGCGTGACGAGCACGTAGTCCCAACGCGCGCGCGGCACCGTCGTCATCAGGTACGCGACATCGCCGAAATAGTCGTGGAAGAGGTTGCGCGGCGCGACGTCGTCGAGCCGATACTGGAGCTCGACCACGTCGCCCGGCTCGAGGTCGGGGAACAGCACCACGAGCGCGCGGGTGTCGTAGTACATGCGGTACCACGGCTCACCGAGCTGCTGCTCGAACGTGCGCGTCGCGCTGAGCTGCTGACCGTTGCGGAACACGCGCGCCTGACGCACGTCGACGCGCTGCACGTCGGGATCGAATTGGATCGCGTAGCTGCGCCACTGCCGCGCGCCCTCCGCGTCTTGGATCTGCACCGCCACCTGCCGGAACTGCGAGCCGAGGCCGCTCTCGAACACGGTGTGCACGGTGAGGTCCTCGAGCACGCGCAGCGGATAGCCCTCCGCCGCGCCGCGACGCTCGAGGAACGCATCCGGCGCGACCGCGTAGGCCTCGTCCTGGCGCGGCTGCCGGTTCGGCTCGATCTGCTCGAGGAGCTCGCGGGTCGACGCGTCCTGCGGCCGGAGCGCGAGCGCGCGGCGGAACGCCTGGATCGCGTCGTCGTCCTGATCGGCGCGCAGGAACAAGCGACCTTGCGCGACGTGCAGCGCCGCCTCCTCCGGCGCGACCTCGATCCCCGCGCGGATCGCGGCGAACGCGAGGTCGGTGCGCCCCATCGCCTCGTAGAGCTCGGCCGCCATCGCGTAGGTCTGCGCCTGGTCGCCCGCGAGCTGGCGGTAGACCTCGAGGTGCTCCGTCAACGTCGGTTGATCACCGCGCGTGAGCGCGTCGTCGATCAGCACGCGGCGCGATCCGAGATCGTCCCACCGCGCCTCGACGAGCTCGCGGCGCAGCGCGATGAGCTCCTCGCGACGCTCCGCCGCCCCCGCCGCCTCCGCCCGTGCCGCGAGCCAACGCGACGTGCCGGGCGCGAGGCGTGCCGCTTCCTCCACGCGCGCGCGCGCCGCCTCGGGGAAGCCCAGCGTGCGCAGCACGCTCGCGCGCAGGAGCGCGCCGTCCATCCACGCCGTGCTGCCCTGGCTCAGCCGATCGAGGAACTCGAAGGACGCCTCGGGGCTCGGACCCTCCGACGCGAGGCGCGCGTTCAGGAGGAGCGCGTCCGGATCGCTGCGCCCGAGCTCGAGCGCGCGCCGCGCGAAGCGCATCGCCTCGCCGCGCTGGTTGGCGAGCTCCGCCGCGAGCGCGAGCCGCTCGATCGTCGCCTCGCCGTCGGCCGCGCGCGCCGCCAACTGGCGAGCGCGCTCCTCGGCCGGATCGTCGGCGCCCGTCGCGCGCATGAACATCGCGAGGTCGTAGAGCGCCCGGGCCGGGGCGCGCTCGCCCGCCGCCGCCGCCTCGAGCCCGGCGAACGGCGCGGTCGGCGCGCGGGGCAGCGACGCGACGCCGTGGCCCGCCTGGATCGCCGCCACCTCGCTCGGATCGGCGGACGGCCGCACCGTCACGCCCTCCGCCGGCTCACCGCTCGCGCTCGCGACGCGGAGGTAGAAGCCCCACTCGCCGTCCGCCGCGCACGCCTTCACGAGCAGCCGGTTGAGCCCCGCGTGCGCGCCGACGAGCGCCACCGCGCGATCGGGGTGCGGCGTCCGATACGCGCCGTCCTCGTGCACCACCTCGCCGTTCCACCACACCCGCGTCGCGCCGCCTCCGCCGATCCAGAGGCTGAGCGCCTGCGCGCGCTCGCTCGACACGAACGTCTCGGCGTACCCGCACACGTTCGCGCGCGGTCGATACACCGCGTCGAACGACACGTAGCCGAACGGCGCGACGTCCGGATAGCTGCGCCAGCCCACCCGACGCTCGCGGCCCTCGTGCGTCGCCTCGAGATCGAGCGCGGCCATCCGTTCGGCCTCCGGCGGGAATGCACGATCGAAACCCGTCTTGCCTTCGTTGTCGAACGGCCCGATGATGCGCCAGTCTCGGACGTAGCCGAGCTCGTCGATCTCGCGGCGCGCCGCCTCCGGATCGCCCATGGAATTGCGGATCCGCGCACGGAGCGCCCTCGCATACATGCGGACAGGCACGTTGACAGACCGATCGGCGATGATCCGATCGACGTGCCCCAGCGCGACCTCGGGCCGAACGTTGGGCACCGCGCGCCACAGCTGGATCAGCGGGACGACCGCCCGCGGCGAGCGGCCGTCGCGCCGCACCTGCTGCGCGAGGCGCGCGAGCTCCGGCTCGTACGGGTTCTGGGCGCTCGCGAGGGGGACGTGCCCGAGGACGAAGGCGAGGACGAGGATCGCGGCCCCGGACAGGGGGAGGACGCGCGCGGCGTGAGCGCTCAAGGAGGACTCCGATCTCGGTGATACGGCGATGGGGAGCGGGGAACCGTACCCACGCCCAAAACACACGACAAGCGAACCCCACCCCCGGTTCCTCGGGAGGCGCGCCTCGGACCTCGGCGCGATGAAACTTGTTGGAGGGTGGCCCGTCTGAGGAGCGAGCGGGGTTCGCTCCGGGCTCGAGGTCGACGGCCCGATGGTCGGGTCGCCGGAGCGAACCCCGCGACTCGACGCCGTCGGATCCGTCGTCCCGACGTCAGCGTAGATTGCGATCGTGTGCGTCCGGCGATCGCGTCGGTGCATCGCGTGTCGGTGTCGATGCGAGCGCGCCCTCGAAGGACCACCCGTTGGTGCGGCATGCGTTCTGCTGACCGCGCGCGGGAGGATCTGCGTGGCGCTCACTCGCATCAGCCAGCGTCTGCTCTTCGCGGTGGTGGGCGCCGTCGCGATCCTCCGTGCGATCCGGGGGCTCGCGGTCCGCGCGACGACCGGAGCGACCTACGCCTGGGTCGGCGGGGTGCACGACGTGCGCCCCTTCGTCGGCGCCCTCCCCGGCGTCCTCTGGCTCGCCGTGATCGACGCCACGGCGGCCCCGCGATCCGCGCGCGCCGGAATGATCGCGCGCTGAGTGCCGTCGGAGTAGGGTCGCGGCCCGGTTGGGGGCTGCGCTGCCGCCCCTGGAAAGCTAGTATCGGCCGCCCTCATGCTGCGCGGGATCGTCAAGACGATGAGACCCCACCAGTGGGTCAAGAACGTATTCGTCTTGGCGCCGGTGATCTTCGCCCAAGAGCTGTTCGACACCGGCAAGGTGGTTCGGGCGCTGCTCGGGCTGCTCTTCTTCTCGCTGCTCACGAGCGCGGTCTACGTGCTGAACGATCTCGTCGACGTCGAGGCGGATCGCGCGCACCCGGTGAAGAAGAACCGCCCCATCGCGTCCGGCGTGGTGACCGTGTCGGTCGCGCGGGTCGCCGCGGTGGTGCTCGCGATCGTCGCGCTGAGCGGTGGCTACTTCCTCGGCTGGTTCTTCCTCGCCTCGCTCGCCGGCTACCTCACCAACAACATCGCGTACACGTTCGGCCTCAAGCGCGTCGCCTACCTCGACGTCCTCTCGATCGCGATGGGCTTCGAGCTGAGGGTGCTCGCCGGCTCCTACGCGGCGGAGGTGCCACCGTCGCACTACCTCTTGATCGTCACGTTCCTCCTCGCCGCGTTCCTCGGCCTCGGCAAGCGCATGCACGAGCTCGTGCAGCAGGAGGCGAGCGGCAGCTCGAACAGCCGCAAGGTCCTCGAGCGATACAACAAGGGGCTCGTCAACATTCTTCTCTGGGTCACCGGCGCCGCGACCTGCGTCACGTACGCGATCTACACCCTCGATCCGCACACCCGCGCGGCGTTCGGCACGGACCTCTTGGCGGTGACCACGATCTTTGCGGTCGTCGGAATCCTCCGGTTCATCCACCTCGTCCGCAACCGGCCCGAGGCGGAGAGCCCGACCGAGGAGATGCTGCGCGACAAGCCGTTCCTCCTCACCGGCGTGCTCGGCGTGCTCACCACCATCGGCATCATCTACTTCGGTCACTGACCCCCACGACTCGAACCGCGCCGAGGGCCCCATGCCGCTCCCCCCACGACCCGAGCCACCGCCCGTCCGCTCTGCCCCGGACCCTCGGTGAGACCGAGGGTGCAAGACGCGTTGCGCATCGGCCGGAGGCGCTACTACCGCGCGCTCGCCGGCTACCGGCGCGACGCCGATGCGGCGGCGGCGGCGCGCGAGATCGCCGAGGCGCTACGAGCGATCTTGAGCGCGTTGCTCGCGCACCACGATCGGCCGGCCGACGCGAGCTCGCTCGCCGAGGAGGCCGCCGCCCTGAACGAGCGGGAGCTCCTGTATCGGTTCGCGCTCGAGCGTCAGCTCGATTTCCTCGATGCGCTAGGCGCCGCCGACGCGGACGCATCGAGCGAGGATCGGGCGCGGCTCGAGCGCGTCCTCGCGTGGATCCCGGGTTGGCTCAGCGACATCGGAGATCGGTTCGGCGGCGCGCGACGATCGCGCGCTTGGCGGATCGGAGCGGTCGCCGCGCTGAGCGCCGGCGCGCTCGCGTTCGTCTACTTCTCGCGCGACGCCCACGACGCCGGGAGCTCGGATCGCTCTTACGACCGCGCGGGCAACGTCTACGAGGTCCACATGGACGATCCGGACCTCGGGCTGTCCGGCTTCTTCGACCTGGAGCGCGACGGGGATGTCGGGTGGCGCTGGTCCAACGGCGCGGGCGGGGTCGAGGTGCGCGACGCGCCGGTCCGCGGCGACGCGTGCGTGCTCAGCCTCTCGGTCCTCAACCCGGCCACCTCGGCGGACGTGCGGGTCAACGGGCGGCGGCTCGAGCCCATGCCGTTCTGCTATCGCATGGAGCGAGCGGACTTCGACGAGCGCATCCTCTCGATCCAGATCGACTCGCCCGTCTTCATCCCGGCCGAGGCGGAGGACTCCGACGACCAGCGCGAGCTCGGGCTGGCGGTGGCTGGGCTGAGGATCGCGTGTGACTGATCGGCGTCCGAGAGCGTCGTGGCTGGCGAGCGCGGCGTGGTGGCTCGTCCCCTTCCTGCTCGTCCTCTGCGCGGTGGCGGCGCTCCTGTTGCTCTCGGGTCAGGGCGCCGAGCCGTTCGACTACTCGGGTCACTGAGTCAGCGCGGGGAGGCGCCGCCGGAGCTCCTCGGCGAGCCCCTGCGCGAAGCGCCGATGCCCGTCCGCGTTGAAGTGATAGTCGCGCGGCAGGCGGATGCCCTCGACCTCGCGACCTCCGCGCGAGATGAACGCGCCGCCGTCGATCGCGACCGCGCCGAGCGACTCGGCGTACTCGCGGACGGGCTGGAGCTGCGCGTTCAGGAGGCTCGGCCCGGCCAGCGTCTCCATCGGCAGCGTCACGATCACGAGCTGGCAGTCGACCGCGCGCGCCTCGCGCGTCATCAACCCGATCGCCGCGCGCATGTACGCGTGCTCCCAGGCGAGGCGGCTCCGCGGATCGAAGCTCGCCCAGTCGGGTGCGAGGTCCGGCGTGAAGAGCGGTGGCCGGCTCCCGTTCGCGGCCGCCGGGAGCGCGGCGTGGAGGGAGAACCCGCCGTACGGTGGCTCGCCATCGGGGCCGCGCCGTCGCTGAAAGTCCGCGAGACGAAACAGCCGCGACCACCACCACGGTCCGGACGAGGCGGGGATGGCGCTCTCGCGCCGCATGGGGAGCGCGACGAGGCGGTCGCGATCGATCCGCGTCGCGCCGAGGCCGACGCCGCGGCGGAGGAACATCTCGACCTCCCGCCTTCGCTCCTCGAGATCCACGAGGTCGTTCGCGTAGATCACGACGATGGCGATCTTCGGATGGAGAGGGATACCAAAGTTGCGGAGGTGCTCGAGGTAACCGCTCGCGGTCGCGCCGGTGAACGCGAGGTTCGCGACGGTCATCGCCAGCTCGTCGCGCAAGACGTGGGCGGTGGTCTCGCGCTCTTCGACCCCGTGCCCGTACATCATCGAGTCGCCGAAGAGCACCACGTCGGCGCGGGGCCACGTCTCTGGATTCCGAAAGCCGTACGCGTCGCCGCGGTGCTCCCAGACGTAGCCGTTGAAGGCGCACGTCGTCCGCGCGTGGGGGACCATCGTGCGCGTCGAGAGCCAGCCATGATCGACGAAGATCACGTGCTCGGGATCGGTCGGGTCGTAGCAGCTGTAGAGGATGTTCGACGCGCCGGCCGGGAGCGCGCGCGGGGACGAACGCAGCCCCGCCTCCGCGGCGGTGAGGCCGAGGCACAGACCGATCGCGACGCGCACGAGCCGCCCGATCCAACGCCGATCGATGAGCGCGTACCGAGCGCGCCACGCGCCGTCCTCGAGCGCGTCGAGCGCCCGCACTCCCGCGTCCCTCGCCGCGTCGCGTACGCGCCAACCGAGCGCGCGCGCCACGAGAGTACGTCGCGCCCGACGATCACTCGGCTCGTGGCGGCGCACCGTTCGATCCTTCGCGCCGACGCCTCAGCGAGCGCGCCGACGCGCGAAGAGCGCGAGCGCCAGGAGCAGCCCGAGCGGGGTCGGCCGCCTCGGAGTCGCGCGGCAGCCGCAGCCGTCGCCGCCTTCGCCCGTCCCGGCGTCACCGGCTCCGCCGCCGTCCGATCGGACGCCACCACCGTCCCGCCGCGCACCTCCGTCGGCGTCGCCGACCCCCGCGTCGACGTCGGGCGGGTCGACCGGCACGCGCACGCGCATGTCGAGCGCGAGGTCGAACGAGAGGTCCGACGACGACGCGTTGGCCTGCTTCACCATCACCGCGATCACGTTGGTGCCGGGCGTGAACGCGGCCGGGTCGATGTCCACATCGATCATTTCATTGTCGGCCGACTGCGCGCTCGCGTAGGCGTCGTGGGCGAGGTCGTCCGCGTTCTGCGACGCGACGAGCGTCCCGTTCACGAAGATCGCGAAGCCGTCGTCGAACAGCACGTGCGCCACCGCGGAGAGCGGCGTTCCGTCGACCTCGATCGTCCTTCGCACGTAGACGGTCGGCA
Organism: Sandaracinaceae bacterium; assembly: GCA_050186575.1. Classification (GTDB taxonomy): domain Bacteria; phylum Myxococcota_A; class Polyangia; order Polyangiales; family Sandaracinaceae; genus JAUHXR01. The sequence continues at coordinate 15,301 of JBFWYI010000001.1, read as the reverse complement.
CGTTCGGATCGGCATCCAAGAGGACGGTCGCCTCGTCTCCGTCCCCGTACCCGAGCTGCGCCGGTCCGCTCGGCCACGCGCCCGTGGTGGTGCTCCAGTCCGTCGGCGGCGCGGTGCCATCGTCCGCGTACTCCCACACGGAACCGAGCGCGATCGCGGGCACGTCCGCCTCCGCGCTCAGGGTGAACGCGAGCGGGCTCGACCCTGTCAATGAAGCGTCCGTGGTGTCGGTGATCCGGATCCGACCCTCGGTCGTCTCGCGGCGCGGCGCGGTCCACGTGTAGGCGCCATCGTTCTCGGTGTCCGCGATGGCCACGTTCCACGACGCGCCGTCATCGAGCGAGTACTCGATCCGAACGCGACCTCCCGCGCCCGAGGCCGTCCACGTCACGTCGACGTCGGAGCCCGCGAGGTAGCTGCCGCCCGACGGCGTGATCACGAAGATCCCGCTGCCGCGCACGATCGCCATGTCGTCGGTGATCGCGCCGTCGGCGCGCACGTTGCGCAGCGTGAGCACGTCGCCCGCCACGTCGACGAGCACCGAGCCGTTCGCGAGCTCGGAGAAGTACATCAGCGGGTGGTTCCCGTTGCCGCCGACCCCCGTGCCGCCGTGACCCGCGGTGATGTGCACGACGCCGGGCGCGTTCGCGTCGTACGGACCGTCGCCGCTCGGGCGGCCGTCTCCCATGTCCTGGATCGCCGATGTGACGCCGGCGGTCGGCAGCCCCGCGTAGAACGCGCCCTCGACCGGATAGCTGCGCTCGTAGATGTGCGAGTGCCCGACGAGGACGAGGTCCACGCCGCCCGCCTCGATGATCGGGAGGATGCGCTGGCGCATCGCCTGGAGGTCGCCCTCGCTGTCGACGTGACTTCCATCCGTATAGGCGGGGTGATGCCAGTACGCGACGATCCAGTCCTGGGTCGTCGCCGCGAGATCCATCTCGAGCCACTGCGCCATCGGACCGGTGGGGCGAGTGTCGGAGTCCGCCGAGTCGAGGACGACGAAGTGCACGTTCGCGTAGTCGAACGAGTAGTAGGCCTCGGTCCCCGACGGAAGACCGCCCGAGCTGCCGTCGCGCGGCAGCACGTAGCCCTCGTAGTACGGGCCGGTCTCTGGCCCGGAGAGGCTCGAGTGGTTCTCGTGGTTGCCGATCGCGGGCCACACCACGGTGTTCTCGAGGAGCGGCGCGTAGGGGGCAAAGAAGTGTGCGTCGAACTCCGCCTCGGTCCCGTCGGTGTACGCCATGTCGCCGACGTGGAGATAGAGGTCGGGCGGGTCACCCGCCGTCTCCGCGCGCATCGCGTCGAACACCGCCGCCTGTCCGCTGCCTCCGGTGCCGCTGTCGCCGACGACCCAGAAGCGGAACGGCGTGGGCGGCCCCACCGCCGGGCTCGTGCGGAACGAGAGGTTGGGATCGCCGGCCGCGGCGGGCGGGCACGTCGACTCTCCCGTCGCGTAGTAATAGCGCGTGGCCGGCGAGAGCCCGGTGACGCGCACCTCGATCTGGCGCGCCGCGCCGAACGTGGTGGCCGTCCCCGTCGCGAGCTCCGTCAACGACGTCGGCGAGGGGCCGTAGCAGATCGACGTGGCCTCACCCGACGTCGTGGTGCGCCAGACCACCGTGACCGCGTTCTCGTTGCCGCTCATCAGATACGGCCGGCGCGCGGACTGCGCATGGACGGGGACAGCCGACGACGCGGCGAGCGCGAGCACCGCAACTCGCATTCCAACTTGCGGGCTCATCGCGCACCTCCCGCCATCGCGAGCAGGCGTCGCGCGTCGATCAGCGAGGGCGCGCGGGCGAGCGCGCGGGTCAGGTCGTGCCGCGCGTCGTCCAGCCGACCGAGCTCGACGAGCACGCGAGCGCGCTCCTGGAGCGCGAGCGGTGAGCCGCGGCGCGCGACCTGGGCGTCGGCGAGCGCGAGGGCCTGATCGAGCTCGCGTCTCGCCTCGCGCGCGCGACCGAGATCGGCGAGCACCGCGGCGCGGAGCACCCGCCAGTAGGTCGCGCTCGGCGTCCGTGCCACGACCGGCTCGATCAGCGCGAGCGCGTCGTCGTAGCGACCCGACCGCCGCGCGAGCGCCACCGCGTGATCGCGCAGCACGATCGATCCGCCGCTCGCCTCGATCCCTTCTTCCAGCCCGCGCTGCGCGAGGAGCGGCTCGCCGCGCCGCTCCAGCATGCGCGCGCGCCCGAGGAACAGATCGATCGATGGCGCGACCGCGAGCGCCGCCTCGTAGTCGACGAGCGCGCCATCGAAGTCCCCCGCCTCTTCGCGCAGCTCACCGCGGAGCGACGCCGCGCTCGCGTCGAACGTCGTCGCGAGGAGCGCATCGAGCGCGCGCATCGCCTCGTCGGGCTCGCCGCGCGCGACGAGCACCCGCGCCTCCGCGTACCGCGTCGTCGGCGCGTCCGGCGCAAGCGCGGCCAGCATGCCCACCTCGGTCGCCGCCTCGTCGACGCGGCCCGCCTCGAGGAGACGCTCGACGAGCCGGAGCCGGAGCGAGGGCTCGGCGGGTGAGCGCTCGACGAGCGCGTACGCGCGCGTGACTTGATCGGTGATCGGCGGATCGGCGGACGCGATGGTCGCGTCGGCGAGGATCGCCACGACAAGGATCGCTCGGAGCGCTCTCATGGTCCTCCCTCGCGGCGCCGAGGCGGCGCGCCGCTCCGTTATATCCCGGGGGCACGCGCGCGTTCTAGCGCACCACGTCCTTTGCGCGCTCCAGCGCGAGGCGGCGCGAAGAATGACGCGCTGACAGCGGGACGGCGCCGTCTCGTCAATCTGGCGACCGAGAGCGGACCGGAGAGAGCGATCTCGTCGCCCGGCTGCGTGGCACACCGAGTGCGGTGAGCCCCATCATGAGCGAACCGACCGACGCCCTGCGCATGCAGGATTCGCTCGCTAGCGTGCTCGTCCTCGGTGCGGGCGCGCTCGCGGTGATCGGTGTCGTCGCGGCCGCCGCGGCGTGGTTCCTACCGAGATCTCGTCCCAGTCGAGTCGACTCGACCCGTGCGGACGCACAGTCGGTGCGCTCGGCGTCAGTGATGTACACGTCGGAGAATGCTGGCCAGTGTCCCTCCATCCCCGACCTCATCGAAGGCGGGTACCTCGATCGATCGAAGCGGTGCGTCGACGCCTGGGACAACGCGTTTCTCATCCTCTGCCCGGGCGACGACGTGATCGTCGTATCGGCCGGCCCGGATGAGCGGCTCGGGACGGAGGACGACATCCAGTGAGATCGAGCGACGCTCACGCCGTGCGCAACACCTCGTGCAGGAGCTCCACCGCGCGCGCGGCGTCGTGCGGCGTGAGCCCGTCGAGCAACACCTCGCGGGCGTCGCCGCGCACCATGAACACCGTCCGACGCTCCGGGGTGTCGCGGCCGCTTCCGAAGTCCGTCACCTCCCGCCCGTCCCACCCGTGCTCCTCCGCACCGCGGCGACGCACGAGCCACGCTCCGTCGAAGCGGAGCGTCGTGCGGATGCGGGTCGGGCGTCGAGTCAGACGGTGAAGCGGCAAGAGGACAACGGTGCCGAGGAGACCGATCAGCCCGCCGAGCATCTCGAGCCCGAACCCCTCGGGCAAACGACGTTGCTCCGGGAGACCATTGGCGCCCGAGTCGTGCTCGATCACCACAGCGCGAGGACCCTTCGGATCGGGTCGCTCCCACCACATCTCGAGCGCGTCCGAGCGGTAAACGCTCTCCTCGCGATACGGACCTGTCACCCGCGTACCTTCGTGCGGCGTCGACGAGAACGACGCCCTGCCTGCCGTATCACGCCGACGTGCGACGTCAACGGATCCTTCGCCCGGTCCTGAGCCCGCGCGTGTCGCGATCCCTCCGGCTCGCCGGACTGGTCGAGCTCGCGCTGAGCGCATGTGACCGAGCCCCCGAGCCTACGGACGCGGGGGTCAGAGCGCGGCGCGACGCGGTCCGTGCTACCACGCGCGCATGCCTGCCCCGCTCGCGATCAGCCACCTCAACTTCCCGGCTCGCGATCCCGAAGCCCTCCGGCGCTTCTACGCTGAGAAGCTAGGCTTGCGTATCTACAGCTCGATGCTGTATGGCGGGCGCACGTGCTTGAACATCGCGAAGGGCGAGCCGCTCCCGCCCGGCTCGTTCCACTTCGGGTTCTGGCTCGAGAGCAAGGAGGCGGTGCGCGAGTGGGCCGCGCGTCTCGAGGCGGACGGCGTGACGCTGCACGAGCCGTACGTCGATCACGGCGCATACGCGACGGTCTACGTCGAGGACCCGGAGGGCAACGTCATCGAGCTGTTCTGGGAAGAGCCGCCCGTCTTCGACTGACGCTTCAGCGCACGAAGCGCGTGAACGCCCAGTAGGCGGCCGCGCTCACTCCGAAACCGACGAACCACGCGTACGTGTAGATCTGCGCGAGCACCGGGTGCACCGACTCGATCGCGCCCGCCTGCGCGAGGAATCCCGGCACGTTGGGCAAGACGCCGAGCACGAGCGCGACGATCGCGCGCCAGTTCCAGCCGCCGTCGTACGCGTACTCCCCCTTCGCGCGGAAGAGCGCCGGGACGTCGAGCTCGGTCCTGCGTACAAAGAAATAGTCGCTGACGAGGATCCCTGCGATCGGACCGAGCAGCGCGGAATAGCCGATCAGCCAGGTGAAGACGTAGCCCTCGCTGCTCTCGAGGATCTTCCACGGGAACATCGCGAGGCCGAGGCCGGCCGTGATGTAGCCGCCCGTCTTGAACGAGATGCGCCGCGGCGCGAGGTTCGAGAAGCCATTGCTCGGCGCGACCACGTTGGCGGCGAGGTTGGTGGTCAGCGTCGCCACGATGAGCGCGAAGAGCGCGATCACCACCGCGAAGCCGCCCATCCGACCGAGCAGCGCGACGGGATCCCAGATCGCCTCGCCGTAGATCACGACCGTCGCGCTCGTCACCGCGACGCCGATGAACGCGAAGAGCGCCATCGTCGGCGGCAGGCCGATCGCTTGCCCGAGGATCTGATCGCGCTGCGTCTTACAGAACCGCGTGAAGTCCGGGATGTTGAGCGAGAGCGTGGCCCAGAACCCGACCATCGCGGTGAGGTTGGGGAAGAACACGCTAGAGAACTCGCCCTCGCGCGGCTGGCCGGGATCGAACGCGCTCGGCGTCGAGAGCATCGCGCCGAAGCCTCCCGCTTGGACGTACGCCCACACGAGGAGCGCGAGACCCATCACGATGAGGAACGGGGCGGCGAGCGTCTCGAGCCAGCGGATCGACTCGGTGCCGTACGCGATGAAGAAGACGTGCATCGCCCAGAACGCGACGAAGCAGACCGTCTGCCCCGGATCGATCCCGAGGATGGGGAGCGCGGTGCCCACGATCGCGTCGTCCGTCAACGCGTTGATCATCGTGTAGATCGCGGAGCCGCCGACCCACGTCTGGATGCCGAACCACCCGCACGCGACGAGCCCGCGCAGGAGCGCCGGAATGTTCGCGCCCTTGGTGCCGAAGCTCGAGCGCAGGAGCACCGGAAATGGGATGGAGTGCTTGGTGCCCGCGTGACCGACGAGCATCATGGGGACGAGCACGATCGCGTTGCCGAGGAGGACGGTCAACGTGGCTTGCCACCAATTCATCCCCTGCTCGACCATGCCGGCGCTGAGCATGTAGGTCGGCACGCAGACCACCATCCCGACCCACAGCGCGGCGATGCTCGTCCACGACCACGTCTTCTCCGCCTCCGGGGTCGGCGCGAGGTCGCGGTTGTAGAGGCTCGGGTCGGCGCCTTCGATCGGCGCCGGGTCGTGCGTCGTCCCCGCCATCGGCGCTTCCTAGCCGATCGCGCGCGGCGGGTCGAACCAGGGTGCGACGCCGATGGCCCGGCGCACGGTGGGGTCGCGGGTGCCCGCCGATGGCTAGTCAGGCAGCCGCTTCGCTCGCCTCGTAAGGCGCGACCACGCGTCGTGCGCTTGGATCCGTTCTTGCCATGGAGCGAGGTGGGGAAGCGATGGAGTCGGCATGCTCAGGTCCTGGGTTCCCCGCGTCTCGTTCGGGTTGATCGCGCTCACGGTCGGCTGTGTGTCTCCCATGGGTCCCGACGGCTCGGGCGGGGGGAGCGGCGGCAAGGCGGACGAATGGAGCCTCGGCATGCCCGCCGACGAGGCGGAGGAGATCGACGTCTGGGCTCTCGCCGACGAAGAGGCCGCGCAGTCTGTCCAGCTCGCCCGTAACGAGCAAGCCTCGTTCGCGTTCGACTGCCCCCTCGGCGGGTGCGCGCTCGACATGGGCTTCGGGTTCGAGACGTTCGTCCCCGACGGCACCGACACCTCGGATCTCCAGTGGCTGGGCGTGCGCGTCGACCGCGACTCGCTGGCGCCCGATGGATCCACCCGCCGTGATTCGACGGTGGTCCCGCTCAGCGGCGGCGGAGGCGGCGGCCTCTCGCGCCTCGGCTCCTTCACGTTCGACGACAACACGAGCGTCCGCATCAGCCTGGAAGACCCGTGGCGCCTGCTCACCCGCGGCGAGCTCAGCGGCGTGCGCGTCCGCGTGACGGTCCCGCTCTGCGAGGGCGTCCCCTGCGCGTGGCGCTGAGCCGCGCGTTCACGTTCGCGCGGCGCGCCACCGAATGAGCAGCAAGACCCCGAAGAGCGCGAGCGCCAGCGGCGTTCGGGTCCGTGGCGCCACCGCGCACCCCGCGCATCCACCGCGGCTCGGCGAGTCCGACTGACCCGACGAGCCGGGCGGCTGTGGGACCGCAACGCAACGTGACGCCTCGACGCAGCTCGGCGCCTCGTCGTTCGGCTCGGCCGGCGGGCTGCCGCATGGTCCTGTCGGCTCGCAGGCGTCCATCACGGCGTTGGTCATGCCATGGCCCGCGTAGACCACGCCGATGCAGAACCGCGTCGGCTCACAGTGCGCGCCCGCGCCGTACGAGCTCACGCACTCGGCGTCGGTCTGACATTCCATGTTCGGTGAACACTCGGACGGGCAGCTGCTGTGCCCGAGCGACGTCGGCGAGGCGCCCGCCGGGCACTCCAATGGATCACACTGGAGCGGCGGCCGGTCGGAGTCGATCACGTCCGCGGACGCGACGTTCGCCATCAGACCGAGACCGACCACGATCCACGCAGCCCGCATCGGCGCAATCTACCATCGACGTCGGCGCGCGTCGGCGACGCATCCCGGCGCGGCGCGGTCAGGTGGGCTCCGGCTCGACCCGCCGCAGGAGCGTGTACATCGCAAAGAACGTGTCGGGATCGTCCCACATGAGCGCGCGCGCGAGCTCGCGCGTCGCCTCCGTGTCGTCGACGTCGAACGCGACGACCTCGAAGCCGCCCGCCGTCCACGTCTCTCGGGAGAACGGGCAGCGACCGTCGGCCCAGGTGCGGTACGGCAACCCGGGTCCGTTGGGCGGCGGCATGATGTTGTAGAGGAGGACCCAGCCGCCCGGTCGCACCGCGCGCGCGAGCGCGGCGACGAACGCCTCGTCGCTCACCCCGAGGTCGATCGCCATCCGCGGGTCGGTCCCCGCCGGCGGGTGGATGTAGCCGTTCTTCAGAACGTTCTTTGCGATGAACAGATCGACGCTGTCCGGCTCGAGCGTCACCTCGGTCGGGAACCGGCCGATCCGCATCTCGCTCCGATCGGGGTGCGGGCTCAGCCGTTGCCGCGCCGCGAACACGTCGCGGACCTCGATCCCGATCCCGCGCGCGCCGATCGCGCTCCAGAGCTCGAGCTGCGCGTGCCCACCCGATCCGAAGTCGACGACCCGCGTGCCGTCGTCGGGCGCGAGCCCAGCCGCGGCGAGCACATCGAGGGCCCGCGTATACGAGAGCGGCGAGCCGCCGTCGTCATAGCCGAGGTATCCGGGCAGCGTCTCCGATCCGGCCGCCAACGTCGCTTCCGATGGCACATCGAGGCTCACCGCGGCCTCCGCCCACGCGCGCACCCACGGCGCGCGGGCGACCTCCGCCGCCGCGCGACCATCCCGGCGCAACGCGACGGACGCGGTTCGGTAGTCGTTCGGCTCACTCGGGCGAGGCGGCGCCGACCCGCACGCGCCGAGCCAGGTCGCGAAGAGGCCGAGCGCGAGCGTCGGTCGGATCTCGAGTCGCATGTCGGCGGCATCGTACGCAGCCGCGACGGCGCGTCCACCCGGCCGGGTGGGCGCAACCTCGGTTGCGATCGATCAGAGAGCCGGGCAGCTCGCCGATGGGCTGACGCGACCTTCGGCCACGTAGAGGAGCCCGTTGCCGCTCGGGCCGGTGCCCGCCGTCCACGCGCCCCCCGCGTCGCGGTAGTAGAAGCGGCCGCCGTCGCGCGAGAGGCCGACCTCGGTGCCGCTCGCCGCGCCCGCGATCAGATCGATCGACATGCCGCTCGGCACGTCCTCGCTCGTCCAGGTGAGTCCGTCGCTCGAGGTGTGGATGCGCGAGCCCGAAGCGACGTGGAACGCGCCGTCGTAGTAGACGGGCGGGCCGCTCACGCCTTCGCCGATCGCGCCCGCGCCGAGGTCGGCGCCCGTCCCGATGTCGCGCGCGCACACGTCGCCGTCGTCGCCGACCGAGACGAGCACGCCTCCCCCCGCCGCGAAGCCGCCGCGCAAGCCGATGCTGCCGTGGCGCGTGCCCGCGCAGCTCCCGAGCGCCTCCCAGTCTCCGCTGCCGATGCGCGTCTCTACCGCGCCGTCGGCGCCGGCCGCCCAGATTCCGTCGAACGCACCGGCCGCGCGGTCGTAGGTAGACGCCGGCTCGGAGTCGAGCACCATCCACGACGCCGCGTCGACCGAGCCCGCGATGTTGCGGTTGCCGACGAGCACGAACCGACCGTCCGCGTAGCCGACCGCGCCGTACGTGGTCGACATCATGTGGTCCTCCCAGGTCACGCCGTCGGCGCTCACCCGCGCGACGCTGTTCGCGCCCCAGCCGGTGAGGAACACGAAGTGGCCGTCGCCGAACGCGAGGCTCTTCGGGGTGAACGGCTGGTGCCAGTCGTCGTCGCTCTGGGGCGCGAGCTGCTGATCGGCGATCCACGTGCGGCCGAGATCGCACGACGCGATCCGACGCCCGCCCCAGCCGGCCGCGACGAAGACCTCCACCTCCGCCGCGCCCGCGTCGGACGCGCCGGCGTCGCGCGCGCCCGCGTCGTCGCCGCTCGCACCGGCGTCGCTCTCGCCGCCCGCGTCGCGGCGCGCACCGGCGTCGACGCGCACACCGGCGTCGGAGTCGTCGCCCGCGTCGCAGCCCGCGAGCGCGACGATCGAGAGGGCGAGCACGAGCGCGAGGCGGGTCATCATCGCGTCGGTACCGCGAGCCATCGAGAGCGGCTCAGCGAGCGAGGGCCGCGGACCCCTCACGGCTGCTCTCCCTCCGCCGGCTCGTCTCCGGTCGCGGCCTCTTCGGCGGCGGGCCGCTCCTCCGGCCGCTGCCAACCACCTCCGAGCGCTTGATAGAGCCGGACCGACGCGGTCAACTGACGTTGCTTCGTCTCGATCAGCTCGAGCTGCGCGTCGAGCGAGTCGCGCCGCGCGGTGAGCACCTCGAGATAGTCCGCGTGCGCGTTCGCGAACAGGCGCATCGAGATGTCGATCGACTCGAGGAGCCGGTCCACCCGTCGCTCGCGCACGAGGTAGCTCGCCTGGAGGAAGTCGACGAGGCTCAACCGGTTCACGACCTCGATATACGCGTTCAGGATCGCGCGCTCGTACCCGATGATCGCCTGCCGCTGCTGCGCGTCCGCCGTGTAGTAGCCGCTCGTGATCTGCGTACGGTTGAGGAGCGGCGCGGTGATGTTGCCGAAGATGGCGAAGAACACGGAGCCAGGCGTGTCCACGAGGCGCAAGATGTCGAACGAGCTATATCCGATCCCTGCCTCGAGGCTCAGCGCGGGGAAGTAACGCGCGCGCGCGGCGTCCACGTTCAGGCGCGCCGCCCGCATCTGGAGCTCCGCCGCGCGTACGTCCGGCCGGTTCGTGAGGATGTCGCTCGGCATGCCCGCGTGGATGGGCGGAGGCGTGAGGCTCAGGAAGTCGGCGCTCGAGCGCTCGACGTGCTGCGGGAACCGACCCACGAGGAAGTTGATGCGGTTCTCGGTCTCGATGATCGCCTGACGGATCTCGTAGGAGCGGCTGCGGAACTCGAGCAGCTCGGCTTCGAACCGCGCGACCGCCAGCGACGTGGTCTGCGCGGCCTGGAACTGCAGCCGCACCGCGTTCAGCGCGTCTTCCTGAAGAGTGACACTGTTATTGACAACGACGAGCTGACGGTCGAGCGACATCAGCTCGTAGTAGAGGCTCGCGATCTCCGATACGAGGACGGTGATCATGAAGTGCCGTCCCTCGACGCTGGCCAGGTACTGGTTGGCCGCCGCGTCGGCGAGGTTGCGGAGCCGGTTCCAGATGTCGATCTCCCAGCTCGCGAACACGCCGACCGAGTAGCTCTGCAGGTTCGGGTCGAGCCCCGCTTGCTCGTCGCTCGCACCCTGGCTGCTCGCCTCGCTCACGTGCTCGACGCCGCCGCCCGCGCCGACGTTGAACATCGGCATGATCTCACCGCGCCGGGCCATCACCTCGTAGCTCGCGATGAAGTTCTCTTGCACCGCGATGTTGAGCTCCTGGTTGTGCTGGAGCGCTTCGTCGATCAGCGCGACGAGGTGAGGATCGGTGAAGTAGTCGGTCCAGCTGACGAGCCCGGTGTTGGGCTGCGTGGTGCCCTCGTCCCCCGCGGTGGCACGGAACGCGTCGGGCGTCGTGTCGTTTACATCGCGCATCGCGCCTTGCGGCACGGCAGGGACGCAACCGTCCAGGACGACGAAGGCGGTGGCGGTCATCATCGCGACGACGAGCGTTCGCGTTCTCGAGCTCATGAGGAAGCGCTCCGGCATGCGGTAGTTCGAATCAGAGAGGGGCCGACGGGGATCGGAAGGCTCCGTCGGCTCTCCGACGGATGAGCGCCGGGCGGTCGCCTCGGCGGGTCGAACACCGCTCGGCGAGTCATTCTTCTCGACCGGGCGGGCGGGGGATAGTTAACGGCCGGGTCGCCTCGGTTGGAAGGTCAGCGCGTCGAGCGACCGACCGAGCGACTCAAACCGCGGGCGGACCGCGACCGCTGAGCAGCGCCGGCTGTGGCGCCGATCCGGCGGACAGGCGCGCGCGCTCGATCCGGCCGCCGCCCGCGTGGGCGAGGATCCGCGGATGCTCCGTCCCTGGCGCGGACCCCACGGGGAGCTCGTCGCTCGGCGCGTCGTCCGAGCTCTCCGTCGCGACGCACTCGGGCGCCCGAGGCGGGCCCGGCTCGTGCGGCGGATCGACGTGAGGCAGCTCGGCGCGCCACGCGACCGGGTTCGCGAGCTCGAGCTCCGCAAACCGCGCTGCGATCGGCCGACGAGGGATCGCGCGCGACGACGGCGTCGCCCCGGACGCGCTCGCGGTCCGGACCGACGTGGGCTCCGCCGAGGTCAGGGGCGCGACCGCATACGCGGCGAACATCGCGACGATGGCGAGCGCCAAGCGGTGTTCACGCACTCCGAACACGCGCGTCTATCTACCCTCCGCACCAGCGGAGTCAAGCAAACGGGAGCGGCACACGGACGTGCGACGGTGGCGACGCGCGCACACCCGACGCGACGACGTCGGGTGGGCGCTCACCATCAGCGCTCACTCGACTCGAGCACCTCCTCGATCTTCGCGATCGCGTCCTCGATGATCGTCTTGATCTGCTCCATCTTCTCGGGGCCGACCGCGCCGAAGCGGGCGCCGCGACCGACGCTGCGCATCACGCGCTTGAGCCGCTTGGACCAACCGCGAAAGTCGAAGTCGTCGAACGGCGCCGCGGACGGACCCGAGAAGCGGGCATACGCCTCCTCCACGTCGTCGGAGTGCGCGGCCAGCTCCTTCTTGCCCTCCTCGGTAAGGGCGAACCGCTTGCGCTTGCCCTCGGCGTCGCTCTCCGTGATCAGGCCCATCTCCTCGAGGAGCTGGAGGGTCGGGTAGATGCTCCCGGGGCTGGGCTTGTAGGCGCCGTTCGTCTTCTGCTCGATGGTCTGGATGATCTCGTAGCCGTGGCTCGGTCCGCTCGCGAGCGCGTCGAGCACGAGGTAGCGGACCTCGCCGCGCTCGGGCCGCTCGCGCCACCCCATCCACTCCATCACCCAGGGCGGCGGCCCCGGGGGGTGCATCGGGTGGGGTCCGAACGGCGGGCCATGCCGCCAGTGCTTCTTGCGGGCCATGAAGGGGTGCCAGGGCGGTCCGGCCCAGCGGTGGTGATGATGCATGCGTGGGTCTCCGATGTCACGACGCGATACTTTATCGCGTTGTGTCGATCCGATATATCGACACGACCCACGTGGCGTCAAGTCGGCGGCGCGTTTCGTGTGCGCGTGCGAGCTCATCGAGGCGGACGGCCGAGCCGACGGCTCAGAACGCGCACTCGAGCGACCGGTAGGTGCCGCTCGGGGTCAGGGGGACGGTGCGGAGCGGGGCGCCGGTCGAGCTGAAGAAGTGCAACACGTTTCGCGACAGCACGACGATCTCCGAGCCCACCGCGACGCCGTCGATCCGCGCGTCGAACCCGACCAACTCGATGGAATCGCGATCGCCGGTCGCGATGTCGCAGGTCTCGAGGTCCGTGCCGGTGAACCAGCCGCCGTAGAAGGTCCCGCCGAGGACGTCCCACTGCAGCGTCCCACCGAGCCCGCCGCTGCATCTCCCGATCGGCGCGCCGAGCGTGCCCATCGGCACGTCGGTCAACACGTCGCGCCACGTCGCGTAGCTCGAGACCTCCGCCCCCGCTCCGACGCCGATCCGGGCGCCGTCGCGGAACATGCTGATGCATCGCGTCACGTCGCCGAGCAGCCCGTCCTCGACGACGCCCCTCGCCATGTCGACGTGGTAGCCCCAGGCGTCCGACGTCCCGTTGGTCCCGCAAAGATAGATGTCGTCCTCGATCAGCGCGAAGGCGTACAGCGGGTCCGGGGCGCCGTCCTCGGCGTGCGCCGGATCGAACACGAGGCTCGGTCCGGTACACGTCGAGCCGTCTTGCGGGTCCACCACCACGAAGGCGTCGCCGCGGAGCGTGACGCAGAACGGGGGAGTGCGCGGGCAGCTCCCGAAGCTCCCGCTCAACGTGACGAGCCCGCTCCCGAGCGCGGTGCCCCCGTCCGCCCGGCCGGCGTCGCTCGCTCCGGCGTCGACGATCGTCTCCCCGACGCAGCCGACGGTCGGGTCGCAGCGCTGCTCGGGCTCGCACATCGACGAGTCGGCGCGGAGCCCGCAGCCTCCGCCCAGGCACACCGGCCGGAGGCACGCGAACGGGCCCGCCGGACACTCATCATCTGCACCGCACGCGGGCTCCGGGCAGAGCTCCGCCGTCTGTGGCGAGCACTCCGGTCGCACGCACACTCCGCCGAGGCACTCGGTCGCGAGCGGATCGCTCGCGGGGCACTCGACGCCACGACAGTTGCGCGTGATCACCACGGTGATCGCGGTCGCCCTTCGCACCGTCGCGAGGACGTCGCGGCTCCCTACCATCGTGCCGGCGGGATCGCGGAGCGATGTCGTCACGAGGTAGTCGCCGGGCGCGACGTCGAGCTCGGCGAGGCGCACCCCCGCGATCGGATCGTCCATCGCATCCAGCGAGACGGTGCGGCGCTCGATCATCGCGCCGCTCGGATCGCGCAGCTCGGTGATCGCTTCGGTGATCTCCTGAGGCACGCTGAAGTCGGTGCGGAGGTCGATCGCGAGGGTCACGCGGTCCGCGTCGCAGCCGGTCGCGATCATCGCGCCGAGGATCCACCCGCCGATCCGAAGAACGCCACCGACCCGCTCGCTCGCGCCCCGCACCCGGCGAGTATGTCCGAGATCGCTACGGATCGGCGCAGCAGCGGAACCCGGTGCTGTAGTCCCAGTGCGGCGTGGTGTGCGCGGTGGTGCGGTAGAGGCAACCCTCGCCGTTGCGATAGGTGTCGACGTAGTAGCCGCCGCGGAACGTGCCCGCCGGATCGGCGGTCCACTCGTGGAGGTTGCCCATCATGTCGAGCGGACCTTCGGCGCTCACGCAGCCCGGGTGCGCACCGGTGAGCGCGACGCTGTCCGGTAGCTGATTGATGCACGCGTCACCGAGCATGCTGAACACCCACGGCTCGCTGCTCATGAAGCGCTCCACCGCGGGGTGCACCGCGCGCGCGTCGTTGCATACACCCGGCATCCGCGTGTCGCCGTACGGATAGACGGAGCCCGACGGGCCACGGCACGCGCGCAGCCACTCCGCGTCGGTGCAAAGACGCTTGCCCGCTTCGTCGCACGCGGCGGTCGCCTGGATCTGGTTGATGTAGCCCTGCGGCACCGCGCCGGCGGCCGAGATCGCGCGCACGCGGTTCGACCCGGGGTTGTGGTAGGGCGACCAGCTCGCGATGGGCCCGCTCGGACCCACGACCACGAGGGATGCTTCGTACACGTCGATGCAGAAGCTCGCGACGCGCGTCATCCCCGGCGGGCATCCGCCGCTCCCCGGCGCCTCCATCGCGCCGGCGTTCGGCGTCGGCATCACCGACGGATCGCAGCTCCCGGAGGCGACCGGCGTGCAGCACTGGATCTCGCTCGGCCCGGGGCAAAACCCGGGCGTGCTCATGCCGGTGCAGTCGTCGACGTGGATGCACTCGCCGGCCGTCCCCGCCACGACGCACGGCGTGCCGCCGCCATCGATCGCGGGCCCGGCGCCCGCGTCGATCGCGCCGCCGTCCATGCCACCCGCGTCGAGCCGCGCGTCGGCGTCCGCGCCACCTCCGTCGGCGGCGACGGGAGAGCCCGCGTCCATCATCGACCGGCCCGCGTCGCTCGTGGTCGCCGCGTCGCACCCGGCGAGGAGGATCAGGATCGCGAGGGCGCGCATCGGGCGAGCTTGGTCCGCTGCTCGCGCTCGGACCAGGCGCGGGCGGGCTCCGAGGCCGAGGCCGGGTACGGGTACGGGTACGGGTACGGGTCCGATTCCGATTCCGATTCCGATTCCGATTCCGAGTCCGAGTCCGAGTCCGAGTCCGAGTCCGATTCCGTGTCCGATTCCGTGTCCGTGTCCGAGTCCGATTCCGTGTCCGTGTCCGTGTCCGTGTCCGATTCCGTTTCCGAGTCCGTTCCGATTCCGTTTCCGTTTCCGAGTCCGTTTCCGTTTCCGATTCCGATTCCGAGTCCGATTCCGATTCCGATTCCGTTTCCGTTTCCGATTCCGATTCAGAAGGGATGGAGTGGCCAGCCTCCTACTCGCCGAGGTCACCATAGGTGCCTCACTGGTTTTATACGCGGTCAATCCCGCAATGGAGAAGGAGGCTGGCCTTGGAGCATCTT